>NZ_BDBP01000106.1 GCF_001613045.1 Nocardia lijiangensis NBRC 108240 | reverse complement strand
CGGGAGGCGCGCAGCCGCGGCTGTGCCTACGGCCGCCGGCGTTAGCCGGCTCGCGGCGCCGCCGGACGAGCGAGGAGGACGATCCAGGGGCGAGCGTGCTGTGCGGACAGCCGTCGCCGCTGTATCGCGGTGGGTACTCGACGCGACCGCTGCGGGTCGACGATCCTGGCGAGCTGATCGCCGCGGTCCCCGCGATGGTCGGGTTCTATCCATCTCGCTCGCTCGTCGTCGCGGTGCTCGGGCCCGCCGAGCCCGGCGCGAGCCCGGTCATCGCCGCGGTACTGCGCTTCGACCTGGAGCCGGAAGGCGGGCGTCGCGGTCTTGCCGCGTCGTTCGCCGTGCTCATCGGTCAGATCTGCGCCGCGGAGCGCGCGACCGAGGTGCTGGCGGTGATCGTCGACGATCGGGCCGGCCTGCCCGTTCGCAAGGCCCGGCGCGCGGCGCGACGCGGTGCGGCGGGGCGTGCACTGATCGCCGCGCTGTCCGAACGGCTCGGTGCCGACGGCATCGGGATCGTCGGCGCATGGGCGGTGGCCGCGATCGAGGAGGGACGGCCGTGGTGGAGCCTGCTGGACCGGTCGGGCGGCGGCACGGTGCCGGATCCGAGCGCGTCCACGGTGGCGCTGGCGCACGTGCTGGACGGACGGCCGATCCTGCGCTCCCGCTCGGAGCTCACCGAGCGCGTGGCCGCGGACCCGGCACTGTGCGCCGAGGTCGGCGCACAACTCGACAGCGCGGTGGCGGTCGCGCGGGACCGGTTCGCCAGGGCGGTCCGGCACGACGAGCTGGCCGGATACCGCAGGCGGGCGCTGGAACACGTGCTGTGGCAGGTCGCCAACGTCGAATCCGGCGCCGTGCTCGCCGCCCCGGAGATCGCGGAACTCGTTGCCGCCCTGCGTGACCGGACGGTCCGCGACGCGATGTTCGCGCTGGCCGCCGGTGACCACGCGGCGGCGGCCGAACGGCTCTGGCTGACCCTCGTCCGTGGTTCGTCCGGGCCGGACCGCGCGGAGTTCGCGGCACTGCTCGGGTACAGCGCCTACCTGCGCGGCGACGGACCGTTCGCGGGCATCGCCCTGGAGGCGGCGTTGGACGCCGACCCGTCCCACGCGATGGCGATCCTGCTGGAGACCGCGCTGCGTGCGGGCATGCGCCCGGAACAGTTGCGCAGGCTCGCCCGCAGCGGCCATGCCACCGCCGCGTGGCTCGGCGTCGACCTCGGGCCGATGACCCGATGACGCGAGACCCAGGCGAGCCGCTGCGGCGCCTACGGTCCGGCGCGCGGCTAGGGCGCGCTGTGTGCGCGCGAACCCAGCGAGCGCAGGAACTCCCAAGCGTCGGCGACGATCTCGTCGAGATCGTTGTGTTCGGGCCGCCAGCCGAGTTCGGCGATCGCCCGTTCGCTGGAGGCGATCAGAGTGGCCGGGTCGCCCGGGCGGCGCGGTGCGTCCTGGGCGGCGATGGGCAGGCCGGTGACCCGCTCGCACGCCGAGATCACTTCGCGCACAGAGAATCCCGCGCCGCTGCCGAGGTTGTAGACGCGGTGCACGCCGGCCTCGGCCGAGCGCAGCGCGAGCAGGTGGGCCTCGGCCAGATCACGGATGTGGATGTAGTCGCGCACCGCGGTGCCGTCGGGAGTCGGCCAGTCGGTGCCGAAGACGGAGATGGCCTTGCGGTGGCCCAGCGCGACCTGGAGCACGAGGGGGATGAGATGCGTTTCCACCACGCGGTTCTCGCCGAGGCCGCCGTAGGCGCCCGCGACGTTGAAGTATCGCAGGCTGGTCGCGGCCAAGCCGTGCGCGATCGCGTAGGAGGTGATCGCGTGGTCGATGGCGAGCTTCGACGCGCCGTAGGGGTTGGTCGGCCGGGTCGGCGCGTCCTCGGTGATCGGCACCTGCTCGGGTTCGCCGTACACGGCGGCGGTCGAGGAGAACACCAGGCGTGGGGTGCCCGTCGCCCGCATGGCCTCCAGCAGCTCCAGCGTCTTGACGACATTGCCGTGCCAGTACTTCTCCGGCTGCTGCACCGACTCGCCGACCAGCGACTGGGCCGCGAAATGCAGGACGCCGTCGAAGGTTTCGCCGCGCAGCAGCGGGGGCGCGACCTCGGCGATATCGCCCTCGACGAAGCGCGCGCCCGCCGGGACGCCGTCAGCGTTACCGGTGGACAGATCGTCGACGACGACCACCTCGTGGCCGTCTTCCAACAACACCTGCGCGCAGACGCCCCCGACGTAACCCGCGCCGCCCGTGACCAGAAGTTTCACGGATCAGACCAGCTTCACCTGGACGGCGTGGGCCATTTCGTCCGACAGCTCGAAGCCGTTGTCGTGGCCGGGCACGCTGATCACCACGGATCCGGGCTTGGTCTCGACCGTCACGCGCGCGTCGGGCACCACACCGGCCTCGCGCAGCTGGCCGATGACCTCCGGGTCGGTCTGGATGTGCTCGGCGAGGCGGCGCACGACGACCGCGTGCACCTGGCCGTGCGGCAGATCGGAGAGCCGGACCAACGTCTCCTCGACCGCGGCGGGCGCGGTGATGCCCAGCTCGTCCAGGCCGGGGATGGGGTTGCCGTACGGCGAGGTGGTGGGGTGGTTGAGCACCTCGACCAGACGCCGCTCGACGTCCTCGCTCATCACGTGCTCCCAGCGGCATGCCTCGGCGTGCACGTTCTGCCAGTCCAGGCCGATGATGTCGACCAGAAGCCGCTCGGCGAGCCGGTGCTTGCGCATCACCGCGACGGCCATACTGCGGCCCTTGTCGGTGAGCTCGAGATGGCGATCGCCCGCGACGAGCAGCAGGCCGTCGCGCTCCATACGGGCGACCGTCTGGCTCACGGTTGGGCCGCTCTGCTCGAGGCGCTCGGCGATCCGGGCGCGCAGGGGCACCACGCCCTCCTCCTCGAGGTCGTAGATGGTACGGAGGTACATCTCCGTGGTGTCGACCAGATCCTTCACCTGTTACCCCTTCGTCGGCACGAATTCTACCCACGCACGGCGACAGCACCGTGTGCCGTGTCGGTTCGCGTCCCGCCATCGGAATCGTGTCGGCGCACGGCCTGTCGCCGTGTTCGTACTTGCTCTATTTCTACTGCATACAAACGCCCGACGGGGTTCCTAGCTTCCCGCGTACCGTTGCGAGCATGGCCACTGCACCCTCGGCGTCGTCCCGCGACCCAGGGGCGCACCGGAGTTCGGGCACCGTCGTGTGGAGTAATCGCTTCCTCGACTACAGCTGGACGCCGGAGCACCCCATGAAACCGGCGCGACTGAAGTTCACCATGGCGCTGGCCGAAAGTCTGGGATTGCTCGACGGTGTCGAGCGGGTGGAGCCCGCGCCCGCGGACCGCGCCGATCTGCTGCGCGTGCACACCGCCGACTACATCGAGGCGGTCGAGCACGCGGTGGCGCCCGCGGGCGAGCCGCTCGCCCCGCCTTACGGCCTGGGGTCGCCGGACAACCCGGTGTTCCCGCGCATGCACCAGGCGGCCTCGATCATCGTCGGCGGCACGCTGGCCGCGGCGCGCGCGATCGCCGAGGGCCGTACCCGCCGGGCGATCAGCATCGGCGGCGGCATGCACCACGCGATGGCCTCGACCGCCTCCGGCTTCTGCGTCTACAACGATGCGGCCGTGGCGATCTCCTGGCTGCTCGACCACGGTTTCGACCGCATCGCCTACCTCGACGTCGACGTGCACCACGGCGACGGGGTACAACGCGCCTTCTACGCGGACCCGCGGGTGCTCACCGTCTCGATCCATCAGCATCCGGCGACCCTGTGGCCCAACACCGGCTGGCCCGAGGAGACCGGCGTGGGCGCGGCCGACGGCACCGCGATCAACCTCGCGCTGCTGCCTGGCACCCGAGATGCCCAGTGGCTACGGGGTTTCCACGCGGTGGTACCGGGCGCGGTGGAGGCGTTCCGCCCGCAGATCGTGGTGAGCCAGTGCGGTGTGGACACCCACCGCGAGGATCCGCTCGCCGATTTGGAGCTCACGGTGGACGGGCAGCGCGCGGCGTTCCGCGCGATGCGCGACCTCGCCGACCGCTACGCCGAGGGACGCTGGCTGGCCGTCGGCGGCGGCGGTTACGGCCTGGTCCGGGTGGTGCCGAGAGCTTGGACACACCTGCTGGCCACCGCGCTGGATCGCGACATCGCGCCGGAAACCGCGGTGCCGCAGAACTGGATCGATCTGGTGCGGTCCGTGGCCCCGAACACAGAGCCGCCGCGCACCATGGGCGAAGGGGGCGACATCACGTATCGTCCGTGGGACGGGCCCGGCGGGACGGGGGAGACTGGAGACGCGCGCGCCGATCGGGCGCAGCGGGCCGTCGATACGGCCGTATTGGCAACGCGCCGAGCCAGCTTCGGTTTGCTCGGCTTGGATCCGGAGGACCCCCGTGACTGAGCAGATCCCCGTCCCGGACTCTCTGTCCACCCCCGCGACGCCGCCCCCGCCGCCGCAGCACTGGTTCGCCGACGTGCTCGCCTCCGACGGCGGGGTGGTGCGACTGCGGCCGGTGACCCCCGAGGACGGCGACGGGCTCCAGGAATTCCACGCCGCGCTCTCCGACCGCACCAGGTACCTGCGGTATTTCGGCCCCTACCCGCGCATTTCGCCCAAGGACCTGTACCGGACCACCCACCTCGACTATCACGACCGGGTCGGCTTGGTGGTGGAGCTCGGTGATCAGATCATCGCGGTCGGCCGCTACGAACTGCTGGAGCGTAACGGGCCCCGCGCCGCCGAGGTCGCCTTCGTGGTGGCCGACGGGCACCAGGGGCGCGGCCTCGGCTCCATCCTGCTCGAGCACCTGGCGGGCGCGGCGGCGGAGAGCAAGATCGAGACCTTCGTCGCGGAGGTGCTCGCCGAGAACACCGTGATGGTCACCGTGTTCCGGGAGGCCGGCTACCAGGTCGAGCGGAGCAGGGACGGCTCGGTGCTGCACCTGGAGTTCGCCATCGACCCCACCGAAGCCCTGGTGACCGTACGGGATTCGCGCGAACGCGCCTCCGAGGCGCGCAGTGTCGGGAATCTCCTCGCGCCCGGTTCGGTCGCAGTGATCGGCGCCACGCCCGCCGCCGGGCGGGTCGGCGGAGCGGTGCTGGCGAACCTGCTGTCGGGTGTGTTCCAAGGGCCGGTGTACCCGGTCAACCCCACCAGGAAGTCGGTGCGCGGGGTGCGCGCCTACGCCACCGTGCGCGAGATTCCCGACGAGGTGGACTTGGCGGTGGTCGCGGTGCCCGCCGCGGCGATCGACTCGGTCCTCGACGACTGTATGGCCAAGGGCGTCAAGGGTTTGGTGGTGCTCACCGCCGGGTTCGGCGAGACCGGTGCGGAGGGCCTCGCCGCCGAGCGCGCCCTGGTGGCGGCCGCCAGGGTGCACGGCATGCGGGTGGTCGGTCCCAGCGCGCTGGGCATCGCGAACACCGATCCGGCGGTGTCGCTGAACGCGACGCTGGCGCCGGTGCTGCCCGCGCGCGGGCGGATCGGGTTCTTCTGTCAGTCCGGGCCGTTGGGCGCCGCCATTCTCGGCGAGGCCGCCGCGCGGAACCTGGGGCTCTCGACGTTCGTCTCGGCGGGCAACCGCGCCGATGTATCCGGCAACGACTTACTCCAGTATTGGGACACCGCGCCCGACACCGACGTGATCCTGTTGTACCTGGAGAGCTTCGGTAATCCGCGCAAGTTCTCGCGGATCGCGCGCCGGGTGGCGCGCACCAAACCGATCGTCGCGGTGAGCAGCGGGCGGCAGGCGGCGCGCAGCCAGCCTGCGCGCGACATGGATCGCTCGATCGTGCGGGACCTGTTCGCGCAGGCGGGCATCGTGCAGGTGGACTCGATCTCGGAGTTGTTCGACTGCGCGGCGCTGCTCGGCTATCAACCACTGCCCGGCGGGTCGCGCCTGGCGGTGGTCAGCAACAGCACCGCGCTGAGCTGGCTGGCCCTCGACGCGGCCCGCGGCGAGGGCCTGGATGTGGCCGACCCGGTGAATCTGGGTCCGCAGGCGACGCCGGGCGAGTACCTGGACGCCGTGGTCGCGGCCCTGCGCTCACCCGAGATCGATTCCGTCATCGTGGTTTTCGCGCCGCCGGTGCCGCCGCCGGTGGCCGGGTTCGCCGACGCTATCCGGGCCGCCGCCGCGGCGGTGCCCGAGGTCGACAAGCCGATCCTCACCACGTTCGTCGCCGAGCAGGGCATCCCGCATCTGCTCGCGGTGCGCGGTCAGGGCGGGATGGCCGTGCGCGGATCGATTCCGTCGTATCCGGATCCCGAACGGGCGGCGCGTGCGCTGGCCCGGGTCCGCCGCTACGCGGAGTGGCGAGACAAACCCGTGTCGGCGGTGGTGCGACCGGACGGGATCGATGCCGAGCGGGCCAGGGGACTGGTGGCACGGTGGATGGGTGATTCCGGCGGCCGCTGGTTGACGGATCTGGAGGCCGTCGAGCTGCTCGCCTGTTACGGCATCCAGGTGGTCGAGTTCCGCGAGGTGCGCGACGCCGAGCAGGCGGTGGCCGCGGCCGAGGAACTGGGATATCCGGTGGCGGCGAAGGCCACCGGGGAGATGTGGCGGCGCAGGCCCGATCTGACCGGTGTGCGCCTGGACCTCTGGCGACCGGAGGCGGTGCGCCAGGCCTATACCGACCTGGTGGAGGTCTGCGGCGATCCGGTGCTGCACATTCAGAAGATGGCGACCAAGGGCGTGGGCTGCACACTGCGCGTCCAGGACGACCCGTCCTTCGGATCGGTGATCGAGTTCGGCCTGTCCGGCACGATCATCGAATTGCTCGGCGACCGCGCCTATCGCGCGCTTCCGCTGACCAGCGACGAGGCGGCGGCCCTGATCGACGCGCCGCGCGCGGCCCCGCTGCTGTCCGGCACGCCGGCCAGTCCGCGGGTCGACAAGGCCGCGCTCGCCGAACTGGCCCAAAGGATTTCGGCGCTGTTCGATGACATCCCGGAAATGCGCGAGCTGTCCTTCGATCCGGTTCTGGCCTCGCCGACCTCGGCGGAGATCCTCTACGCGCGCGCTCGCATCGGTCCCGAGCCGAGCCGGTTCGATGTCGGCCCGCGGCGGTTGGCATGAGTGGTGACACGGTCGGCTACGACGTCGCCGTCGACCCGGCCTCTCGAGCGGGAGTTCGCCGACCGGTTCGCGCGGAACCCGGAGGGGACGGGTCGCGCGGACACCGGTCGACGTCTGTGCGGTGACGCATCGGCCACCGAGTTCGGACGCCGGGGCGCCTCGGAAAACACCCGGCGTCGATGGGTCAGCTGGCGTAGGCCCGCAGGCGGTCGGCCCGCTCGCCCTTGCGCAGCTTCGACATGACCTCACGCTCGATCTGACGCACCCGCTCGCGGGACAGGCCGAAGAGCTTGCCGATCTGGTCCAGGGTGCGCGGCTGGCCGTCGTCCAGGCCGAAGCGCAGGCGGATGACCTGCTGTTCGCGCTCGTCCAGGGTGGCGAGCACGCTGCGCACGTCGTGGTGCAGCAGTCCCGCGATCACCGCGGACTCGGCCGAGGTGGCCTCGGAGTCCTCGATGAAATCGCCCAGCGGCGCCTCTTCGTCGTTGCCGACCGGCATGTCCAGGCTCACCGGGTCGCGGCTGTGGTCGAGCAGATCGGAGATCTTGTCGACCGGGATGCCCGACTCGTTGGCCAGTTCTTCGTCGGTGGCTTCGCGGCCCAGTTGCTGGTGCAGCTCACGCTTGATCCTGGCCAGCTTGTTCACCTGCTCGACGAGGTGGACGGGCAGGCGGATGGTGCGGCTCTGATCGGCCATGCCGCGGGTGATCGCCTGCCGGATCCACCAGGTGGCGTAGGTGGAGAACTTGAAGCCCTTGGCGTAGTCGAACTTCTCCATCGCCCGGATCAGGCCGAGATTGCCCTCCTGGATGAGGTCGAGCAGCGGCATGCCGCGGCCGGTGTAGCGCTTGGCGAGCGAGACCACGAGGCGCAGGTTGGCTTCGAGCAGGTGAGCCCGGGCGGCCTGGCCATCGCGCACGATGATGGCGAGATCCTTCTTCCGGCCGGCGGAAAGCCGCTTGCCCGTTTCCAGCAGGTGCTGGGCGTAGAGGCCCGCCTCGATGCGCTTGGCCAGCTCGACCTCGTCGGCAGCCGTGAGCAGCGCGGTGCGGCCGATTCCGTTCAGGTACACGCGTACCAAGTCGGCGGCAGGGCTCTGGGCGTCGAGGTCCAATTCGCTGGCGCGCACTCGAGTGGTGGCGGGGCTGGTCATGACTTGCCTCCTGTCGGTGGTGTCTCACTCCGATCAACGGACCCGACAGAGAGAAAGTTCCCCGCTCCCGCGCCGATAAACCGCTTCTGAACTGCGGTTTCGGCCACCTACGTCTGAGAAGTTCCTGAGAACCCCCACGGGCGGGAACGGCTCCCTGTCCGATGCCTCCGCCGACGCCTACCCGGTTGCCCCGCGCTTACACGGGAGCGATCAGCCCGTGCCGGACCAATCCGGCGACGACGGTCAGCGCGTCGGCCGCGAACTCCGGCGTCACCTCCTCGAATCCGTGGGCGAGCGCCAGCAGTTCGATCAGCTCGTACAACGGCAGTCCGTCCGGCCGCATTCCCGCGACCAGCGAGATCGTCGTCTCATCCACCTCGTGCTGCCAGCGCGGGCCGTCGCCGCGGTGCAGCCGCGCGACGCGCTCGTCCCAGCCTTCGGGGCCGGGGAGAAACACCCGCTCGAGCGCGGTCGCCTGCGGGACCGTGAAACGTGCTGACCAGGCGAGGTTTTCGTCGCCCGCCACGGCGCGCAGCCAGGCCGAGCGCTCGAAATAGGCGCTCACCTCGGCGCCGAGCGGGTCGTCGAAGCCGTGCGTGAGGTCTTCGGCGAGTAGTTCGGTGGGGCCGTCGATGGTGCGCAAGTAGACGAAACCGAAGCCGATGCCCGCCACGTCGGCGGCCGCGAACGCGTCCAGCCACTGCTCGGCGCGGGCCTGCGCCGCCGGATCGCGCGGGTCGAGGCCCGCGTCGCGCAGCCAGGTGCCGACGTACAGCGCGGGATCGGCGACATCGCGCTGCACCACCCAGGCGTCGACGCCGTCGGCGGGCAGCCAGGAGGACACGCGCTGGCGCCAGTCCTCGCCGTCCACGTGCACCCAGGCGGCCAGCATGGCCGCGGTGCCGCCTGGCACGAGCAGGTCCGGCGCTCGCGAGACCACCAGTTCGCTGGCCCCGTCCAGCGCCAGACCCGAATCCCGGTAGGTGTGCTCGATGCGAGCGGGTCCGACGACGAAGGGCGGGTTGGCGACCACCTGGTCGAAGCGCCGCCCTGCCACCGGGTCGAACCAGGAACCCTCCAGCAGTTCGATGTCGAGGCCGTTGAGCGCCGCGGTCGCCTCGGCGAGCCACAGCGCGCGCGGGTTCACGTCGGTCGCGGTGACGGTGCGCCCGTAGGACGCGGCGTGCACCGCCTGCACACCGCAGCCGGTGCCCAGGTCGAGGACCGAGCCGACGGGCCGGGTCGGCGTGGCGCGCAGCAGCGACAGCGATGCGTGGCCGACGCCGAGCACGTGATCCTCGGTGAGGGTGCGCCTGCGCATGGAGTCGTCCAGATCCGACAGGATCCAGCGGCTGCCCTCGCCCGCGTCCAGCGGACGCAGGTCCAGCGCCGCGCGGATCTCGTCGCCGTCGCGCGCCAGCAGGCCCGCCGCGACGGCCCGCTCGACGTCGACCGGTGCGAGCGCCGCCGCCACCTCTCGCTCGGGCAGGGCGTCGCCCAGCAACAACAGCCGGATCAGCGTGCCCAGCTCGCCTGCCGCCCGCGCGGCCCGCCGCACCGGCACCGGCTCGGAGCGGCCCAGTGCGGCGTGCACGTCCGGACCCAGCGCCGACAGCAGCGTGTCGGCGTCGTAGCCGACGCGGGTCAGCGCGGTCCGCAGCTCCGGGCACAGGGCGGTGAGCAGGGATCCGGTGGTCGTCTGGTTCGAAGGCACACCGGTACTCTGCCACCGCTACCGGCGGGCATCCGCACCCTGTCGCCCGTGTCACCGGACGCGGGGCTCGGCGCGGATCGGGCAGCTCGGGTGCTGATCACACGCCGTTCGGATCGCGGCCGGTGATGCAGTACACCGCGTCGGCCGGATCGGTCATGACGATCCAGTGCTCGTGGCGCTGCACCAGACCGGCGCCGAGTGACTGGTGCCAGGCCGCGGTGGCCTCGATGTCGGAGGAGGCCAGGTCGATGTGGGCACCGGCCGGTCGGTCCTCGCCGAGGCGTTGCAGCAGCAGCTGGACCGGCAGCGTCTCCTCGGAGCGCAGGCGGGAGAACTCGGGGAGACGCCCCGGGGTGTGCCGCCATCCGGTGAGGTCGGCCCAGAAGCGCGTCTCCACATCGAAATCGGCCGCGCCGATGTCCAGGCAGACCTGGTCGAGGCGGGTCAGCGTGCCGTCGGGGGCGCGGAAGGCGGGAGCGGGGCGGCCCTTGGCGCGCCCGCTCGGTGTGAAGCAGAAGATCTGGCCGGACGGCGAGCGCAGTACCGCATAGTCCGGGTGGTTGGCGACCAGTTCGGCGTTCAGGTCCAGCGCGGTGCGGACGGCGGCGGCGATGTGGTCGACGTCGAAGTCCAGGTGCACGCCGCCCAAGCCGTGCACCGACTGCATCTTCACTCCGGCCGCGGCGAAGAGCGCCGGATCGGGGAGCAGCGTGAGGAATTGGTCGTTGTCGCCGCGTCGTGGGGAGAGCTGGGTGCCGGTGATGGTCGACCAGAAGGCCGCGCAGTCGTCGAAACGTTGTGTGGGACGGTCGAGGAACGCCCAGACCCAGCGAATCATGTTGTGTCTCCTGTGCCGCGCGGGAGGCGCCCGCGCCGTGGTCACCCGGCCGCGCCGGGCATGTGTTGCGAGGCACGGCGAGTGTGGCGCAGGTCATCGCGCCGCCGTGCCCTCGGGACACAGTAGGGCGCGGCCGGAGGGCTGTCGAACCGGTTTGGCAGGATTTCGATGCTTCATGGCATTCGTGCCACTCGTTCGGTGCGTGGTCGGTCCGGCAAGCTCAGCGGGTGACCGAACTGCGCACCGCACCTGCCGAACCCGTCGATCCGGAGGCGCGGCGGTGGCATCCCGCCTGGGGTGTCGCGGCGGTCGGCTTCGTCGCCCTGCTCGGCGCGGCGGCGTTCCGCTCGGTGCCCAGTGTGCTGATGGATCCGCTGCACGCCGAGTTCGGCTGGTCGCACGGCACCATCGGATTCGCGGTCTCGCTGAATCTGCTGCTCTACGGGCTCATTTCACCGTTCGCGGCGGCGCTGATGGACCAGTTCGGCATTCGCAGGGTGGTGGCCTGCGCGCTGGTGCTGGTCGCGGCGGGCAGCGGGCTGACCGTCTTCATGACCCAGGCCTGGCAACTGGTCGCGACGTGGGGGCTGCTGGTCGGCGTCGGTGTCGGCTCGATGTCGATGCCATTCGTGGCGACCATCACCGGCCGCTGGTTCGTGCGCCACCGCGGCCTGGTCACCGGCGTGCTGACGGCGGCGGGCGCGACCGGGCAACTGGTCTTCCTTCCACTGGTCTCCGCGCTCGCGCACGAGCACGGGTGGCGGCTGCCCGCGCTGGTGGTGGCAGGCGCGGCGCTGGCGGTGGTGCCGCTGGTGCTGTTGTTCATCCGCGATTTCCCCAGCGACATGGGCGTTGTGGCCTACGGCGCGGAACCGGGCTCGGCGGTGGGGTTGCGCACGACCGCACGCGGCGGCGCGACACGGGCGCTCACCGTGCTGGCGCGGATCGCGCGCACGCGCGGATTCTGGTTGCTCGCGGGCGGTTTCGCGGTGTGCGGCGCCTCCACCAACGGCCTGGTCGGCACCCATTTCGTCAGCGCGGCCCACGATCACGGGATGCCGCCCACCACGGCGGCCGGGCTGCTCGCGCTGGTCGGCGTGTTCGACGTGGCGGGCACCATCGCCTCGGGGTGGCTGACCGATCGGGTCGACCCGCGCTATCTGCTGCTGACCTACTACACCCTGCGCGGCTTGTCGCTGCTGATCCTGCCTTCGCTGTTCGCGCCGCACACCGAGCCGAGCATGTGGGTCTTCGTGATCTTCTACGGCCTGGACTGGATCGCGACCGTGCCGCCCACCGTCGCGCTGTGCCGCGAGCTGTTCGGCGAGGACGGGCCGGTGGCCTTCGGCTGGGTGTTCGCCTCACACCAGATCGGTTCGGCGATCGCGGCCACCGGCGCGGGCGTGATCCGGGACGTGCAGGGCAGCTACGACACGGCCTGGTACGTGGCGGGCGCGCTGTGCGGGCTGGCGGCGCTGATGTCGATCGTCATCCGCAGGCGGGTCGCCGCCTGACCTGGCTCACCCGTCGATGGCGTTGTGCGACCGGGATTCGATGGCCGTGCGCTTGTGGTCCCAGCGGCTCGGTTCGTCCTTGCGCCGCGGCGGGCGGTCGTTGGCGATGAGCACCGCGATCCACGGCAGCGGGACGGACGCGCCGATGATGAGCAGCGAGACCAGGGCGTTGCCCCACGCGCTGTAGGCGACCGCGGCCAGCACCAGCGCGGGAATACGGAACGCCATCAGGATCGTGTACCTGCGCACCCGCGCGCGATGCTGATCCTCCAGCGAGGGCGCGGCCTCGGTGATGAGCACCGGGTGCTTGGCATCGTTGCCGGGGAAATACCCCCGCGAACTCGACGGGGAGGAGGAGGTGACGTCCGGGCGAACACCGCGGCCGATGTCGTCGGCGTCGGGGGAGTCGCCGTGCTGCTGCATACTCCGAGTCTTCCACTCCGGTGTTCCCGGTGCACACACCGAGGTCGATTCGTCACCCGCGCCGGGCGCGGGCGCGCCACCGAGCCGTCATACGGCATCATGGAATCCGTGAGTACCGACACCCTGGTTCGCCCGGATACGACCACCGACGAGACGACGAGCGACGACACCCCGAAGTTCTTCCACTACGTGAAGAAGGACAGGATCGCCGAGAGCGCCGTCATGGGCACCGTGGTGGTGGCCCTGTGCGGCGAGGTGTTCCCGGTGACCCGCTCGCCGAAGCCCGGTTCGCCGGTCTGCCCCGAGTGCAAGAAGGTCTACGAGAGCCTCCGCAAGGGCGACTGAGTCCGCCACCGAGCCGCGTGACTACCCCGAGCTGCGCACCGCATCCCGCGCGGCCGGGGTGATCGCGCGCGCCGATTCCGTGCGGCTCGCCGCGTCCGGCCCGGTCTCCTCGTCGGGCGTCTCGCCGCGCACCTGGTTGGAGAGCCACTCCTTCATCTGCTCGATGCGCGTCGCGCGGGCGGGCCAGAACTCCTGCACCGCCGCGTTGAACTCGGCGCCGAGGATCACCGCGAAGCCGAGGAAGAACGTGAACAACAAGAAGGCGATCGGCGTCGCCAGCGCGCCGTAGCTCACGCCGGCGGCGGTGATCCAGGACAGATACCGGCGCAGCCCCTCGCTGGCCGCCATGAAGAACACGCCCGCCACCAGCGCCCCGGCGAACAGCCGGTGCCAGGGCAGCGTGCGGTGCAGCGCCAGTTTGTACAGCGTGGTCAGGCCGACGATGAGCAGCAGGCCGACGCCGGGATAGTAGAAGCCGTCCAGCAGGCGCAGGCCCGGCTCGCGCCACACGTCCGGCAGCGCCCGGCCGATCAGGGTGGGTCCGAGCGCGACGAGCGGCAGGATGAACACCGCCGCCACCAGGAACAGCACGTACAGCAGCAACGCGAAGATGCGCTGCCACACCGGGTGCCTGGCGTCCTGCTGGTCGTGTGCCTCGACGATCGCGTCGACGAAGGTCGCCATGGCCGAGGATCCGGCCCACAGCGAGAGCACGAAGCCGATCGACACCACCGCGCCGCGCCCGCGGCCGAGCACGTCGCCGACGGTCGGTTCGATCAGGTCGGTCACCACGGCCTCGCTGAACAGGTCGCGGCTGAACGCGATGATCTTGGATTCCACGATCTCGACGGTGTCGGGCCCGAACCAGCCGCCGACGTAACCGAGGCTGCCGAGCACCCCGAGCAGCAGCGGGGCCAGCGACAGGGTCTGCCAGAAGGCGGCCGCCGCGGACTTGGCGAAGATCGAATCGTCCCACGCCTTCTTGGCCACCCGGACCACCAGCCTGCGACCCTGCCGCCCGGCGTGCCGGACCCGCAGGACGACGACCTTCGCGCCGTGCGGGGGCGCGCCCGCACCACCGCTGTGGATCGGCTCGGGCCCGCGCGCGGGTAGGGGTTTGTCGTCGGTCATGGTGCCTACAGCATCGCGCACTCGGCGCTCGCGCACCGGTCCGTCCCCGCATCGTGTCGGCGGGCAACAGGTGAACACGGGGCGGTGTGACGTGAATTGTGTGATGCGGATCGCGCCCGCCGCGTCGGTTTGGCGACACGCCGTCCCCGGCCGCTACTGTCTTCTGCGTGACTGGGTCGGATGGCGCTGCGGCGGGAGATGGGGCAACGCCGGGCGATTCGGGAAAGCCGGCATCCGGGGGTGGCTCGCTCCGCGCGTGGCAGCGGCGTGCGCTGACGAAGTACCTGACTACGAAGCCGCGCGACTTCCTCGCCGTGGCGACGCCCGGCGCGGGTAAGACCACCTTCGCGCTGCGGGTGGCGGCGGAACTGCTCGCCGATCGCACCGTCGACCAGATCACGGTGGTCGCGCCGACCGAACACCTCAAGCACCAGTGGGCGGCCGCGGCGGCCCGCAACGGTATCCAGCTGGACTCGCGTTTCTCCAACGCCACCGGCGGTACCTCCGGCGATTACCACGGCGTCGTCGTCACCTACGCGCAGGTCGCCTCGCATCCCTCCCGGCACCGGGTGCGCACCGAGAACCGCAGGACACTGGTCGTTCTCGACGAGATCCACCACGCGGGCGACGCCAAGAGCTGGGGCGACGCGACCGCCGAGGCCTTCGGCGACGCGACACGCAGGCTGGCACTGACCGGTACGCCGTTCCGGTCCGACGACAGCCAGATCCCGTTCGTCACCTACGAGCCCGACGAATCCGGTTTCCCCAAGTCGCGCGCCGACCACGCCTACGGTTACTCCGAGGCGCTGGCCGACGGCGTCGTGCGCCCCGTGGTCTTCCTGGCCTACTCCGGTGACGCGCACTGGCGCGACAGCGCGGGCGAGGAGCACTCCGCCCGCCTCGGCGAGCCGCTCAATGCCGAACAGACCGCGCGCGCTTGGCGCACCGCCCTCGACCCCGCGGGCGACTGGATCTCCTCGGTGCTGCGCGCCGCCGACATCCGGCTGCGGCAGAAGCGGGCCTCCGGCATGCCCGACGCGGGCGGCCTGGTGATCGCCACCGATCAGGAGCGCGCCCGCGACTACGCCGAACTGCTCGAACACATTTCGGGCGAGCGGCCCGCGCTGGTGCTCTCCGACGATCCCGCGTCGTCGAACCGGATCGCCGAGTTCGGCAACAACACCCAGCCGTGGATGGTCGCGGTCCGCATGGTGTCGGAGGGCGTCGACGTGCCGCGCCTTGCGGTCGGCGTCTACGCGACCAGCGCCTCGACGCCGCTCTACTTCGCCCAGGCCATCGGCCGCTTCGTGCGTGCTCGCCGCGCGGGCGAGACCGCCAGCGTGTTCCTGCCCTCGGTGCCGGTGCTGCTGGATCTGGCCGCGCAGCTGGAGGTGCAGCGCGACCACGTCATCGGCAAGCCGCACCGGGAGAAGAACGGCCTGGACGACGAACTGCTCGTCGATGCCGCCAAGCAGAAGGACGAGCCCGGCGAGGAGGAGAAGAAGTTCGTGGCGCTGGCCGCGGACGCCGAGCTCGACCAGGTGATCTACGACGGCTCCTCGTTCGGCACCGCGACTTTCGCGGGCAGCGACGAGGAGGCCGACTATCTCGGCATCCCCGGCCTGCTCGACGCCGATCAGATGCGCGCGCTGTTGCGCGATCGCCAGGCCCGTCAGCTGGCCGATCGCGGCGATACGAAGACCGTGATCCCCGCGCCGCAGGCCGTCACCGCCGCCGAGCGGGTGGCCACCGCGGACCAGCTCGGGGAGCTGCGCAAGGAACTCAACAGCCTGGTGGCCATGCATCACCACCGCACGGGCAAACCGCACGGGGTGATCCACGGCGAGCTGCGCCGCGAGTGCGGCGGGCCGCCGACCGCGCTGGCCACCGCCGACCAGCTCGGCGAGCGCATCGCGGCATTGCGTCGTCGGTAGTTCTCAGCCCCCGGGCCAGGCCGCCATCGCGCAGTCGATGGAGCGGGTGAGTTCGTCCAGCGCCGCGCCGTCCCTGGCTTGGATGGACAGTCCGTAGAGCACCGTCGTGTAGAACGCGGCCAGCGCCGCGGTGTCGATCTGCGCGGGCAGGTCGCCCTCGGCGACCCCGCGGCGCAGGCGCGCGTGGATGTCTTCGGTGTTCTCCCTGCGCTTTTCGGCGAGGAAGTCGCGCACGCCGGTATTGCGGGTCGTGTAGGTCGCCCCGGCCAGCACCACCATGCAGCCGTGCGGTTTGTCCCCGGCCGTGTAGGCCGCGGCATTGTCGCGAAGCATCGCCTCGATGGCGGCGCGTGCGGTGGGCTCCTCGCGCAGGGCACGGTCGGTGTAGCCGCCGTCGGTGCGGCCGTACAACTCGATGGCCTCCCGGAACAGCGCCTCCTTGCCGCCGAACGCGGCGTAGAGACTGGGCGAGTTGATCCCCATCGCGGCGGTGAGATCGCCCATCGACGCGCCCTCGTAGCCGTGCTCCCAGAACACCTCCATAGCCCGGCGCAGCGCGACCGAGCGGTCGAAGGCGCGGGGACGACCCCGTTCTGCCACAGCGTCTTTCCTTTCTGTGCCGATCGTTAAATATACCCCTTGACGGCGCCGGGGCGGTGGGCTTAGCTATTTATGTACTGATCGACACAAAATTAAAGGAGGACCGATGTCCGACCTGACCGGCAAGGTGGCACTGGTGACCGGCGGCAGCAGGGGGATCGGCGCGGCCATCGCCCGGCGGCTGGCGGCCGCGGGCGCGGACGTCGCGCTGACCTACCAGAGCGCCGAGGCCGCAGCGAAATCCGTGGTCGCCGAGGTCGAGGCGCTGGGCAGGCGCGCGATCGCGCTGCGCGCCGACAGCGCCGACGCTGGCGCGGTGGCGGACTCGGTGCACCGCGCCGCCGCGGAACTGGGCGGGCTCGACGTGCTGGTGAACAACGCGGGGATCTTCCCGAGCAAGCCCTTCGAGGAGTTCACGGTCGAGGAGATCGACCGGGCGCTGAACGTGCACGCCCGCGCCGCGTTCGTCGGCGCCCAAGCCGCCGTCGGGTACATGACCGAGGGCGGCCGGATCATCGGCATCGGCACCAACCTCACCGATCACGCCCCGTTCGGCGGCCTCGCGCTCTACAACCTGAGCAAGTCGGCGCTCAACGGATTCACAAGGGCACTGGCGCGCGAACTCGGTCCGCGGTCGATCACAGTGAACCTGGTGCAGCCGGGTTCGACCGACACCGACATGAACCCGGCCGACGGCGAACACGCCGCGGCTCAGGTCGGTTTCGCCGCGCTCGGGCGCTTCGGCACCGCCGACGATGTCGCCGCCACCGTCGCGTTTCTGGCCGGTCCCGCGGGCCGCAGCATCACCGGCGCGATTCTCACCGTGGACAGCGGCGCCAACGCCTGATGCTCAGCCGGTGAAGTACCGGCCGGGTGAGACGCCGACGGTCCGCCGGAAGGCCGCGACGTAGGCGCTCGGCGTCGCGTACCCGACCCGCACCGCGATCTTGGCGATCGGCAGGCCCGCCGCGAGCAACGGCAGCGAGGCGGCCAGGCGGACCTGAGTGCGCCACTGCCCGAAGCCGACGCCCGTCTCGGCGAGGAACAACCGGGCCAGGGTGCGCGAACTGGTCGCCGTCGCGGCGGCGAACTCCGCCAGCGTGCGCGGGTCGGCGGGATCCCGGGTCAGCGCGTCGGCGACGGCTCCGGCGCGGGGATCTTCGGGCGGGCGCGCCCCGATCGGGATGACGTCCACCGGCTCGAGCAGGTCGAAGATCACCGCTTCCGCGCGTTCCCTGCGCGCCGCGTCCGGCGCGGGCGCGGTGAGGTGATCGAACAGTTCGTGCAGCAACGGGGTCACCCGCACCATGGTCGGCGCGGGGTAGGTCACCGGGCAGCGGTCGGGCTCGATGAAGATTCCGCGTATGGCGGCGCCCTCGGCGGTGCCGGTGCGATGCGGGTGGCCGCCGGGAATCCACAGCGCCCGCGTCGGCGGCAGCACCCAGTGCCCGTGGTCGGTCTCGACCGTGATGACTCCCCGTGCGGCCCAAGCGATCTGGTGCTGGGGATTCCGGCTGCTGCACCTGGGTGACACCTGTGTTCCGGTGCCCCCGGACGGCGCGGGCGAACGGTTGACCCGCGCCGGGTTCACCGACGTCGAGATCGAGACTGGGACAACCAGTTTCCGCTTCCGCGCGCACCGTCCAGCGGCCTGAGCTCTGGCCTCAGGCGAGCTCGAAGAAGCAGCCCGGGTCCAGCGTGTTGATCGGCGTCCAGCGCGACTGTTCGGCACGGACCTCCGAATCGCTGTGCGCCGCTTCGAAATACCCTTGGATGTCCAGCGCCAGCCGCGGGTTCTCGTCGACCCGGCGCGCGATGTCGTACAGCGTCGCCAGCACGTGGACGCAGCGCTCGGTGCGCGCCGAGCACGAGCAGTCGACGGCCGCGAGCTCCGGCGCCGGAGCCACGCCAGCGGTGCGGAGCGCGCGATGCATCTCGTCGGTCAGCAGCGTCGGATCCGGGATCACCGCGGCGATCGCGGCCACCGCCCTGCGGGTCAGCGGCGCGACCTCCAGATGTGTCACCGAGGCCTGCCCGCCGCGATGGAGGTGCGCGCGCACAATGCGGCCTTCGACGGTGGCCTGGATGCCCTGATTGCGGGCGATGGTGCGGGCGCGGGGCAGCAGCGGATCCGGCCGGGTCTGGCGCAGCGGTTCGGCCAGCCGCACCCAGTCCCTGCCCCAGGCGGTGTAGCCGAATTCGTTGTCCGCCATCAGTTCTCTCGCTTCCGTCGCAGGATCTCGACCAGCTGGTCGTCGTCGAGGCGGGCCAGCGCCGCGATGCCCGCCGAGTCCGACAGGTCGGTCAGCGCGGATTTGCGGTCGTGCATGCGCGCGATGTGCTCCTCGACGGTGGTGCCGGAGGTGAGGGTGGTGATGGTGACCGTGCGGGTCTGACCGATGCGGTGCGCCCGATCGGAGGCCTGCGCCTCCACCGCGGGATTCCACCAGCGGTCGAAGTGGACGACGTCGGCGGCGCGGGTCAGGGTGAGCCCGGTGCCCGCCGCCCGCAGGCTCAGCACCAGCACCGGCGGTCCGTCCGCGGCCTGGAAATCGCGCACGATCGCCGCGCGCTCGGCCTGGTTCAGCCCGCCGTGGAAGAACGGCGCGGTGACGCCGAACTGTTCGGCCAGATGGCGGACCAGCAGCTCACCGGTCTGCCGGTACTGGGTGAAAATCAGTGTCGGCGAATCGGTCTCGAGGTTGGTGGCCACGATGTCGGTGCACAGATCCAGCTTGCCCGACCGGCCGGGCAGCTCGGCGAGGTCGCCGGTCACCAGCCCGGGGTGGTTGCACACCTGCTTGAGCGCGGTCAGTGCGGCGAGCACGCGGCTCTGACGTTGCGCCCCGGAACCGAAGCCGTCGTCGATGGCCCGATCCAGCAGCCGGTCGTAGAGCGTCTCCTGTTCGGCGGTCAGATCGCAGAGCAGATCGGTGTGGATCTTGGCGGGTAACGCGGCGGCGACCTGGAACTTCTTGCGCGCCAGCACGACCGGTTCGATGGCGTCGCGCAGCCGGGCTGCGGCCGCGGCCGAACCCTCCTGGACGGGGCGGACGAAACGGCGGCGGAACTGACCGCGATGGGCGAACAGGCGCGGCGTGACCAGGTGCAGCAGCGCCCACAGTTCTTCGAGGTGGTTCTCCATCGGCGTGCCGGTCAGCGCCACCTTGGCGGGGCTGACGAGGGCGCGGGCGGCCTTGGCGAGCTGGGTGCGCGGGTTCTTCAACGCCTGTGCCTCGTCGAACACCGCGGTCGCCCAGCCGTGTTCGGCGAGCACGTGACCGTGCAGCCGCAGGATCGGGTAGCCGACCACGACGACGTCACCGGGGCCCGCGGTCAGCTCGCCGCCGCGCCAGCCGATCGGGTGCAGATCCGGTGCGAAACGGGTGATCTCGTGCGCCCAGTTTCCGACGAGCGAGGTCGGGCAGGCCACCAGCTGCGCGCCTTCGGTCGCACGCCCGAGCAGAAAACCGATGGCCTGCACGGTTTTCCCGAGACCCATCTCGTCGGCGAGCACCGCACCGCCGAAGGCCGCGGTGGTCTCGGTCAGCCAGCCGACCCCGCGCGCTTGATAGGGGCGCAGGTCGGCGTGCAGCGTCGTCGCGAGGTCGGCGGCCACCGCCTCCGTGTCCAACAGGGTTCGCAGCGCGCGGGCGGCGGACACGATCGCGGTGCCCGCGGCGTCCGGTACGGCGTGGGCGGCTGCGGGCAGTGCGTCGACGGGTTCGGCGTGGCGCAGGACCGTTTGCCAGGCTCGCAGCGAGGGGCCCGTGTCGGGTAGTGGCGATGCCGAGGATTGGTCGGCGGTCTTCGCCGGGATCGAGCCGGCCGAGTGCGTGCGATCCGAGTGACTGTCCTCGGCGGGCGGCCGTGGTGCGGGGGATGGGTCGGTGGATGTCGTCGCGATCGAGTCCGCCGAAGGCGCCCGATTCGAGTGACCCTCGACGGGCGAACCGTTGCTCGAATCCAGCGCGGCGAGATCGGCGGGCGAGATCAGCGCGCAGTCGACCTCGGTGATTTCGATGGCCCCGCGCGGCCCGATCGGCAGCGCCAGCGTGAGGGTCTCCCGGTCGCCGAGATCGGCGGGCGCGCGTCCGGTGCCGCGACCGGTCCAGGTCCACAGTGCGAAGAGGTGACGGTCGGGCAGGTAGGTGGCTTGTGTGCTGGGCAGAGCGAACCCCTAGATCGTCGTATGGCGTACGGAGTATCGTGACAACGTAGACCGTACCGGGTTTGTTCCGAGGAGTCCCTTGCCCGAGCAGAGCGACGACGACCAGGCGCGACAACTGCTGCACCTGCTGTGGCGGCAGTCGCTGCCGCCGCGCGCGGGCGGGCGCGGGCCGAAGCAGACGGTCAGCGTCGACGCCGTGGTCGCGGCGGCCGTGGCGCTGGCCGACCGTGACGGGTACGAGAAGGTGTCGATCCGCGCGGTCGCGGGCGAGCTGGGCCTGCGGCCGATGAGCCTGTACACCTACGTGCCGAGCAAGGAAGCGCTGGCCGTACTGATGGTCGACGCCGTCGCCGCGGAGGACGTGCCCATTCCCGCGACGCTGCCGGTGCGCGAGCGGATGGCCGAGATCGCGCGCCAGGCCCGTGCCGAGGTGCTGGCGCACCCGTGGCTGCTGGAGGTGTCGCCGTGGCGCGCGGTGCTCGGGCCGGGCCGGATGCGGCGCTACGAGCGTCAGCTGGCGGCCATCGAGGGAATCGGTCTCACGGACCTCGCGATGGACCGGGCGATCGCGGTGCTGACCGAATTCGCCACCGGGAACGCGCGGATGGCGGTGGCCGCGGCCCGCGGCGCGGCGGAGCTGACCGACGCGCAGTGGTGGGAGCGGTACGGTCCCGAGCTGGCCCGGGTCATGCCGCTCGGGGAGTTCCCGCTCGCCGGACGGGTCGGCGCGGCGGTGGGGGAGCGGTATCAGGCGCCCGCGGATCCGGACGGCGCTTTCGAGTTCGGGGTGAGCAGGCTGCTGGACGGGATCCTCGCCGAGCTCGGCGCGAGCTGATGTGACCTAGAACACTGTGACGCAGAGTCTCGAACACGCCCGCAGCGGGCGACATTTCGTCGCCCGCTGCGGAAGCTGTGTTCTGTTGTTCGATGCTGTTGTGTCGGGAAGCGAAAACCGGTCAGAGGGCGGGAGCCGACTCCGTGTCGATCACGGCCTCGAGCTCACGCAGCCGATCCATGTGTTCGTTCGCGTGATGCTGGCAGAAGAGCAACTCTCCACCTGCGGGCAGAACGGCACGCACTCGGGCAGCCGCCCCGCAACGGTCGCAACGATCGACCGCGGTCAGTGGGGTGCTTGTCAGGGTTCCTGGCATGACTCCTCCGTCCTGGCTCCCGGCACTACAGTCCGTTCACCTGGTGTGGGGCCCGTGGTCACTCACCACGAGCTCGCTACCGCTACTTCCCAGCAGTGGTATGACTACTCTGTCAGACGTTCGGGACGGGGGCATTGTTCCCGCAAGTGATTCTGTGTGTTTTCTCTAACACGACCTGGGATTTCGCTCATGGCGAACATCCCAGCTCGGGGATCGGACGGCACTCGATCACCCCACGAACACGCCTATCCAGTTGGTCTGTTGGGAGATTACCCGTGACCTACGACACTCACACGCTGGTTCACATCTGTACTTTGCCCGAGTGGCGCAACGCGCGGCAAACTGGCGAGCATCGGCCACCGTCGTTGGCCGAGGTCGGTTTCGTTCACCTGTCCACACCGCAGCAGGCGCACCTGCCCGCCAACCGGCTCTTCGCCGGCCGTCGTGACCTGGTGCTCTTGCGTATCGACGCGAATCTGCTCGTGGATCCGGTGAAATGGGAGCCGGGCGTGCCGACGGATCCGGAGTCGATGCTGTTCCCTCACCTCTACGGACCACTCCCTGTGAGCACCGTCACATCGGTGGACGAGTACACACCGGGCCCGGACGGCACCTTCGCACCGCTGACGGGCTGAGTGCCGCCGATCAGCGCTCGCGTGCCTGCCGCGCGAGAATCGCGGCCTGAACACGGGACCGCACACCGAGTTTGGTGAGCACGCGCGAGACGTGGGTCTTCACCGTGGTCTCCCCGATGAACAGCCGCGCCGCGATCTGCGCGTTCGACAGACCGTCGCCGAGGCAGTCGAGGACCTCGCGTTCGCGTTCGGTGAGATCGGCGAACCCGTCCGGTGCGGCGGGTTCGACGTCGGCGGCGGTGGACGCGAACGCGGCGATCACGGCACGGGTGACCTCCGGCGCCAGCACCCCGTCGCCCGCGTCGACCGCGCGCACCGCGTCGACGAGTGCTTGTCCCGACGTGGATTTCAGCACGAAGCCGGACGCGCCCGCGCGCAAGGTGCGAAAGACGTACTCGTCCAGATCGAAGGTGGTGAGGATCAGCACCCGCGCCAGGGCATCGGCGGTGATGCGCTCGGTGGCGGTGATGCCGTCCACGCCGGGCATCCGCACATCCATCAGCACCACATCGGGCCGCAGCGCCTTCGCCTGGGCCACCGCGATATCGCCGTCGGCGGCCTCGCCGATCACTTCGATGCCTTCGGTGCTGTCCAGGATCATCCGCAACCCGGCGCGGATCGCGCCGTGATCGTCGGCGATCAGCACGCGAATCGTCATGCCACCTCCGCTGTTCGGGGTATGCCCGCGCCTCGCAGGCGTTCGCTCATGCCCGCGCCTCGCCTGCCCTCGGCTCCGGCATCTCCCGATAGCCCCGCGCCTCGCCCGCGCTCGGCTCCGGCAGGCCGAGCGGCAGCCGGGCGCGCACCGTCCAGTCGCCCGCGTCCGGTCCGGCGGTGAAGCTGCCGCCCAGCGCCGCGGCGCGCTCGCGCATGTTCACCAGACCCCGGCGCGTCGCCGCGGAATCGGCGGGCTCGGACGAAACCGTCACGGCACGCGCCGGATTGCGCACCGAGACGTCGAGTGTCGCCGGATCGGCGCGCACCGCGATGTCGACGCGCTGACCGGGCGCGTGCTTCATCGCATTCGTCAACGCCTCCTGGATGATTCGGTAGGCGGCCTGGTCCACCGCGCTGGGCAGCGGCGTGTCGTCCAGTGAATCGGCCACGCGCACCGACGTTCCCGCCGACCGGGCGGCGTCCACCAGCATCGGCAGCTGGGCCAGCGTGCGCGGGGCGGCGGGCTCGTCCTCCGCACCGTCGTCGCGGCGCAGCAGACCGATCATGGTGCGCATCTCCTGGAGCGCGCTGACGCTGTTGGCGCGGATCGATCCGAGGATCCCGGTGATCGCGGGATCGGGATCCCGGCGGGTCAGCACGCCGAGCGCCGCCTCGGACTGGATCGCGATCGCCGAGAGGTGCCCCGCGATGACGTCGTGCAGATCGCGTGCCATCGTCTTGCGCTCGTCGGCGACGGCCGCGCGCCGATCCAGCTCCGCCACCAGAGCCATCGCCTGCGCTCGCGCGCGTTCGGCCTCGGCGATCTCCTTGTGGGTCCGCACCGACAGCCCCCACCAGATCGGCGTGCCGACGAAGGTGGCCGCCGCCGCGACCGCGAGCACCAGCACCCGCCAGTCGCCGGTCAGCGTGAACACCGCGACGGCGAGCACCGACGACAGCGCGGCGCAGCCGATCGCCACCCAACGCGAGACCGTGCGCGTGCCGTACAGGACGGACGCATAGATCAGATCCGAGTGGATGATCCACACCGGCACCGTCGCGCCGAGCGCCAGATCGATGCCGAGCGGAACCAGGCCCGCCAGCAGGGCCGCCAGCGGCACCCGCCGCCGCAGCAGCGACGCCGCGCACAGCACCGCGAGCACACCGAACCGGACGCCGAGCGACGGGTCGCCGCTGCGGCTGGCCATCGGGTACAGCCCGGACAGGTACAGGATCGCGCCGAAGAGGAACGCGGAGGCCGCCACCAGCGCGTCCTGCGCGGTCGCCGACAACGCGTTCCACTGCTTCACCGACTCATCACAGCACACGCGCGGACGGGCGCGGGTCCGCCGAAGTAATGACGCGCGGTCGGAGGTTCGGTGGCACTGCCGGCCGGGTACTGCCTTGTGATGGTGGTTCCCGAGCTGGCTCTCATCGCGGCGCCATCGGCGGCCTTGCCGCTGGTCGAATCTTTCAAGAGTTAGGCTGAACAAGTGAACGTCGACGTCACCGCACTACCTGGTATCGGGGTACGCAAAGACTTCGAGGCCCGGTCGGGCCGCCGGATCGGCGTGGTCGACCACCGCGATGGAAGCATCGATCTGATCGTTTCCAAACTCGACGACCCGGACGCGTGCGCCGCGCAGGTGCCGCTGACGAGCGACGAGGCGGCGGTGCTCGCCAACCTGCTCGGCGCCCCGCAACTGGTGGCCCAACTCCGCGAGGACCATCGCGACCTGCCCGGCATCACCACCCGGCAGCTGCCGATCGCCGACGATTCGCCGTACGACGGCCGCGCCCTCGGCGAGACGGCGATGCGCACCCGCACCAAGGTCTCGATCGTCGCGGTGATGCGCGCCGGTCAGCTGCATCCCTCGCCCGGACCCGATTTCACCTTCGCCGCCGACGACCTGCTCGTGGTCGTCGGCACCCCCGACGGCTTGGACGCCGCCGCGAAGATCCTGTCGCACGGTTGACCTGTGACCACTCCCGCGCTCGCCCTCCTCGAGCTCGGAGCGGTACTTTTCGCTCTCGGCATGCTGGGGCGGGTGGCGGGACGGTTCGGCATGTCGCCGATCCCGCTGTATCTGCTGGGGGGATTGGCGTTCGGGTCGGGCGGGTTCATCGAACTCACCGAGGCGAACGAATTCGGCCATGTCGCCGGCGAGATCGGTGTCGTGCTGCTGCTTCTGCTGCTCGGCCTGGAATTCACCGCCGCCGAGCTGGTGACCGGTCTGCGACGATCCTGGCCCGCGGGGTTGGTCGACATCGTCGTCAACGCGATCCCCGGCGCGGTGGTGGCGCTGTTACTCGGCTGGGGCATCGTCGGCGCGATCACCATGGGCGGAGTCACCTACATCTCCTCCTCGGGCATCGTCGCCAAGGTGCTCGACGATCTGGGGCGGCTCGGTAACCGCGAAACCCCGGTCGTGCTCTCGATTCTGGTGTTCGAGGATCTGGCCATGGCGGTGTACCTGCCGATCCTCACCTCCCTGCTCGCGGGACTGAGCTTCCTGAGCGGACTGCGGGGGCTCGCCCTCGCGCTGACGACGATCACGCTGGTGCTGCTGGTGGCGCTGCGGTACGGCCGCTACGTGTCGGCGGTCGTGGACAGCTCCGACAACGAGGTGTTCCTGCTCAAGTTGCTCGGCGCGGCGCTGCTGGTGGCGGGCGTCGCCTCGGCGCTGAACGTCTCGGCGGTGGTCGGCGCGTTCCTGCTCGGCATCGCGATCTCCGGATCGACGGCGCACCAGGCCGCGAAACTGCTGGAGCCGCTGCGGGATCTGTTCGCGGCCATCTTCTTCGTCGCCTTCGGGTTGAGCACCGACCCGCGCGCGATCCCGCCGGTGCTCGGCTGGGCGGTGCTGCTGGCCGTGGTCACCACGGTGACCAAGGTCGCGACCGGGTGGTGGGCCGCGGGCAGGCAGGGCATCCGGCGGATGGGCCGTGCCAGGGCGGGTGCGGCGCTGGTGGCGCGCGGCGAATTCTCGATCGTCATCGCGGGATTGGCGGTGAGCGTGGGCGCGGTCGACAGTGACTTGGCCCCACTCGCCTCGGCCTATGTGCTGCTGATGGCGGTCCTCGGTCCGATCGCGGCGCGCGTGGTGGAGCCCGTGGTGCGTTTCGTGCGACCCGAGCCCGGCCCCGCGGTCCCGGCTTAGCGCGCTTCGGCGTTCGGCGCGGGTCCGGAAGGCGGTGGTGATCCCGTCTGCCGAGAGACCGACGAGGGCCGCGCGCAGGTGGCCGTAGTCGGTGAAGGCGAGCCCGATTCAGATCGCCGCGACGAGCGCCGCCCAGACCATCCGGACGATGTCGCGAAATCGGACTGCCATCGCGGCGGGCGCGGCCGTGAACCTGTAGCTGGGTCGACGTCCACAGCGATGGTCACGCACAGCGGAACGAGGCCGCTTTGCGATGGCGTGACCGATGCCGGTGAGCAGCGTGGCGCCGATGGATGATCAGCCACGGAAAGTCGCCCTCGGCCCAGAACACGGAGGCCACCAGCCCCCGCACCGGATCGGGATCGCGATGACGGTGGCGTCCGGCTTGGCTGGCGAAGGGCCGCGCGCCTGTAGCGATCGGGGCTGTAGGCGGGCCCGCCCAGGGGTGCGCCGTACTACTTCCGGCGTGGAACGTCGCGGGTCGTAGGCCAGTACGGTGTCCCGCTGTTCGGCGCCGCGGAGACCGGAGGCGACTTCGGCTGGGGCTCCCGACGGGCCGGTGGAGTAGCGAAGTGTTCGGCGGCAGGTCCGGTGGTGGCGGCATGCGGCGGTGGAGTTGCGGGGTGTTCGGCGGGGGGCGCCGTGGTGGCGGCATGCGGCGGTGGAGTTGTGAGGTGGTTGCCCTCGGGTCTGGTGATGGCGGCATGCAGCGGTGGAGCGGTGAATTGCTCGTCCGGGGATCCTGTGGTGGTGGCCCGCGATAGCAGCGCCGCGAGGTGCTCGGCGGCGGGTCCCGGGGCGGCAGGGTGCAGCGGTGGAGTTGCGGGGTGTTCGGCTGTGGGCCCGGTGGTGGTGGCCCGCGATAGCGGAGCTGCGGGGTGTTCGGCGGCGGGTCCCGTGGTGGCAGCGTGTAGTGCTCGAGTTGCGGGGTGTTCGGCGGCAGGTCTCATGGTGGCGGCATGCAGTGCTGGAGCCGTGAGGTGTCCGGCGGCGGATCCCGCGGTGCCGGGCCGTTGCGGCGGAGTCGCGCGGTGCTCGGTGGCGGGTCGCACGGCGGCGGCCCGCCGGGGTGTCGGCGCGAGGTCCTCGGCGGCGGGGCGGACGGCGGCCGCGCGCAGCGGCGGCAGATCGATGTCGTGCTCGATCGAGGTGAGACTCACCGCGATCAACAGCAGCATCGTCACGATGCTGATGCCCACGATCAGCGGCGCGAGCAACTGCATCGCCCCCGTGCCTCCGACCGGCCCGTCGTGGCCCGAGTCGTGCGCGTGCATCGAGGCCATGCCGGTGTAGTGCATGCCGCACACGGCGAGACCCATGATCGCGGCCGCGCCGGTGGTGGCGAGAAAACCGTTGACCCGCAACGTGAACCACAATGCCACGGTCGCCGCGACGACCGCGATCGCCACCGAAAGCGCCACCATCGCCAAGTCGTAGCGGATGGTCGCGCTCGACTTCATCGCGAACATACCGACGTAGTGCATGGCCGCCACGCCGACCCCCGTGACGGCGCCGCCCGTGAGCAGGGCGGCCAGCGTCGGCTGCGGCGTCACCACGAGGAACAGCCCGATGCCGACCACGATGATCGCGGTCGCGGCGCTTAGCAGGGTGAGCGGGACGTCGTAGCGAATCTCCACGCCGCTGATCGAAAAGCCCAGCATCGCAATGAAATGCATGACCCAGATGCCGGTGCCGCCGATGGCGAACGCGGCGAGTACCAGCCAGCCCGCCCTGCCCTGCGCCCCACGACCCCGTGCGGCACACTGCAATCCGAGTAGTGACCCGGTGAAGGACATGATGTAGGCCAGCAGGGGTGTCAGCCACCCGTAGCTGAAGTGGTGAATGTCGTGCACGTGATCCCCATGGCTGGGCCGAGACCGCCCGGCGACTGAAAAACTTGTGCGTCACTGTACGACAGCTCGGGTCGCAAAGACGTGTTCCCCGAAGTGTTTTGGATCACCTTCGTGTTTTGGTTCCATTTGGAAAGTGGTATAGCGCGCTCTACGGTGGCGCGGCACGAACGACAACGGGCCCGCACTCCCGTCCGCCGCCGAAAGGGTAAGCGGCACAGGGGAATGCGGGCCCGAAGGTCCGTGCGGTGTCAGTCCAGGTAGTCGCGCAGCACCTGGGAGCGGCTGGGGTGGCGCAGCTTGCTCATCGTCTTGGACTCGATCTGACGGATGCGCTCACGGGTGACCCCGTACACCTGACCGATCTCGTCGAGGGTGCGCGGCTGGCCGTCGGTGAGGCCGAAGCGCAGCCGGACCACGCCCGCCTCGCGCTCGGACAGCGTCTCCAGCACCGACTGCAGCTGATCCTGCAGCAGGGTGAAGCTCACCGCGTCGACCGCGACCACGGCCTCGGAGTCTTCGATGAAGTCGCCGAGCTGGCTGTCGCCCTCGTCGCCGATGGTCTGGTCCAGCGAGATCGGTTCACGCGCGTACTGCTGGATCTCCAGCACCTTCTCCGGCGTGATGTCCATTTCCTTGGCCAGCTCCTCCGGCGTGGGCTCGCGGCCCAGGTCCTGGAGCAGCTCGCGCTGGATGCGGCCGAGCTTGTTGATGACCTCGACCATGTGCACCGGGATGCGGATGGTGCGGGCCTGGTCGGCCATGGCGCGGGTGATGGCCTGCCGGATCCACCAGGTGGCGTACGTAGAGAACTTGTAGCCCTTGGTGTAGTCGAACTTCTCCACCGCGCGGATGAGACCCAGGTTGCCCTCCTGGATCAGGTCCAGGAACGCCATGCCGCGGCCGGTGTAGCGCTTGGCCAGCGACACGACGAGTCGCAGGTTGGCCTCGAGGAGATGGTTCTTGGCCCGGTTGCCGTCGCGCACGATCCAGTTGAAATCGCGGCGCATCGCGACCGGCAGCTTCTCGCCCGCCTCGGCGAATTCGCGCACCTTCTCCGCCGCGTAGAGACCGGCCTCGATCCGCTTGGCGAGCTCGACCTCCTCCTCGGCGTTGAGCAGCGCGACCTTGCCGATCTGCTTGAGGTAGGCACGCACCGAGTCGGCGGAGGCGGTGAGCTCGGCGTCCTTGCGCGCCTGGCGCAGCGCCTCGGACTCCTCCTCGTCCCAGACGAAATCGCCGGAGGCCTTGTCCTTCGCCGACGGCTCCTCGGCGCCCTCGGCTTCGGTTTCCTCGTCGGCGGCGTCCTCGGCGGTGTCGTCCGCCAAGTCCGCGTCGTCGGCGAGTTCGCCCTCGTCGACCTCCAGATCGTCCAGATCCTCGAGGTCGAGAGCCTCGTCTTCGATCGTCTCTTCGGCGCCGGGCTCGCCGTCCGGGCCCGCCTTCTTGGCGGCGGCCTTCTTCGCGGGAGCCTTCTTCGCCGCGGCCTTCTTCGCGGGCGCCTTCTTGGCCGCCGCCTTCTTGGCCGGGGCCTTCTTGGCGGCAGCCTTGCGGACCGGCCGTGCTGCGGTTACATCTTCGGAGTCGGCGTCGGCCGATTCGGCGGTCTGACGGGTCGTGGCTACCACGTACGCCCTTTCGTGACGGTCTCGTGCGGCGTCACGCCAGAGTGGTGTTCCGGCGGAGCGGTCTGTCGGGTTTCACCGGCGGAGGGCCGGTCGGGTTTCTCCGGCTCACCGCCGGGCATGTTCCATTGTAACGATCCAACCAGGGTACTCACGGCACGATGCCACTTGTCGCACGCCCGCCTGGCGCGTTTTCCGCGTCGTTGCTCGCGCGGGTCACGGGACGATACCCGCGTCGATCGCCATGGCCGCGCCGACGATGCCCGCGGTATTGCGCAGATGGGCGGGAACCACCGGAGTTCGGTTGGTCAGCAACGGAATCCACTGATCGGCGTCGCGGCTGATGCCGCCGCCCGCGACGAACACATTCGGCCAGAACAGGTTCTCGAGACCGATCAGTACGGTACTGACCTCTGCGGCCCACTGCTCGTAGCTGAGGCCGTTGCGATCCTTGATCGACGCCGCGGCGCGGTGCTCGGCCTCCATGCCGCCGATCTCGAGGTGGCCGAGTTCGCTGTTGGGCACCAGCGTGCCGTTGTACAGCAGCGCCGAGCCGATGCCGGTGCCGAAGGTCAGTAGCAGCACCAGCCCGTCGAACTGTTGCGCCGCGCCGTAGCGGTCCTCGGCGAGTCCGGCCGCGTCCGCGTCGTTGAGCACCGTCAGCGGCCTGCCGCCGAGCGCCTCGGAGAACAGGGCGCGCGCGTCGGTGCCGATCCAGGTCTTGTCGATATTGGCGGCGGTGCGCGTCACGCCGTCGAGCACCACGGCGGGCATCGTGATGCCCACCGGACCGGACCAGTCGGCCTCGGCGACCAGCTTGGCCACCGCGTCGGCGACGGCCTGCGGGGTCGAGGGATGCGGGGTCGCGATCTTGATCCGCTCGTGCACCAGCTCGCCGGTGGCCAGGTCGACGACGCCGCCCTTGACGCCGCTGCCACCGATGTCGATACCGAATGCGTGCCCCCGAGCGGACATGGCAGACCCCTTGTTCCCATAGCTGGCCGGTGTGATGACAGCGCCCGCCGCACCGGGCCCACGTCGCCGCCGGAGCAGGTGCGGTGGGGTGCCCGACGACGGCGCTGTGTCGTGCACGACAAGAGTAATGCGCGATCGATGCTGCGCGCCTCGGAGGATCTGTGATGCGATGGACGGCGTGCCGGAATCCACCACCCCTGTAGCCGAAGACTCCGCCGCCGACACGCGGGAGACCGCGTCCGAACTGCGCAGCCTCGCGGTCGAGCTCGCCGAGCGAGCCGCCGCGCACGTGCGCGCCCGCCGCCCCGAAGTGTTCGGCCCGGCGGGAGCCGCGGCCGACGGGGCCGTGCAGACCAAAGGCCACGCCACCGACCCGGTGACCGTGGTGGACACCGAGAGCGAGCAGCTGATCCGCGCGCTGCTCGCCGAGCGCCGCCCCGGCGACCCGATTCTCGGTGAGGAAGGCGGCGGCAGCCTGTCCGCCGACGACGACGCGGTGCACTGGGTGGTCGACCCGATCGACGGCACCGTCAACTTCCTCTACGGCATCCCCGGATACGCCGTCTCGGTGGCCGCGATGCGCAACGGAAGGTCCGTGGCGGGCGCGGTGGTCGACGTCGCGCGGGCGGTGACCTACAGCGCCGCGGCCGGCTCGGGCGCCACG
>NZ_BDBP01000105.1 GCF_001613045.1 Nocardia lijiangensis NBRC 108240 | reverse complement strand
CTCGGGCGGCAAGCGCCGCGCGGTGCTCATCGGCGGTGTCGTCGGTGCGGTGGTGGCGGTGGCCGCGCTGCTGATCGGCAGCCTGAACCAGTCGGAGTCGAACTCGCCTTCGGCGCAGGCGAATCCGCCGTCGGCCAGCGCCACGGCCACCGGCCGCGCCACCACGACGGCCCCGGCGATGGGCCGCACGCCCAGCGCGGGCACCGTCGAATGGGGACCGGCCGGTCAGCTGATCGTCTCCTTCTACAACAACCCCGGCGGCTCCTGGTCGCTGCTCACCCCGGCGGCGCAGAAGGCCTACGGCGGGGAACAGGCGTTCCGCGAGTACTGGGGCTCGCGCATCGTCGACACGTTCTCCGGCATCAACGCCGCCACCGGCTCCAACAACCCCGACGGCTCGGTGGACATGCGGCTGGCCAACCTGACGGTGGAGGGCGAGTCCAAGCAGATGGTGCTGCGGGTCGTCGACGGCGGCGGCCGCCTGCTGATCGACAGCGAAACGCGCTGATCCGCACGCGGTTGGCGTGGGGCGTTGCCGCCGCTAGCCTTTCGGCATGGAGATCAGGGGGATGCTGGCCGAGGAACGCGCCGACCTCGTCGCGTTGCTGCACGACCTGCGCGCGGAGGAGTGGCAGACGCCGTCGCTGTGCGCGGGGTGGTCGGTCCGGGATGTGGCCGGGCACCTGCTGTACGACACGGTCGCCCCGCTGACCTACGGCGGCCTCGCGGTCCGGTGCGGGTTCTCCATCGATGGGATGAACGACAGGATGGTCGACAAGGCGCGGACGCTGTCGACGGCCCAGTTGATCGACAAATTCGAGAACGCCGCGGGCACGCTCGCTCGGCTCGCCCCCGCCTTGGTGCTGGCCGACCTGTTCGTGCACCAGCAGGACATTCGCCGCCCGCTCGGTCGCATGCGCGCGATCCCGGCCGATCGGCTGCGCCGCGCGCTCGAGCATCCCGACCCGTTCGCCCACCCGGGACGCCGCAGCAAGGGGCTCCGGCTGGTGGCCACCGACCTGGACTGGGCACGCGGTAGCGGGCTGGAGGTGCGCGGTTGCGCCGAGGCGCTGGTAATGGCCGTCGCCGGCCGCACCGCGGTGCTCGACGAACTCGAAGGCGACGGAGTGGCCGAGCTGCGCCGCCGCTGACGCGCCGGGATCCCCGATCACCGGTGAATCCCGCCACGCCCCGCCTCGGCTGCGGCCGTACCCGGGCTGGCGACGGACTGGCGTTCGTTTGCGTCCACTAGGCTGGTAGCGGCAACTTTCCTGTTGTGACCAGCTGGAGACAAGGATCGACACCGACATGACATCCCGCATCGAGCTCGCCCGCGTCGACTTGCGCGGTCGTACTCCTTCCGCTGCCGAGCTGCGCTCCGCGCTGCCGCGCGGGGGAGTCGACGTGGACTCGGTGCTGCATCAGGTGCGGCCGGTGGTGGAGGCGGTCCGGGATCACGGTGTCTCGGCGGCGCTCGAGTTCGGCGAGCGGTTCGACGGCGTGATTCCCGCGACCGTGCGCGTCCCGGCCGCCGAGCTGGTCAAGGCGCTCGACGAGCTGGATCCCGCGGTGCGCGCTGCGCTCGAGGAGTCGATCGCGCGGGCCCGCGCGGTGCACGCCGATCAGCGGCGCACCGACACCACCACCCAGGTGGTGCCCGGCGGCACGGTGACCGAACGCTGGGTGCCGGTGGAACGGGTCGGGCTGTACGTGCCGGGCGGCAATGCCGTCTACCCGTCCAGCGTCGTGATGAACGTGGTGCCCGCCCAGACCGCGGGCGTCGGCTCGCTGGTGGTGGCCTCGCCGCCGCAGGCCCAGTTCGGCGGGCTCCCGCACCCGACCATCCTGGCGGCCGCGCAACTGCTCGGCGTCGAGGAGGTGTGGGCGGTCGGCGGCGCGCAGGCCGTCGCGCTGCTCACCTACGGCGGCGTCGACACCGACGGCACCGAGCTCGAGCCGGTGGACCTGATCACCGGTCCCGGCAACATCTACGTCACCGCCGCCAAGCGGCTGTGCCGCGGCCTGGTCGGCATCGACGCCGAGGCGGGTCCGACCGAGATCGCCATCCTGGCCGACGCCACCGCCGACCCGGCGCACGTGGCGGCCGACCTGATCAGCCAGGCCGAGCACGACGTGCTCGCGGCCAGCGTGCTCGTCACCGACAGCGCCGAACTCGCCGACGCGGTGGATGTCGCGCTGAGCACCCAGATGACGGTGGTCAAGCACGGGCACCGGGTGCGAGAGGCGTTGACCGGCAAGCAGTCCGGCACCGTCCTCGTCGACGACATCGAGCAGGGCCTGCGCGTGGTGAACGCCTACGCGGCCGAGCACCTGGAGATCCAGACCGCCGACGCGGCCGCGGTCGCGGGCCGGGTGCGCAGCGCGGGCGCGGTGTTCGTCGGCCCGTACGCGCCGGTGAGCCTCGGCGACTACTGCGCGGGCTCGAACCACGTGCTGCCCACCGCGGGCTGCGCCCGGCACTCCTCGGGGCTGAGCGTGCAGACCTTCCTGCGCGGCATCCACGTCGTCGAGTACACCGAGGCGGCGCTGAAGGATGTGGCCGGGCACGTGGTCGCGCTCGCCAACGCCGAGGATCTGCCCGCGCACGGCCAGGCCGTCACGGTGCGATTCGAGACCCTGTCATGACCGGTCAGCTCACCGCGCCCGGGTCGGCCATCGGGCTGGACGACCTGCCGCTGCGCGAGAACCTGCGCGGCAAGAAGCCATACGGCGCACCGCAATTGACCGTCCCGGTGCAGCTGAACACCAACGAGAATCCGCACCCGCCGAGCCGCGCGCTCGTCGACGACGTCGCCGAGTCCATCCGGGCCGCGGCCGCCGACCTGCACCGCTACCCGGATCGTGATGCGGTGGCGCTGCGCGCCGACCTGGCGGCCTACCTCGGCCGCCAGACCGGTGTCGCGGTCGACACCTCGAACGTCTGGGCCGCCAACGGCTCCAACGAGATCCTGCAGCAGCTGTTGCAGGCCTTCGGCGGACCCGGCCGCAGCGCACTGGGTTTCGTGCCCTCCTACTCGATGCACCCGATCATCTCCGAGGGCATCGACACCGAGTGGGTCGAGGCCAAACGCAACGCCGATTTCTCCCTCGACATCGACTACGCGCTGGCGGCCATCGCCGAACGCAGGCCCGACGTGGTCTTCGTGACCAGCCCGAACAACCCCACCGGGCACAGCATTCCGCAGGACGAGCTGGTGGGGATCCTGGACGCGGCGCCCGGCATCGTGGTGGTCGACGAGGCCTACGGCGAATTCTCGGCGGCACCGAGCGCGATCGCGCTGATCGACCGGTTCCCGGCCAAGCTGGTGGTGAGCCGCACCATGAGCAAGGCCTTCGCCTTCGCGGGTGGCCGCCTCGGCTACCTGGTCGCCGCGCCCGCGGTGATCGACGCGATGCTGCTGGTGCGGCTGCCCTACCACCTGTCGGTGGTCACTCAGGCCGCCGCGCGCGCGGCCCTGCGGCACGCCGACGAAACCCTCGGCAGCGTCGCGGAATTGGCGGCGCAGCGCGAGCGGGTCGCGTCCGCCCTGCGCGAGATGGGCTTCGAGGTGGTGCCGAGCGACGCCAACTTCGTGCTGTTCGGCCGGTTCGCCGACGCCCCGCGCACCTGGCAGCGGTATCTCGACCGCGGCGTGCTCATCCGCGACGTCGGCATTCCCGGCTACCTGCGCGCGACCATCGGCCTGGCCGCCGAGAACGACGAGTTCCTGCGCGTCAGCCGGGAACTGGTCGGCACCGAACTCACGCCCCGATGAACCCCGTGGAGGAAGCACCGATGAACAGGACCGCGCGGGTCGAGCGCATCACCAAGGAATCCAGCATCGTCGTCGAGCTGGACTTGGACGGCACCGGCAAGACCGAGATCTCCACCGGCGTCCCGTTCTACGACCACATGCTCACCGCGCTGGGCGCGCATGCCAGCTTCGACCTGACCGTGCGCGCCGAGGGCGACGTCGAGATCGAGGCGCACCACACGGTGGAGGACACCGCGATCGTGTTCGGGCAGGCGCTCGGCAAGGCGCTGGGCGACAAGTCCGGCATCCGGCGCTTCGGCGACGCCTTCATCCCGATGGACGAGACCCTCGCGCACGCGGCGGTCGACGTGTCAGGGCGGCCGTACTGCGTGCACACCGGCGAACCGGAACACCTGCTGCACGCGGTGATTCCGGGCAGTCCCGTGCGCGGCCGCTCCGAGCCGGGCGCGCCGTATTCCACCGTCCTCAACCGGCACGTTTTCGAGTCGATCGCGCTGAACGCCCGCATCGCGCTGCACGTGCGGGTGCTCTACGGCCGCGATCAGCACCACATCACGGAGGCCGAGTTCAAGGCCGTGGCGCGGGCGCTGCGGGCCGCCGTCGAACTCGACCCGCGGGTGAGCGGCGTGCCGTCGACGAAGGGAACGCTGTGACAACGAAATCCGTCGCCCTGCTGGACTACGGCTCCGGCAATCTGCATTCCGCGGAGCGGGCGCTGGTCCGGGCGGGCGCCCGTGTCGAGGTGACCGCCGACCCGCAGATCGCGCTGTCGGCCGACGGACTCGTCGTGCCCGGCGTCGGGGCGTTCGCGGCCTGCATGGCGGGGCTGCGCGCGGTGCGCGGCGAGCGGATCATCGGCCAGCGCCTGGCGGGCGGCCGTCCGGTGCTCGGCATCTGCGTCGGCATGCAGATCCTGTTCGAGCGCGGCGTGGAGTTCGGCGTGGAGACCGACGGGTGCGCCGAATGGCCCGGCGTGGTGGAGCGGTTGTCGGCCCCGGTGCTGCCGCACATGGGGTGGAACACCGTGTCGGCCCCGTCCGACAGCGTGCTGTTCAAAGGCATGGACGCCGACACCCGGTTCTACTTCGTGCACTCCTACGCCGCCCAGACCTGGGACCTTCCCCCGAGCGAGCACTTCGCCTCCCCGAAGCTGACCTGGGCCGAGCACGGCGTCCCGTTCCTGGCCGCCGTCGAGAACGGCGCCCTGTCCGCGACCCAGTTCCACCCGGAGAAGTCCGGCGACGCGGGCGCCCATCTTCTGCGCAACTGGATCGACTCGCTCTGATCCCGGCCTCGCGCCGCTCGGGGAATGTCCTGAGCGGCGCGTTCGCGATGGACGCTGGTCTGCCCTCGGGTTCTCGCGGGGCTCAGAAGCGGGTGCCGATCGCCCACTGTGGGGTGCTCTGCACCCGGGAAAGGCGCCAGCCCTCGGCCGTCCGCACGGCGTCGAAGCTGTAGATCTCGCCGAGGGTGTACTTCGGCTCGGTGAGCGTGGCCTCGACCACCGGCGCGAAGGTGGCCAGCAGGTTGGCGCGCACGGCGGCGGTGTCACCGCGCAGATCGACGATCACATTGCTGATGAAGTGCTGGATCCGCTTGTCGGCGGAGTGGCTGCGCCCGGCCTGGGCGATCATCGCGTCGACGCCCCGCGCGGTGCCGCCGGGCGTGGTGGCGCTGGCGTCGGCGGTGTAGATCTCACGGAAGTCCTCGAAAGCACCTTCGTCCAGCACGCGGCCGAGGCGGTCGACGAGCGCGGTGATGCGGTTGCGGTCCAGCAGTTCCCGGATTTCGTGCCGTTCGGTGTCGTCCGCCGTCGCGGTGGACGAGCAGGCGGCCAGCGCGGCGATCGGCAACAGGGCGAGCGGGAGGGCGAGGCGGATCTTCTTCATGGCGAGTGCCTTTCGCGTCAATTGTTGGTCACTCCAACGTTGATGACGCCAACGATAACAAATGTGGGTCACGCCAACAAGTGGGTTGCTAGATTGGTGCCATGGAGATCGCGCACGAGGGTGTTGCGGGCAGGCTGCGTGCGCTGCCCACCCGGCTCATCAACCAGGTGGCCTTGGTGGCCGACCGGGCATCGGAACGGGCGCTGGAGGACACCGGCTCGCGCAGACACCACTACGCCTTGCTCGTGACCTTGCGCGAGTTCGGTCCCGCGAGCCAGGCCGATCTCGGCCGCCGCACCCGCATCGACCGCAGCGACATCGTCGCGGCCCTCAACGACCTGGCCGACCGCGGCTTCGTGGAACGCAGCCCCGACCCCGGCGATCGCCGCCGCAACATCGTCACCCTCACCCGCCCCGGCGGGCGCCATCTCGACGACCTGGACGCGCGCCTCGACACCGCGCAGGACGAGTTGCTTGCCGCGCTCTCGGCCGCCGAGCGCCTGCAACTGGTCGGTCTGCTCACCCGCATCCTGGACGATCACTCGCGATCCTGACCGGGGCGCGTTTCCGCAGGCCGGAGGTGGGGTCCGGGGAGTGGCCGACTATGCTGCTCGGAGTGAGTCTTGTGCTACTACCTGCCGTCGATGTCGCCAATGGAGAGGCCGTGCGCCTCGTGCAGGGGGAGGCGGGCAGCGAGACCAGCTACGGCTCGCCTCGCGACGCCGCACTGGCTTGGCAGCAGGCGGGCGCGGAATGGGTGCACCTGGTCGATCTGGACGCGGCGTTCGGCCGCGGCTCCAACCGCGAACTGCTGGCCGAGGTGGTCGGCGAGCTCGACGTGCAAGTCGAGCTATCCGGCGGCATCCGTGACGACGCATCCCTCGAGGCGGCGCTCGCCACCGGCTGCGCCCGCGTCAACCTGGGCACCGCCGCGCTGGAGGACCCGGTGTGGTGCGCCAGCGCCATCGCGAAGCACGGTGAGCGCATCGCGGTCGGCCTCGACGTGCGCATCATCGACGGCGAGCACCGGCTGCGCGGCCGCGGCTGGGTCAGCGACGGCGGCGACCTGTGGGAGGTGCTCGAGCGCCTGGAACGCGACGGCTGCTCGCGCTACGTGGTCACCGACGTCACCAAGGACGGCACGCTGACCGGCCCGAACCTGGACCTGCTTCGCGACGTGTGCGCGGCCACCGACGCGCCGGTGGTCGCCTCCGGCGGCGTGTCCACCGTCGAGGATCTGGTCGCCATCTCCGGTCTGGTGCCCGAGGGCGTCGAGGGTGCGATCGTCGGCAAGGCGCTGTACGCGGGCAGGTTCACCCTGCCCGAGGCGCTGGCCGCGGTGCGCTGATCCGAAAACCGATGGCTGCCAACCCGATCGCCGATCTCCCCGAGTTGCTCGCCGTCGCGAGCGAGATCCTCGACGCCGCCGGTGCGCGTTTCGTCGAGGGTCTCGGCGCGCCGAGCGCGGTCACCAAGGGCCGCAACGATTTCGCCACCGAACTCGACCTGGAGCTGGAACGCACCATCAGCGAGGGGCTGGCCCTGCGCACCGGAATCGAGGTGCACGGAGAGGAGTTCGGCGGTCCGCAGCTCACCTCCGGCACCGCGTGGGTGCTCGACCCGATCGACGGCACCTTCAACTACTCCTCGGGTCACCCGCTCTCGGGCATGCTGCTCGCGCTGGTGCACGACGGCGAACCGGTGCTCGGGCTGACCTGGCTGCCGATCCTCGGCCAGCGCTACGCCGCGATGCGCGGCGGGCCGGTGCTGCTCAACGGCACACCGCTGGCGCCGCTGCCGCCCGCGAAACTGGCCGACTCGATGATCGGATTCGGCGCGTTCAACGTCGACTCCGCGGGCCGCATCCCCGGCCGCTTCCGCTTCGATCTGCTCGGCCCGCTGAGCAGGCTCTCCTCCCGGGTGCGGATGCACGGGTCCACCGGCATCGACCTGGCCTTCACCGCCGCCGGGGTGCTGGGCGGCGCGATCGTGTTCGGCCACCACCCCTGGGACAACGCGGCGGGCGTCGCGCTGGTCCGCGCGGCGGGCGGCGTGGTGACCGACCTGGCGGGCGACCCGTGGACCATCACCTCCGGGTCGGTGCTCGCGGCGGCGCCCGGGGTGCACGAAGAACTGCTCGAGATGATCTGCACGGTCGCCGATCCGTCGACCGCCGAGGAAGGATGAGCCGATGACGTTGGCCGTACGCGTGATTCCGTGTCTCGACGTGGACGCGGGCCGGGTGGTCAAGGGCGTCAACTTCGAGAACCTGCGCGACGCGGGCGATCCCGTCGAGCTGGCCGCGACCTACGACGCCCAGGGCGCCGACGAACTGACCTTCCTTGACGTCACCGCCTCCACCGGCGACCGCGGCACCATGATCGACGTGGTGACCCGCACCGCCGAGCAGATCTTCATCCCGCTGACCGTCGGCGGCGGTGTGCGCACCGTCGAGGACGTGGACCGGCTGCTGCGGGCGGGCGCGGACAAGGTCTCGGTGAACACGGCGGCGATCGCCCGCCCCGAGGTGCTGCGCGAGATGTCCGAGCGATTCGGTTCGCAGTGCATCGTGCTCTCCGTGGACGCCAGGACCGTGCCCGACGGCCAGCCCGACACCTCCTCCGGCTGGGAGGTCACCACCCACGGCGGCAAGCGCGGCACGGGCATCGACGCCGTCGAATGGGCCGTTCGCGGCGCCGAATTGGGGGTCGGCGAGATCCTGTTGAACTCCATGGACGCCGACGGCACCAAGACCGGCTTCGACCTGCCGATGATCCGCGCCGTCCGGGCCGCCGTCACGGTTCCCGTCATCGCCAGCGGCGGCGCCGGGGCCGTCGAACACTTCGCCCCCGCGGTCCACGCGGGCGCCGACGCGGTGCTCGCCGCCAGCGTCTTCCACTTCGGCGATCTCACCATCCGCCAGGTCAAGGACTCCATGCGCGCGGAGAACATCGTCGTCCGCTGATTCCGCGGCCTCTCCGAACAGACGCCGCGACGGCCCTGTTATAACGGTGGAATGACACTCGACCCCGCCATCGCCGCCCGCCTCAAGCGCAACGACGCGGGGCTGGTGGCCGCCGTCGCGCAGGAGCGCGGCACCGGCGATGTGCTGATGGTCGCCTGGATGGACGACGAAGCACTGGCCCGCACGCTGGAATCCCGCAAGGCGACCTACTATTCGCGCTCGCGGCAGCAGTACTGGGTCAAGGGCGAGACCTCCGGCCACACCCAGTACGTGCACGAGGTGCGGCTGGACTGCGACGGCGACACCGTGCTGCTGGTCGTCGACCAGGAGGGCGCGGCGTGCCACACCGGCACCCACACCTGCTTCGATTCCGATCTGCTGCTCGGCGAACCCCGATAGCCGCAGCGGGACTCGCGCTTACTTGCCCGGCCGGTCGCGCCGCGTGGCGCCGTCGGTGCCCGGCGCGAGCTGGCTCACCGCCTCGGCGAGCCGCTGGGCGAGGACCTCGCTGAGGTCGGCGAGCTCGGCCTTCTGGGTGGCGTCCAATCCGTCGAACACCAAATGCCGCACCGCGTCCAGGTATCCGGGCGCCGCCTCGACGACCTTGAGGTAACCGTCGTCGGTGAGCACCGCGTGCACGCCGCGCCGGCCCATCGTCGTCGAGCGCTGCGCCCAGCCCATGCGCTCCAGCTTCGACACCACGTGCGACAGGCGCGATAGCGAAGCATTTGCTTTGTGGGCAAGCTCACTCATTTGGAGTCGATGTCCGGGTTCTTCGGAAAGCAGCATCATTACCCAATATTCGAAATGAGTGACCCCGGATTCACGCTGCAATTGGGTATCCAAGGCGCTCGGCAGCCGCGTCATCAGCGCCACGACCGCGCGCCAAGCCCGTTGTTCCACGGGATCCAGCCACTTCGTCACTGCGCGCCTTCTTTCGAGCCAAGTGACGTGGGGTAGTTAGGGAGCCTATCGATTAGTGAAAAACGTATTCACAGTCACTTGCGTGCACCGAGTTTGCCACGACTTCGCTCGAGGGTCATGGGGATCCCCGATGTCGTGAGTTCATTCACAGACGGTTGTGGCGTGTCGGTGTCGCGTCCGGCGCGGCCTGCGCCGGTGCGGCGCCGGTTTCGGGTGCGGTGGCGATCTGCTTGGCGGCCTTCTTGCGGCGCATCTGCCTGCGCACGACGAGGAACACCGCACCGGCGAAGAGCAGCGCCGCAATGATCGCGCCGACGAGACCGGCGCCGCGGAACGCGGGGGCGTCCACGTCCAGGATGCGCTGGCCCGCATGGGCGGCGCTGCTGGCGCCGAGCACGATGGACAGCGTCATCAGATTCGGTATCAGCACCAGGACGGCGAGCAACACCGCGGCACCCGCCAGGAACTTCCCCGCACGTTTGCGCCACATCAGCACCGCGAACAACAGCAGCAAGAGCGCAACGAGCGTGCACACCCCGCCGAAGAACAATCCCCACCCGATGCCCTTGCTGAAGCTGCCGCTCACCATCTCGGCGAGCCGCTGCGCCCACCAGCGCGGGATGAACGCGGCCAGGATGAGGTAGGTGACGACGAGGACCACGAGCAGGGCCACGCCGCCGATGATCCGATTGCGCCAGACGGACGCGCTGGATTTCCCGTCCGGCCGAACCTCGCTCGAAGTCATGGTTTCAGCGTAGGTCGACCGGTCGGTCTCCGTGCCGTAGTGCGGGTCGGCGTTTCGCCTTGTCAGCGCTGTCGGGCGGGGGGCGTCGCCGGCCCCGCGCGCGACTCGGAGTGAATGCCTAGCGAACCCGTTGGCGCAGGACGCTCAGCGCGTCGTCGGCGTGCACGCTGGCGCGCAATTCGCCGGTGATCACCGCGAGCACGGTGCGGTCGGTGTCGATGACGAAGGTCTGCCGCTTCACCGGCGCGAGTTTGCCGAGCAGGCCGCGTTTGACGCCGAACTGCGCGGCGATCGCGCCGTCGCTGTCGGAGAGCAGCGGATAGCCGAGGCCCTGCTTGGCGGCGAAGCCCGCCTGGGTGTCCACCGCGTCGGCGCTGATGCCGGCACAGGAGGCGCCCAGCGCGGCGAACTCCGCGGACAGATCCCGGAAGTGGCAGGCCTCGGCGGTGCATATCGGGGTGTTCGCGCCCGGGTAGAAGAACAGCACCAGTGGTCCATCGGCGAGCAACTCGTCGAGGGAGCGAAGAGCGCCGGACTGGTCGGGGAGCTCGAACTGCGGGGCGAGCTGGCCTTTCTGCATAAGAGGGACAGTACCGGGCGTACCGGACGCCCGGTACTGCCCTGCCGGGCGCTGGACGGTTGCCGATCGAGCGTCACGCGCCGGCGATCGGTGGTGCGCCGACGCGCCCGGAGCGGCCTTGCACCGGGCCGAGCGAAGCCCGAGCGTCCGCCCTGGGATGATGGAGTAATGCCTGGCGCGTCCACTCCCACCACCACGACCCGCGAACAGTTCCATCTGCTCGCCGCGGAGCACCGGGTGGTCCCCGTGACCCGAAAGGTGCTGGCGGACTCCGAAACTCCGCTGTCGGCCTATCGCAAGCTGGCGGCCGACCGGGCGGGCACCTTCCTTTTCGAGTCCGCCGAGACCGGACGGTCCTGGTCGCGCTGGTCGTTCATCGGTGCGGGCAGCCCGTCGGCGCTCACCGTGGTCGACGGCGAGGCGGCGTGGCTCGGCCACATCCCCGTGGACGCTCCGTCGGGCGGCGACCCGCTGGTCGCGCTGCGCGAGACGCTGCAGCTGCTGCAGACCGAGCGGCTCCCCGGTCTGCCGCCGCTCACCGGCGGCATGGTCGGCTACCTCGGCTACGACGCGGTGCGCCGGATCGAGCGGCTGCCCAGCCTGGCCACCGACGATCTGCAGCTGCCCGAGATGGTGCTGCTGCTCGCCACCGACCTGGCCGCCTTCGACCACCACGAGGGCGCCATCACGCTGATCGCCAACGCCGTGAACTGGAACGGCACGGCCGACCGCGTCGACGAGGCCTACGACGACGCGGTCGCCCGCCTGGACCGGATGACCGAGGCGCTGGCCGCCCCGGCCGCGTCCACCGTCTCGGTCTTCGACCAGCCCGAGCCGCAGTATCGCCGCCAGCGCACCTCCGACGAGTTCGGCGCGGGCGTGCGCAGGCTGGTCAAGGAGATCGAGGCGGGCGAGGCATTCCAGGTCGTGCTCTCCCAGCGGTTCGAGATGGACTATCACGGCGAGGCGATCGACCTGTACCGGATGCTGCGGGCCTCCAATCCGAGCCCGTACATGTACCTGATCCACGTCCCCGACGGCGAGGGCGGCACGGCCTTCTCGATTGTCGGCTCCAGCCCGGAATCGCTGGTGACCGTGAAGGAGGGCGTGGCCACCACGCACCCGATCGCGGGTACCCGCTGGCGCGGCGCCACCGAGGAGGACGACCTGCTGCTGGAGAAGGGGCTGCTGGCCGACGAGAAGGAGAACGCCGAGCACCTGATGCTCGTCGACCTCGGCCGCAACGATCTCGGGCGGGTCTGTCAGCCGGGCACGGTGCGCGTCACCGAGTACCGGCACATCGAGCGCTACAGCCACGTCATGCATCTGGTGTCCACGGTGTCGGGACGGCTGAAGCCGGGCAAGGTCGCCTTGGACGCGGTGAGCGCGTGCTTCCCCGCGGGCACCCTGTCGGGCGCGCCGAAGGTCCGGGCGATGGAGCTCATCGAGGAACTGGAGCAGACCCGGCGCGGCGTCTACGGCGGCGTCGTGGGCTACCTCGACTTCGCGGGCGACGCCGACACCGCGATCGCCATCCGCACCGCCCTGCTCAAGGACGGCATCGCCTACGTCCAGGCGGGCGCGGGCGTGGTCGCCGATTCCGATCCCGATTACGAGGACGTCGAATCGCGCAACAAGGCGATGGCGGTGCTGAAGGCCGTCGCCGCCGCCGAGACCGTGCGCGCCTACAGCGTCGACCGAGCGGCGGGCGGCGACCTATGACCGGTGCGGAACCGGAACGAGATCCGCGCGCCTCGTCCGAGGCCGACGAGTCCCTGACGGCCGAGGCGCCCGCGCACGCCGAGGGGCGCAAGTATCCGGTCGGGGCCATCGTGCTGCTGGCGCTCGCCGCGGCGCTGATGTGGGGCTCGTCGCGGCTGACCTGGGTGACGGTGTCGTCCTCGGACGGACTCACCGAACCGCGCACCGACGAGCTGAACGGCGGTGTCTGGTTCGGCGCGCTCACCCCGCTGGCGCTGGTGCTGCTCGCGGCCATCGCCGCGCTGCTGGCCACCAGGGGATGGCTGCGGCGGATGGTCGGCGTGCTCGTCGCGCTCGTCGCGGCGGTGACCGCCGTGCCCGCCTTCGCACTGCTCACCGGGCAGGGCGCGACGGAGGAGCGGGCCGCCGACCTGGCCGAGCTGCCGGGCCGGGCCACGGTCACCGAGGTGACCACCGCGCCGCTGCCCGCGGTTCTCACGCTGGTCGCGGCGCTCGCGGCGTTCACCGCGGGCGTGCTGCTCGCGCGGATGCCGCGGGAGTCGGGCAGGCTCTCCGGCAAGTACGACAGCCCGGTGGTGCGCCGCGAGGCCGCCACCGAAGAGGTCACCAAACAGCGCGCCGCGGACACGTCCGGGCAACTCTCGGAGCGGGTGCTGTGGGACGCGCTGGACGCGGGCACCGACCCGACCGAGGACACGCCGGGCGCCGGATCCGATTCGCGCGCGGGTGCGGAGCCGGGTCGAGCCACACCCGATTCGCGCGACCCCGCCGAGCCGAATTCGCGCAACCGCGCGGTGAACGGCGGTGCGGGCTGACGTGACCGCCCACACACTGCCTCCCTGGTTCCTTCCGCCACCTGACCGCCGATCGGGCGCGGAGCTGAACCCCGGCGGCAAGACAAGAGGTACAGCCATTTATTCTTTGTCAGCATCGGTGAGACAGCGCCTGGGGGGACTCTCAGGCAGCAAGTCCGTCTCCCCAGAAAGGATTCGAGCCAGATGACGGTACTCGACTCGATTCTCGACGGGGTCCGCGCGGATGTGGCCGCTCGGGAAGCCCTCCTGGACTTCCCGGCCATCAAGGCCGCAGCCGCCGCAGCGCCCGCCCCGCTGGACGCGCGCGCCGCGCTCCTGGAAGACGGCATCGGCGTCATCGCCGAGGTCAAGCGGGCCAGCCCGTCCAAGGGACCGCTGGCCGACATCCCGGACCCCGCGAGCCTGGCCAAGGCCTACGAAGACGGCGGCGCCCGCATCATCAGCGTGCTCACCGAGGGACGCCGCTTCGGCGGCTCGCTCGACGACCTGGACGCGGTGCGCGCCACCGTGAACATCCCGATCCTGCGCAAGGATTTCGTGGTCGGTCCCTACCAGATCCACGAGGCCCGCGCGCACGGCGCCGACGTCATCCTGCTGATCGTGGCGGCGCTCGAGCAGGATGTGCTGTCCTCGCTCATCGACCGCACCGAATCGCTCGGCATGACCGCGCTGGTCGAGGTGCACACCGAGGAGGAGGCCGACCGCGCGCTGTCCGCCGGTGCGTCGGTGATCGGCGTGAACGCCCGCAACCTCAAGACGCTCGAGGTGGACCGTGACGTGTTCGCCCGCATCGCCCCCGGCCTGCCCACCGAGGTCATCCGGATCGCCGAGTCCGGCATCCGCGGCACCGCCGACCTGCTGGCCTACGCGGGCGCGGGCGCGGACGCCGTTCTCGTCGGCGAGGGCCTGGTGACCAGCGGCGACCCGCGCGCCGCGGTGTCCGAGCTGGTGACCGCGGGCACCCACCCGTCCTGCCCCAAGCCGGCCCGGCGGGGCCGGTGATGGCGGTGCACGCGCTACCCCAGGCCAGTGCGGGCGTCGCTCACCCGAGCGCGCACGAACCGGATCTCGGCGGCCACTTCGGCGTGTACGGCGGCAGGCATGTGCCCGAGGCGCTGATGGCGGTGATCGAAGAGGTCACCGCCGAGTACGAGAAGTGCCGTGCCGACCACACCTTCCTGGACGAGCTGGACCGCCTCCAGCGCGACTACACCGGGCGTCCGTCGCCGGTGTTCGAGTGCAAGCGGCTCGCCGAGCACGCGGGCGGCGCCCGCATCCTGCTCAAGCGCGAGGACCTGAACCACACCGGCTCGCACAAGATCAACAACGTGCTCGGCCAGGCGCTGCTCGCCAAGCGGATGGGCAAGACCCGCGTCATCGCGGAGACCGGCGCGGGCCAGCACGGCGTGGCCACCGCCACCGCGTGCGCGCTGCTCGGTCTCGACTGCGTCATCTACATGGGCGCGGTCGACACCGCCCGCCAGGCGCTGAACGTGGCGCGGATGCGGCTGCTCGGCGCCGAGGTGATCTCGGTGACCACCGGCTCGCAGACGCTCAAGGACGCCATCAACGAGGCGCTGCGCGACTGGGTCACCAACGCCGAGCAGACCTACTACTGCTTCGGCACCGCCGCGGGCCCGCACCCGTTCCCGCTCATGGTGCGCGACCTCCAGCGCGTCGTCGGGCTCGAGGCGCGTCAGCAGGTGCAGGACCTGACGGGCAGGCTGCCCGACGCGGTGACCGCCTGCGTCGGCGGCGGCTCCAACGCGATCGGCATCTTCCACGCTTTCCTCGACGATCCCGCCGTCCGGCTGATCGGCTACGAGGCGGCGGGCGACGGCGTCGACACCGGCAGGCACGCCGCGACGTTCACCGGCGGCACGCCGGGTGCGTTCCAGGGCGCCTACTCGTACCTGCTGCAGGACGAGGACGGCCAGACCATCGAATCCCACTCGATCTCCGCCGGATTGGACTACCCGGGCGTCGGCCCCGAGCACGCCTACCTCAAGGACATCGGCCGCGCCGAGTACCTGCCGATCACCGACACCGAGGCCATGGATGCGCTGCTGCTGCTCAGCCGCGCCGAGGGCATCATCCCGGCGATCGAGTCCGCGCACGCGGTGGCGGGCGCGCTGACGCTGGGCAAGGAACTCGGCCCCGACGCGATCATCCTGGTCAACCTGTCCGGCCGCGGCGACAAGGACATGGACACCGCGGCCCGCTGGTTCGGGCTGTTCGACGCACCGCAGGAGACCGAGTCGTGAGCCAGCAGTCCCGCCTCGCCAACACCTTCGCCGCGGCGCGCGCGGAGAACCGGGCCGCGCTGATCGGCTACCTGCCCGCGGGCTACCCGGACCTGGCCGGTTCCATCGACGTGTGCCGCGCGATGGTCGAATCGGGTTGCGACATCATCGAAGTCGGCATCGCCTACTCCGACCCGGTGATGGACGGCCCGACCATCCAGGCCGCCGCCGAGCAGGCGCTGCGCGGCGGCGTGCGGGTGCGCGACGTGTTCACCGTGGTCGAGGCGATCGCCGTGGCGGGCGGTAAGGCCGTGGTGATGAGCTACTGGAACCCGGTGCTCAAGTACGGCGTCGACCGCTTCGCGCGCGATCTCGCCGCCGCGGGCGGCGCGGGCGTCATCACCCCGAACCTCATCCCGGAGGAGGCCGACGACTGGTTCGTCGCCTCGGCCGCGCACGATCTGGACCGGATCTTCCTCGTCGCGCCGTCCTCCACCGAGGAGCGTCTGGTGAAGACGCTCGAGGCGTCGCGCGGGTTCATCTACGCGTCCTCGACCATGGGCGTCACCGGCGCGCGCGACGTGGTGTCCGCCGCGGCGCCCGCGCTGTGCGCCCGTATCCGCGCCCACTCCGACATTCCGATCGGTGTCGGCCTCGGTGTCCGCAACGGTGCACAGGCCGCCGAGATCGCGAGCTACGCCGACGGCGTGATCGTGGGTTCGGCGCTGGTCACCGCGGCGGCCGACGGACTGGACGCGGTGCGCGCGCTGACGCACGAACTCGCCGACGGCGTGCGCTCGGCGACCGTCGCCTCGTAAGACACCCCGGCGACAGCCGAATCTTGCACTCGGCGGGTCCTCGGCTACGGTGGCCCCGTGACGTTACGAAGCGATGTGCTGGCCTACATCCCCAGCCCCCCGCAAGGCGTATGGCAGCTCGGGCCGATTCCACTGCGGGCCTATGCCCTGTGCATCATCCTCGGCATCGTCGTCGCCATCTGGTGGGGCGAGCGACGCTGGCAGGCGCGCGGCGGTCAGTCGGGCACGGTGCTCGATGTCGCCATGTTCGCGGTGCCGTTCGGTCTGATCGGTGGTCGCCTCTACCACGTGGCGACCGACTGGAAGAAGTACTTCGGCGCGGGCGCCAACCCGATCGAGGCGCTCTACATCTGGCAGGGCGGCCTCGGCATCTGGGGCGCGGTGCTCCTCGGCGGCGTCGGCGCCTGGATCGGCTGCCGGGTGTACCGGGTCCCGCTGCCCGCCTTCGGCGACGCCATCGCGCCGCCGATCCTGCTCGCCCAGGCCATCGGCCGCCTCGGCAACTACTTCAACCAGGAGCTCTACGGCCGCGAGACCACCGTGCCCTGGGGCCTGGAGATCTACCCGCGGTTCGACGCCAACGGTGACCCCGACCCGATGAACGGCATCTCCAACGGCGTCGTCGAGAAGATCGTGCACCCCACGTTCCTCTACGAATTGCTGTGGAACGTGCTGATCGTGGTGCTGCTCGTGCAGATCGACAAGCGCTGGCGGATCGGCCACGGCCGCTTGTTCGCGCTCTACGTCGCGGGATACAGCTTCGGCCGGTTCTTCGTCGAGCTGATGCGCGACGACGAGGCCACCCTGATCGCGGGCGTCCGCATCAACTCGTTCACCGCGGCACTCGTCTTCCTGGCGGCCATCGCCTACTTCGTGTTCGCCACCAAGGGGCGCGAGGCCGCCGAGCAATTGCAACCCGGCGTGATGAACCGCCCGTGGCCGTGGCAGCTCGGCGCACTGCGCGCCGCGGGTGCGTCGGCGGCGGGCGCGGTGGCGCGCGAGGTCGCGGCGAAAGACGCGGCGGACGAGGCAGACTCGGCGGAAGCAGCGGACGAGCCGGATCGATCCGAGAAGGCAACGTTGGAGAAGTCCGCCGCGGGCGCGGGGGAGAAGTCCGACGCTGCGGAGCCGAACTCGACGGCGGCGGCGAATGATTCGCCGCGCTCGGAGGCGGGTGACTCACCCGATGCCGACGACGAGTCGGCCGAGCCCGCGAAGTCCGTCAGCGGAGCGGGAAAGAAGACGGCAGACGAGGGCAGCTAGCCGCTCCGCGAAATCGACCGCGCGCGACGGCAACACATCCGCCACCGCGCGCGATAACGACATGGAGTCCGAAGGGCACCGAGGCGACAAAACCGGTCGATTCGGGCAAGAATGACCGGTGATCGCCACGGGTGTGCCCGGGGCGATCGACAGACCGGGGGCCAGCAGTGGGTGCCCGCACTAATGAGGAGGACATGAGTGACCGACCCATACCAGAACAACCAGGGCTTCGGCGGCCCGCAGTACGGTCCGCCCGGTACGGGTCCGGACCTGAACAAGGACGCTTCGGGGCAGCAGCCGTACGGCCAGCCCGCCGACCCGTACGGCCAGCAGCAGTACGGCCAGCAGCCCGGTGGCTACCCGCCTGCGGCGCCGTACGGCCAGCCGCAGCCGCAGGGCTACAACCCGGCCGATCCGGAGGCCCCGTACGGCCGTGACGCCTTCGGCGTGCCGCTGTCGGACAAGCAGAAGATGATCGCGGGCATCCTGCAGCTGCTGGTCGGCACCCTCGGTATCGGTCGCTTCTACCTGGGCTACACGACTATCGGCATCCTGCAGATCGTCACCTGCGGTGGTTGCGGCATCTGGGCGCTCATCGACGGAATCATGATCCTGACCGGCAAGGTGCCCGACGCCAACGGGCGACCCCTGCGGGACTGATCGCCACCACGAAGGGCGTCGCCGAACCGGCGGCGCCTTTCGCGTTTTCACGAGGCAACCCTTTCGCTCACAGTGATCGGGATACTGTGCACCAGCCCGCAACGGGCGTAATTTGGACCGAATCTGTGTGTGTCGTGTGTGGGCAGTCCACGCACCGGAGAGAGGGATTTCGTGCGTCGCAAGCTGTTCGCCGCCGCCATGCTCGCCATCGTCGCCGCCACCGGCCTCACCGCCTGCGGCAGCGGCGACGACCCGAACGTGCTGAAGGTCGGCACCGAGGGGACCTACTCGCCGTTCAGCTACCAGGGCTCCGACGGCGCGCTCACCGGCTACGACGTCGACGTGGTCCGCGCCGTGGCCGACAAGCTCGGCCGCAAGGTCGAATTCGTGCAGACGCCGTGGGACGCGATCTTCGCTGGCCTGGAATCCAAGCGCTTCGCCCTGGTCGCCAACCAGGTCTCGATCACCGAGGAGCGCAAGAACAAATACGAGCTCTCCCAGCCGTACACCACCTCCGAGGGCGTGATCGTCACCCGCACCGACAACACCGCCATCAGCTCGCTCGCCGACCTCGCGGGCAAGACCTCCGCGCAGTCCGCCACCAGCAACTGGAGCGCGGTCGCCGCGGGCGCGGGCGCGAAGGTGGAGGCTGTCGAGGGCTGGGTGCAGGCCATCCAGCTGCTGAAGAACGGCCGCGTCGACTGCACCGTCAACGACAACCTGGTGTTCAACGAGTACACCAAGACCTCGGGCGACAAGTCGGTCAAGATCGCCGCGCAGACCGGCGAGACCAGCCGGATGGGCTTCGCCGCGCGCAAGGGCGATCCGTTGATCGCCGAGGTGAACAGGGCGCTGGACGAGCTGCGCGCCGAGGGCAGGCTGGCGCAGATCTCGGACAAGTACTTCGGCGTCGACGTCAGCAAATAGTCGCTCGTGGACGCCGCGACCCGGGAGCTGATCTGGCGCAATCTGTGGCCGATGCTCGAGGCCACCGTTACCAAGACCATCCCGCTCACCGCGATCAGCTTCGTGATCGGGTTGGCGCTCGCGCTGTTCGTCGCGCTGGCGCGGATGTCGCCGACCTGGCTGCTGTCCGCGCCCGCGCGGTTCTACATCTCGATCATCCGCGGCACGCCGCTGCTGGTGCAGCTGTTCATCGTGTTCTACGCGCTGCCGCAGTTCGACATCGTGATCGATCCGTTCCCCGCGGCGGTGATCGCGTTCAGCCTGAACGTCGGCGGTTACGCGGCCGAGGTGGTGCGCGCCGCGATCCTGTCCGTCGCGCACGGCCAGTGGGAGGCGGCGCAGGCGCTCGGCATGTCGTATCCGATGATGCTGCGGCTGATCATCCTGCCGCAGGCCGCGCGGATCGCGGTGCCTCCGCTGTCGAACACGCTCATCTCGCTGGTCAAGGACACGTCGCTGGCCTCGACCATCCTGGTCACCGAACTGCTGCGCACCGCACAGCTGGCAGCCGCGCCGACCTTCGATTTCTTCGCGCTCTACGGGGTCGCCGCGCTCTACTACTGGGTCATCTGCCTGATCCTCGGCTTCGGTCAGACACGCCTGGAAACGCGCCTGTCCCGGCACATCGCCCGGTGAGGAGCAGTTCACCAACTCTTCACCGAGGCCGCGACGGGCCCGCGCGACCCGGCAGGACTACGCTCTACTCGTGATGCGACGGACGAAGATTGTGTGCACGCTCGGCCCGGCCACTGCGACCGAGGACCGTATCCGCGAACTCGTCGAGAGCGGTATGGACGTGGCTCGCCTGAATTTCAGTCACGGCGAGCACTCCGACCACGCCGAGAACTACAAGAAGGTGCGCCAGGCCTCGGACCACGTCGGCAGGGCCGTCGGCATCCTCGCCGACCTCCAGGGCCCCAAGATCCGGCTCGGCCGGTTCATCGAGGGCCGCACGGTGTGGGCGACCGGGGAGGAAGTGCGCATCACCGTCGACAACATCGACGGCACTCACGACCGGGTCTCGACCACCTACAAGGAGCTGGCCAAGGACGCCAAGCCCGGCGACCGCCTGCTCGTCGACGACGGCAAGGTCGGCCTGACGGTGACCGGCGTCGAAGGCAACGACGTGGTGTGCCGGGTGACCGAGGGCGGACCGGTCTCCAACAACAAGGGCGTCTCGCTGCCCGGCATGGACGTCTCGGTGCCCGCGCTCTCGGAGAAGGACATCGAGGACCTGGAGTTCGCGCTCAAGCTCGGCGTGGACTTCATCGCGCTCTCGTTCGTGCGCTCGCCCTCCGACGTGGAGCTGGTGCACGACGTGATGGACCGGGTGGGCCGTCGCGTGCCGGTGATCGGCAAGCTGGAGAAGCCCGAGGCCATCGACAACCTCGAGGCGATCGTGCTGGCCTTCGACGCGATCATGGTCGCGCGCGGCGATCTCGGCGTGGAGCTGCCGCTGGAGCAGGTGCCGCTGGTGCAGAAGAAGGCCATCCAGATGGCCAGGGAGAACGCCAAGCCGGTCATCGTCGCGACCCAGATGCTGGAGTCGATGATCGAGAACTCGCGGCCGACCCGCGCGGAGGCCTCGGACGTGGCCAACGCGGTGCTCGACGGCGCGGACGCGGTGATGCTGTCCGGTGAGACCTCGGTCGGCGCGTACCCGATCGAGACGGTGCGCACCATGGCCCGCATCGTGCACGCGGTCGAGGCCGAGTCCTCCACCCGGGTGCCGCCGCTGACCCACGTGCCGCGTACCAAGCGCGGCGTGATCTCCTACGCGGCGCGCGACATCGGCGAGCGGCTCAACGCCAAGGCGCTGGTGGCGTTCACCCAGTCCGGCGACACCGTGCGCCGGCTGGCCCGGCTGCACACCCCGCTGCCGCTGCTGGCGTTCACCCCGCTGCCCGAGGTGCGCAGTCAGCTCGCGCTGACCTGGGGCACCGAGACCTTCATCGTTCCCACGGTGAAGACCACCGACGCGATGATCCACCAGGTGGACCAGTCGCTGCTGTCGATGGATCGATACAAGAAGGGCGACCTGGTCGTCATCGTGGCGGGCTCCCCGCCCGGTACTGTCGGTTCGACCAACCTGATCCACGTGCACCGTATCGGTGAGGAGGACCATTAGCGTGAATGCTTCGCTAGGCGGCCCCGTCGGCACCCAAGAGCCGGCGAAGCGGTCCGATCTGGAGGTGCTGCTCGGTCTGCTCGATCTCGAGCAGATGGACGCCGACGTCTTCGTCGGCCACCATCCGGAGAAGGTCTGGAGCCGGACCTTCGGCGGACAGCTGGTCGCGCAGGCGATCATCGCGGCCGGTCGCACCGTGGGCGACCGGCCCGTGCACGCCGTGAACGCGCATTTCGTGCGCGGCGGCGATCCGAAGAAGCCGATCGAGTACCGGGTGGACCGGCATCGCGACGGCCGCTCCTTCGCCAACCGCACGGTCACCGCCGTGCAGGACGATCAGGAGCTGTTCGTCATGCTGGCCGCCTTCCAGGACTGGGGCAAGGGGCTCGAGCACGCCCACCCCCTTCCCGAGGTGACAGACCCCGAGCAGCTGCCGCGCATCGAGGAGAGCTTCGAAGGCTTGGAGGACAAGCTGGAGATGTTCGTCAACGCGCCGCACCCGATCGACATGCGCTACACCAACGATCCCGCCTGGATCCTGAAGGGCACGGGGGAGCGGCTCAACCACAACCGGGTGTGGATGCGCGCCGACGGCACGCTGCCCGACGATCCGCTGATCCACGTTGCGACGCTGGGCTATTCGTCCGATACGACGGTGCTGGACTCGATCATCACCACGCACGGGCTTTCCTGGGGGCTGGACCGGATCATCGCGGCCACGGTGAACCACTCCATCTGGTTCCACCGTCCGTTCCGCTTCGACGATTGGGCCCTGTACGCCACCGAGTCCCCGGTCGCCGCAGGCTCGCGCGGCCTGGCCACCGGCCGGTTCTACTCGCGCAGCGGTGAACTCCTCGCCACCACGGTGCAGGAGGGCGTCATCCGCCACTTCCCGTCGCGCGGGTGAACCCCGGCCGCTGATCGAACGAGCGCCCACGCCGAAACGGCGTGGGCGCTACAGTATTTCCCGCTCGATCTCGAAATCGAAGCTGTCCCTGCGCTGTGTGCTTATCGTGCGCGGCACATCCGGATCGTCGGTGCCGCAGGATGTTTCGATCATCAGGCGGCGCTGCAGGGCGGCCAGGCTCGGGGCTGTCAGATCGCGTGCCGCGCCGACCAGGCTGAGCGCGATCTCGTAGGTGCGGCGCGGGTCCGGGTCCTGGCCGGGATGGTCTACGCGCCACTGGGTTTCGAGCAGGACGTGGGCCGGTTCCCCGGGGTCGACCGGCAGCGTGAAACGCCACGCGAAGACGTCGCGGTCGTGCAGGTGGTCGTCCACCACCGCGCGCACCGTCTCGACAATGCGTTCGAGTGTTTCCGGCGTCACATAAACATGAAGCGAAACATCCGAGATTCTCGGCATGTCTGATTCCTGTCTGTGTCGAACCATCAACGGCGAATGCTATCCGCGGGGAGTGTAATGCCTCGGTGGGCATGGGCGACATAGTCTGGCGCGATTCGCCGGGCGCGTCCCGATTTCGCCGCCGTCACCGGATGCGCTGCGCCGCCAGGAATGCCGAGAGCGGCGCGGGTGCGGCGCCCGGTTGCATCACCAGTCCGGGCCGTTCGTCTGTGTCGGGGCGGGTCTGTGCGTGCGGCGCCAGCGCCAGCATGAGCGGCACCACCGCCTCGGCGATGCGGTCGCCGACTTCGCAATAGGCGGCCTCGGACAGGCCGACGGGATCGGCGATGTTCTCCCGGCCGACAATCGAAAGATCGTTGCGCGCCAAGTGCAAATCGGCGACGGTGCGTGCGCCGGTGACCTTGGCGATCCGGTGCGCTTCCAGCAGCGTGAAGGTGCGGGCCGCGGCGCCGAACGCCATGTCGGAGGCCTGGTCCCTGATCTGTTCGGTCATGGTGAGCACGATGTCGGCGCGGTCGATCAGTTCCGGCTTCAGTTTGCGTGCACGGAATCCGTCGGGATCCGCGCCGAGACCGGAAATGGTTTGCGCGGTCAGCGGTTCGATGGAGAATCCGACCAGCGCACGGGTGCCCGCGCTGTCGGCGGTGAGACCGGTCAGGTTGTGTTCGACAGCGAGTGCGCGGGTGAGCCGCTCGGCGATCACCGAACGGCAGACATTGCCGTTGCAGACGAACAGGACGTGCATGCCGCTACGGTAATTCGGCCGGTCGCGGACCAGAAGTCGCTCGTCACGGAATCACAGGTGCGCAGACACATATTCATCTCGCTGTCGCGCGCCGTACACAAAGCTCACCCGGGTATTCAGGCGGATTCTCGATGCATGTCACGATCGAACGCCGGGCTTATCGCTGAACTTACCCAGCTGTTTCGATCTTCAATCATTCACCCGCCGTTGCCGATTGTGTGACTGCTCACTCGGATTCGTTTCGGTAATAAGTGTTTTCGGTGATCACCGGCGCCACTTTCGCGTTTTCGCCGTACACCCGTCCGCGGGTGGAGAACATCGGTCCCCGAGAGGCGATCACTGGCGCGAACAGGGCCATCCCGGTGGCGGGCGCCATGTCGTCGTACATCGCGTCGATGCCGCCGCGCACGAAGTACGCCTCGTGCCAGAACCCCGTCCCGCCGGAGTCCTTCAGGAATTTCGCCCACCACTCCCGGTGCGGCTGCGACCGCGTCCACCGCTCCAGGCTGTCGAGATCGCGCCAGTACTGCCGCGCGCCCCAGTGCGGCGGAAACAGCCCCCACACCACGTCCTCGTGCAGCAGCAGCCCCTCGGGCCGGTCCCGATGCGACCGATACAGCTTCGGACCCAACCCCAGCAGCCGCAGCATGCCGCGCGGTTTGCGTACCCGCATCCCGAGGTAGATGACCACGAGATCCGGATAGCCGGACAAGTCGACGGTCGTCCTTTTCACCCGCATACCGCAACCTCCGCAACGGTGCGCACTACCTACACCCACCCTACGAGGTACGTGTCAGCCCCACGTCCGGTTCAGTCACGCCGCCTCCGTTGCCCCGCGGCCCCTTCCCTGCCGCGACAGCACGCACACCGCAGGCGTGTCCGGCCGACGGGCCCGCCGTTCCGCGACGGCTCACTCGGCTATCCCACCCCCGAGAATCCGAACAAGACAACACATTCGGCGCCGCGCCCGAGCCTCGGATCCGTCTGGCGAAGGTCGAGGAGCGCGGAGGACGGCAAGCTCTCCGAGACATCGATTCGGCAGACGCCGTCCGACAGCGGGGAGTGAGGGGCAACCATTCTCGACCCCGGCGGCTACGTCCCCAGCGCAGCCACAAACAGAGCGATCCGCCCCCTCGACCCCGAATCGGTCACGCCGCGCATTCGGCGAGAGGGTGTCGAGGCGACGATCGAGCCGAGGGAAGAACGCAACCATCGATTCGTGCCGCCCCGCGTACGAACCAGACCACCGAACCAGGCGTCCGCATGGGAACGCGACCACGGAATCGGCTACGCAGGGCATTCGAGGAGACGGTGCCGAGGCGACGATCGAACCGAGCTGCTCGCGGATGAACCTAACCCTTCGATTCGGATCGCCTCGTGCACGAACCCGCCCGCCGAACCGCACATTCGCGTGGGAACGCGACCACCCACCAGATCCGAGCTGATTCGCCCATTCGACGCAACCCATCGACCAACGCGGCTGCACGCGCTAAACGCAACCACAGGATGGGGGGTCCGGGGGGCGTAGCCCCGCCGGGCGGGGCCTGGGGGTTGCACCCCCAGAGGAAATGAACACCAATGCCCCGGCGCAGCCGCGAAGCGCGCAAGCAGGGCTCCCCCAGCATTGGTGCCGAGTGTGGGACTCGAACCCACACGTCCTTTCGGACAACGGTTTTTGAGACCGTCGCGTCTGCCAGTTCCGCCAACCCGGCGCACCGGGTGTGAACTATAGCGGGTCGGGGCGGCTTTCCGCGAATGGGTTGCCTCCGGCGCCGCGGATTGGTCTTTACGCAGGGTATATGCGTTGTAAGCCGAACTGAAAGGTACTCTCTACATCACTCGACAGCGTGCAGGGTGGGGCGAGGCCAGGTTGGTGCGGTCTCGGCCCATTCGTGCGTGTCGGGACAGGCATCGGAACCAGAGGGGTCTTACCTATGAGCAATACTGCAGCAGGGGGCGCCGGCACGAAGAAGGACGCCGGAGCGAAGCGGGTCGTCGTTGCCGAGGACGAGGCGCTCATCCGGATGGATCTGGTCGAGATGCTCACCGAAGAGGGGTATCAGGTGGTCGGTGAGGCGGGGGACGGGCAGCAGGCGGTGGATCTTGCGGTGGAGCACCGGCCGGATCTGGTGATCATGGATGTGAAGATGCCGCGCCGTGACGGCATCGATGCGGCCGCCGAGATCGCTTCGAAACGTGTTGCGCCGGTGGTGATTCTGACCGCGTTCAGTCAGCGTGATCTGGTGGAGCGGGCGCGCGACGCGGGCGCGATGGCGTATCTGGTGAAGCCGTTCACCAAGTCGGATCTGGTGCCCGCGATCGAGTTGGCGGCGAGTCGTTTCCACGAGATCACCGCGCTGGAGAGCGAGGTCGCGAATCTGGCCGATCGGCTGGAGACGCGCAAGCTGGTGGAGCGGGCCAAGGGCGTGCTCATGCAGACCCAGGGTCTGTCCGAGCCGCAGGCATTCAAGTGGATTCAGCGGACCGCGATGGATCGCCGGACTACCATGAAGGCGGTCGCCGAGGTGGTGCTGGAGAACCTGGCGCCGAAGTGATGCGCCACCCCCTCGGGGCGGTGCTGGCTGGAAAGATTTACTCGCTGGAAACGCGATCGCCAAAAAGAATTCGACACAATGTCGTCCTCATGATGCGAATGTGATGCGGATCTAACGTACCGACGCTATGTTCTGACCGGGCTGACGTGGTCGGCCTCCTCGGATAGCCGGGGGAGCACAGGACGTAGAGGTGAGACGTGCTTAGTTCGACATGGCGCAGTCGTGCGACGCGAGGTGCACTCGTTATCGGTGCCGCCGCGGCGCTCGCGCTGACCGGGTGTAGCGACAAATCCACCGGCAGCGGCTCGGACGCGACCGGCACCGGTTCGGGGGGCCTGTCCATTCAGCCGGTCATGCAGGTGGACACCGCCGGTAAGGAAGTGCCGAAGACGGATCCCGCGAAGGCGGCCGATCCCGCGGGTGACGGCAAGGCCACCTGTGCTCCCGGTACCTCTGTCGCCATGGCGGGCGCGCTCACAGGCCCGGATGCGGCGCTGGGCATCAACATCGTCAACGGTGTGAAGCTGGCGCTGGATCAGCACAACAAGGCGAATCCGGGCTGCAAGATCGAGTTGAAGCAGTTCGACACCGAGGGCGATCCGCAGAAGGCGACCCAGGTGATCCCGCAGATCGTCAACGATCGGTCGATCATCGGACTGGTCGGTCCGGCGTTCTCCGGTGAGACCAAGGCGACCGGCCAGATTCTGAGCGACGCGGGTCTGGTGTCGGTGACCTCGTCGGCGACCAACGCGACGCTGACCCAGAACGGCTGGACCACCTTCTTCCGCGGCCTGGCCAACGACGACGTGCAGGGTCCTTCGGTGGCGAAGTACCTGGTGAGCACCGCGAACTACAAGAAGGTGTGCGTGGTGCAGGACAACACCGACTACGGTGTCGGCCTGGCCAAGAGCGTCACCGAGGGTCTCGGCGCGGCCGCCGATCCGGCGTGCTCGGCCAGCATCAAGAAGGGCGACAAGGACTTCTCGGCCACCGTCACCAAGATCGCGGCGGCGGCGCCGGACGCGGTCTTCTACTCGGGCTACTACGCCGAGGGCGCGCCGCTGGCGCAGCAGTTGAAGTCCGGTGGTGTGAAGGCCGTGTTCGTCGGCCCGGACGGCGTCAACGACCCGCAGTTCCTCTCGCAGGCGGGTAGCGCGGCCAAGGGCGCGAGCCTCACCTGCCCCTGTGGTCCGGCTCCGGAGAAGTTCGCCAAGGATTACGAGGCGCTCAACGGGCAGGCGCCCGGCGTGTACTCGGTGGAGGCATACGACCTGACCACGATCCTGGCGAAGGGCATCGACAGCGGTAAGGTCACCCGCCCCGATCTGCTCGCGTATGTGCGCTCCTACGACGGCCCCGGTCTGGCCCGCAACTACAAGTGGAGCCCGAACGGCGAGTTGGCCAACGCGCAGATCTGGATCTACGAAGTCAAGTAAGTACCGCGAACCCAGCACGTACGGGGGTGCCCGTAACACCCCCGTACGTGCTGTTCCATGAGGGGCATTGGTGAAGGCGTTTTTCGAATGACAGCATCAGCACTGGCCGGCGTGGCATACCTCGCCGACGGCTCGATCGACTTCGACTACCAGGGAGTGATCGATCAATTCTGGCGACTGACCGTCGACGGAGTTACCTACGGTTCCATCTATGCCTTGGTCGCAGTGGGCTATACCCTGGTCTACGGCGTACTCAGGCTCATCAATTTCGCCCATTCGGAAATATTCATGTTGGGCATGTTCGGTCAGTTGATCGGACTGATGCTGTTCGGTTTCGCCGCCAGCCCCGATGTCTACAACCAGGGCGTGCTGCTGACGGTCGTGTATATCGGTTTGGCGATGATCGTCGGCATGCTGGTCTCCGGCGGCGCGGCGGTCGGGCTCGAGCGGGTCGCCTATCGCCCGCTGCGCAAGCGCGGGGCCAAACCGCTGGCGTTCCTGATCACCGCGATCGGCATGTCGTTCGTGATCCAGGAGTTCGTGCACTTCATCCTGCCGAAGATCAATCCCGATCTGGGCGGCACCAATGCCCAGCAGCCGGTCCAGCTCGTCGAGCCGACGGTGCAGTTCAGCTTCAGCGGCGCCGACGTCACCAATATCGCGGTGCTGATCGTGGTGTCCGCGGTGGTGCTCGCGATCGCCACCGAAATGCTCATCAACAGAACGAAATTCGGCCGCGGCATCCGCGCCGTGGCGCAGGATCCGGACACCGCGACGCTGATGGGCGTCTCCCGGGAACGGGTCATCATGCTGACCTTCCTCATCGGCGGCGTTCTCGCGGGCGCGGCGGCGACGTTGTACGCGATCAAGATCCCGCCCGCGATCATCTACTCGGGCGGTTTCATCCTCGGCATCAAGGCGTTCAGCGCCGCGGTGCTCGGCGGCATCGGCAACCTGCGCGGCGCGCTGCTCGGTGGTCTGATCCTCGGGGTCGTGGAGCAGTACGGACAGATCCTGTTCGGTATCGAATGGCGCGACGTGGTCGCGTTCGTCGTGCTGGTGGTGGTGCTGATGGTCCGGCCGACCGGCATCCTCGGCGAGAGTCTCGGGAGGGCCCGCGCATGACCGACCTGACCAAGACGGCGCCGAGACAGGGCGTCGGCGACGCGCTCCGCAGCTGGTGGGAGGGACTGTCACGGCCCGCGCAATGGGCCGTCGGCGTACCGGCGATCGCCGCGCTCGCGCTGCTTCCGCTCTTCCCGCCCCCGATCCTGGACACCCCCGCCTACAACTTCGGCCTCGTCATGGCCGAGTTCGCGATGTTCGCGCTGATCGCCATCGGCCTGAACGTCGTTGTCGGACAGGCGGGTCTGCTCGACCTCGGCTATGTCGGCTTCTACGCCATCGGCGCCTACACGGTGGGCCTGCTGACCAGTCCGAACAGCCCGTGGAACCAGACCGACGGCGGCTGGCTCGATCCGGAGTGGGCGTGGCTGGCCTGTCTGCCGATCGCGGTCGCGGTGACCGCGCTCTCGGGCCTCATCCTCGGCTCGCCGACGTTGCGGCTGCGCGGGGACTACCTGGCGATCGTCACGCTCGGCTTCGGTGAGATCGTGCGGCTGCTCGCCGACAACCTGCACGAGCTGACCAACGGCAGCCTCGGGCTGTCGGGGGTGGCGTACCCGCACGTGGGCGAGTCGGAGGAGAAGCCCAACGGCGTGTTCTCCGCGGGCAACACCGGCGATCCGGACAGCGCCAGCCTGCTCGACCGGGCCAGCTACGGCACCTACTGGTTCTGGCTCGGCATGGTGCTGGTCATCATCGTGCTGCTGATCGTCGGGAATCTGGAGCGCAGCCGGGTCGGCCGCGCCTGGGTGGCCATCCGCGAGGACGAGGACGCCGCCGAGATCATGGGCGTGCCGACGTTCAAGTTCAAGCTGTGGGCGTTCCTGATCGGCGCCGCGGTCGGCGGGCTGTCCGGCGCGATGTACGCGGGCCAGGTGCAGTTCATCAACCCGGCCGGCTTCAACATCATCAACTCGATGCTGTTCCTGTGCGCCGTGGTGATCGGCGGCCAGGGCAACAAGCTCGGGGTGATCTTCGGCGCGTTCATCATCGCCTATCTGCCCAAGCGGTTGACCTCGGTGCAGCTGGTGGACAACGAGTCGACCGGCTACGTGCTGCTGATCATCGACGTGGCGCTCTTCGTCGGCCTGCTGGTGTTGTGGCGGTACAAGGGCCGCGAGTTCGGCGTCTGGCCGCGCCGCGGAGTGATCACCGGCATGGTGTTCACCGGCATCATGGCGGCGCTGCTACTGGGCAGCGTGCTGCTGTTCCGCAAGGGCGGCGCCCAGTCGCTCGGCGACCTCAAGTATCTGTATTTCGGAATCGCGTTGGTGGTGATGATGATTCTGCGGCCGCAGGGTCTGTTCCCGGTCCGGCAGAAGCTGCTCACCTACGGCAGGCAGGTGTACCAGGCCGTGCGTAAACCCACGGTGGGCGAGCCGATCGGAGCGGCGAAATGACCGGGCCGGGCGCGGGCGACGCGCTGTTCGACAACGAGGACATGGCCGCGGGCTACGCCGCGCCGCCGCAGGAAGCGAAGAGCGCGGGCGAGGTCGACGTCACCGCGGTGATTCCGGAACTCGGCGACAAGGAGACCGTCGCCGAAGTGGTTGCGCCGCACCGCGAGATCGAGACCGAGGTCGGCGCGCCGCTGCTGAAGACCGAGGGCCTGACCGTCAAGTTCGGCGGTCTCACCGCGCTGGACGCGGTCAGCTTCGAGATCCGCCGCGGCGAGATCCTCGGGCTCATCGGTCCCAACGGCGCGGGCAAGACCACCTGCTTCAACGCGATCACCGGCGTCTACAAACCCGCCTCGGGTCTGGTGTACTTCGACGGCCAGCCGCTGACCAAGACCAAGCGCAACGCCATCACCCGCCTGGGCATCGCCCGCACCTTCCAGAACGTGCGGCTCTTCGGCGAGATGACCGCGCTGGAGAACGTGGTGGTCGGTACCGACGCCAGGCACAAGACCTCGGTGCCCGGCGCGGTGTTCCGCAGTCCGCGGCATCGGCGGGAGGAGCGTGACGCCATCGAGCGCGGCATGGCGCTGCTCGAGTTCGTTGGCATCGCGCCGCGCGCGGTGGAGAAGGCGCGCAACCTCTCCTACGGCGATCAGCGCAGGCTGGAGATCGCCCGCGCCCTGGCCACCGAGCCGAAACTGCTGTGCCTGGACGAGCCCGCGGCGGGCTTCAACCCCAGCGAGAAGTCGGCGCTGATGGATCTGATCCGCAAGATCCGCGACGACGGGTTCACCGTGTTGCTGATCGAGCACGACATGCGACTGGTCATGGGCGTGACCGACCGGATCGTGGTGCTGGAGTTCGGCCGCAAGATCGCCGATGGACTGCCCGGTGAGATCCGGGAGAATCCCGCGGTCATCGCGGCCTATCTCGGCGTGCCCGATACCGAGGCCGAAAGCGGTTCCGGTGCAGGGTCTTCGGGCGAGTCCGGGCAGGCATCGGAGTCTTCGGAAGGCGAATCCGGGTCGGCTCCGGCGTCTTCGGCGTCCGAGGGCGAATCCGACGCGGAGACAGCGTCTTCCGCGGAGGACGGCGAATCCGATTCGGATACGGGCGAATCGGCGGGTGAATCGACCGGGAAGCCGCCGAGCGGCGGACCGGTGGTGACGGAACGGAAGGAGCCCGAGCCGGGCGAGCCGCCTGCCGCGCCGCCGGAGCGTGATTTCAGCGACGCGCCCGCGCTGCTCGAGGTCGACGACATGGTCGTCAACTACGGCAGAATCCAGGCGCTGCACGGGGTTTCGCTGCGGGTCGCGGAAGGCGAGCTGGTCACCCTGCTCGGTGCGAACGGCGCGGGCAAGACCACCACCATGCGCGCGTTGTCGGGGCTGCTGCCCCTGATGCGCGGCCGGATCAAGTTCGAAGGCCGCGACATCACCACGATGAAGGCGCACGAACGGGTGGTCGGCGGGCTGATCCAGGCGCCGGAAGGCCGGGGCGTATTCCCCGGCATGACGGTGCAGGAGAACCTCGACATGGGCTGCTACGGACGCACTTTCGCGCAGAAGGCCGAGTATCAGCGGACCCTGGACTGGGTGTTCGAGCTGTTTCCCCGGCTGCTGGAGCGACGCAAACAGGTCGGCGGCACCCTCTCCGGCGGCGAGCAGCAGATGCTGGCCATCGGTCGCTCGCTGATGGCGCGGCCGCGTCTGCTGCTGCTGGACGAACCGTCCATGGGCCTGGCGCCGATGGTGATTCAACAGATCTTCCGCATCATCGGTGAGATCAACCGGCAGGGCACCACGGTGCTGCTCGTCGAGCAGAACGCCCAGCAGGCCTTGGCCCGCAGCGACCGCGCCTACATCCTGGAGACCGGCGGCGTCACCAAGACCGGAAGCGGCAGCCAGCTGCTCACCGATCCGGCGGTCAAGTCGGCCTACCTCGGAGTCGGATAGAGACGCACCCGCGGCCGGCTGTCGGTGTCGCCGCGCACCGATGGCCGGCCGGTCGACTCGTCCGCACACGGACTCCGTCCAGCCGGGCTCGCACCACCGCGCAGACCCGGTTATGCGAACGCTCGATCCACGCACTCCCAGCCACCCCGAGGGCGAGTCTTAAGAGCCCGTTCGGAAGCGAGACGAAAAGGCCGCGAACACCCGCGCGCCAGCGCGCAAAAAGTACAGTGCTGGGATGGACGAGAAGCTGCTCGCGCTGGCCGACCGGTACTGGGACGAGACGCTGGCGGGGGCGCCAACCCTGGCCACCCTGCTTGGCGATCACCGCTTCGACGATCGCATCGAGGATCTCTCGCTCGACGCCGAACAGCGTCGGCTCGAGTCGTGGCGCGAGCTGCTCGGGCGGGTCGACGCGCTCGACCCGGCCCGGCTCTCGCCCACCGACCGGGTGACCCGCGGCCTGCTGCGCGCGGAATTGGCCACGGCGGTGGATCATTTGGCCTGGCGTCCGCTGGAGATGGCCTCCGATCAGATGGACGGCGTGCACGCGGCGCTGCTCACCACGGCGCCGCAGATCAACGCGCCGCAGCCCGAGCACGCGCGGGCGCTGCTGCGACGGCACGAACAGCTCGGTGACATGCTGAGCCAGGCGGTGGACCGTTTCCGCGCCGGTCTGGCGGCGGGCCGTGCACCCGCCAGGATCACCATCGAGCGCTCGCTCAACCAGCTGGACGGCTATCTGGCGTCGGACCCGGCGACCGATCCGTTCGTCACCTTCGCCGGGCCGCAGGACTGGGACGGTGAGGCGCAGTGGCGCGCCGACCTGGCGCAGGTCGCCGGGGACGTGATCCGGCCCGCGTTCCAGCGGTATCGCGAAGCGCTGGCCGACGAGCTGCTGCCCGCGGCCCGGCCCGACGAGCGCAGCGGTCTGTGCTGGCTGGGCGACGACGGCGCCGACATCTACCGCAGCCTGCTGCGCCACCACACCACATTGCCCGATCTGGGCGCGGAGGAGATCCACGAACTCGGTCTTTCCGAACTGGCCTTGCTGCGTGAGGAGTACGCACGGGTCGGTTCGCGGCTGTGGGGCACGTCGGACCTCGCGGAGATCTTCGGCAAGCTGCGCAACGATCCGGAGCTGTGCTACCGCGACGGTGAGCAGATCATGATCGACGCCAAACGCTGCCTCGACGCCGCGACCGCCGAGATGGGGAACTGGTTCGGCAGGCTGCCCCGGCAATCGTGCGACATCGTGCCGGTGCCGGACTTCCTGGCCGCCGATGCGCCGACGGCCTACTATTTCCCGCCCGCCGCCGACGGCTCGCGTCCTGGAACGTATTTCGTCAACCAGCACGAGCCGCAGGGGCGCGGGCGCTTCGAGACCGCCTCGGTGGCCTACCACGAGGCGATCCCCGGACACCACTTGCAGCTCACCATCGCCAACGAGCTCGAGCACCTGCCGCGCTTCCAGCGGCAGTCCTTCGCCAACACCGCGTTCGTGGAGGGCTGGGCGCTCTACACCGAGCGGCTCGCAGACGAGATGGGTTTGTACGCAGACGATCTCGACCGGCTCGGCATGCTGGCGGGCGATTCGTGGCGTTCCTGCCGCCTGGTGGTGGACACCGGTATCCACGCGATGGGCTGGAGCAGGCAGCAGGCCATCGACTTCATGGTGGCCAACGCTCCGGTGGGGCTGACCGAGATCACCGTCGAAATCGATCGCTACATCGCGATCCCGGGGCAGGCGGTGTCCTACAAGGTGGGCCAGCTGGAAATCAGGAAGCAGCGGGCGCTGGCCACCGAGCGGCTGGGGGAGCGCTTCGACATCAAGGCTTTTCACGATGTGGTGCTCGGCTCGGGTTCGGTGAGCCTGCCGGTGCTCAGGGAGTTGGCAGGCGCGCTGTGAGGGCCCGGCACGGAACACTCGAGTTGCGGGTGGCCGTCGCGTCGGGTTCCATGAAGGTGCGTTGACGAAGCTCGGTCAGGGGGGACGATGAACCGGCTGTTGGCAACTCGAATTCGAAGACGGGTCTTGATCGCGCTGCTCTGCTGCGCGGCCGCGTGGGGCGCGGTGAGCATCGCCGGGCTGAGCGGCCCTCCCGCGGACGCGGGCGCGCTGCGGACCGGGGGATTGACGGTCGCGACCGTCCCGGGTTTCGCCGGATCGGTCGGCGACGCGACGAATCCGGCGCGTGACG
>NZ_BDBP01000104.1 GCF_001613045.1 Nocardia lijiangensis NBRC 108240 | reverse complement strand
CACGCCCTGGCGCACACGTCGATCACCGCGCTTCGCTCCGCCGCGTCCAGCGTCGCCGCCTCGGCGGTCGTGCCCAGTGCCACCAGGCCCGCCGCCCCCTCGTCGAGCACCTCGCGCGCCAACGACTCCAGCGCGTCCCACGCGACCGCGCCCTCGGCCGTGAACGGCGTGATCAGCGGTACGAAAATCCCTCGGAATCGGTGCATAGGGCCAGCGTGCCGCACCCAGAGATTAAGAACCAGTTCGCATTTGTGGCGCTGACCGTAAGCTGAACTGATGCTCGACGTGCGCAGGCTGCGCCTGCTCCGCGAACTCGCGCGACGCGGCACCATCGCCGCCGTCGCCGAAGCGCTCGCGTTCACCCCCTCCGCCGTCTCCCAGCAACTCACCGCGCTCGAACGAGAAGCCGGGGTAGCCCTCCTGGAACGCACCGGACGACGCGTGACCCTCACCCCCACCGGACACACCCTCGTCACCCACGCCGACGCGGTACTGGCCCGGCTCGAGCAGGCCGAAGCCGATCTCGCCGACGCCAAGGCCGGCCTCACCGGACCGTTGCGCATCGGCGCGTTCCCCAGCGCCACCCAGGCCTTCATCCCCGCCACCCTCACCCGGCTCGCCGCCGCCCACCCCGGCCTGGAACCGCGTGTCACGGAACTGGATCCGGCCAGGGTCGCCGCCGCACTGCGCGCGGGCGAACTCGACGTCGCCCTCGTACACGACTACGACCTGGTGCCCTTCCCGCCCGAACCTGGCGTGCACACCGCACCGCTCTACCGCGAAGCCATGTTCCTCGCCACCACGTCCGCCGCGGCCGGCGCCACGCTCGGCACCTGGCGCGACGCACCATGGATCGCGGCCACCGCGGGCACCCGCTGCCACACTATGACGATCCGCGCCTGCGAAGCCGCCGGATTCAGCCCGCGCATCCACCACCAGGTCGACGACTTCAGCACGGCGCTTGCCTTTGTCGCCGCCGGACACGGCATCGCCCTGGTCCCCGAACTCAGCGCCGCCGATCCCCCGCCCGGCGTGCGATTGGTCCGGCTCCCGATCGCACGCACCACGACCATCGCGTGCCGCGCCGGCGCGGACCGGCATCCGGCAATCTCCGCCTTCGCCGCGGCCGTCCGAGCAGCGCTGGACTGACGTTCACGCCCGGCGCAGCTCGAAGATCCGGAACTCGCGGCCACCGGACAACTCGTACTCCATCTCGTAGCCGGGCCAGAACTCCACGGCCAGATCCCAGGCTCGCTTGCGCTCCACCCCGGTGACCTCGGTGACCCGCACCGCGAAACGCTCGCCCCGATGCCCCACCGTCGCGGTGCTCGCCGCACGCAGGTTTGCCGACCAGGCGGGATGTTTCAGGCTCCCCCAGTTCGAACCGATCACCAGGAAATCCGTGCCCTGCGGCACGTACAACAGCGACGTGGTGCGCGGCATGCCGGTCTTGCGTCCGGCCACGGTCACCTCGATCGACGGCAGGCCGACCAGATCGAGCACACCCATCCGGCCGCGAGTCACCCATCGCACGAACCGCTCCAGCGGCAGCACCACCGGCGCCAGACGCATCACCCATCGCTGCTGCGCGAAGCGACGAGCCAGAGCGGGCAATGGATTCGAGACCATAACCGCATGGTGCCACGGCAGGGCGATCCCGTCCGATTCGCGAGCCCCGAAGCGGGGCAATTCACACCGCGCGCACATCCCCGGACGGGATCCGTGTAGTTCGTCCCGCACGCATGTGCGAATCGAAGCGGCACCGTGGACCGCGTATCGATAGTTAAACGTTAATATTTCACACTCATCTGTACCTTTGATGACAGACACCCTGTCTCCCCACGGAAAGGACGCGGCCCCTTGGTCTTCCGCGCAGCAGGATCGGCTCACCGACCGAACCCGGCCCCCGACGCCCAACCCTGCCCCAGCGGAGACCGCTGATGTTCGCGCACTGGGGGGATCTCGTCCACCGATACCGATTCGGCGTCCTCGGTCTCGTCATCGCGGGCATGCTCGCCCTCGCGGGCTACGGCATCGGCATCGAAAACCACCTCAGCTCCAGCGGATTGGAGGACCCCACCTCCGAATCCGCCCGCGCCAGCCGCATCGCCGACGAAGCATGGGGCCGTGACCACGAATCCGACGTCGTCCTGCTCATCACCGCCCCCCAGGGCAAAACCGTCGACGACCCCCAACTCACCCGCACCGTCGTCGACCACCTCGACGACCTCCCCCGCAACCACCCCGACGAGATCACCGGCATCAACGGCGCCTACTGGGCCACCGAGACCGGCAAAGCCAGCGGACCCCTCTTCGCCAGAGACGACCGCCGCCACGCCTTCGTCCTCATCGCCATCCGCGGTGACGACGACACCGAAATGGCGCGCAACTACCGAAAAGTCAAAGACGCCTTCCACATTCCCGGCGTCGACGTCCAAGTCGCCGGCCTGCAACCCATCGCGGGCACACTCACCGACACCCTCTCCGACGACGTGCATCGCATGGAAGTCGTCGCCCTGCCGGTGGTCGCGGTGCTGCTGTTCTTCGTCTTCGGCGGCCTGGTCGCCGCCGCGCTCCCGCTCGCCATCGGCGCCCTCACCGTCACCGGCGCCAACGGCATCATGCGGATATTCACCAACTTCACCGAGGTCAACTCCTTCGTCACCGGCGTGGTCTCGATGATCGGCGTCGGCCTCGCCATCGACTACGGCCTGTTCATCGTCAGCCGTTTCCGCGAAGAACTCGCCGCGGGCCACGACACCCGCACCGCCGTGCGCCGCACCATCACCACCGCGGGCCGCACCGTCGTCTTCTCCGCCGCCATGATCGTCGCCAGCCTCGGCGTCCTGCTGATCTTCCCGCAAGGATTCCTCAAATCCCTTGCCTACGGCGCGATCTCCACCGTCCTACTGGCGGCGCTCGCCGCGATCACCATCCTGCCCGCCGCCCTCGGCATCCTCGGACCGCGCGTGGACAGCCTCGGCCTCAGCCGATTCCGCCGAACCAAGACCGCCGCCGAGATCGAGAACGGATTCTGGGGCCGCACCACCGACTGGGTCATGCGCCGCCCCCTCCGCGTCGCCGTCCCGATCGTCCTCGGCCTCGGCCTGCTCATCATCCCCATCCAGAACCTCGCCTTCGGCGGCATGAGCGAGACCTACCTGCCACCGGACAACACCACCAGGCTCGCCCAGCAGCATTTCGACGAACTCTTCCCCAAACGCCAGCCCGATCCGCTCCAGCTCATCGTCGTCTCCGACGACCGCGCCGCCATCGGCCAGCTCTACCGCCAGGCCAACCAAGCCCCCGGGCTCGCCGGCGAATTCAGTGTTCCCGCCTCCGCGCCCGGCCGCACCGACCTCTACCGCATGCGCGCCACCCTCACCGATTCCAACGACGCGGGACCGACCATCGACTACCTGCGCGCCCTCGACGTGCCCGACGGGCTCACCCTGCTCGTCGGCGGCCAGCCCGCCATCCAAGAGGACAGCATCGACACCCTGCTCGACCGCATGCCGTACATGATCGCGGCGGTCGTCCTGATCACCACGCTGCTGATGTTCCTCACCTTCGGCTCGCTCGTCCTGCCGATCAAGGCCGCGCTCATGAGCGCCCTCGGCCTCGGCTCCACCCTCGGCATCCTCACCTGGATCTTCATCGACGGCCACGGCGCCGAGCTGCTCAACTTCACCCCGCAGCCGATCATGTCCCCGGTGCTCGTGCTCATCATCGCCATCGTCTACGGGCTGTCCACCGACTACGAGGTGTTCCTGCTGTCCCGCATGGTCGAAGCCAGGGCCAGGGGCGCCGACACCACCGAGGCCATCCGCGTCGGCACCGCGCACACCGGTGGCATCATCACCGCCGCCGCCCTCATCCTCCTGGTGGTCACCGGGGCATTCGCGTTCTCGGATCTGGTGATGATGCAGTACATCGCGTACGGCATGATCGCGGCGCTGTTCATCGACGCCACGATCCTGCGCATGCTGCTGGTCCCCGCGGTCATGAAACTGCTCGGCGACCGGTGCTGGTGGGCGCCGGCCTGGATGCAGCGGATCCACCAGCGGATCGGCCTCGGCGAACCCATCCTCGATGACGAACCACCCGCCGCAGGCGCGCCAGAGGCCATTCCGGCAACGGTATCCACGCCCGCGCGAACCTGACCGACGGCCCGGTCACCCGCGAAAAGCGCGGTCGACACCCACGCCCGGAGTACGCTCACCGCCAGAAGGGAGCGTCACCACCGCCGACCGGACCGAAGGACGTGCACCGATGAGCAGCCGTCTCGACGCCGAATACGCCGATCCCGCGCCGCTGCGAGTGCGGATCGACACCCACGCGCGCTACTCCGAAACGACCCACGACCCGGGCACCGACGTGCTCGCCGCGCTCGACCTCTCCGGCGCGGAGTACCTCGCCGACGTCGGCTGCGGCGACGCCCGCTTCCTCGCCCGGCTGATGGCGCTCGGACACCGCGGCCCGCTCGTGGGCATCGACACGTCCGCCGCCATGGTCGCCGCCGCCGAAGCCGTGCCCGGCGTCCGCGGCATCCGCGCCGACGCCCGCCACATCCCCTTCGACGACAACACTTTTGACGTGCTCACCGCCCGTCACATGCTGTATCACGTCCCGGACCCGCAGGCGGCGCTGCACGAATTCCGCCGCACCACCAAACCCGGCGGCACCGTCGCGGTCGTCGTCAACCACGCCGAAACCTGCCCGCACATCGGCGAACTCGTCGACGCGCACGCCGCGAGCTACGGCATCGACCTCGGCGAGGCGCCGCTGCGCACCGTGGATTCGGAAACCTTGCCAGGGCTCATGTCCGACCTCTTCCGGGCTGTGCGAGTCCAACGCCGTGACAACGCGCTCGTCTTCGACGCCCCGGCGCCGCTGATCCGCTTCGCCGAGGCCATTTTCGGCCCTCGCGGCATCCCAGCCGACCACCCCGATCGCGACGCCGTCCTCGCCGATCTCAGCGCCGACGTCGAAGACTGGTTCGCGCATCACCCCGGCCGCACCTGGCGCGATCCCAAGGGTTACGTCATCGCCACGGCGATCGTCACCGACTAATAGCCCGTTCCGATCCCGCTGGACCCTCCTCGTCCAAAGCAGCGCTGGCTGTGTCCTCTCGTTCGTTTGTAGGAGTAGGTGATTCGTGGCGCCGTTGTGTAAAGGTGATATCTCATAGATAAATGCGCATATCTACGTATCACAATGTTGCTCCTATCGACAATCCCACTGGCACCGAGGTGCGCAGGCTCTGCCCCCAAGGAGCGAGGCGGGCTCGACCTGCCCACTCCCCTGACCAACAGGCCCACCATTCCGAGCCCCTCCCCTACCCGAGCTGGCCCAGGGGTCGAGGGACACCTGTGCGATCAGTAGCCCTAGGCAGTTCGAGTGGGGCTGAGGCGCAGGTCCTAGCTCAGCGTCTTCAGCGCCGTCCCGTCGTACGGCTGCAACTCCTCGAACCGGTCCCCCAAAACCTTCGCCGCCCACTGCGGGTCCTGGAGCAGGGCGCGGCCGACGGCGACCAGGTCGAACTCGTCGCGCTCCAGGCGGTCGAGGAGGTTGTCGAGGCCATGAACCGGGGCGCCCTTGCCCGCGAACGCGCGGAGGAAGTCGCCATCGAGGCCGACCGAGCCGACGGTGATGGTGGGCCTGCCGGTGAGCTTCTTCGTCCAGCCCGCCAGGTTCAGGTCCGAGCCTTCGAACTCAGGGAGCCAGTAGCGGCGGGTGGAGGCGTGGAAGGCATCGACGCCGGCCGCGGCGAGCGGGGTCAGGATCGCCTCCAGCTCCTGCGGTGTCTCGGCGAGCCTCGCGCCATAGGCCTCCTGCTTCCACTGCGAGTAGCGGAAGATCACCGGGAAGTCGGGCGAGACGGCCGCGCGGACCGCGGCCACGATCTCGGCCGCGAACTTCGTACGGGCCACGGGGTCGCCGCCGTAGGCATCGGTACGGCGGTTCGTTCCCGCCCACAGGAACTGGTCGAGGAGGTAGCCGTGGGCTCCGTGCAGTTCGACGCCGTCGAAGCCGATGCGCTCGGCGGCCGCGGCGGCCTCGGCGAAGGCGCCGACAACATCGTCGAGGTCGCGTTGGGTCATCGCCTTGCCGGTGCCCTCGGTGCCGTCGACGCGGATGCCGGAGGGACCGACGGCAGGGGCGTCGGCGTAGGGCGGCTCGCCCTGCTTGCGCACCATGCCGATGTGCCACAGCTGCGGCACGATCGTGCCGCCCGCCTCGTGAACGGCCTCGGCGACCTTCGCCCACCCCGCCAGCTGCTCCTCACCGTGGAACCGCGGCACACGGTCACTCTGCCCGGCCGACTCATGGCCGACGTAGGTCCCCTCGGTGACGATCAAGCCCACACCCGCGGCAGCGCGACGGGCGTAGTACGACCGCACGTCCTCACCGGGGACGCCGCCCGGCGAGAACATGCGCGTCATCGGCGCCATCACGATGCGGTTCGGGACGGTCAGGCCGTTCAGCGCGACAGGCCGGGACAGGATCTCGGCCGCGCGAGAGGTGGGGGACGCAGTGACGGTCAACAGGGATGCTCCTCGTAGATACTTGACAATCTTGATGCTTGAGAACTTCAAGCAACGCCGAAGACGGTAAAGTTAGATATTTGAGATTGTCAAGCTTCCCCGGTAGGATGGCTGCAATGACAGGACGTCCCCGCGTCGACACTGCCCAGCTCATGGAACTGCTCTCGGTATCGCTCGGCGCGTATTACGGCGACTTCACGCTCGCGGCGGCGAGCGAGAACCTCACAGCAAGCCAGGGCAAGGCGCTGACCGTGTTGCGCCGGGGACCCGCCGCGATGCACGCCCTGGCCGAGATCTTGACCTGCGACGCCTCCAACATGACCGGGATAGTCGACCGGCTCGAGAAGCGCGGCCTGGTGCGCCGCGAGGCCAGCGCCTCCGACCGGCGCGTCAAGAACGTCGTCCTCACCACCGAGGGTGAGTGTGTCACCGACGCGATTCGTGCGAAGATGCGCGCAACACAGGATGGCCTGGACAGGCTCAGCGACCAGGACCGGGACTGTCTATATGCCCTGCTGGAACGAGTTTTCGTCTCCCAGCCCGCCGCCTGACCGGAGATTACCGGAATCTCCCGTGGCTGGGACGGCGCAGCGGCGCCGAGCTGGCTTGCCGCGCAACATAATCCTCCCCCGGTACGGTCGGCCGACCAGTTACAGTGTTCGCCGTGGCCCCACCCGACCCGGCGTCCTCGACACCGGAGGTCCACGAGCGCCGGTCACCCGTTCGGAACAGGAGTTCGATGCGATCCCCCAGTCGCCGCCGCGTCTTGACCACCCTCGCCGCCGCCACCGCCGCGCTGATCGTCGGCGGTAACGCGCCGGTGCAGGCCCGTCCCGCTCCGCCCGCGCAGGTGCAGCCGTTCGGCAGCGACTTCCTGTGGGGCGTCGCCGCGTCCGGGTATCAGTCGGAAGGCTATGCGCCGGACAGCAATTGGTCTCGATACGTCGCCGCGGGCAAGACCGAGGATCCGTACGAGAACGCCATCGACTTCTACAGCAGGTACCGGTCGGACATCGAGCTGGCCGCCCAGCTGGGCGTGCGGGTGTATCGCATCGGCATCGAGTGGGCGCGGCTTCAGCCACGCCCCGGCGAGTGGGACGAGGCCGGATTCCGCTTCTACGACAACGTGATCGCGGCGATCCGGGACGCGGGCATGCGGCCGATGCTGACCATCGACCACTGGGTCTATCCGGGCTGGGAGGTCGACCGCGGCGGCTGGCGCAATCCGGCGATCGTCGAGGACTGGCTGGCCAACGCCAGGCGGGTGGTCGACCGCTACGCCGGCGCGGATCCGCTCTGGGTGACCTTCAACGAGCCGATGATGTACGTGCTCAACGAGCTGCGGCACGGCGGCATCGGCGCCGCCGACGTGCCCGCCATGCACGACCGAATCGCCCAGGCGCACAACGCCATCTACGACCACATCCACGCGGTGCAGCCCGGTGCGATGGTGACGAGCAATGTCGCCTACATCCCCGCCGCCGAGGACGCGGTCAACAAGCCGCTCCTCGACAAGATCGGCGGCAAGCTCGACTACCTCGGCATCGACTACTACTACGGCCTCTCCAACGACAACCTGTCCGGGATGACGAACTTCTCCGAGCTGTGGAAGAACCCGCTGCAGCCCGAGGGCATCTACTATGCGCTGCAACACTATTCCCGCGTGTTCCCCGGCAAGCCGCTCTACATCGTCGAGAACGGCATGCCCACCGAGAACGGTCTGCCACGCTGGGACGCCTACAGCCGCGCCGACAATCTGCGCGACACCGTCTACTGGCTCCAGCGCGCCAAGGCCGACGGCATCAACCTGATCGGCTACAACTACTGGAGCCTCACCGACAACTACGAATGGGGTTCCTACACACCCCGTTTCGGCCTGTACACCGTCGATGTGCTGACCGACCCGACGCTGACCCGGCGCCCCACCGATGCCGTAGCGGCCTACCGCGCGATCACCGGCCAAGGCGGCGTCCCGGCCGGCTACTTACCGACGCGGCTGCCGAAGGAGTGCTCCTTCGTGGACGCGCTCGCCAGCTGCGCCGATCCGGTCACCGTGCCGCGCTGACCTACCCGCCCGGCGTGCGGCGCCCGGCCGCACGCCGCCTCGCCGTCAGAAGCGTCGGTTGCGGGACGGGGCCGCGATGTCGTGCACCACGGCCTCCTGCTCGCTCCCCTGATCCGGCTCGTAGTAGCGCACGGGAGGCGGCATCTCGCCGCCCGGATCTCCGGTGCGGTGCGCGCGGGCGACCAACGCCGAGCGTAGGTACCACAGACCCGAGGCCTGGGTCGGGTCGAAAGCGATCAGCTGGCCGATCCGCTTGAGGCGGTAGTCGACGGTATTGGTGTGCACGTGCAGCAGGCGCGCGGTGCGCTGCCGGTTCAGGTTGGTGCTGATGTGCACCTGCAGCGTTTCCAGCAGTTCGGGGTAGTCGTCCAGCGGGTCCAGCAGTGAACCGAGGAAGTCGCGCGCCGGTCCCGGGCGGGTGAGCTGGTATTCCAGCGCCAGGTCGTTGAAGCGGTACAGACCCGACGCGCTGTGCATCCGGTGCACCATGTCGAGCAGCTCGTGCGCTTGGTCGGCGGCCTGCGGAATGCGTTCCGGCGTGGCCTCGACGGCGCTGGCGCGCACCGGAACCTGGGCGGCCCTGGACAATTGGGTGACCAGCTCGTCCAGGTCGGCGTCGTCGAGGGTCGTGGTCGGGATGAGGATGGTGCCACCATCCACGCTCAGCAGCGAGAGCGCGCTGTCCCCGCACCGGGTGGCCAGTTCGGCCTGCAGCCTGCGCAACTTGCGACGGGCGACCACCTTGCCGTCCAGCGCCGGATTCTTCTCGTCGCGGTGCGGCGGCACCGCCAGTGCGAGCACGTGATAGGACTCGGCGATCTGAATGCCGCACTCGCGGGCCATGGTCGAGGTGCTGTTGCCGCCGAGCAGCGCCGAGGTCAGCGTGTGCACGGCCGTGTGATGTTCGCTCACCACGGCCCGTAGCTCCCGCACGTACGCCACCGAGACCGTGGTGATGATGGTGTCGAGAATGTCCATGAAGCGGCGGGCCACGTTCACCAGGCTCTCGTGATCCTGGGTGGTGGCGTTCGCCAGGATCAGGTCGAAGCCTAGCTTGAAGCCCTCGTGGATGGCGTGCTGGATGGTGTCGATCGGGATGCCTTCGCGCGCCCAGCCCGCGGCCGCGGCGCCGACGCGCTCGATGTCCTCGCCGCCCTCGTTGCCGTCCAGCATTTGCACGGCCAGTTCCAGGCACACCCGGGTCACGGCGGTGACGTCGCCGTTGAGCGCCTCGCCGGGCAGCGTGCCGCAGGGCACCACGTTCTTCACGAAGTGCCCGACCATGCGGTGGGAGAGCGTCCTGGTGTCCTTGAGATGCGTCGAGACCGGACGGCCCGAGACGATGAGATCAGGATCGGCCATGTTGGGGGCGGTCATCGCAGGTCCTTCCGACCGGAATTGCACAGCGATCCAACGTAACGGGAATTATGGCGCGGTGGGCCGCCTCCGTCGTGGATTGTGAGACTTGGGTCAGTTCTCACCGAATTTTTGTGACTTGTGACAGCAGATGCGGTCAGGATTGAAAGGTCTGCTCGCCCGCCAGGTACGTGGCGCACACCCCGATATCCGCCAGCTCCTCCGGCCGTACCTGCCGGGGATCGTGGTCGAGGACGACCAGGTCCGCGTACTTGCCGGGGGTCAGGGACCCGGTGATGTCGTCGGCGAACAACTGGTAGGCCGCGTCGATCGTCTGGGCGCGCAGCGCCTGGTCGACGGTGACCCTTTCCTCCGGCGCAAGCACGCGTCCGCTGCGCGAGGTCCGGGTGACCGCGGCGGCCATATTGCGCAGCGGCTCCTCCTCGGTGACCGGACAGTCGTTGTGGAACGACACGCGCATACCCGCATCGAGTGCCGATCGGGTACGCACCCAGTTCGCGCCGCGCTCCGGGCCGAACAGGTCGTCGACGAGCACATCACCCCAGTAGTAGACGTGATCGATGAACAAACTGCACGTGATGCCGAGTCGCGCGGCGCGCCAGAACTGCTCGGGGGTCATCGCTCCGCAGTGCTCGAGGCGCAGCCGGTGATCCACGCGCGGATACCTGGCCAGCGCGCTTTCGTAGACGTCGAGGATCAGGTCGACACCGAGATCGCCGTGCACGTGACAGGCGATCTGCCAGCCCGTCGGGTAATACGCGCCGACGATGTGGTGCAGCTGTTCTTCGGTGTAGTTGGCGTGGCCGCGGTGGTCGTGCCCGAGTCCGAGCGCGGCCGTGGCCGGCGTGTTCAGGTACGGGAACGAGGTGTCGATGTTGCCGACCCACGGTGACCCGTCGACCCAGATCTTGATGCCGATCTGCCGGAACATGTCGTCGCCGTTCTCCAGCGGGCAGTACGACTCCCCCGCCGGATCGGCCATCTCGTAGACCCGCATCCGCACCTTGGCCCGCTGCTGCTGGTAGAGCGCGCTGGTCAACGGTCGCATCTGCTGGGCGAAGGCCATATCGCTGCACAAGGTGACGCCGCGGGCCGCGAGATCGGCCTGTTCGCGGGCCAGCAGTTCCGGGCCCGCGAGCTGATCGGCGAGCATCGGACCGATGAGCGCCAGCACGGCGGGCGCCTCGTAGACCTTCCCGGTCAGGCGACCGTAGTAGTCCCTGACGTAGTGCCCGCCAACCGGATCGGGCAGGTCGTCGGCGAGTCCGGCGAATCGCATCGCGGCGCCGTTCGCCCACGCCAGATGTCCGGAGTTCTGCCAGATCACGATCGGCCGGTCGGGTCCGAGTTCGTCCAGCCAGGCCCTGGTCGGCTCCGGAAAGCCCGTCTGCAGCAAGACATCCAGGCCGTAGAAGATCAGCGGGTGCCCGGCCGGAGCCGTGGCGACGGCGCGCAGGATCTCGGCGTGCGCGTCCTCCGCGCTCGGGCAGGTGGTGACCGGACGAATGTCGATCACGGTGTCGGAGTAGAGCATCTGATCCTGAGTCGGGTGGGTGTGTGCCTCCACGAATCCCGGCATCAGGCAGCGATTCCCCAGGTCGACCATCTCGGTGCGGGACCCGCGCAGGTCGAGCACGTCCGCTCCGCCGACCGCGATGATGCGCCCGCCGGACACGGCGACAGCCCGAGCACCCTCGTGCTCGGGATCCATCGCAAGGATCGTGCCACCGGTGAAGATCAGGTCGGCTGTGCTCATCGGAACCTCCGTGACGGGTCGGGCCAGCGGACGAGCCACTTTGCCACTCGATTGCGAGGAGCCTGCGAGGTACGACGATAACAGTTTGCCCAGGTGTTTCGGGTGCACAAAGAGGGTTAGCTGACGCCCCTTCAGCGCGTCAGAGCCGCAGATATTGATTGAAACACGTTCTAGACAAACACAATGCTTTGTCTTACCTTCGATATATGCAGGCAGGTTTGTCACACATGGCCGAGTTCCAACTCCGATCCGGCGACACCTGGCGTGATCCCTGGCCGATGTATGCCGGGCTGCGCGACCACGATCCGGTCCACCACGCCATCCCGTCCGATCGTCCCGACGAGGACTACTACGTGTTGTCCCGCTTCGGCGACGTCTACGACGCGGTGCGCGACGCGCAGACCTTCTCCTCGGCCTCGGGCATCACGGTCGACTACCACGACCTGGAGAAGATCGGTCTCGGCGAGAACAAACCGTTCGTCTTCACCGACGCTCCCGACCACACGATCTTCCGTCGCCGGGTGGCCAAGGGATTCACCCCGCGCCAGGTCGCCGAGATCCGGCCCGCCGTAAGGCAATTCGTCATCGAACGCATCGACCGGCTGTGCGAGGCGGGCGGTGGCGACATCGCCGTCGAGCTGTTCAAGCCGCTGCCCACCATGGTGGTCGCGCACTATCTCGGTGTGCCCGCGGCGGATCGCGCCAAGTTCGACCAATGGACCGACAGCATCGTCGCCGCCTCCGCCACCGGCAACGTCTACTCGGCGCAGGCCGCCGTTGGCGAGCTGACGCAGTACTTCACCGCGATGATCGAACGCCGCCGCCTCGAACCGGCCGACGACACCATCACCCACCTGGTGGCCTCCGGCCTCGGCGAGCCCGACGACATCCCCGGCATCCTGCAGATCATCGGCTTCGCGTTCACCATGATCACCGGCGGCAACGACACCACCACCGGCAATCTCGGCGGCGCGGTGCAATTGCTGACCACCCATCGCGACCAGCGCAGGCGCCTCATCGAGGACCCGAGCCTGATCCCGGATTCCGTCGACGAATTCCTGCGGCTCACCTCTCCGGTGCAGAACATGGCGCGCACCGTCACCCGGGACGTGGAGATCGAGGGCGTCACCATCCCGGCGGGCAGGAGGGCGCTGCTGCTCTACGCCTCCGCCAACCGCGACGAACGCGAATTCGGCCCCGACGCAGCGGATTTGGATGTCACCCGCAAGACGAAGACGATCCTGACCTTCGGTCACGGCAACCACCACTGCCTCGGTGCGGCGGCCGCCCGCATGCAAGCCGCCATCGCGCTGCAGGAGTTGCTCGCCCGCTGCCCGGAATTCGCCGTCGACCTCGACGGCGTCCGCTATGCCGAGGGCAACTACGTGCGCAGGCCGGTGCACGTCCCATTCGTGGCGAGCGAATGAGCACCGGCTGGCTGGCCGGGGAGCGCACCGAACTGGCCGCGCAGCGGATCCTGGACGCCGCCGCGCGCCTGTTCGCCGATCGGGGCGTCGCCGATACCCAGATGGCCGATATCGCCAAGGCGGCCGGGTGTTCCCGCGCGACGGTCTACCGCTACTTCGAGAACCGGCACGCGGTGCGGCTGGCCTTCGTCCATCGGGAGGCGCGTCGTATCGGCGCCGCAGTGGTCGCCGAGGTGGACGGGATCGCCGATCCGGGTGAGCGGATCGTGACAGCGGTGCTCACCGCGCTGCGCACGGTCCGCGCAGATCCGCTGCTGATCGCCTGGTTCCGGCCCGCCGACGCGGGGCTCGCCGTGGAGATCGGGCAGACCTCCCAGGTCATCGCGGCGCTCGCGGCCGCGTTCCTGCCGGATTCCATTGCCGGAGAACGAGATCGGGCACAGGTGGCGCGGTGGCTGACACGGCTGATCGTCTCGCTGCTCACCGTCCCCGGTGTCGAAGACGCCGACGAACGCGCGATGCTCGAACATTTCGTCACACCACTGTTCATCCGCGCATGATCGCGGCACACACGAAGGCCGCGGACACCGAAGCTGTTGTACAGCAAGGTGTCCGCGGCCTTCGTGGCGGCGCGCCTATGCCTCCCGGTCGGAAGCGGTGGCGGCCGCTTCGCTGACGGCTTGGCCATGCTGCGGCGCGCCCCAGCCCACATGTGCTTCGGCGCGCATGCGATCGACCATGTGGGGGTAGTGCAGCTCGAATGCCGGTCGCTCGGAACGGATCCGGGGCAGTTCGTAGAAGTTGTGCCGTGGCGGCGGGCAGCTGGTGGCCCACTCCAGCGAGTTGCCGTAACCCCACGGGTCGTCGACCGTGACGGGTTCGCCGTACCGCGCGCTCCGGAAGACGTTCCAGACGAACGGCAGGACCGAAGCGCCCAGGATGAACGAGCCGATGGTGGAGATCGTGTTCAGCCCGGTGAAACCGTCGCCGGGCAGGTAGTCGGCGTAGCGGCGCGGGAAGCCCTCGGCGCCGAGCCAGTGCTGCACCAGGAAGGTCAGGTGGAAGCCGACGAACGTGGTCCAGAAGTGCCACTTGCCGAGCCGCTCGTCGAGCATCCTGCCGGTCATCTTCGGGAACCAGAAGTAGATACCCGCGTACGTGGCGAACGCGATGGTGCCGAAGAGCACGTAGTGGAAGTGCGCGACCACGAAGTACGAGTCCGACACGTGGAAGTCCAGCGGTGGGCTGGCCAGGATCACGCCGGACAGACCACCGAACAGGAACGTGACGATGAAGCCAACGGAGAACAACATGGGCGTTTCGAAGGTCAGCTGGCCACGCCACATCGTGCCGATCCAGTTGAAGAACTTCACGCCGGTCGGCACCGCGATGAGGAACGTCATGAACGAGAAGAACGGCAGCAGCACCGCACCGGTGGCGAACATGTGATGCGCCCACACCGCGACCGAGAGCGCGGCGATGGCCAGCGTCGCGTACACCAGCGTGGTGTAACCGAAGATCGGCTTGCGCGAGAAGACCGGGAAGATCTCCGAGACGATGCCGAAGAACGGCAGCGCGATGATGTACACCTCGGGATGGCCGAAGTACCAGAACAGGTGCTGATACAGAAGGACGCCGCCGGTGGCCGGGTTGTAGATGTGGCCGCCGAGATGGCGATCGTAGGCGATGGCGAACAGCGCGGCGGTCAGGACCGGGAACGCGAGCAGGATCAGCACACTGGTGACGACGATGTTCCAGGTGAAGATCGGGAGCCGGAACATGGTCATGCCCGGTGCGCGGAGCACGACCACGGTGGTAATCATGTTGACGGCGCCGAGAATGGTGCCGAGACCCGAAACAGCCAGGCCCAAGATCCACATGTCACCGCCGACGCCCGGCGAGTGCATGATGTCGCTGAGCGGCTGGTACGCGGTCCAGCCGAAGTCGGCCGCGCCGCCGGGCGTCACGAAACCCGCGGTCGCCATGGTCGCGCCGAACAGGTACAGCCAGTAGCTGAAGGCGTTCAGGCGCGGGAAGGCGACGTCGGGGGCACCGATCTGCAGCGGCAGCACGATATTGGCGAACGCGAACACCACGGCCGTCGCGTAGAACAGCAACATGATCGTGCCGTGCATGGTGAACAGCTGATTGAACTGCTCGGTGGACAGGAACTGCATGCCGGGCCGGGCCAGCTCGCCGCGCATGAGCAGCGCCATCAGTCCGCCGATCATGAAGAACGACATCGACGTCACCAGGTACATCTGGCCGAGCATCTTCGGGTCGGTCGTGGTGACCAACTTCAAGACGAACGAGCCCTTCGGCCCCACCCGCCCCGGGTACGGCCGGACGGCCTCGAGTTCCGGCTCCGGCCTGGGAGCTACGGCAGTCACCACATCCTCCTCGCGCGTCAGATTCCGGTCCGTAGCTCGTGTCTCCGCTGCGGATCCCCACGATCGAACGACGGCGAGCATACGCCGGGCAATTGCGCAAGAGTGGAGATTCGGGCAGCTTGTTGCCGTGTCGTTGCGCGGCGCGCTACCAGCGGAAATTTGAACCGGACCCATTTGCCTCCCGCGGTCGCACCGGCCGAACTACGGCGACACACCGCGCCGACCGCGATCCACCAGACAACCCGGTGCCACTCGGTTACGGTCTGCACGCATGACCGCCGGGCTCGGTGTCCCAGCGATACCACCCTGCGGGTCCGGCGGTCATGCACCATTCCTCCCCGCGGCAGCGGAATCCGCAACGCCGCCCCGGATCTGGCCCGTGCTCTAGACTCGAGCCGTGCCGATGCCCTCGTCACCCGCCCCGCAGCCCACCGGTGGCAGGCAGGCGCGCTGGCAGCCGCACAACGATCGGCGGCGCGAGCGCATCGTGACGGCGCTGATCGAGCTGATCGAGGAGACGCCGATGGGCGTCGAGGTGCCGATGCAGCAGATCACCGAGCGCTCCGGACTGTCGAAATCGGTGGTGTACCGGCAGTTCTCGGGTCGCGACGACCTCGACCGGCGCGCCAGGACGGCGATCGGCGATCGATTCACCGACGACATCGACGCCGCGCTCGACATCTCCGACGGCTCCATTCGCGTGATCCTGCGCCGCACCATCGCCGCGGTCGTGGACTGGATCGACCGGCACGCGCGCCTCTACGACTTCCTGCGCCACGGGCCCGCTCTCGGCGACCCCGACGATGTCGACGCCGTGAGCAGCCTGAAGGACCGGATCGCGGGCCGCACCCGCCAGCTGGTGTCGGGTCTCGCCGGGGTGGTCGGCGTGGTGGACGAGGCGGCCGCCGACACGATGACCTTCGCCATCGTGTCCATGACGGAAGCCACCGTCTCGCGCTGGGCGCGCGATCCGGACCGGGCCATGGGCCGCGACGAGCTCGTCACCGAACTCGCCGGTTACGCGTGGAGCGTGCTGGACGGAGTGGCGCGGGCGCACCGGCTCACCCTGGATCCCGACGAACCCTTGCTCGCCGCGCTCGCGCGGCTGTCGAGCGTCGACACCGCGTCCTGAGCCGACGCCGCGTCCTGCGTCGCCCCGGCCGGGTTCGCAGGACCAGCGTGAAAACCCTTCAGGCGACGCGACGTTCGGGTTCGCTGCGGTAGCGCGCGGCATCGCCGTCGATGTGCAGCATCGACCACACCCGCTTGGTGACCGGGTTCATCAACCCCAGTTCGCCCGCGAGCTTGCGGATGTCGCCGAAGTAGCCGGACAGGATCCGGCGCGACTGCGGTCCCCGCCAGAACGCCTCGCGGAACACCTCGTCCGGGATGTCGAACTGCCTGGCGAACGAGCGCGGCGGCACCATGATCTCCCCGGCCAGCCAGCGCATGGCCAGCGGAAACGCCAAGGCGCACACGGCCTTACCCGCCGGGCTCATCCGATCGATGTGCGCCTTCAGGAACTCGTTGGCGAAGGAGATGTGCCGCGCCTCCTCGGCGATGTGGATCTCCATGGTGCGCAGCACGGCGGGCGGGATGTTGCCGCCGTCGCGGATGATCGCCTTCTGGTAGTGGTCGATCGGTTCCTCGCCGCCCAGGATCCCGATGAACAGGATGACGTGCGCGTAGCCGCCCGCCACGCCGATCAGGGGTGACAGCGCACGGAAGATCGGCCGCATACCGGGCACATCCACGCCGATCCGGTTGACCAGCTCCTGGAACATCTGGATGTGGTTGCACTCTTCGGTCATCTCGTGCAGGCAATAACGGAACTCCGGAGAGCCGTTGGGCAGCTTCATGATGTACTGCATCATTCCGCGGATCAGCACGCTCTCGAAGGCCGCGCCCACCTTGATCACGTTCGCGGTGCGCCACCGGCCGATCTCGATCTGCCGCTGCTGCGGCAGCTTCCGGTACCAGTCGGTCGCGCCGAGCGGATCGAACTCCGGGGACAGGATCCAGCGCGGATCGTCCTTGTCGATCGCGAACTCCGGTCCGTCCCAGTCGATGTCCAGGTACGGGTCGAACTTCCGGTGCACCGAGCCCTCCGACAGAAGGTCCAGCGTCTCCCAGTACTCCCGATCGAACAGTCCGGTACGAACCGATTCGGACAGCGTCATCGATGCCTCCTCGCTCCGGCCGGCGCTCGGCGCCGGCACTACGCACGCTCCTCGCGTGGTGTGATCCAGAATATATGGGACTGACGGTCCCACACAATGGGGCGGGTGAGGTTTTGTCCGGAGATCAGCTGCGGAAACCGAGCAGATCCAGCAGGTTGTCCAGCATGAGCTCGAACAGCTCGGCGCGGTCGGCGAAGGTGTCGCGCCCGTACATGTCGAACACGTCGAAGCTGACCGCACCGAAGAGCGCGCTCCACACCGAGATGCCGCGCGCCACCAGCCAATCCGGCACGTCCAGGCCGAATTCGTCGCGGGCACCGGCAAAACTGCCCGCCAGCGCGGTGGATACGCGCACCGGCCGGGACGGCTCGGCCAAACGGCCCGCGCGGTACGCGTCGGCGAAAACGCGCAGCAGGGCGGCGATCACCCGCACGCCCGGATCGACCGTCTGCTCGACGGGCGCTTCGTAGCCGGGCACCGGTGAGCCGAAAAGCAGTCCGTACCAAGCAGGTTCGGCCAGCGCCCAGGCGCGGACCGCGCGGCCCGCGACGCGCAGCCGTTCGGCGGGATCGGCGGGCGCGTCGAGCAAGGCCGCGTCCACCGCGTCGCCGAGCGCGTTGTAGCCGTCCACCACGAGCAGGGTCAGCAGTTCGTCGCGGCTGCGCACGTACCGGTACACCGCCGAGGACACGACGCCGAGATCACGGGCCACCGCCCGCAGCGACAGCGCCGCCGCGCCGTGCGTGGTGAGGTGCTCGCGGCCGATCCGCTTGATGTCCTCCATCGTCTGGGCCCTGGCCCTGGCGCGCGGCGTGGTCATGGCAGCCACCTTAAAGTGAACACCGCTCGCGGATTCGTCAGCCGTCCAGTTCGCGGACCGCGCGCTCGATTTCGTCGGCCAGGGTCGCGCCGCCGACCTCCCACGCCGCGGCGCGGAACCGTTCACGGAACCGGCTCAGGTCCGTGCCGATGCCCTCGCCGCCGTAGCTCGTCGCGGCCGCGTCGCGGAAGGTGCGCACCATCTCGTCGGCCAGCTCGGCGATCCTGGCGCGGATGAGTTTGCGCAGCGTGCCGCTGAGGGTGATGTCGGTGCCGACGTCGTAGAGGATCAGCGCGCCTTTGAGCATCGGCTGGTCGGGGATGCGCCAGCCCTCCTCGCACCGCTCGACGTACTGCGCGGAGATGAGTTCGTCGAGGATGTCGGCGCGGCGATCGCCGAGCAGGGACGACAGTTCATCGTCATCGATCACGACCGACTGATCCGCCGCGCCCGGATACCGCGGATCGAGCACCGACCGCCAGTCGGCGTTGGCGCCGCGCTGTGCTTCGGCATCGAACACCTCGCGGATCGCTTCCAGCCGCAACCCGCGCGCTTGCATACCGGAGATGTCGCGCAACCGATCGAGATGTTCGTCGGTGTACACCGCTTCCTTGCCCGCGCGGCCGGGTTTCGGCAGCACACCGAGCGAGTGGTAGTAGCGGATGGTGCGCGCCGGTACACCGCTGAGGTCGGCCAGCTGGACTCGGCTGTATCGGGACACGCGATTCAGCATAGATACCCGGCCGATCTTTCGTTGACAGCTCCTACTGTCCGCATTAGCGTAACGCGGGTCACTGTCGACCGTTCGAGGAGTTCCGCGCATGTCCCAGCGAGCAACCGACTTCGATGTGCTCATCGTCGGTTCCGGTTTCGGGGGCAGCGTCACCGCGCTGCGCCTCGTGGAGAAGGGCTACAAGGTCGGCGTGCTCGAGGCGGGACAGCGCTTCGCCGACGACGAACTACCCAAGACCAGCTGGGACCTGCGCAAGTTCCTGTGGGCGCCCGCGCTCGGCTGCTACGGCATCCAGCGCATCCACCTGCTGCGCGATGTGCTGATTCTCGGCGGCGCCGGTGTCGGCGGCGGTTCGCTGAACTACGCCAACACCCTGTACGTGCCGCCGGAGCCGTTCTTCCAGGACCCGCAGTGGCGCGAGATGACCGACTGGCGCGCGGAGCTGACGCCCTACTACGAGCAGGCCCAGAAGATGCTCGGCGTGGTGCGCAACCCGCACATGACGCCCGCGGACGAGATCTTCAAGAAGGTCGCCGAGGATATGGGAGTCGGCGACACCTTCGTGCAAACACCGGTCGGCGTGTTCTTCGGTGAACCGGGCAAGACGGTGGCCGACCCCTACTTCGGCGGTGTCGGACCCGAGCGCACCGGCTGCATCGAGTGCGGCGACTGCATGGTGGGCTGCAAGTACGGCGCCAAGAACACCCTCGTGAAGAACTACCTCTACCTGGCCGAGCAGGCCGGCGCCGAGGTCGTCCCGATGACCACGGTCGCCGCGCTGCGGCCGCTGCCCGACGGCACCTGGGACGTCGAGACCAAGCGCACCGGCAAGCTGGTCCGCAAGCAGCCCAAGACCTACACCGCCGCGCACGTGGTCCTCGCCGCGGGCACCCGCGGCACCCAGAAGCTGCTGTTCGACATGCGCGACAAGGGTGTGCTCCCCGGACTCTCCGACCGCCTCGGCGTGCTGACCCGCACCAACTCCGAGTCGATCGTCGGCGCGGCGACCAGGACGGTCACCCCGGGCGTCGATTTCACCAAGGGTGTGGCGATCACGTCCTCGATCCACCCGACACCGGACACCCACATCGAACCCGTCCGCTACGGCAAGGGCTCCAACTCGATGGGCCTGTTGCAGACGCTGATGGTCGACGGCGGCGGCCGCATCCCGCGCTGGCTGCGGTTCGTGCTGCTGGTGCTGCGCCACCCGATGCAGCTGGTGCAGTTCCTGAGCACCAGGAACTGGAGCGAGCGCACCATCATCTCGCTGGTCATGCAGCACCTGGACAACTCGATCACCACCTACACCAAGCGCGGCGTGTTCGGGCGCAAGCTCACCTCGAAACAGGGTCACGGCGAACCGAATCCGACGTGGATCCCGGTCGGCAACGAGGTGACCCGCAAGGTGGCCGACGAGATCGGCGGCATTGCGGGAGGCAGCTGGGGCGAGATCTTCAACATCCCGCTCACCGCGCACTTCCTCGGCGGCGCCACCATCGGCGCCGACCCGGAGCACGGCGTGATCGACGGCTACCACCGCGTCTTCGGCTACCCGACGCTGAGCGTGGTGGACGGCGCCGCGGTCTCCGCCAATCTCGGCGTGAACCCGTCCCTGACGATCACGGCGCAGGCCGAGCGCGCCGCCGCCTACTGGCCGAACAAGGGCGAGGTGGATGCCAGGCCGCCGCAAAGCGCCGGGTACCAGCGCATTTCGCCGATCGCCCCGGCCAAGCCCGTGGTCCCGGCAGGCGCCCCCGCCGCGCTCGTGCTGCCGATCACGCCGGTGCGTCCCACCGGCCAGCAGGCCCCGGCCGCGGGCTGAGCACAGTCGGCCGACGGTCCCGGCCGGAGTGAGCGGCGATCGGGAAGTGCCTTCTTCCTAAGGTCCGACCGGCACCAACGGCACCACCTGCGTATCGGGGTCCTGGGAGATCGGTTCGAATTCCCCGAAGTGTGACTCCTCGGGAAGAACGACCGGAATGCCGTCGATCCCTCGTTCGAGGATGTTCTCCCAGCGCGCTCGGTAGGTCCCGGCGACGGTGCCGCCGAGAGGTTGAATCACTATGGAGTAGATGCCTGCCGGAACCGCATCGAACCTGATCTCCAGCGAGGTACCCGCGGCGAAGGAGACCGCAGAGGTCTTCACGCTTTCCGGTATTCCGCCTGGAGTACGAAGCATGAGCGCGAGAAAGAACCCGTTGTCGTTCTGGTCGACTTGGAGTCCGAGAACGATGTCGACAGTCCTGTCGAGGACGAACTCGGTCACTTTGTGCGGGATGAGGCCGCTGGTAGTAAACGATCCCGAATCGAATTCGACCGACATTGCATTCACCGCCTCGTGTAGCTGGATGGATATAGATGGCACAGGTCGTGCCATCAGCGAGTGTCGCACCGCCGTCGGCCATTCGAACGGGTAGTCGCCTACCCGAATTCGGGGAGCCCCAGTACCGAGCCTGGGCATGTCTCGGCGCGGATCGAGGAGAGATTCGGCAGCACGTGGTCGGTACAGGCGACAGCGCATAACGGGAACTCGCCGATCCCTCGCACTGGCACAGGTAGTGCAACCGGCCCGGCGCCGTGTCGGGGACCGCGTCCGCGTCGAGCGCTCGATGCGTCTATCAGTGGAAACTGGAGATAGCTCCACGATCGCCCTGATCATGCCCGAAACGGAATCGACCGATCGCGCCGCATACGGGCGGAACGGATCATGATCGACAGCCGCCGCGCATGCTGACGCCCAGAGATCTACCAAGACGGTCGAAACAGCTGCTCTCAACGGTCTCCTTCGGCACGTTCCACCCCGGGGTTGCCGCTCCAAGATCGCTGTCGGCATCGATTCTGCACGTGTTAGCCAAGAGTTCGGTTTACCCTTTGACGTGTCGCTGAGCGTTTGCTGACAAAGGCACTCAAATTCAAGATGGCTGGTCGACAAATTCCGCGTCACTCTCCGTGGAGGTCAAAGCTCGTGACTCGTCCGTTTTTTCGTCTTCTCGGCGCCAAGCGCAACCCTGTGACCGATGTCCTCGGTGCGCTCGGCGGTATGGCACTCGGGCTGCTGCTCGCGGCGACAGCAACCGCGGAACCGCTGTATCCGCGGCCCGATCCGGACCCGTTCTACGCCGCGCCGGCGAATCTGGCAGCACACTCACCCGGCGACGTTTTCGACGTGCGGGAGATGCCGCCGCTGTTCCTCTTCCCCGGCGCGACCGTCAGGCAGGTCGAGTTCCGGTCCAGCGACTCGCATGGCGCGCCGATCGCGGCGACCACCACGATCCTCACGCCCGCAGGCCATCGGCCCGACGCGCCGCTGCTGTCGTATCAGCATTTCATCAACTCACTCGGCACCGCCTGTTCGGTAGCACGCAGGCTGTACGAGGGCGATCTGAATCTCGCGACCACGGCACCGGTTCTGAACGTGTTTCTGCAGCAGGGCTGGAGTGTCGCGCTGCCGGATCATCTCGGGCCACAGTTCGCCCTCGGAGCCGCCCGTCTGGGTGGGCAGGTCACCTTGGATGGCATCCGTGCGGCCAAACGGCTGCCCGAACTCGCCGTGGGGGGCAGCCCGGTAGTGATGGCCGGCTACTCCGGCGGGGGCATCGCCACCTCATGGGCGGCGGCGTTGCAACCGTTGTACGCGCCCGAGCTGGATATCGCGGGCGCGGCCATCGGCGGCGTTCCGATGAACCTGGTAACCATGGCAGAGGCGGTCCGCCACGATCCGCATCCAGCCTTCGGACTGGTGATGGCGGTGGCAATCGGTCTGGAACGCGAGTACCCGAACGATGTGCCGCTCGGCATGTATCTCAATGCACGCGGCCTCGCGGTCCGCGACGCCATGGCCAACAGCTGCACCAACGAAATCCTCGCCTTGGGCGCCAACACCGGCGTTCGCGATTACGTCGCCAACCAGTCGCTCTTCGACTGGCCGGAAGCCCGTGCGGTGGTGGAGCAGAACAGCCTGGAGCTCTACCCCGGGTTGCCGCAGATACCGATGTTCGAATGGCATTCCCCCACCGACCCGTTGATTCCGGTCGATGCCATCGCGAACACCGACCGCCGCTGGTGCGAGGCCGGGGTGCAGTTGCAGACGCAGCGGGTGTCCGCACCCGAACATCTGTCCGCGGCGTTGATCGGCGCACCCGAGGTGCTGGGGTGGCTCTCCGCCCGGGTTCGCGGTGAGCCTGCGCCCAGCAACTGCTGACGAAGCAGCAACTGCTGACGAAGCGGCGGCTCGCGGTTTCGACTGCGGGCCGCCGCCACTGTTGGGGCACGCTGTGCCGCCTGATCGCAATCCATCGTCGGTTCAGCCGAGGGAATTCCTCGATGAGCGGAATGGTCGCGGTCGAGCAGTACCCTGGCAATAGCGCCAGAATCGGACCAAATCCCTATCGGCATAACGGAAATCGATGCGGTCGTGGAACCGTTGGACTCTCCTGCGAACCAGGCGGATTCCAGGCGTAGACAACCGGCTGCGCGATGACACAGCGCGCCGAGCACGGCGGCGATTCCAGGGACGAGCCGGCCGAGCAACACGACGATGCTCTCGTCCGAGAACGCGGCTCGGACGAACTCTGCTCGGCGCCGGCCGATAGTCGAAGGATCAAGCGAAATCGCGCCATATCGAGCGCGATTCGCGTAGTGCGCTACTCACGTCGAGTAGCGATCCCGCGCGAAGGATATCCCTCGAGGCCAGCATTTTTCGACCTCGATCGGATTCGCCTCACGACCGAGGACGCAGTCCACCACGGAAGGAGGCTGCCATGCCTGATTTCAAGAGTGAAGTCGTCGTTCGCGACGACGCCGACAAGGAAAGAATCAAGCTCGACGCCACACAGAGCGACATTGTGGTCAGGAATTCGCAAGGGGAACTGAGGTTGCACTTCGACGGTCTGCGCGCCGCGCTCTATCTCGGCGGAAAAGACAACGAGGGTGATCTCATCGTCCGCGATGCGGCGAACGACGAGCGGATCAAGCTCGATGGTGGCGAAGGTCAGATCTGGCTGAAAGATGCCGCAGGCAAGGAGCGCCTCCGGTTGGACGACGCGGGCAGCATCGTCGTACGAGACAGCGACGGCAACATACTGTTCAATTTCCAAGTCGACACCGGCGTGCTATATCTCGGCCATCGCCCTCCGACCTCCTCGCTCGATCTGGATGTCTTCAAAGAGCGGATCAAGCTGGACGGGGCCGAGGGCGAGATCTGGGTGAAGGATGCGCGCGGAAACAAGACTTTCCAACTCGACGGCGCCGCCCTCTTCCTCGGCGGCAAGGAGGCCGGTGGGGGCTCTGTTAGCGCTCGTGACAATCAGGGCAAGACACGAGTCGTCCTGAACGGTCACGATGGACTCATCTGGGTGAAGGATGCGGCCAGCAACAACAATGCGGTTCAGATCGACGGGACTGCCAGGGTCGCTATCGGCTGCCAAGGCAGAGACGGCGAACTCGTTGTCCGCGACAAGCAGAACAGACAGCAGATCAGACTGGACGGCTCCAAGGGCGAGATCCATCTCAGCCATGCGGATGCCGCCGAGGATTTCGAGGTCGCCGACCCCGTGGACGTGACAGCAGGAATGGTCATGACAGTCGGGCAGGACGGCAAACTCCGCCCCTGTTCGATTGCCTACGACCAGACAGTGGTGGGCGTCGTGTCCGGCGCCGAGAGGTATCGGCCCGGGCTCGTATTCGACCGCGGCGAGACACCGGACGACACCCGGATGCCCATCTCGGTCATGGGCAAGGTGGCGTGCTGCGCGGACGCCCGCTACGGCAGCATCCGGGTCGGAGATCTGCTCACCACATCCCCGAGCCCGGGGTGCGCGATGAGGGCCGCAGAGCCGGCCCGCGCCTTCGGAACCATCATCGGCAAGGCGCTCGATTCCCTGGATGAAGGCCAGGGCATGGTCCCGATGCTCATCAGCCTGCAGTAGAACACCGATACACACCTGGCCCCGGAGACATCAGCTACAGCCGGGCCGGGCCACCTGAGCCGACCGAAATCGGTCGGCTCAGCGTTACTCGAGCGATTGCGAGAGCGAGATGACAGAACTCGGTTTGAGAGAGCATCTGGCGCAGATCGGCGAGCCTAAGTCGCCCGCCGCCGGCATCCGAATCCCCACCGACTTCAACGTGGTTCCGCCGTCGGGCCGACTGCGAGACATCATGAAGGCAACGAGGTCTCCCAAACCCGAACAATGGGTGAAGGCCGCCGAGAAGGAGTTCGCCAACAAGGACTGGACGGAGGAGTGCCAGGGCGTAACACACGACGAGAAGTACTGGTACGTGTCGAGTAACGCGGGCAAGTCCAGCAGCACTGGCCGGCAACGCGTCTACCGGATCTCACTGTCCAATCAAATCGTGGACCACGTCAAGCTGTCCGGCAACGGCAGCGACCACCTAGGGGCTCTCGACTATTACAAAGGCCGCATCTACTGCGCGATGGACGATCCCGTGAAGATCGTCGTCATCGATACGCCACCGTTCACCGGATGGTGGTCGGCTCCACTGGTAGGCGCATCGGGCGGGCCGCCACCACAGACGCGCAGCGCATGGTGCGCGGTGAACCCCTGGAACGGATTGCTCTACAGCGCCCAGATCACCGCGAGCATTGCTCACGACACGCTCTATGCGTACCGATTGGATTCGGCCGGGCCGCAATTCGTGCATGTGCCCGACGCCGACATCGTGCTGCCGGAAAAGCTGTTGTTCGTTCAGGGCGCGGTCTTCTCCAAGAACGGCCACGTACTTCTTGCTTCGAACCGCACCGATGACATCCGCTGCTACAGCGTCCTCAACGGGCACTATCTCGGCAGGGCCCCCATCCGCAAGGATGGCGGCGAAGGCGAAGAGGTCGAAGGCCTCACCATCTGGGAGGGCATCTCCTACGACGGCGTCGAAACGCACGTTCATGTCATCCTTCTCGACAACGACTGGCCTGACGGTGACGACGTGTACTTCAAGCACTATCGCGTCCCCTTGGCAGACGACTTGTAGCAGCGCATCGAACGAAATCGACACGAAAGGATGGTGCGGTGATGGGCGCCAGTTTCTCGCTCCGCCAACTGGCCGAGCATCGATTCGGAGCAGGCGCGAGCACCCGGCAAAGTCTCCGGCAGATTCTCGGTCGCCCGAGCGGCCACGTCCGGCTCGGCGCCCGAGCCGGGCCCATCTCGGTCCTGACCCAAAACATGGCGCTACTCGTCGCGCCTGCACCGTATCTCGGCACCGACCGCGCCGGTGCCGTCGCCGAAATCTGCGCGCGCCTCCGGGCGTTGTCCCCGCACATCGTCGGCCTCTGTGAGGTCTTCAAGGACTCCGAGCGAGATGAGATTCGCACCACCGTAAAAGACATCTACCCGTACTTCCGCGAAGGACCCGACCAGTTCGGCTTCGAATCCGACGGCGGCCTGCTACTACTCAGCAAGTTTCCACTCCTCGCGTCGAACGATTTCATCTTCGACAAATGCGACGGGGTCGACTGCTGGGCGAACAAGGGAATCCTGCACATTCGGGTCCGCGGAACCGGATGGCCTACCGCGCTCGATATCTTCTATTCGCACACGCAGAATATTTCGACCGGAGCGGGACAGCCGACGCTGTATGCCCAACTGGCAGACATGCGCGAATTCGTCGACACTCACGCCGACCACGAGCTGCCCACGATCGTCATGGGAGACTTGAACATTCCCGCAGAGCGCCCCGGCGACTACACGTATCTACTGCGCGCTTTCGACGGATTCCGGGACTCCTGGACCCTGGTCGGAAATCCGATCGCCAGCGGTCCCACCTTCGTCACGAACAACACCTTCTACGAAGACACAGATGATCGGCCGAACAGCGATCAAAGGCTGGACTACATCCTGCTGCGACCGGCGGCCCGTGTTTGTCCGATCACCTCCGAGGTCACAGTAGTGAAATTCACGCACAACGGCTTACACATCTCCGACCACTTCGGACTCCACGCTGTGTTCAACCCGATCGCGGTCATCGATCCATGAGTTCGTCATCCCCTGAGTCCGTCGCGATGGCAGTGGACAGCCCGATCGGCCGTCCCGCCTGCGCCCACCAACTGCTGACGAATCGACGCCGGCGGCCCTGCCGACAAAGGCCCGCCCGCTGTCAGAACATGTCGACGACCCACACCTCTATGTCGTCCACCGTGCTGCTCGGATTCCTCGGATTGGCGATGCGGTGCTGCTGAATCACGGTGCCCAGGCTCAGGATGTCGGTGCGTGGGGTCCGGAAGAGTTCCTGGTTCGAACTGTAGGTGAACCGGCATCCGCCGACCAGCGCCGACTGGGCGATCCGCCGGATTTCGTTGAGGGTCACCACGCTCAGCGGTGCATTGCGCACACAGATATCGCTGGCACATCCGTCGACCAACGTCGACGTCATCGGCCGGCTACGGGCGTGCTGCGGTTCGGTGGCGAAGTCGGCGAAGCCGAGATAGTCGGTCTCACCTTCGCCGTAGATGTTGATCCTCATCGCGTTTCCGATGGGATTGATCGGTGTGCCTCGATGCTCGGCGCGGCCGTCGGGCCCCGGGTTGACCACCCGTGGCGGGGTCGCACACTGTGAGTGAGGATGCGGAAGGCCCGCCTCGCTCGGTGAGACGAGGCCGGTCTCGGGTGGCATCGTGTTCTCGAATTCGAAGACCTCGTCGTCGAGAAACCCGATTGTCCGCTTGCCGACGATACGGTCGGCCGTGGTCTGCCCCGGGGCCAGGATGCGGCGCACGTTCTTGTAGTCCTCGACCGCGTCGCCGGTGTCGTCCCCATAAATGCCGTCGACTTCCAGACCGGCGCCGTCGACCTCGTTGAGCGCGATCTGAATCCGGCGCACGTGCTCGCCGACGCCATTGATGCCCTCTCCTATGTGTGCCGGATCGGAAATCAGGCAGTTCTCCAGTTGCTGGTCGGGGGCCGGCGAGGTGAGCAGCATGCTCCTGAGTCCCATGATTCGTCATCCCTTCGAGGTGGTTACCAGGCAACGCTCGTCATCGCGGCTGGACGGCTTTCGACAAACGGTCGATCGCGCATGGTCGAGTTCGGAAGCAGGTGCGGCCATCTCATCGCTCGATGACGGTTACTGTGCCCTCACCGCTATTGGCGACGTAGGCCTGGCCGGTTCTGGGGTCGACGGCGATACCGGTCGGACGCGAGCCGACCTCGACTGTTGCCTCGACGGTGTTGGTCAATGCGTCGACGACCGTCACTGCACCGCCGTCGTGGGTGACCCAGATGTGCCCCTGGGGGCCGACGGTCACGCCGAACGGCCGCGGGCCCACATCGACCACCGCTATCTCTTCTTCCCCGCGAATTACCGAGAGGGTGTCGGACCTCGAGTTCGCGACATAAGTCAGTGGTTGCCGCGGATGAGAGGCGACGCCCACCGGTCGCCTGCCGACCGGGGTAACCGCACGGCGGCGAGGGACGCCCGCACTCGTGTCGAAGACGGAAACACTGTCGGCGGCGGGATTGGTCACGTACACGAACCGGGTGGGATCGGAGGCGACCGCCACCCCGTGCGGACTGCGGTCGACGCCGTCGAAGACGAAGGGATGATCGCCGCCGTCGAAGAAGATGCTGGAGCTGGGTAGCTGACCGCCGTGATCGATCTTCCCTACTCCGCCTTTCCTGTTGATCACGACGACCATGGCCGCAGCATGCAGATTCACCAACCCGATGGGCTGCGGTGGGCCACCGGCGCTTGTCTCGCATTCGATCGTGGCCCGGAATGTGTGGTCGCGGTCGAGTACGGTAATGGTGCCGTCGCCGCTGTTGGCCACGAAGACGCCGGACTGCGGATCGATCGTCAAACCCGCCGGACGAGAGCCGACATTCACCGTTGCGATGACAGACTTTGTCGCACATTCGATTATCGATACGCTGTCGTCGTCGGTATTCGTGACCCACACGTGGTCGTGAAATGCTGCCAGGCACGTCGGCCGGGCGCCGACTGCGATTGTTGCGACATTTCTCATTCGATCATTGTCGTTGCCACGGGCCGACTCGGGGACCAATTGATCGAAGATCGCCGGGCATGCCGACTTCGTCCGAAAAATCCGGATCAATCGCGGAACGGTGTCGGTTGTGCGACGGATCGGTGGAGATACCGCTCGTTGATGTCTCGGCCACCGCGTTACTGCCACATGCTGGCGGACAGAGGTCGACCCTGCTGCACCCCAGCGAAGGGAGATACGCGGTGGCATTGGGACGTCGTCGGCTATTGATCGGCTTCGCCGGTGCGTGTGGCCTCACCCTGGCCGGATGCGGGCAGCTCGAGCCCGCGCCCCCCAAACCCGCCACAATCCGATTCGATCCCCCACCCGGCACCCACGACGTCGATGCGCGCAGCCCCGGCACGGTCACGGTCACCGACGGGACACTGCGGTCGGTCGAATGGATCGACGAAACGGGCAGATCGCTGCCCGGCGCACCGGCACCCGATCATCGCACCTGGACCAGCGCCGAACCACTCGGCTACGGACACACCTACACCGCGAGAGCCGTGGCGCAAGGCGAAGCAGGCGACGTCACCGCGACGACGACCTGCACCACGGTGCGACCGCAACAGCTCCTCGACGTCTCCCTGCGCTCCGCCAATCTCGTCGAGCTGGCCGAAAACGACACCTACGGAGTGGGTTTCGTGCTCGTCGCCCATTTCGACGAACCCGTCGACCGGGCGGCCGCGGAACGCCACTTGAAGGTCACCACCCAGCCCGCCGTCGCCGGCGCCTGGTACTGGCTCGACGATCACAACGCACACTGGCGGCCCGAGCACTATCACGCACCGGGAACCAGAATCACGATCGAGGCCGAACTCTTCGGTCTCGCGCTCGGTGAGGGCCGCTACGGCCTGCGCGATCAGCGGGTGTCGGTGATCATCGGCCCCGCGCACGTCGCGATCGCCGACGACGACACCAAACAGATCGAGGTATTCGACAACGGAAACCTGGTGCGCACCATGCCCACATCGATGGGCAAGGGCGGCACCATGGTTGTCGGAGGCAGATACATGTCGTTCTGGACCCACCCTGGCATCTACACCGTGCTGGACCGAAACAACCCGGTGATCATGGACTCCGCCACCTACGGCCTGCCCACCAACTCCGGCGGCTACCGCACGAGCATCAACAACGCGGTCCGCATCAGCCACGACGGGATCTTCGTCCACGAACTAGCCGCAACTATGTGGGCCCAAGGCAACACCAACGTCTCACACGGCTGCCTGAACCTCGCCCCCGACGATGCCGCATGGTTCTACGACTTCGTCACCCCCGGCGACGTCGTCGAGGTCCGTAACACCGGCGGCGACCCCCTCGACATCTGGCAGAACGGCGATTGGGGCATACCCTGGTCCGATTGGCTGCGCGGCGGCGCCCACACATGACACGAAAAGGCAGGTCAGCGAATTCCGCGTGAGGTCGGTGCGGGACCGACGGCCTCAGACGCCGACCACCGGGCCGCACCGGACGCCGAATCGTTCGCGGACGGTGTCGAGGGTCCGGCGGTTGTGTTCCCGGTCGCGCCGATGCGTCCGCAGGAAATGCGCGGTGTCGCCCAGGCGCCGGTGTATCGGATACCACCGGTCGAAATCGACTCCGCACCGCAGGAACACCGACGGCCCGAGCGCGTCGTAGATGATGCTCAGATTGTGTAGGTGCAGCGTCAGAGCGGTGTATGCGAGTGCGGCTGCCGTTCCTGTCTTCGTCCGCAGCTCGTCCGCGTCGACGGCGTACAACGGCAGCTCCCGGAGCTTGTCTCGGAACATCAGGTGGGTGAGGAAGTAGCCGCCGAACGAGGGGAACCCGAATGTCCCCGAGCGTGTCTGAATCGACAGCACCGAGCCGCTGGGCGACACGTACGGCTCATAGGGTGTAGTCGCATGCAGCAGGTAGCCGGTGCAGTTCACGACCCAGCTGCCGGGCATGATCGCCGCGGTATCGCCGCTGCGGAACACCAACTCGACGGCACCGTCGCGGGCGACCGCATCCTGGAAGTGATCCATGACGACCGTGTTCAGGCCCTCCTGAATGGTCCTCTGCTCGGTCTCCGACAACAGGCCCGCGAAGAAGTTGCCCGATTCCGGGGTCACGGACAGTCCGGCGGTCGCCAGCAGCCAATCCTGGACCTCGGACTCGTTGGTTCCGTCGAAATGGCGTGCGATATCGGCGAACAGGCGGTTCGGCATGACACCGCCCCACCAGCGGCGCGCTCCGCGCGGCACGATCCGCTCGCGATTGATGAAGATGGTCCCGGGCCCGGCAACGAGGTTCACTTCCCGGCCCGGGTAGGTGGTGATCAGCGCGAAAGCGGTGTCCATCGCGGTTTTACCGCCGCCGATAATCCACACCGGTGTGCCACTGCGGCCTATCTCGCCGCTCCGCATATCGCAGTAATTGGGTGACACCGACCGCACCAGGCTGCTCGACACACGCAGCGGTTCCTTCGGCACGACGTTGGCCCCGAACGCTTTGATCAGCCTGGTTGCCGTGATCACGAGCGGCGCGCCGTCGGGTCCGGTGCAGGTAACGCGCACGCCGCCACTGGTTTCCTCGTGCGACCGGTAATCCCAGCCGAAGTACTCCTCGACCTGGATGCGTTGTCCGATAGTCTGCAGGCAGTGCTCGAAATGCTCTAGGACCTCGCTCTTCGTCGCGAGGTAGGAACGATCCTTCCGGATCGCCCACTTGATGTCGCCCGCGGTGAACAGCGGATGGGGCTGATGCAGCCGGACGTACGGATACGTGTCGACCCACATCCCGCCTGCCCGCGGGTGCCGGTCCACAAGGATGACTTTCTGATCGCGGCTCAGGTAACGGCTCGCGACGAATAGGGCATTCAGCCCAACTATCCCCGCCCCTATAACGCACACATCGCATGTCTGTGTCCGCACCGGTTTCCTGTCGGACGATTCCATAGCAAACCCCCTGCTACCTGGTACAGCCGATGCAACCACCACCGAACACGGTTGTCAACGGACGTCGAAGGCCACAGAAAGCCCCGGTGTGGGCTCAGCGCCGGATCTCGTTCGATTGCACCAAAACGTGCTGGTGGGCAGACAGATCGGCGCTCAGCGGGCCTGCGGATAGCCGATTTCGGAGATGTCCTGGGCCAGGTCCGCCAGGGTGACCTCTTCGTTCAACGACGACACGAGTTCCTGGTCCAGCGGCCGCAAGGCATACACGTGACGCACCGCTTCCAGGTCCACAGGGGCCTCGTAATAGTCCTCGGCGAAGCGCTGGAACGCTTCGGGTGAGCGGTCGACCAATAGTTGGAACAGACCTGTCGCCCCATCAGGGTCGGCATGGTCCGAGGGGAAGTCGATCCTGCCGTGGTGCCACTGATCATCCGTCGCCTCCCGCCACAAGCAGGCCGTCACGACGGGTACGCCGTCTTCGTCGGTGAACGCCGGCTCGTCGACGAAGGGCTTGAAGACATCGGGCACATCGTCGATCACTCCCGGCCAGGGCTCGCAGTCATGGCCATACGGGCTCATCGGCGATTCGTGGCTGAAACCGCGGACATAGACCCCGGCCACCGAGAACACGATGGAGTACTCGTCTCCCGACCCGTTGCGCATCGAGGCGATCTCCTCGCGTTCGGCCCAGGCGGCGTTGAAGGAGTAGTACCGGCGTTCCCAGTCCGGGCTCAGGATCGCGTCGACCATCGCAAGCGAGCGGCACAGCTCCCGCAGGCCGGCGATGGGCGGAAGCCGGCGGGCTACGTCATAGACAGTCACGGGCTCATCCAACCGGATCCCTCTGACATCAGCGCGCCCCTGCCAGACGTCACGATCACTAGCAATTCCAGAGCTGGACGGGCCAACACGCGAGAGTTGAATATGCGATCCCACCAGTAACTCCCCCGGTATTCAGACAGTCCCCCACAGGAGCGATGGTCAACCATGAGCGAGCGGCGGTGTGAGGTATCGGTGGTGTGGTTCGTGGTTCAGGTTGCGAGGAGTGCACCGGTCAGCGCGATGGCGGTGATCCAGAGCGTGGCTGCGGTCGCGAGCACGAGGGGGCGGATTCCGATGCGGGCCAGGGTGTGCAGGCGGACACCGGTGCCGAGTGCGAACATCGCGGCGGTGAGCAGCGTGATCTGAAGTGCGCGTGCGGTTTCCAAGGCGGCGGTGGGCACGACACCGGTGGTGCGTAGTGCCGCGCAGGTGAGGAAGGCGAGCACGAACACCGGAACCAGTGGTGTAGAGCGGTGTTTCGCGGATTCCGGTGTGTGGCGGCGTAGCTGCCAGCCGATGACGGCGAGGACAGGGGCGAGCAGGACGACGCGGGCGAGTTTGACCACGACGGCGGTGGTGAGCGCGGCCCCGCCCAGTGCGCCCCCGGCGGCGACGACTTGGGCGACTTCGTGGATCGCGGCACCGGCCCAGATACCGGCAGCTTGGTCGTCGAGCCCGAGGGTGTGGGTGGCGGCGGGGATGAGGGCGATGAGCGTCGTTCCGAACACGACGACCAGCGCGATGGTGGTCAGTAGTTCTTCTTCTTTGGCGTCGACGACGCTGTCGACCGCGGCGACGGCGGCGGCTCCGCAGATGGAGAAGCCGCAGGCGATCAGCAGTCGCTGGGTCCAGCTCAGGCCGAGGATCTTGCCGAGCAGCATGGTCCCGCCGATACCGAGGACGACGACCGCGATGACCACCGCCAAGGCTGCGGGTCCGAGTCCGAGGATGTCGGTGAAGGTCACTTGCAGGCCCAGCAGTGCGACGCCGATGCGGAGCAGGCGTTTGGAGCAGAACTGCAATCCGGGTTGCAGCCGTTGCGGGAGGGAGATGGTGTTCGCTGCGACCGCGCCGAGGACGATCGCCGCCAGCAGTGGGCTCATCGCGGGTAGCCATCGTCCCAGCATCGAGGCGGTGAGGACCGCGACGGTGGCCAGCGCGAGCCCGGGCCAGTGCTCGCCGACCCACGACGCGATACGGCCGATGACTCCGTGTGGTCGCGCCGATTGGCCGGGTTTTGCGGGAATGGTTGGTGGAGAGGATGTTTCGGAGGGAACCATGATCCTGGACTGAGGTTGTCGCGGCGAGCGGGCGGGCTGCGGTCGCGGGCGGCGGGCAGCGGTCGGTTGGCAGTGCGCAGCGGGCAGCGGGCAGCGGGCAGCGGGCAGCGGGCAGCGGGTGATGGTGCG
>NZ_BDBP01000103.1 GCF_001613045.1 Nocardia lijiangensis NBRC 108240 | reverse complement strand
CGCGCACCGTGACCCGCTCGGCCGCACCGGACGCGGGCACGAGAACCTCGGCCCGGTGCCGGAACCGCGACGCGCGCAGGACGGCGCCCAGCGGGTCGGGCAGGGTGTCCGGCACCCCGTCGTCGGTCCACAGCAGCAGACCGGCCCCCGGCGACCACAGTCCGTGCAGCATCCGCCCATCCAATCAGGAGGGTCCGACACGTCGGCACCGCGCCGTCCTGGATTTCTGGCGCCGGGCGGAACATACTGGGATATCCGCTGGTCACGAGTGAAAATCACAGCTGAGTGTCAACGAAAGCGGAGGGCAGCAGCATGACGATTCTGCTCCAGGTAACCGAGCAGAGCTTCTCGCCTACAACGCCGTGGGAGCGGCGCAAATTCACCTTCGTCAACGCCGCCAGGATCGTCGGGATGCGTCTCGACGGCGTGTGCGGCGTGTGGCTGGACCTGTCACGTCCTGGGGAATCGCAGCACCTGGCCCAGGTCCCGGACCCGCACGAGGCGATCACCTTCCTGCTCACCACCTTCGCCAAGATCGCCGAGTGCGAAGAGCGCGGCGGCTCGTGGCTGATCGGGCACGACGGGACGCACACCGAGTCCATCGCGGCCACCAGATTCCCGCCGCGCACGAGCGAGGTCGCGGGCGACGACCTGCTGGCGCGTGCCTGGTTGTGAGGACGCGCCCGCTCCACAACTGATCGGCTCCCTGTTCGCCTGATCCATGAATGTCGGTGCGCACGAGTACAAGTGACATCGTGCGTGCGGACGGTCGGGGTCGGGTGCTCGCGCCGCTCGTCGCGGCGCTCCTTCTTGCGGGCTGCGGCGGGTGGTCCGCGGGACCGGTCGCCCCCGCGCCGGGCAGCCCGAGCAGGGCCCAGCTCGAACAGCTGCTCGCCGAGGTGCGGGTGATCGGCGAGCGGCCGCGGCCGGGCGGCTACGAGCGCGGCTGCGGACATGGCCGGAGCTGCGTCTTCGGGCCGTCCTGGACCGACGACTACGACGGTCCCGGCGGGCACGACGGCTGCGACACCCGCAACAACGTGCTCGCCGCCCAGCTCACCGACGTGCGCTTCCGGGAAGGCACGCGCGACTGCGTCGTCGTGTCGGGCACCCTCCACGACCCGTACACCGGCGATCGCAGCGCCTTCCGCAAGGCGGATGCCCGCACGGTGCAGATCGACCACGTCTACCCGCTGGCCGCGGCCTGGGACATGGGCGCGTCCACCTGGCCGCCGCAGCGCCGGGTGCGGTTCGCCAACGACGTCGAGACCACCCTGCTGGCCACCTCGGCGAGCGTCAACCAGGCCAAGGGCGACAGCACGCCAGGGGAATGGCTGCCACCGTCGCGCACCGGCCACTGCTTCTACGCGGGGCGCTATCTCACCGTCGCGGTGCGCTACGACCTACCACTCACCGCTGCGGACCACGTCACGCTGCACGACATCGCTCGCACCTGCCCCTGACACCGTCCGCCGAAAACGCTGCGGCCGACGACTCGTCGCGCTCTCGTCCCTAGGGCGCGCCGGTCGCGACCGGACGTTTGGGGTCGTTGGACCACTGCGACCAGGACCCGGGGTACAGCGCGGCCTCGACGCCCGCGACGGCGAGCGCGGCGACCTGGTGAGCGGCGGTGACGCCGGAGCCGCAGTAGACCGCGACCGGGCCGGAGCCCAATCCGGCAAAGCGCTCGCGCAATTCGGCCGCGGCGCGGAAACGTCCGTCCGCGTCGAGGTTCTCGGCGGTCGGGGCGCTCACCGCGCCGGGGATGTGTCCGGCTTTGGGATCGACCGGCTCGACCTCGCCGCGATACCGCTCGCCCGCGCGAGCGTCGAGCAGCACGCCCTTCCACTTGGCGACGGCGTCGGCGTCGACCACCGGCAGCTTGCCTGGCCGCAGCTCGACATCACCCGGCTCCGGGTCGGGTTCGGCGCCGGAGGCGAGTTCGCCGCCCGCGCTCGTCCAGGCGGGCAGTCCACCGTCGAGGAGGCGGACGTCGGCGAGACCCGCCCAGCGCAGCAGCCACCACGCCCGCGCGGCGGCCATGCCGCCGGTCGCGTCGTAGACCACCACCGGATCGCCGGTGCGGATGCCCCAGCTGCGCGCGCACTTCTCCAGCTGCGCGATGTCGGGCAACGGGTGCCGTCCGCGCGCGGGTGAAGGCGGCGCGGCCAGTTCGGTCTCCAGATCGACGAAGATCGCGCCGGGAATGTGCCCGTCGAGATAGTGCTGCGGCCCGTTCGGGTCGCCCAGCGCCCACCGCACATCGAGTAGGCGAACCCGCTTGTCCCCCAGTGCTTCCCGAAGTTCCCCCGCAGAGATCAGTACCGCGCTCAACCCAGCTCCTCGTCCAGTCTCTCTCGCGCGCCGACCCTCTCACCATAATGGACGCTGTCGGACGAAGTCCGTCGAACAGCCCGCGGCGAAGTCAGGCCAGTTTCCCGGCACTGGCCGGTGACACACCCGCTGACCAGCGGCAGTATCCGCACAATGGCCAAGGTTTCCGCGCTCCCCGATCTCGATCCCGCGCCGCGGGACGCGCCCGCCGCCGGGCTCGCGCAGCCGCTCGGGGCTGGCGTGGTGACGGCGCTCGTCGGGTTCACCAGTTCGTTCGCGGTGGTGCTGAGCGGGTTGACCGCGGTCGGCGCCACCGCGGCCCAGGCCGCGTCCGGGCTGCTCGCCGTGTGCGTCGCCCAGGGCATCGGGATCATCCTGCTCAGCTACCGCTACCGGATGCCGATCACGCTGGCCTGGTCGACGCCGGGGGCCGCGCTGCTCGCGGGCACCGGCACGATCGCGGGCGGCTGGCAGGCCGCGCTCGGGGCCTTCGCGCTCACCGGCGTGCTGATCGTGATCACCGGGCTGTGGCAGCGGCTCGGGAACCTGGTCGCGGCGATTCCGGTCGAGATCGCGCAGGCCATGCTGGCGGGTGTGCTGGTGCCGCTGTGCCTCGCGCCGGTCGAGGCGGTGGCGGTCAGTCCCGCGGTGGTGGTCCCGGTGATCCTGGTGTGGCTGGTGCTGCAGCGCTTCGCCAAGCGCTGGGCGGTGATCGCCGCGTTCGTCGTCGCCGCCATCGGCGCGGGCGTGAGCATCGTGGTCCAGCATCGCGACATCGACCTGGCCGCCATGGCACCGACGGTGGAACTTGCTGTGCCGCAGTGGAATTGGCAGGCGATGATCGGTATCGCCATCCCGCTCTACTTCGTCACCATGGCCTCGCAGAACATCCCGGGCACGGCGGTGATGCGGTCGTTCGGCTACCAGGTGCCGTGGCGCGCGGCCATGACCGTCACCGGTATCGGCACCATCCTCGGCGCACCCGCGGGCGGCCACGCCGTCAACCTGGCCGCGATCAGCGCCGCCCTGTCCGCCGCGCCCGCCGCGCACCCGGATCCGAAGCGCCGCTGGATCGCGGCCTGCACCGCGGGGGTCACCTATCTGCTGCTCGCCCTCGGCTCCGCGGCCCTGGTCACTCTGGTGGCCGCCGCACCGGAGGGCACGCTGGAAACGGTGGCCGGGCTGGCGTTGCTCGCGACGCTGGCCGCGGCGCTGGCGGGAGCCCTGCGCTCCGAACAGCACCGCGAGGCGGGCGTGATCACCTTTCTCATCGCCGCGTCGGGCGTCGGATTCCTCGGCATCGGCGCCGCGTTCTGGGCCCTGATCGCGGGCTTGCTCGTGCGCTGGGCACTGCGCCCGCGCGCCGATGCCGCGGCTACATCCGGCTGAGCAGGGTGAGCGGGTCCTCCAGGAGACTCGCGGTGGTGGCGAGGAAGCGCGCGGCCAGTTCACCGTCGATCATGCGGTGGTCGAAGCTGACGCCGAGCGTGGTCACCCACCGAACGGCCAGTTCGTCGCGGAACACCCAGGGCCGCTTGTGAATCGCACCGAGACACAGGATCGCGGCCTCGCCGGGATTGACCAGCGGCACCCCGGCGTCGACGCCGAAGACCCCGACATTGGTGAGGGTGAAGGTGCCGCCGCGCAGGTCGGCCGGTGTCGCCGAGCCGGAGCGCGCGGTATCGGTGAGCCAGCCGATCTCACGGCACAACTCGCGCAGGCTGAGCGATTGCGCCTCTTTGAGATTGGGCACGAGCAGGCCGCGGCCGGTGGCCACGGCGATGCCGAGATTCACGTAGTGCCTGGTGACGATCTGCTGATTCGCCTCGTCCCAGCAGGCGTTCACGCCGGGGAATTCCGCGATGGCGGCCAGCGTCGCCTTGGCGACCAGCGCCAGCGGTGTGAGTGTCAGCCCGGCAAAGGATTTGGTGGTGCGCAGATGGTCGAGAAGTTCCATCGACGCGGTGCAATCGAGCGTGACGAAGACGCTGGCCTGCGGGATCGTCCGCGCGCTCGCCAGCATGGCCGCCGCGGTGCGCTTGCGGATGCCGGTGATGGGTGCGCGTTCTTCGCGCACCGAGGGGCGGATCACGCCCGCGTTCGGGTCGGGCACCGACGGTGCGGTGCGCATCGCGGGCGCAGTGTCGGTCCGAGTAGCGGAAGTCCGCGGCGGCGAGACGGGCACTGCGCCGCGCACGTCGTCGACCGTGACCGCGCCGTTCGGACCGGAACCTGCGACGAACCACAGGTCGATGCCGAGCTCCTTGGCCAGTTTGCGAGCGGCAGGCGTCGCCGCGGCGCGCCCCTCCGGCGCGGGCCTGCGCCTGCGCGACTCGGCTTCGCCTTCGGGCCCGTAGCCGACGAGCACCGATGTACGGCCGTTGCCCTCCGCGGTGTCGGGTCCTGACGACGGCGGCCCGGCGGACTCGGGCACCGCTATGGACGGCGGGGGCGATGCGATCCGCACTCGGATCAGCGGCGCGCCCACCTCGACCGTCTCCCCCGGCTCGGCCAGCAGCTCCTCGACCCGCCCCGCGAACGGCGACGGCAGCGCCACCACCGCCTTGGCGGTTTCCACCTCCGCGATCGTCTGATTCAGCTCGACGCTGTCGCCGACGGCCACCGACCACGACACCACCTCGGCCTCGGTGAGTCCCTCTCCGAGATCCGGGAGCCGGAATTCCAGGACGTGGCCGTCGTCTTCCACTGGGTCGCCTCTCGGATCGGGGTCGGCGGTCAGGCGGCGAGCGAACGGTCGACCGCGGCGAGGATGCGATCGGCGTCGGGCAGGTGGTGCTTCTCGAGCTTAGCCGGGGGGTAGGGGATGTCGAACCCGCCGACGCGCAGGACCGGCGACTCCAGGTGGTAGAAGCAACGTTCGGTGATCCGGGCCGCGATCTCCGCGCCGAGCCCCGCGAAGACGGGAGCCTCGTGCACCACGACCAGCCTGCCGGTCTTGCCGACCGACGCCTCGACGGTGTCGAAATCGATCGGCGCGAGGCTGCGCAGATCGATGACCTCGAGCGAATGCCCTTCCTCGGCGGCGATTTTCGCGGCCGTCAGCGCCGTGGCGACGGTGCCGCCGTACGCGACGACGGTGGCGTCCTCGCCGGTGACGCAGACCCGTGCCCGATTCATCGGCAGCTCCGGCGGTGCGTCGAAATCGACGTCGGCCCTGTCCCAGTAGCGCCGCTTGGGCTCGAAGAAGATGACCGGATCGTCCAGCGCGATCGCTTGGCGCACCAGGTGATACGCGTCGGCGGGATTGCTCGGCGACACCACCCGCAGCCCGGCGGTGTGCGCGAAATACACCTCCGGCGATTCGGAATGATGCTCCACCGATCCGATGCCGCCGCCGAACGGAATGCGAATCGTGATGGGCGCGATCACCTTTCCCTTGGTGCGGTAGTGGATCTTGGCGACCTGCGAGACGATCTGGTCGAACGCCGGATAGACGAAACCGTCGAACTGGATCTCGCAGACCGGGCGATACCCGCGCAGCGCCATGCCGAAAGCCGTTCCGACGATGCCGGATTCGGCCAGCGGGGTGTCCACCACGCGGTTGTCGCCGAAGTCCTTCTGCAGCGTGTCGGTCACCCGGAAGACGCCGCCGAGCTTGCCGATGTCCTCGCCCATGAGCACGACCTTGGGATCGTCCTCCAGCGCCCGGCGCAGACCGGTGTTCAGCGCGTTGGCGAAGGTGGTGATCATGGGCGTACTCCTTCCGGTCGCGCGGAGGACGCACCGGGATCGCCGGTCAGGTACTCCGCGTACTCCCGCCGCTGTTCGTCGAGCAGCGGGTGCGGTGTCGCGTAGACGTGGTCGAACAGCTCCATCGGTGCCGGATCGGGCATCTCGATGGTCGCGGTGCGCACCTGCCGTGCGACGTCGTCGGCGTGGGCGGCGACCTGCCGTTCCCAGTCCTCGTCGAGCAGGCCCTCCCGTTCCAGCAGCCTGCGCACCCGGTCGATCGGATCGCGGCGCTTCCACTCCTCGGTCTCGGCCGCGGCGCGGTACCTGGTCGGGTCGTCGGCGGTGGTGTGCGGGCCCATCCGGTAGGTGAGCGCCTCGATGAAGGACGGCCCGCCGCCCGAACGCGCTCGCGCCACCGCCTGCCTGGTCACCGCGAGCACGGCGAGCACGTCGTTGCCGTCGACCTGCACGCCGGGCATGCCGTAGCCGTAGGCGCGACGCGCGATCGGCGTCGCGCTCTGGATCCGCACCGGTGCACTGATCGCCCACTGGTTGTTCTGACAGAAGAAGACCACCGGCGCGCTCCAGCTCGCGGCGAAGCCGAGCGCCTCGGCGAGGTCGCCCTGACTCGTCGCGCCGTCGCCGAAGTAGGCGATGGTGGCGATCTCGGCGCCGTCCAGGTGCGCGGCGTAGGCGTAGCCGGTGGCGTGCAGACCCTGCGACCCGACCACGATGTTCGGGTTGGTCATGTTCACCGCGCCGGGGTCCCAGCAGTAGTGCGCCACACCGCGCCACAGCCGGGTGAGTTCGGCGGGCCGGACGCCGCGGCAGTAGGCGACGGCGGCTTCGCGGTAGCTGCAGAACACGTAGTCGTCGGGATGCAGGGCGCGCGCCGAGCCGACCTGGGCGGCCTCCTGCCCGAGCAGCGGCGGCCACAGTCCCAATTGGCCTTGGCGCTGCAACGCCGTCGCCTCGACGTCGATGCGCCGGGCCACCACCATGTCCTCGTAGAGCGCGCGCACCTGGTCCGGTCCGACGTCGGCGACGAGGGCGGCGTGCTGGCGATCGAGGACTCGGCGGCCGTCGGGCTGGATCAACTGCACCGGGTATGTGGGCTTCTCCGCCATGACTGCTCGCCTCCTATCCTGCGCCGAGCATCGCTGTGCCCTATATCACAGCATCCACGATAAAGCGGTCTGCGCAAGTGGCCGATAGACCAATGAGCAGAATGCTCAAATCGGTCGGCCTCGGTGGTGTCATACTGCGTTGTATGTCCAGTAAGGAACCCGTCGACGCCACGTTGGATGCCACCGACGCGCGCCTGCTGCTGGAGCTGGTCGCCAACCCGAGGGCGACCGGCGTGGAACTGGCCAACCGCCTCGGCCTGTCCCGCAACACCGTGCAGGCGCGGTTGTCCCGATGGGAGGCCAGCGGCGTGCTCGGGAGCTTCGAACGGCGGGTGCAGCCGAGGGCGCTGGGCTATCCGCTCGCCGCGTTCGTCGCGGTGGTGGTCGATCAGCACCAATTGGATTCGGTGGTGGACGAACTCGCCGAGGTCCCCGAGGTCACCGAGGTGTGCGGTATGACCGGCCTGACCGATCTCACCGTCCGCGTCGTCGCGCAGGACGCCGACGACCTGTATCGAATCGCCGGGCAGATCCTCAAGATTCCGGGCGTGGAGCGCACCAATATGGCGCTGGTGATGCGCGAACTGGTGGGTCCGCGGACCGCGCCGCTGCTGGATCGGCTGGCCGGATCGAGCTGAGTTCCCCGTCTCGCTCCGCTGTGGACGAACCCCGCAGCGGGTGGCGCCCGCTAGGGTGCGGGCATGGAGATTTCGGGCAAGGTCGCGATCGTCACGGGGGCGGGCGCGGGGATCGGGGCGGCGCTCGCGCGGCGTCTCGTCGAGCGCGGAGCGCGAGTCGTGGTCGCCGACCTGGACGCGGAATCGGCCGCGGCGGTGGCGCAATCCCTTGGCACGCAGGCTGCTTCCGTGGGCGGCGACGTCTCGGACGAGAAAGTCGTGCAGACGCTGATCGACCGGGCCGAGGCCGAATTCGGCCCGGTGGACCTGTATTTCGCCAACGCGGGCATCGGCGGCGGCCCTGGCTTGGAGAGCACCGACGAGCAGTGGTCGGCCGCGCTGGAGGTGAACGTGCTGGCCCACGTTCGCGCCGCTCGCCTGCTCGTCCCGGGGTGGTCGGCGCGGGGCGAGGGGTACTTCGTCGTCACCGCCTCGGCCGCGGGACTGCTCACCCAGATCGGCTCCGCGCCGTACTCTGTCACCAAACACGCCGCCGTAGGATTCGCCGAATGGCTCTCGGTTACTTACGGGGACAGCGGGATTCGGGTCAGCTGCGTCTGCCCGATGGGCGTCGACACCAAGTTGCTGCACGGTGATCTGATCCCCGGCGACGAGGCGGCCGCCGCCCTCGCGATCAAAGCGGTCACCGCGGCGGGCGCGGTGCTCTCGCCCGAGGAGGTCGCCGACGTCGTGCTCGCGGGCGTCGAGGCGGAACAGTTCCTGATCCTGCCGCACCCGGAGGTGCTGGAGATGTATCGCCGCAAGGGCGCCGATTACGACCGCTGGCTGGCGGGCATGCGCCGGTTCCAGAGCGCGTTGCGCGGGTAGCCCGCCGTGCTGATCATCGACACCGATCGCGGCGGTGACCCGGTCGACGCGATCGCGCTGGCGGTGGCGGTGGCGAGCAGGCTGCCCGAGCTCGCACTGGTCGCGACGAGTGACGAATGCGGCGGGCGGCGCGCAGCGCCCGGGATCGCCGAGGGCGCCGTCAGTCGGTGACGAGTTCGGCGGCCGCGGTCCGGATCACCTCGGGGATCTCGACCGGCTTGCGCGTCTCGGAGTCCACGTAGACGTGCACGAAGACTCCCGTGGCCGCGAGCTCGAGCGAGCCGTCGGCGTCGCGGAAGATCGCCAGGTCGTAGGTGATGCTGGAGCGCCCGAGCCGGGAGATGCGAAGCCCCACCTGGAGCTGGTCGGGGAAGCTGATCGACCCGAGGTACTGGCAGGAGGTCTGCGCGACCACGCCGAGGGCGGGCAGATCCCTGATGTCCGTGCCGGTCGCGTGCATCAACCAGGCGTTCACCGCCGTGTCGAAGTACGAGTAGTACGTCACGTTGTTCACGTGGCCGTAGTGGTCGTTGTCCGCCCACCGGGTCGGCACCGGCCAGAGCACGGGATACTGCTGTGTCACCCGGCCGACGATAGCTCAGCGGGGGCCGCACCCAGCCGGTGGTCGCGAGGACTGACCCCGAAGTGCCGTTTGAAGGCGGCGCTGAGCGCGAAGGCCGAACCGTAGCCGACCTGGCGCGCGATGGCCTCGACGGTGGCGTCCGATTCCTGGAGCAGGTCGGCCGCGAGCGCGAGCCGCCATTCGGTGAGGAAGGCCATCGGCGGTTCGCCGACCAGATCGGTGAACCGCCGGGCCAGTGCGGCGCGGGATACGCCGACCGTCTCGGCCAGGCTCGCGACGGTCCAGCCGTGCGCCGGATTGTGCTGGAGCAGGCGCAGGGCCTTGCCGACCAGCGGATCGCTGTAGGCGTGGTACCACGCGGGGGCGTCGTTGCGTGCGAACCAGGCGCGCAGCGCGGCGATCAGCACCAGGTCCAGCAGGCGGTCCAGCACCGCGCCCTGGGCGGGCTGATCCTTGGTGGCCTCGTCGGCGAGGATGTCGAGCAGGCGGCTGTCGAAATCGCCGTGCGGCAGCACCGCGATGGGCGGCAGGGCGCGCAGCAGGCGTTGGCTCGCGGCGCCCGCGGACTCGTAGGTCCCGGTGACCATCATGGTGGCGCCCTCCGGGTCGGTGCCCCATTGCCGGACGCCGAGACTCAATGTCTCGCAGAGGATTTCACCGTCGGGAGTCTTGGTGACCTGGCCGGGGTGAATGATGATCTGCGGCGGCGTCGCCGGGTCGTCGGCGACGGTGTAGGGGTGCGGGCCGCGGAAGATGGCGACGTCGCCCGCATTCAGCTGGCGCGGTTCGCTGGTGGACGAAATCCTGCTCGCCTCTTGCGAATTCGACTTCGCGCCGGGCGCGGGCCGGTCTGGGACGATCCAGGCGGTGCCGCGGATCATCGACAGCACGGTGAGCGGCGCTTCGTCCTGGATGCGCAACGACCACGGTGGATCGAGCAGTGAACACATCAGGAACGCGCCCCTGGCGCGTGGACCTTCGAGCAGACTGGCGACCGCATCCACATGTCCACAGTAGACGCACACGCATGGTTGCGAGCGGATGAACTATGTTTCGTCTCGGCTCCGGACGGTGTACTCGAAGCATGAACAGCAACGACAGCGCGCAGCCCCGCATCCTCGTCACCGGAGGCACCGGCAAGACCGGTTCCCGGGTGGCGGCCCGGCTTCTGGCGGGCGGCCACGACGTCCGCATCGGGTCCCGTTCCGCGGAGATTCCGTTCGACTGGGCCGACCGCGCCACCTGGGGTCCCGCGCTCACCGGCGTGGACGCCGTCTACCTGGCCTACCAGCCCGATCTCGCCGCACCGGGCGCTCCGGACGTCATCAGGGCGTTCAGCGCGGCCGCAGCGAACAGTGGCGTGCGCAAGCTGGTGCTGCTGTCCGGCCGCGGTGAACCGGAGGCGGTCGAGTGCGAGCAGATGGTGCGGGATTCCGGGCCTGCATGGACCGTGGTGCGCTGCGCCTTCTTCGCCCAGAACTTCAGCGAGGGCGCGTTCGCGGACTACATCCTGTCCGGCGCGGTGGCGCTGCCCAACGGCGACGTGCCCGAACCGTTCGTGCACGCCGACGACATCGCCGACGTGGCGGTCGCCGCGCTGACCGAGCCGGGGCACGACGGTCAGGTTTACGAACTCACGGGACCGCGCGCGTTGTCCTTCGCCGAGGCGACCGCCGAGATCGCGAAGGCCACGGGCCGCGACATCCGGTTCATCCCGCTCACCCGCACGGAATTCGTGGCGGGACTGACCGAATACGAGGTACCCGCGGACGAGATCAGTCTGCTGGACTACCTCTTCGGCACCCTGCTCGACGGCCGGAACTGCGCCACCACCGACGGCGTGCGCCGCGCGCTCGGCCGCGAGCCCAAGGACTTCGCCGAGTACGCCGCCGAGACGGTGGAGGCCGGGGTGTGGGCGACGCCGGCGATACCCGTGCACTGAACCGCGGGGTCGGCCTCCCTCGAATACTCGGCGTCGGCAAGGGAATTCGTTATACGACGCAATGGCGCGTCGGTGGCGGGCTCGGCCGCGCCGGGCCACTCTCCGCAGGAATAGCGGACGCCGGAGAGTGGTTGAAATTGTCGGAAGTGGAATGTACCCATCCGCGGACGTGGGGTTCAACGGCGAGCGCCACGCAACCGGACCCTTTCGGGCCGACGATGTCCCGGACCGGCCCCGCGGATGGGTGCGGAGGGTGGAGCACTCGGCGGATCGGCTGCCGGTGCTCCCGATAAGCCCAGCGGTGAGGTAGCCCTGGGGTGCGCCGGGTGTGGGGGCGATCCAGTCGTCGATGTGCCCACCGCGGTGGTGTCGACGGTGGGCGGATTACCGAACATCGCGGGGTCAGTGGGCGTCGTCGGAGGCTCTTGTTTCGCTGTCATATTCGACGGCGGGCTTCGGCTCGGCCGGGGCGACGACGCCCGCCTGCCAGCAGCAGAGCAAGACCGCGACCAGCGGGACCAGCATGGCGGTGGTCAGGGGGATCAGTTCGGTCAGCCAGCCGATGACGGCGGGGCCCGCGAGCAGACCCAGGTAGCCGAGGCCGAAGACGCGGGCCATGTCGGTGGCGGCGGTGCGGGTGCCGAGATTGCCCGCGGCCGTGAAGATCTGGGGGACGCTGCCGGACAGGCCGAGGCCGCAGAGCGCCCATCCGGTGAGGGTGAGCGGTGTCCAGGGGGACAGCATGATCAAGCCGAGGCCGAGGGCGGCGACGAGGGTGCCATAGCGGACCACGGCGACCCGGCCGAACGCCCCGCTCACGCGATCGGCGGCGAAGCGGCCCGCAGTCATGGTCACCGAGAACGCGCCGAACGCCAGCGCGGCGGTGGCTTCGTCGACGCCGAGGTGTTCGCGCATGTGCAGGGTGCTCCAGTCGGCGGCGACACCTTCCACGAGCAGCACGGCGAAGGCCAGAGCGGCCAACGCCAGGACCTTGCGCCCGTGCCCGGGTTCCGGCACATCGGCCGCGTCCCCGGTGTGCGCCGGGCCGATCACTTCCGAGCCGGGCGGTTCGGGCCGCTGCGGCGCGGCCGGATCGGGCAGCAGACGCGGCACACTCGCGGCCACCAGCGCGAGGCAGGCCGCCGAAGCCAGGATCAGGGTGACGCGCACGTCCCAGCCCGCGCGCAGGGCGGCGGCGCCGAGCAGGGAGCCCAGCAGCCCGCCGCCGGAGAACAGGGCGTGGAACGCCGACATGATCGGTCGCGGGTAGGCCCGCTCGACCTGCACCGCTTGGGCGTTCATCGAGACGTCCAGCGCGCCGTTGCCGAACCCGAAGCAGGCCAGCGCCGCCGCCAGCCACACCGGACCGGTCGCGAACCCCGGACCCAGCACGGCCACCGAAACGATGCACGCCGCCGCCCCCACCAGCCTGCTGCTCCCGAACCGATCGGCGAGCGGCCCCGCGATCCGCATACCGGCAATGCCCGCGCCCGCCATGATCAGGATGAACATGCCGAGCGTCGAATGGGAGATCCCCGTCCGATCGGTGATGACCGGAATGTGCACGACCCACATCGCCAGGAGGAAACCGTTCAAACCGAACACGGTGAAGACCGCACCGCGCGCGAGTCTTGTTCGACCATCGACCATCTTGGCTGGCACCACTTCGACGGTACCGGGGTGTCGTGCGGTCGGTCCTGCCCATTCTTTCCAGTCGGGCCCATCTCGGCCGGTGGTTCAGGCTACGTGCCCTAGGCCCGCCCGCGGCACGCCCTCGATGCCGTCGAGCCCGCGGCGCTGGGTTGGCCGCTGCTCGTCGGTGTGTAGGGCTCGGCGCCGCGGCGGGTGCGGGCCTGCGGGGGTCTACAGGTACATCCCGGATTCCGGATGTGCAGCGGTGGTGTCGATGCGAGTGGCGCCGTGTTGCAGGGCTATGAGTTCGGCGAGGGAGAGGCCGCTGTCGGGGACAGGGGCGGGTGTGTCACCGAGCCAATGGCGGGCTTCCGTGGGTGAGAGACGACCGATCTCGAGTTGGGCCAGGCAGCGGCCGGGGCGGGTAACGGCGGGGTGCAGGCGGGACAGGTCCTCGTTGGTGGTGATGGCGACGAGCACGTCGCGGCCCTGGCCCAGCATGCCGTCGGTGAGGTTGAGCAGTCGCGAAAGACCCTGGCCTGCCGAGGCTTTCGCTTCTGCCCTGATGAGTTCGTCGCAGTCCTCCAGCACCAGCATCCGCCAGCGACGGCGTTCGTCGTCGACCTCGGTGGCGGCCGACATGAGGTAGCCGGGCTGGCTGAACAGCAGCTCCGGATCCAGCACGCAGTCGACCTGGCACCACGGCTCCCACGCCCTGGCCAAGGCGCGCAACGCCGTGGTCTTGCCGGTGCCCGGCGGGCCGTGCAGCAACAGCAGCCTGCCGCGAATGTCGTTCGGCGACATCGCCATCAGCCGATCCAGGGCGGCCGCGGCCAGATCCGGATAGTTGCGGCGAATGTCCGGCCAGACCGGTGTGTCGATGTCGTGTTGGCGCCGCCGCGGCCCCTGCTGCCCGTGCAGGTACCAGAATCCCATCTGGATGCCGTCCTCCACCTCGGACGGTTCCTCGGCGTCGCGGATCGATTCGGCCAGAATGTCGTTCGCCAGTTCCTCGGTGACGGCGGTGACCTCGACCACCGCGGATCGGTCGGCCCACCGGTCGGCGCGCAGCGTCCAGCCCTCGCCGACCACGAGGATCGAGCGGCTGTTGTCCTCCTCGATGGCGCGGGCGATCCGCGAACCCGCGGGGCGCAGCGGCGCGTCGGCCCGCACCCGTTCGAGCTGCTTCTTGCGGTAGCGGGCCTGCTCGCCTTGGACGAACGGCGTCAGCGCGAGCACGTCGAGCACATCACGCGGGGAGTAGTACGAATCCAGTGCGACGGACCACCGCAGGCTCTGGGCCGGATCGACCGGACCCGACTCGGGCCCGATCAATCGAAGTGGTTCCTTGCGTTCCAACATTCCGCCCATGATCGGCGTGTCCCACCGGTGGCGTCCACCGAATTAACTCCCGGCCGACGCGAAGCGGCCCCCCGCTCCACTGGAACGGGGGGCCGCGATACCGCGCGTTTACAGCGCCTTCAGTTCCTCGGTGACCGCACCGACGGACTTCTTGGCGTCGCCGAACAGCATGGAGGTGGTGTCGGCGTAGAACAGCGGGTTGTCGATGCCCGCGAAGCCGGAGTTCATCGAGCGCTTGAGCACGATGACCGACTTGGCCTGGTCGACATTGAGCACCGGCATGCCGTAGATCGGGCTGGAGGCGTCCTCGCGGGCGGCCGGGTTGGTGACGTCGTTGGCGCCGATGACCAGGGCGACATCGGTGCGGCCGAACTCGCCGTTGATGTCGTCCATTTCCTTCATCGCGTCGTAGGACACCTCGGCCTCGGCCAGCAGCACGTTCATGTGCCCGGGCATACGACCGGCGACCGGGTGGATGGCGTACTTGACCTCCACACCCTTCTTCTCCAGCAGCTCGGCCATTTCCTTGACCGCGTGCTGAGCCTGCGCGACGGCCATGCCGTAACCGGGGACCACGATGACCTGGTTGGCGTACGCCATCTGAATCGCGGCATCCGCGGCCGAGGTGGCCTTGGCCTGCTTCTGCTCACCGCCACCCGCGCCGGGCGCGGTGCCACCGCCACCGAAACCACCGGCGACGATGGCCGGGATGGAACGGTTCATGGCCTTGGCCATCAGGTTGGTCAGGATGGTGCCGGACGCGCCGACGATCATGCCCGCCACGATCATCGCGGTGTTGTTCAACGCCAGACCCGCCGCCGCGGCCGACAGACCGGTCAACGCGTTGAGCAGCGAGATGACCACGGGCATGTCCGCGCCACCGATCGGCAGCACCACCATCAGGCCGAGCACACCGGCGGCGAGGAGCAGCAGCACCATCCACCACCACGGCGCGCCACCATCGGCGGCGCCGAGGCCGATGACCACCGCCGCGGCGATCGCGATCACCAGCAGCAGCAGGTTCAGCGGCTGCTGCAGCTTGCCCACACCGATCGGGCGGCCGGGCAGGGTCTCCTGCAGCTTGCCGAAGGCGATCAACGAGCCCCAGAACGAGACCGAACCGATGATCGCGGCGAACAGCGAGCCGACGATGATGTGCACGGTCGGCTCTTCACCGTGCTTGAAGTTGGAAAAGCCGGTGGTGTCGAGGAACTCGGCCCACGCGATGAGCGCGACCGTGCCACCGCCGACGCCGTTGAACGCGGCGACCAGCTGCGGCATCGCGGTCATCTTGGTGTACTTCGCCGGCGGCACACCCAGCACCACACCGACCACCAGACCGGCGACGATCAGGATCCAGTTGGACGTGTCGCGCACCGCGATCAGAGTCGCGACCACGGCGATGCCCATACCGACGGCGGCGATCCAGTTGCCGCGCACCGCGGTCTTGGGCCCCGTCAGGCCCATCAGACCGTAGATGAACAGAGCGAAGGCGACGATGTAGAGAATGTTGACTAGGTTGTCCATGGATTACTCGCCCGCCTTCTCCGCCGCGGCGACCGGCTTCTTGCCCTTGAACATGCCCAGCATCCGGTCGGTGACCACGAAACCACCGACCACGTTCAGGGTTCCGAAGACCACCGCCACGAACAGAATGATCTGGATGCCGATCGAGGGATCCTCGACCCGGCCCAACGTCACCAACGCACCCAGCACGACGATGCCGTGAATGGCGTTGGTACCCGACATCAACGGCGTGTGCAGGGTGTTGGGGACCTTGGAGATGACAGCGAAACCGACGAACCCGGACAGCACCAGGATCGCGATGTTCGCCAGGAGTTCGGTATACATCAGTTCACCTCACGAGTGACGCAGGAGTCCGCGAGGACCTGATCCTCGAAGTCGGGGGCCACCTTGCCGTCGACCAGCATCAGTTCCAGCAGGGCCGCGATGTTCTTCGAGTACAGCTCGCTGGCGTGCTCGGGCATGGTGGCGGGCAGGTTCAGCGGCGAGGCGATGGTGACGCCGTGCTTGACCACGGTCTCGCCCGGCTCGGTCAGCTCGCAGTTGCCGCCGGTCTCACCGGCCAGGTCCACGATGACGCTGCCCGGCTTCATGCCCTCCACCGCGGCGGCGGTCACCAGGCGCGGCGCGGGACGACCCGGCACCAGCGCGGTGGTGATCACCACGTCGAAGCCCTTGATCGCGTCCTCCAAAGCCTGCTGCTGCTTGGCCTTTTCCTCGTCGGTCAGCTCACGGGCGTAGCCACCCTCACCGGCGGCGTCGATGCCCAGATCCAGCCACTGCGCACCGACCGAACGCACCTGATCGGCGACCTCGGGGCGCACGTCGTAGCCGGTGGTGCGACCACCGAGACGCTTGGCGGTGGCCAGCGCTTGCAGACCCGCGACACCCACGCCGAGCACCAGCACCGTCGCGGGCTTCACCGTGCCCGCCGCGGTGGTCAGCATCGGGAAGAACCGCGTGGACTCCGACGCAGCAAGCAACACCGCTTTGTATCCGGAGACATTCGCCTGCGAGGACAACGCGTCCATCACCTGCGCACGAGAGATACGCGGAATCGCCTCCACCGCGAAGGCCTGCACACCGGCCGACTTCAGGGCCCCGATCTGGTTCTCGGCGTTGCGCGGGGCGAGGAACCCGATCAGCGTCTGCCCACCGGACAGCTTGGCCACCTCGGCATCGCTGGGCGGGGCCACCTTGACGACCACCTCGGCCGACCAGGGATCGCCGATGGTCGCACCGGCCTCCACATAGGCTTCGTCGGGAATGAGCGCACTCAGTCCGGCGCCGGCTTCCACGACCACTTCCACGCCCTGCTTCAGCAGCGCCGGAATGATCTTGGGCACCAAAGCGACACGCCGCTCGCCCGTGTTGGACTCGCGAACGACTCCGACACGCGCTCCGCGCGGCGACGAGTCGCCAACGTTTTGCGTTGTCTCCACTTGTCAGACTTCCTTCTCGTGCTGGCCGTTAGCCATCGACCGACGTCCCGGACGAAGTTACCCATGAGTAAGTTCGCCAAAAATCCTCGCCACTGTACCCGGCTCGCGGTGAGCCTAGCTGAGATGCCCATCACAGGACGTGGTCGGATTTCGCCCATATGCCGGATTCGCACCGCGTCGACGCACCCTGTCGAGACCTTTCGTTCCCGTCACGCCGAGGCGGGCGCTTCCACTGTGATGGTCGTCCGCGCAGGTGAGCGGCACAAGATCCGCACCTCGAGGTCCCTTACTTACCCGCACGTCAGCGAACTGGTCAGACGCTCGAGACCGCGGCACGGAGTGACGCGCGTCATGGTCGACGCGGAGTTCGGGGTGTTCCACGCCACTCTTACGCCGTATGGTCGCGGGTGTGAACGACTGCGTCTTCTGCCGCATCGTGGCGGGCGAAGCTCCGGCGACCAAGGTCTTCGAGGACGAACTGCTGTGCGCATTCCTCGACATCCGGCCCATCGCGCGTGGGCACACACTGATCGTGCCGAAACGGCACGCGACCGAACTGGAAGACCTCGACGCCGATCTCGGCGCGCTGGTCTTCCGCGCCGGGCACCGCATCGCGCTGGCCATGCGGCGCAGCAGTCTCGCCGCCGACGGCGCGAACTTGGTGCTCAACGACGGCAGAGCCGCGTTCCAAACCGTTCCGCACATCCACCTGCACGTCATCCCGCGCAGGCACGGCGACAAGCTCAGCTTCGCCAAGGGCTTCCTGCTGCGCAGGCCGCACGACCCGCAGGGCACCGCCGCCGCCATCCGCACGGGCCTCGCGACACTCACGCGACAGGACGACGCCGAAGACGTGGGCACCGAGGAAGGAACACAGGCATGACCGAGGCAACGACGGAGCGGGCCGAGCTGACCGAGCTGCTGACCGAGCAGTGGGAGGCGATCGCAGCGCTGGTCGCCGATCTGCACGAAAACCGTTGGCGCACCCCTTCGGAGCTGCCGGGCTGGACCGTGTTCGACGTGGTCGCGCACGTGGTGGGCACCGAATCGTTCCTGCTCGGCGAGAAGCCGCCGCCGCACGATCCGATGCGCGAGAAGATCGACGTCCGGTCGCTGCCGCACGTCCGCAACGAGACCGCGGTGCTCAACGAGATCTGGGTCGACCGGCTGCGCCCGCTGCCGGGGGCGCGCCTGCTCGAGCTGTACCGCGAAGTCACGGACCGGCGGCACAAGGCGCTGAACGAGATGGACGACGCCGAGTGGACGACGCCGACGATCTCCCCGATCGGCCAGGTCCCCTACGGCCGGTTCATGCGGGTGCGGTTGTTCGACTGCTGGATGCACGAGCTCGATATCGCCGACGCGCTGGGCGTCCGGGTGACCGAGAGCGGCAGGCGCGCGGAGCTGGCGTTCGCCGAGTTCGCCGGGTCGATGCCCCGCGTGGTCGCCAAGCTCGGCAAGGCGCCCGCCGGATCCCGCATCGCGTTCGTGCTGACCGGAGCGCTGCCGCAGACCCTGCGCATCGCGGTCGACGAGCGCGCCGCCTACGTGGACGCCTTCGACCGGCCCGCCGACGTCGAGATCACCATGGACTCAGGGCTTTTCGTGCGGCTGGGCGGCGGCCGTCGCAGCGCGGCCGACCACCTCGACAACATCGCCATCGCGGGCGACGAAGAACTCGGCGCCCGCTTGGTCCGCAATCTGGCGTTCACCCTCTGAGCCGGTGCGACTGTTCCTTTCCAGCTACCGGTTCGGCAACCATCAGGATCGGCTCGCCGCGCTCGTCGGTGCGCCGGGCCGGGTCGCCGTGATTCCCAACGCATGTGACGCCTGGCCCACGGCGTGGTCGTCGGCGGTGATCAGCGACCTGGTGCCGCTGCGCAAGCTCGGATACACACCGGAGGTACTGGATCTGCGCGACTACGTCGGGCGCGCAACGGAACTGGAGCGGCGGCTCGCCGAGTTCCCGCTGCTCTGGGTGCGCGGCGGCAACACCTTCGTGCTGCGCGCCCAATTCGCCCGCAGCGGAGCCGATCTCGCGCTGACCCGGCTGCTCGCCGCCGACGCGCTGGTCTACGCCGGATACAGCGCGGGCGCCTGCCTGCTCACCCCGGACCTGCACGGCCTGGAATCGATGGACGATCCCGCCGAGGTGGAACCGACCTGCGGTGTCGAACCACGCTGGGACGGACTGGGTTTGGTCGATCGCAGAATCGTCCCCCACATCGACTCCCCCACCGACCCGGAGGGCCTCGGCAACCGACTGGCCGCCGAATACCGCGCGACCGGCACCCCCCACTGGGCCCTCACCGACGCCGAGGCAATCATCATCGACAACAACCACATCGAACTCTTCCGCTGACCGCTTCTCAGCGCTTGGCACACACCGCGTTCACCGGGCACATAGGCACCGGCTGTGTGCGAAGCGCGGACGGTGTGTGGGAACGATCAGACCGCGCGAGCGGGCGTGGGGGTGGAGCGTTTCCGGAAGACGATCCAGCGCATGGTGCTGTACATATAGAGCGCCTCGCAGGCGCCTGCGAGCAGCCGGGCCAGGTGGTATTCGAGGCCGAGGGCGGTCAGTCCGCCGCCGACGCCGAGGATGAAGGCCAGGTAGTTGACGATGACGACCACGACGTACACCGCGGCCTGCCTGCCGACGGGGGCGTGCGAGTGGAAGTTGAAGGTGCGGTTGAGCACGAAGGCCAGTCCGAACGCGCAGATGTAGGCCAGCGTGATCGAGACCGGCACCGGCCAGTTCCACCAGCCGTGGAACATCGTCAGCAGTACCAGGTCGACGCCGAAGGTGAAGCTGTTGATCAGTGCGAAACCGAGGAAGGTCGCCGGGACGATGCGGTCCAGACCCCACGGCAGCCGCGCGACGACCGACTCGCACCATCGGGTGAACCGGTCGGCAAGGGAGTCGGCGGTGACGGCCAGGTCGTGCACGCGGCCAGCATGGCAGCGGCAGGTGACCGCCAGGTGAGCTGTTGGCAAACCGGCGGGATCTCGGATCAGCCGATCTGGCCCAACGGCTCCGGGCGGTCCAGTCCCGACCACGCCATCAGCCAGCGGCGGCGGGTGACATCGTCGGCGTCGGCGAGCAGCGCGTCCAGCAGGATCCGCGGGTCGCGGCCCCACTGCTCTTCGACCGTCGCCAGCGCTTGCTTGCCGAACAGCCCGGACCGGTCGAGGGCGCTGAGCCAGCCATCGAACTCACCCGCGTGGATTCTCCGCAGCGCCTCCAGATCGACGGCGCCGTCGGCGAACTCGTCGGCGAACAGCGCACCGATGAGTTCGCGGTAGTCCGGTGATTCGACCCGCATGCCGTCAACCCTCCGATTATGTGGCAGGTCCCCCGAATGGTCGAACGATCCGTCGGCCGTCCGCGTCCCCCGTCACGACGACGGCCGATCCGCGCACGGCGAGCCCCTGCACCCGCGATTCTTGCCCGACGCGCCGCGAATTGCCAGTCCGGGCGTACCAGTCGCCCGAAACGGCATAGTGTGGACAGGCGTGGACCTGCATGAACTCGTCGCCGCGCTGCCCGAGGGCGCGGTGCTCACCGACCTCGATGTGCTGACCGGTTACCGGCAGGACTGGGCGCGCGATCCTGACGCGGGCATGCCCGCGGCCGTCGTCCGCGCCACCACGACCGAGGATGTCGCCGCGACCCTGCGCTGGGCGGACGCGCACCGGGTGCCGGTGGTCCCGCGGGGCGCGGGGTCCGGCCTGTCGGGCGGCGCGACCGCGGTGGACGCGGGCATCGTCCTCAGCACCGAGCGGATGCGCGCGATCACCGTCGACCCGGTCACGCGGACCGCGGTCGTTCAGCCGGGTCTGCTGAACGCGGAGGTCAAGCGGGCGGTCGCCGAGCACGGGCTCTGGTATCCGCCGGATCCCTCGTCGTTCGAGATGTGCTCGATCGGCGGCAACGCGGCCACCAACGCGGGCGGGCTGTGCTGCGTGAAGTACGGCGTCACCACCGATTACGTACTCGGCATGGAAGTGGTGCTCGCCGACGGGACTCCGGTGCGGCTCGGCGGGCCGCGGCTGAAGGATTCCGCCGGGCTCTCGCTCACCAAGTTGTTCGTCGGCAGCGAAGGCACGCTCGGCGTCATCACCGAACTCACCCTCCGGCTGCTGCCCGCGCAGCCACCGCAGAGCACGGTGGTCGCGAGTTTCGCCTCGCTCACCGCCGCCACCGAAGCCATCCTCGGCATCACCGGCACACTGCGGCCGTCCATGCTCGAGTTCATGGACACGATCGCCATCAACGCCGTCGAAGACGAGATGCGGATGGGCTTGGACCGCGGGGCCGCCGCACTGCTGGTCGCCCGGTCCGACGCGCCGGGGAAATTCGCCGCGCGCGAGGCCGAGATCATCGTCGAGGCCTGCGAAAAGGCAGGCGCCACCGAGGTTTTCCACACCGAGGACGCCGAGGAGGGTGAGGCCTTCACCGCGGCGCGGCGGTTCGCGATTCCGGCGGTCGAGAAGCTGGGATCGCTGTTGCTCGAGGACGTCGGGGTGCCGCTGCCGCGCCTCGGCGATCTGGTCACCGGCATCGCCGCCATCGCCGAACGCAACGACGTGACCGTCTCGGTGATCGCGCACGCGGGCGACGGCAACACCCACCCGCTGATCGTGCACGACCCGGCCGACGCCGACAACACCGCCCGCGCCCACCTCGCCTTCGGCGAGATCATGGACCTGGCCATCGCCCTCGGCGGCACCATCACCGGCGAACACGGCGTCGGCAGGCTCAAGAAGGCCTGGCTGCCCGACCAACTCGGCCCGGACGTGATGGCGTTGACCAGGCGGATCAAAGACGCGCTCGACCCGCACGGCATCCTGAACCCGGGCGCGATCCTCTGACGCGGAACTCGTGCACCCGGCTTATACACTCGGCGCATGCTGTCCGCGGCCACCCTGATCCTCGTGCTCGTCGTTGCCGTGCTCGCGGCGGTCGGCGGGATCGTCGTCTTCGTCGTTCGATCCGGCGGAAGGTCACGCACATCGTTCGCGCCCGGCTGGTACCCCGACCCGTCCGACGCACGGCTGCTCCGCTATCACGACGGCCGCGACTGGTCCGCCGCCACGCAACCCCGTCCCTGACGAAATCCGGAACATTCCCTCGCACGAAGGAGTTGGCAGTTACATGTCCACCAGACTCGAGCACAACGCCGCCGACACCCGATTCGAGATCTACGTCGACGACACCCTGGCCGGCTACGCCGACTACGCCGAGCGCGAGGACGCCAAGGTCCGCGACTTCCACCACACCATGACCTTCCCGGAGTACCGCGGGCAGGGCATCGCGGCCAAGGTGGTCGAGTACGCGCTCCAGGACTCCAGGGACACCGGCTTCTCCGTGGTGCCGACGTGCTGGTACGTCGAGAAGTACATCGCTGATCACGGCGAGTACGCGACCCTGGTGGCCTGAGACGTAACCCCGGCGATCGAAGTCAGCCGCGCTCCCTCAGGTACTCGGCCAGGATCGGGCCGATCACCGCGAGGGCCTCTGGCCTGGTCAGCCGGTTGTGTTCGTGACCGGTCTGATGATCGAGGATCGCGCCGCCGACATACGGCCGCCAGGTATCCACGTTGGGCCCGTAGCCCGGCCGGGAGCTGGTGCTGCTGAAGAACAGCACGTCACCGTCGAACACACCGGGCCGGTACTCGGCCGCCTGCCGGACCAGTTGCTGGTAGTCGAGGTGGAGGCGTTCCAGGGCCGCGGCGTCGAGCGCGCCGAGAGCGCCTGCGGCCACCGCGCCAAGGGCGCCGTCCGGCCCAGCGCCAAGGGCGCCGTCCGGCCCAGCGCCAAGGGCGCCATTCGACCCAGCGCCCAAGGCGTTCTCACCACCGCGCAGAAGTTCGGCGGCGCGCTCGGCCAGCGGCTGATCTCCGGCGAGCAGGTCCGGATCGATGCCGCCGAACTCGGCGAGCAAAGCCTCCGGCGGCGGCATCTCCGTGGCGCTCTCGGGTTCCACGTCGGCGCGACCGTCGATGATGACCAGCGCCGATACCGTCGCGCCGCGGTGCTGGAGTTCGACGGCAACGGCGTGCGCGAGCGGTCCGCCCGCCGAGTAGCCGAGCAGACGGTACGGACCGTCGGGCTGAACGGCCTGCATCTCGTCGGCGTAGCGTGCCGCGCGTTCGGTCAGCGACATGTCCGGCTGCTCGGCGGCGACGCCGGGCGATTGCAGCCCGTACACCGGATGGCCGGGATCCAGATGACGAACCAATCCCGCATAGCCCCAGGCCAATCCGATCGCCGGGTGCACGCAGAACAGCGCGGGTCCGCTGCCCGAGGGCCGCATCGGCAGTAGCGGCAGCAGCGCGGGATCCACGCCGCCCGGCCCGGCCTCCCGCTGCTCGACGATGCGCTGGGCCAGCGCGCCCGGCGTGGGATCGCTGAACATCCACTGCACAGGCACGGTTTCGCCGAGTCGTTCACGCAGCTCGGTGACCAGGCGGATGGCCACCATCGAGGTGCCGCCGAGCTCGAAGAAGTTGTCGTCCAAGCCGACCCGGTCGGCGTCGAGCACCGTCTCGAAGGCGCTCACCACCGCCTGCTCGGTCCGGGTGACGGGCGGCCGGTAGGGCAGGTCGGTGTGGGGCTGCGTCAGGTTCGGCGGCGGCTCGTAGACGACCGTCCCCGGCGGGGCCGTGACGTCCAGTTCACCGAGCAGCAGGCCCGGATTCGCGGTGACGGCGTCGAGCACCTCAACGTATCGATCGGCGAAGGTCTGTGCGGTGGACTGCTCGAACAAGTCGAGGGCGAAGGTGAGGGTGCCGCGCATACCGGCAGGCGCTCCCTCCTCGTCGAAGTGTTCGGCGAGCATCCACTCCAGATCGAACTTCGCTCCCACCGTGGGCATTTCGAGCGGACGGACGTCGAGATCCGGCAGTCCGCCCGGTTCCCGCTCGAAGTTCTGGAAGACGAGCAGCACCTGGAACAGCGGATGGTGGGCGGTGGAGCGGGCCGGTGCGAGCAGCTCGACCAGTCGCTCGAACGGCAGGTCGGCGTTGCCGAAGGCGTCCAGATCGCTGTCTTTCGTTGCGGTCAAAAGGGTTTCGAAGGGGTCCTCGGGGCGCACACGGCTGCGCAACACCAGTGTGTTGACGAACATGCCGACCAGCTCGTCGAGTTCGCCGTCGCCGCGCCCGGCGATGACCGAGCCGATCGCCACGTCCTGCTCCTCGGAGAGCCTGCCGAGCAGCACGGCCAGCGCGGCGTGCGCGACCATGAAGATACTGACGCCGTGCCACCGGCAGAGCTGCCGAATCCGTTGCTGCACAGCGGCATCGACGTGGAAATCGACCGTGCCCGCGCGGTGGGTGGACACCGTGGGCCGCGGATGGTCGCTCGGCAGGGTCGAGACGTCGGGCAATCCGTCCAGCGCGCCGCGCCAGTACTCCAGCTGCCGGTGCGCGACGCTGTCAGGATCGTCATCGGCGCCGAGCAGTTCGTGCTGCCACAGGGCGTAGTCGGCGTATTGCAGCGGCAGCGGCGACCACTGCGGCGCGGCGCCCGCGCGACGGGTCGCGAAGGCCACCATCACGTCGCGGGTCAGCGGCGCCAGCGACCAGCCGTCGGAGGCGATGTGGTGCATGACGACCACCAGCACCGTCCGCCCCGGACCGAGACGCAGCAGCGAGACGCGGATCGGGAGCTCGACGGTGAGATCGAAGCCCTTGGCGATAGCCGCGGCGACCCGGCTCGGCACCGTGTCCGGGTCGGCATCGGAAATCCGCACCGGCACATAGGCGTCCGCCAGACCGCGGACGTCCTGATACGGCTCGCCGTCGGCGTCCACCGGATACACGGTGCGCAGCGCCTCGTGGCGGGCGAGCACGTCCATCAACGCCCTCTGCAGGATCGCCGGATCCAGTTCCCCTTCCACCTCCACCGCAATGGGCACATTGTGCGCCGGCGACGCGGGGTCGTAGCGGTTGAGGAACCACATCCGCCGCTGCGCCGCCGAGAGCGGAACGCGGGCGGGACGATGACGCGGACCGGGTCGCGGACCGGGGGCCGCGGCCGCGGTGCGCACCGCTACGGCCAGTTCGGCGACGGTCGGGGCGTCGAAGACCATGCGCACCGGAACGCGGGTGTCCAGCGCGGCGCCGAGCCGGGCGGCGATCCGGGTCGCGATCAGCGAATTGCCGCCGAGCGCGAAGAAGTTGTCGTCGAGCCCCACCCGCGCGACGCCGAGCAGCTCGCCGAATGTCTCGGCGACGACGCGCTCGGTGGGCGAGTTCGGCTCCCGGAACCGACCCGCGCGAATATCGGGGGCCGGGAGAGCGCGCCGGTCGAGCTTGCCGTTCGCGGTGCGGGGCAGCGCGTCCAGCACGACGAGCGCCGACGGCACCATGTACGACGGAAGCCGCTGGGCAAGGGAAGTTTTCAGCGCCTCGAGGTCGATCGCCGCGACCTTGGACGGCTCGGCGTCGCGCGCCTCAACGTCCCGCGCCGCGGCCTCGACTACCTCAGCCTCACGCGCCGCGGCGTCAACTGTCTCGGCGTCGTGCGCCTCTGCCTCAGCCTCTGCCATGTGTGTCCCGGCCTCGAGCGCCCCAACATCGAGCGCCTTCGCTTCGAGCGCCTCCACGCCGAGCGTCCAGGCCTCGAGCGCCTCCCTACCGAGCGCCTCCGCCTCACGCGCCCCGGCATCGACTGCCTTCGCCTCATGCGCATCCACGCCGTGCGCCTCAGCATCGAGCACCTCGGCATCGACTGCCTCAGCCTCACGCTCCCCTGCCTCAGCCTTGCGCACTCCGACCTCGCGCGCTTCCGTATCGAGAGCCTCCGCCTCGCGCGCCCCAGCATCAACTGCCTCAGCCTCACGCGTCTCCACGCCGAACGCATGCGCGTCCCGCACCTCGGCGTCCAGAGGCTTGGCCGCGCGTGCCTCCGTACCGAGCGCCCCAGTCTCGGGCGCCTTCGCCTCACGCGCCTCCACGCCGTGCCCCTCCGCCTGACGAGCGTCCGCGTCGAGCGCCTCCGCACCGTCCGCGTCCGCACCGCGCGCTTCGGCGTCGAGCGCCTCGCCATCGTGCGCCGCGGCGTCCAGAGGCTTCACCCCGTGCGGCACCACGTAGCCGACCAGCAGCTCGCCCACGGCCGGATCGGTGTACACCGTTACCGCCGCCTGATGCACCGCGGGGTCGCTCGCCAGGGCCGACTCGATCTCGCCGAGCTCGATGCGCAATCCGCGCAGCTTTACCTGTAGGTCGCCGCGGCCCAGGTAGTCCAGTGCGCCGTCGCGCCTGCGCACCAGGTCGCCGGTGCGGTACATGCGTTCGCCCGGTGTGCCGTAGGGGTCGGCGACGAATCGGGACGCGGTCAGTGCGGATCGGCCGTGGTAGCCGCGCGCGAGGGCATGGCCGGATAGATACAGTTCGCCGACGACGCCGTCCGGCACCGGGTGCAGCCGCTCGTCGAGGACGCGGACCGCGAGGCCCGGGGCCGGGCCGCCGATGGTGATCTCGTCGCCGGGCCGCAGGGGTTGGCTGCCGGTCGCCCAGATCGTGGCCTCGGTGGGGCCGTAGTCGTTGAAATGCAGGCGATCCGGTGCGGCCCACTGCTCGACCAGTTCCGGCGGGCACGGCTCGCCGCCGGTGATGATCGCGCGCAGCGCGGGTTCGGGGCCGAGTGCCGCGGCATCGACCGAGCCCAGCGCCGAGGGCGTGAGGGCGATATGCGAAACACGCTCGCGGGCAAGCAGTTCACCGAGTTCCGGCCCGCCGTAGGCGGTGGGACCGGCGATCACGAGCGTGGCGCCTGCGCCGACGGCCATGAGCAGCTCGAGCACCGCGGCGTCGAAGCTCGGAGACGCCACGGCGAGCACCCGCGAGTCCGCCGTGATGCGCATCCGATCACGTTGGGCGACGGTCAGATTCGCCAGGCCTTCGTGGGTGACGACGACACCTTTCGGCCGCCCGGTGGAACCCGAGGTGAAGATGACGTAGGCCGGGTTCTGCCAGCGCACCGGTGCCGTCCGTTCGGTGGCGGCGATCGGCGCACCGGCGGTCGAACTCACCAGATCGGTCGTGCCCGGATCGTCCAGCGCGAGCCAGTGCACCGGTGGCTCGCCGGAGGTCTGCGCGGAATCGTCGAATCCCGAGCCCGGCAGCGACGGCGCGACCTCGCGGACCGTGACCCCGAGCCGCGCTCCGGAATCGTCCAGGATCTGGGTGATCCGCTCGGCCGGGTAGGCGGGGTCGATCGGCACGAACGCGGCGCCGGTCTTGGCCACCGCCCACACCGCGAGCACCGCGTCCAGCGAGCGCCGGATGGCGATCGCGACCAGCCCCTCCGGGCCCGCTCCCGCGCCGATGAGTACCCGCGCCAATCGATTGGCATGCTCGTCGAGTTCGCGGTAGGTGAGCCGGGTGACGCCGTCGATCACCGCGACACCGTCCGGGTTCGCCTCCGCCGCGTCCGCGAGCAACCGCGACAGCACGATCGGCTCAGCCATAAGAGGGCAGGCCGGGATTGCAAGGGCCGTACGCTCTTCCGGGTCGAGCAGGTCGACATCGCCCACCGGCGCCTCGGGATCCGCCACGACGGCACGCAGCAGCCGCAGCCAGCGGTCCGCGAGCCGGTCGACGGTGTCGTGATCGAAAAGATCTGTGGCGTAACCGAAGCGGACCGTCAGGCCGGATGTCTCGTCCGGCGCCACCGTGACGCTCAGGTCGAAACGCAGGCTCTGCTGTTCCAGCTCCACCGCGGCCACGTGCAGATCGGGCAGCGTGAGTTCCACCGGCGCGAGATTCTGGAACACCAGCATGACCTGGACCAGCGGGTGCCTGGCCGCCGAGCGGGCGGGATCGAGCACGTCGACGAGGCTTTCGAACGGGATGTCGGCGTGTGCGAAGGCGTCGAGATCGGTGCGCCGCGTCCTGCCGAGCAGTTCGGCGAACGACGTGGCGGGGTCGATCTCGGTGCGCAGCACGACGGTGTTGACGAACATGCCGACCACATCGTCCAATTCGGCCGCGCCGCGACCGGCGACCGGCGTGCCGATCGCGATATCCGGTGTGCCGCTGAGCCTGGCGAACAGGGCCGCCAGCGTGGCGTGCAGCACCATGAACAGCGAACTCTGGTTGGCGCGGCCGAGTTCGTCCAGCGCGGCGGCCACTTCGGCGTCGACGGTGCGCAGCACGGTGCCCGCGCGCAGCGACGGGATGGCCGGACGTGGCCGGTCGGCGGGCAGTTCCAGGCGGTCCGGCAGGCCGCTCAGTGTGGTGGTCCAGTAGTCCAGCTGACCGGTGAGCATCGAGGCCGGGTCGTCGGAGGAACCCAGCCGTTCCCGCTGCCAGAGCGTGTAATCGGCGTACTGCACCGGCAATTCGGTCCAATCCGGGACCGCGCCGTGGGAACGCGCCGCGTAGGCGGCGAGCACGTCCCTGGCGAGCGGGCCCATGGAGAAACCGTCGGCGCTGATGTGGTGCACCACCACGACCAGGACGTGCTCGTCGGCGGCGACGCGGAACAGGCGCAGCCGCAACGGGACCTCCGCGGCCACATCGAAACCCGTTGTGACGCAGTCTGCTACCGCGGCGGGCAGCTCGTCCGCCGCGATCGCCGTCGGCTCCGGGTCCAGTTCCAGCGCATCCGGCGGCAGCACCACCTGGTAGCCGACACCGTCGCGCGCCGGGTACACGGTGCGCAGTGCCTCGTGCCTGGCCAGCATATCCGACAGCGCCGAGCGCAGGGCGGCGATGTTCAGGTCGCCGCGCAGGCGCAGCACCGCGGGGATGTTGTACGCGCCGGACGCCGGGTCGTACTGGTTGACGAACCACATCCGCTGCTGGGCGGGCGCGAGCGGAATCCGCTCGGGGCGTGGACCGGAGCGAGGCCCGATGCTCGGCCGCGCGCCGTCGCCCGCCGCGGGCAGCCGGGCCGCCAGCGCGCGCACCGTCGGCGCCTCGAACAGCAGCCGGACCGGAACCTGGATGTCCAGTGCGGCGCCGAGCCGGGCGGTCACCCTGGTCGCGGACAGCGAATCGCCGCCGAGGGCGAAGAAGTCGTCGAACGCGCCGACACCGGGTCGATCGAGCACCGCGCCGAAGACCTCGGCGACGACGCGCTCGACGCCGATCGGCGCCACGTATTCCACGGCGACGCTCTCGGGTTCGGGCAGCGCGCGCACATCCACCTTGCCGTTGCCGGTCACCGGCAGGACATCCAGCACGGTCACCGCGGCGGGCACCAGGTGGCGGGGCAGGCGACGAACCAGCTGGTCACGCAGCCGCGCAGCGTCGAGTTCGGCGCCCGCGGCCGGAGCCACGTAGGCCGCGAGCGCCAGATCACCGGTGGGTCCCCGCCGCGGCACGGTAACCGCCATCGCGACCCCCGGCACCGCGCGCAGCACCGCGTCGACCTCGCCGGGCTCGACCCGGATGCCGTGCAGCTTCACCTGGGAGTCGTTGCGGCCCAAGTACTCCAGGCTGTTCCGCGAGACGCGCCGGACCAGGTCGCCGGTGCGGTACATCCGGTCGCCGGGAGCGCCGAACGGAGTGGGCACGAACCGCGCGGCCGTGAGCCCCGCGCGGCCCTGGTACCCGCGTGCCAGGCCCGGGCCCATCAAGTAGAGCTCACCGATCGTGCCGACCGGTGCGGGCCGCAGCCAACGGTCCAGCACGACCAGCCCGAATCCGGGCATCGGTGCGCCGAGACTCGCGACCTCGCCGGGCACGAGGGCCGCGCTGAAGGTCGCGGCGACGGTCGCCTCGGCCGGGCCGTAGGAGTTCATCATCGACCGGCCCGCGCCGACCCGGGCGGTGAGCTCGGGCGGGCAGACCTCGCCGCCGGTGACCACGGTGCGCACGCCGTTCCACGAGGCGGTCGAGAGCGTGGCCAGCACCGCGGGGGGCGCGATGACGTGGGTCACCTCGTTCGCCACGATCACGGAGGTCAGCTCGTCGCCCGCGGTCGCCGCGGCAGGCGCGACGACCAGCGTGGCGCCGGTGTAGAAGGTGGACAGCCACACCAGTGTCGCGGCGTCGAAGTTCGGGTTCATGCTGAGCAGGACGCGATCGCCGGGCCTGGCCCGCATGCGCGCCGCCGTGCCCACCGTGAGCCCGCCGAGTCCCGCGTGGGTCACCATGACGCCCTTGGGCGTTCCGGTGGATCCCGAGGTATAGATCAGGTAGGCAGGATGTTCCGCGCGCAGCGGGCGCAGCCGGTCGGCGTCGGTGACCGGCGCGTCGGAATGGTCCGGCAGTTCCGCCCACAGCGCCGGATCGTCGAGCAGCAACCAGGAGACCGTGCCGGGCAGTCGATCTCGGTGTTCCACGGTGGTAACACCCAGCGACGCTGCGCTGTCGGTGGCGAGCGCCGCGAGACGGTCTTCGGGATGGTCGATGTCGACCGGGACGAACGCGGCGCCGGATTTCGCGATCGCCCAGACCGCGACGAACCAGTCGACCGACCGCGGCAGCGCGAGCAGCACCCTGGTCTCGGGACCCGCCCCAGCTGCGATGAGCTTGCGGGCCAGGCGATTCGACCGAGCGTCGAGCTCCGCGGAGTCGAGCGCCACCGTGTCCGATTGGACAGCCACCCGGCCCGGACGCACGCCGGAGCGCAGTAGATCGGGCAGCAGCCGCATCGGCTGCGGCCGCGAGCACATCACGTCGGCGCGCTCCACGCCGGACACGGCGGCGGCCTTGCCCGCCGGATCGGCGGCCATCCGGTCGAGCATCCGCACCAGGCGCGCGCCGATCGCGTCCGCCTCTGCGGCGTCGAAGAACCCGGTGGCGCAGCTCAGGATCAGCCGCAGGGTGTCGCGCGCGTGCGCGGCCAGGGACAGCGGGTAGTGGGTGCCGTCGCGGCCGCGGAAGTCACGCACCCGCAGCGCCGCGTGCTCGGCGGCACTGCGCAGCGCCGCCGCGTCCACCGGATAGGACTCGTAGACGATGGCGGTGTCGAACAGCACGCCGAGCCCGGTGGCGGACTGGATCTCGTTGAGCCCCACCGTGTGATGGTCGAGCAGGGCGCCCTGCTCGCGCTGAACCCGGCGCAGCAGGTCGCCGACCGGCTCGGCCGGATCGAGGGCGATGCGCACCGGAAGGGTGTTGACCAGCATGCCGACGATTCGCTCCGCGCCGGGCAGATCGGCGGGGCGGCCGGAAACCGTTGCGCCGAAGACGATGTCGGTCGCACCGGTCAGCTCGGCGAGCAGCATGCCCCATGCGCACTGCACCACCGTGTTGAGGGTGACGCCTTGGTCGGCCGCCATGCGCTGGAGGGCCAGGCCGCTCTCCGGCGTGAGCGGCAACTCCAGATCCAGTTTCCCGGAGCCGGTGCGCAGCGGGGTGCGGCCCGCGGTGACCAGCGACGGGCCGGGCAGTCCGGCCAGCGCGTCCGACCACGCCGCCATCGCCGCGGGCCGGTCTCGGCGCGTCAGCCATTCCAGGTAGTTGCGGTAGGAGACCGACGGCGGGAAACCCGTGCCGTCCCCGCCGGTTTCGTACCGCGCGAGCAGTTCGGCGAGCAGCAGCGGCATGGACCAGCCGTCGAGCACCAAGTGGTGGTTCGTGACGAGCAGCCGGATGTCGTCCGCGCCGCACCGCACACACACGAAACGAACCAGCGGCGGGTGCGCAGGGTCGAACGGCGCGGCCAGCTCGCGGGCCGCGAACGCGTCGAAGTCGGCGGGATCGACTTCCACTGTGCGCCAGGGCACCTCGACATCGGCGAGCACGATTTGCACCGGCTCGTCGACGCCTGCCACGAACGCGGTGCGCAGCGCCTCGTGTCCGCGCACGGTCGCGGTGGCGGCGGCCGCCAGGCGCTCGATGTCCACGTCACCGTCGAATTCGAACACAGCCTGCACCGAGTACTCGTCGACACGGCCCGCCGACAGCTGGCTGTGGAAGAGCAGACCCTGTTGCAGCGGGGCGAGCGGCCACACGTCCGCCATGGCGGGATACCGTGCGGCCCAGGCATCCAGCTGTCGTTGGCCGACGGACACCAGGGGCAGATCCGACGGCGTCAGCCGACCGGCATCGGGCTCGGCCACCTGGCTCGCCAGCTCTTCGAGCGCGGAGATCCATTTCCCGGCAAGGGCTTCCATCTCCGCGCTGTCGACGATCGCCGAGGCGTAGCGCCACACCGCGTGCAGCGCCGAACCTTTCGGTCCGTCGACCACCACCGCGTCGACGGCCAGGACCGCCGAGGCGGGCAGCTCGGCGCCGCCGCCACCGCCGAGGCTCGCCGCGAGCGACACCGGCAACCACGGCACCGCGTTCTCCGTCGCGTCCGCGTCGCCCTCGGCCACCTGGCCGAGGTAGTTGAATCCGAGCTGCGGGTGCGGTGCCGCGCCGAGGACGGCGGCGGTCTGCGGGTTCGAGTGCCGCAGGAGGCCGAAGCCGATGCCGCCGCGCGGGACGGCACGCAGCTGTTCCTTCACGGCGGCGAGCGCGTCCAGCGGACCGGCGTCGCCGATGTCGAGCCGGACCGGGAACTGGCTGGTGAACCAGCCGACGGTGCGGGAAAGGTCGGCGCCGGGGATCGCGGCCTCGTCGCGGCCGTGCCGCTCCAGCATGACCAGTGTGGGACTCGGCTCCGCGCGATGTGCGGCGAGCGCCGAGGCCAGCGTGGCGAGCAGCGCCTCTTCCATGCCGCAGCGATAGGTGACGGGCAGCCGGTCGAGCAGCGTCGCGGTGGTCGCCGCGGGCAGGCTCAGTTCGAGGCGGTCGAGGGTGTCGCCGGTGTCGACGGCCGGGTCGAGCGCCCGGCGGCCCAGCGGCGGGTCGGGGGTGGCGAGCACGGCGGACCAGTAGCCGGCCTCGGCGGTCCACGGTTCGGTGGTCGCCGCGGTGGTGAGTGCGTGCGCCCACGTGCGCATGGAGGTGCCGACGGACGGCAGTTCGGGCGTCTCGTCGGCGTGCGCCTGGGCCCAGGCCGAGATCAGATCGGCGATCAGGATGCGCCAGGACACCGCGTCGACGGCCAGGTGGTGGATGACGAGCACGAGCCTGCCCGCGCCGTCCGGGCCGGGATCCAGCCAGGTCGCCGCGACCATGACGCCCGCATCGGGCGCCAGCCGCGCGGCGGCCGCCTCGATGACGGATTCGGTGCCGGCGCTGTCGATGTCGGGGCAGGGCACCCGGACGAGCACCGTCTCGGGTGCGATCGTCCCCGGCGGCGCGACCTCCATGCCGCCGCGAACCACCCTGGCGCGCAACATGTCGTGCCGGTCCAGCACCGCGCCGAGGGTGCGCGCGAGTTCGGGTTCGCTCAGGCCCGCGGGCAGGGCGAGCACCATGGACTGACTGAAGCGCTGCCATCCCGGCTGTTCCAGCAGCCAGTCCACGATCGGCGTTCTCGGCAGGAAACCCACACCGCCGCCGGGCAGTTCGTCCAGCACCGCCCGCTCACCGGGCGCGGTGACCACCGACGCCAGCGCGGCGGGCGTCGGGTGCTCGAACACGTCACGCGCGGAGAACACCAGACCGGCCGCCCGGCCGCGCGCGACCAGCTGGATGGACAGGATCGAATCGCCGCCGAGCGCGAAGAACGAGACGTCCGCCCCGACCGCAGGCACGCCGAGCACCTCGGCGAACAGCGCGCACAGCGCGCCCTCGACCTCCGTCGCCGCCGTCCGCGGCGCCGCCTCGACCGCGGGCTCGGGCAGCGCTCGCCGATCGACCTTGCCATTGCTGGTGAGCGGCAAGGCGTCCAGCACGGTGATGGTGCCGGGCACCATGTGGCCCGGCAGCCTGCGCATGCAGAACTCCCGCAGGCGCGGCACATCCAGCTCGGTGGGCTGCGAATCACGGTGCACCGGAACGACATACGATGCCAGCATCGCGCGGCCGGAGGCGCCGGTGCGGACCACCGTCACCGCGATCTCCACCTCGGGATGCGAATCCAGCACCGCGTCGACTTCGCCCGGCTCGACGCGCATTCCGCGCAGCTTGACCTGGAAGTCGCTGCGCCCCAGGTATTCCAGCACCACGCCATCGGAACTCGCGCGCACCGCGTCGTCGAACGGTTCGGCCGAACGCCAGCAGACGAGGTCACCGGTGCGGTACATCCGGGTGCCGCGTGGGCCGAACGGGTCGGCGACCAGCCGATCCGCCGTCAGGCCCTGGCGTCCCGCGTAACCGCGAGCCACGCCGGGTCCGCCGATGTAGAGCTCACCAGGCGTGCCGATCGGCACCGGGCGCAGCCGCCGGTCGAGCACCATCAGCCGCGCGCCGGGCACCGGCCGGCCGATGCCGGAGGGGCGCTGCGGGTCCATGGGTTCGGTGAAGGTGGCCGCGACGGTGGTCTCGGACGGCCCGTAGGAGTTCACCAGCCTGCGCCCGGGACCGAAGCGCGCCACCAATTCCGGCGGGCAGATCTCGCCGCCGGTGGACACCGCGACCACGCCGTCCAACGCGCCCTCCGGCAGCGTCGCCAGCACCGCCGGCGTCGAGCACACCTGGGTGATCCCGAAATCGGCCACCGCGGAGGTCAGTTCGGCGCCCGCCATGGACTCGCCACGACCGATCACCATCGTCGCGCCGGTGCCGAAGGCAATGAGCAGTTCCAGCAGGGAGGCATCGAAACTCGGGTTCAGACAGTGCAACACGCGCGATCCGACCTCGGGCCGGTAGGCCTCGCGCACGGCGGCGGCCAGGCCCGCGATCCCCGCGTGTGTGACGACGACGCCCTTCGGCACACCGGTCGACCCGGAAGTGAAGACGACGTAGGCGGTGTGGTCGAGACGGACCTCGCCGTGCGGGCGGAATCCGGTCGAATCACCCTCTGCCGCTGTCTCATCCACAGTGGGGCGCGACCCGTCGGCGCTCGATGCGAGCGCGTCCAGAACGGGCGCATCCGTATCGATGTAGATCCACTCCACCGAATCCGGTAGCCGCGACGCCAGATCACGAGTCGTAATACCGAGGCGCGCACCGCATTCCGCTGCCATCTTGGCGACGCGCTCGGCCGGATTCCCGGTGCCGACGGGTAGGTAGGCCGCGCCGGAACGCACCACACCCCAGAACGCGAGCACCGATTCCACCGAGCGCGGCAGGGCGACCAGCACGGCGTCGTCGGGCCCCGCGCCCCGCTCGGC
>NZ_BDBP01000102.1 GCF_001613045.1 Nocardia lijiangensis NBRC 108240 | reverse complement strand
CCGCGATCGCCCCCGCTGCCGCGGCGCTGACGATGGTCGCGGTGGCGGTCGCGGGCGCCCTGCGCAGCCGGTGGTTGCGCCACGGCCACCGCGGCAGGCCCGACGGCGTCGTCGCCGTGACGACGCTGGCAGTTCTGTTCGCCGGTGGCGTCGGTATCGCACTGAGTTTCACGGTCCCACCGAGGTGATCCAGTCCAGGACAGACGAGTTCGGCCGAGACGAAGGAGGAGGACGATGCCCGAAGTGACCGAGCCGACCGAGGTGATCGTCGCCGCGCAGCAGCGCGCCGAGACGATGCTGCCGTTCGCCGACGATGCCGACCTTGCCGATTCCCAGCGCGGATTTCTCGCCGCGCTGGAGCCCGGCGTCGTCACCCAGGACGACGGATCCGTGGTGTGGGACAACGACTCCTACGGTTTCCTGCGCGAGCCGTGCCCCGTCTCCGTCCACCCCAGCCTGTGGCGGCAGTCGGGGCTGGTCGCCGCGCAAGGGCTGTACGAGGTGACCGACGGGATCTACCAGATCCGCGGCTTGGATCTGTCGAATATGACTCTGGTCGAAGGCGATCGGGGCGTCATCGTGATCGATCCGCTGATCTCCGCCGAGACCGCGGCCGCCGGTCTGCGGCTGTATCGCGAGCACCGCGGCGACCGCCCGGTCACCGGGCTCATCTACACCCATTCGCACGCCGACCACTTCGGCGGCGCCCTCGGGGTCGCCGACCAGGAAGACGCCGCGGAGGGCCGGATTCCGGTCATCGCGCCCGCCGGGTTCCTGGAACACGCGGTGTCCGAGAACATCTACGCGGGCACCGCGATGGCGCGCCGCGCGGCCTACATGTACGGCGCCGTGCTGCCGAGGGGCCCGCTCGGTCAGGTGGGCGCGGGGCTCGGTCAGACCACCTCGATCGGCACGGTCACCCTGATCGCGCCGACCGTGGACATCACCGAGACCGGCCAGGAACTGACGGTCGACGGCGTGCGGATCGTCTTCCAGATCACGCCGGGCACCGAGGCGCCCGCCGAGATGAACTTCTACTTCCCCGATCGCCGCGCGCTGTGTATGGCCGAGAACGCCACCCACACCCTGCACAATCTGGTCACCCTGCGCGGTGCGCTGGTGCGCGATCCGCACGTGTGGGCCCGGTATCTGACCGAGGCCATCAACCTGTTCGCGCGCGAGTCCGATGTGGTGTTCGCCTCCCACCACTGGCCGACCTGGGGTACCGAGCGGTTGGTGGAATACCTTGCCCTGCAACGCGATCTGTACGGCTACCTGCACGATCAGACGCTTCGGATGCTGAACCAGGGCTATGTCGGCACGGAGATCGCCGAGCAGCTGACGCTGCCGCCCGCGCTCGAGAGTTCCTGGCATGCCCGCGGCTACTACGGTTCGGTCAGCCACAACGTCAAGGCGATCTACCAGCGCTACCTCGGCTGGTTCGACGGCAACCCGGCGCACCTGTGGGAGCACCCGCCCGTCGAATCGGCCCGTCGCCACGTGGAATTCATGGGCGGTGCCGAGGAAGTGCTGCGCAAGGCGCGCGAGTCCTACGCCGCGGGCGACTTCCGCTGGGTCGCGCAGGTCGTCAACTACGTGGTCTTCGCCGAACCCGGCAACGAGGCGGCGAAGGACCTGCTCGCCTCGGCCTACGAGCAGCTCGGATACGGCGCCGAGAACGCGACCTGGCGCAACTTCTACCTCAGCGGCGCCTACGAACTGCGTTACGGCTCGTTCGGCACCCCGACCAAGGTCAGCTCGTCGTCCATGCTGACCGCGTTGAGCATCGAGCAGATCTTCGACGCCATGGCGTTGCGCGTGGACGGCCCGAAGGCATGGGACATGCAGGTGACCACCGACTGGCACCTCACCGACGAGGGCCGCGTGTACCGGCTGGAACTGCGCAACGGCAGGCTGACCCACTACGACCGCCCCAAGAGTGTCGAGCTGCCCGCCGCCGACGCCGAGTTCACCCTCACCAGGGCGACCATGATCCGAGTCCTGTTGCAGGGCGAGGACTTCGGGGTGGCCGCCGCCGCGGGCGACATCGCCATCGAGGGCGATCCGACCAAGCTCGCCGCCCTGGTCGGGGTGTTCGACGAGCCCGACCCGGACTTCGCCATCGTGACACCGTGAGCGGGATGGAAACATGCTGCGCGCGGAGGCGGACGCGCTGACCGCCCCGCTGTAGCTCCGCGCGCCAAGGGATTTCGCTATTCTGGCTGCTGCCGGTCGATTCCAGGCGGTTCATAGGATGGGCGTGGCGGGGTTCGAGTCACTCACCGAGAGATTCCTCGCGGCGCTGCGCCGCGGCGGGGGCGATCTCTCGGCCGCGTGCCAGGCCGCCGTGCAGGTGCTCCCGGTGCAGCGGGCCGCCATCATGATCGACGAACGCGATGTGGGCGTGCAGCCGTGGTGCAGCAGCGACGAGATCGCCGCGCGGGTCGAGACGGTGCAGGCGACGGTCGGGGAGGGACCGGCGGTGGACGCGGTGGCCACCGGTGTGCCGGTTTCCGTCGTCGATCTGACCGCGAACTGCGGACGCTGGCCCGGCTTCGCCGCGGCGCTGTCCCGTGAACCGGTGACCGGCGCGTTGACGGCGATGCCGCTGCGGCTGGGGGCGGTGCGATTCGGCGCGCTGGATCTGTACCGGGCCAGCCCCGGTCGGGTGGACGAGGCCATGATTTCCGCCGGGTTGCACATCGCCGACATCATCACCGCCCACCTGGTATCGGCGCGATCCGGTTCGGCCGAGCACGCGGGCGAGTGGCTGCGCCAGCCGCTGACGAGCGCGTCGATCCACCAGGCCGCGGGCATGGTGATCGCCCAGCGCGGTGTCGGCGCCGCCGACGCCTACGCCACACTGCGGACTTACGCCATGCACCAGGGGATTTCGCTGGCCGAGGCCGCCGAGCGGGTGCTCCGGCGGCGCGTCCGTTTCGACAACGGATCGCGCTGAACCACTACCGCGACGCCTCGCGCTCGGCGGGCGTGGCCAGCACGACCGCCGCATCGACGCTACCCGCCACCACAGCCCCTGCCAGCTCGGCCAGCCGGAGTCCGCATCGCCGTGCGTGGGCCCGCAAGCGCCCGAACGCCTCGGTCATATCGAGATCACCGCGCTCGGCCAGCACTCCCTTCGCTTGCTCGATGACCACCCGATCCTGCAGCGCCACCGGCAATCTGGCCTGCATCGGTTCGATCCGGGGTCGCAGCACGTGTTGTGCGATGCCGATCGCGGCGAGGTCGGCGAGGATCTGCCCGGACCGCACGGCGGCACGGTCCAGTGCGCCCGGCGCGGCGCCGAAAATGGTCAGGGCGCCGATATTGTCGGCGCGCAACCGCAGCGGCAGGGCGTAGGCTGATCGATAGCCGTGTTCCAGTGCGTACCTGGCGAATTCGGGCCAGACCAGGATGGCGGCGGCGAGATCGTCCACGATCGCCGGGCTGCTGGTGCGATAGGCCTGCCGGGACGGCCCGTCGATCGTTTCGACGAGCAACCCTGCTCGCTCGTCGGTGGCGGCCAGCACCCGTAGCTCGCCCCGATGGTCGCCGAGAAACAAACCTGCCTCGGCGCCGCCGGTCAGTTCGGTACACGCGTCGACCAGTTGCTGCGATAGCTCCACCACGTCGAAATCGCTCGTCAGCGTGCCGACCGACCGCACGAGCACGTCCAGCAGCGGCGCGTGTGCTCCCATGTGGGTCTCCCTGAGTGATCGCAGTGGCGGCTGAGTCAAGCGGAAGTGGAGCCTCACCTTTCATGTTTGCACTCGAATAGCGTTCGTGTCGACCGCACTTGCAGCATCATGGGCCGAATCGCCAGGGCAGCAGAGTGTTTCGGCGAGTCGCTCACGGTCCATACCATGGAGTGTTGGACAGGTGCGGTGCGGTATCTCCGAATGGGCGCGGTTCGCCGGTACAGGGGTGGTTCGGTATGTCTGACAGTGCTCTGCTGGTCACGGCCTTGTCCGGGCTCGTCGGGCTGCTGCCCGAACCCGGTGACGTCATCGAGCCGTTGCACCGCGTGATCGACAGTGCCACCGACGCCCTCGACCTGGCTGGCTGCGCCGTGCTGCTCGTGGCCGACGGACACCCCGGCGTCGTCGCCGCCACCCCCGCGGCGCTGGCGGAGGTCGCGCTCAGCCAGCGCAGCAGCGAGCGAGGACCGGCGCTGGATGCCCTGCGCCACGGCGAACCGGTCGCCGTCGCCGACGTCCGCGAGCGGCATGCCGCCTGGCCGGAATACACGAGTGTCGCGGTGCGCCACGGCGTTTGCGCCGTCGCGGAGATTCCGATGCGGTCCGGCGCGACGACGGTCGGCGCGCTGGGCCTGTACGCCTACGACCCGCGCGAGTGGACCGAACCGGAACTGTCGGTGGGCGCGTTGCTGGCGGGCATGACGGCCGGGCACATTCTCACCGCCGAACGGCTGCGGGCTCAGCAGCGGCTGACCGAACAGCTGCAGCACGCGCTGGACTCGCGTGTGCTGGTGGAACAGGCGAAAGGCGTGATCGCCAACGCGCGCAACACGACACCGCAGGCCGCTTACGAGCTGATCCGGGCGCACGCCCGCCGTAACCGGGTGAGCGTGCACGCGGTCGCGGGCGGCATCGTCGAGCTCGGTCTGCGGATCTGAGGTTTGCTCGCGGCGCCGAACTCGGCTGCCGGTCCGGATTCGGCGTTCGGAACTGAGTCCGAAGCGGCGGCGCGGGCCCGAACCGACCGGTAGTCTGGCTACTGGCGGTTGTCCGAAACCCATGCCCCCGGACCGGAATCCGCAGTCGACACCACCGTCCGTGTCCTCGACGGGTGGTCCATTCGTCAGCGTCCGCTGCCATCGGGGGCATCATGGTTTCGCTAGCTCTGTCTACATGCACGTCCATCCACCACCGGATTCCGGACACCGTCACCAACGCCGAGTTGGTGCGCCGGATCGGCGTCGGCGATCGCGACGCCTACGCACTGCTCTACGCCCGAACCCGTCCGCTCGTCTTCGGGCGAGTGCTCGCGATCGTGCGCGACTATGACTACGCCGAGGAGACCTGTCACGACGTCTACCTCCAGGTCTGGCGCAGCGCAGCAGGTTTCGACGAGCGCCGCGGCTCGGTGACGACCTGGTTGGGGATGCTCGCGCACCGGCAGGCCGTGGACCGGGTGCGCCGGGAACGCGCCGCCTCCGATCGCGACCAAGCCTGGGCCGCAGGCGATTACGGGCCACCCGCCGACCACGTCGCCGACGAGGTGCTGCGCCGTCACGAATACCGCAGCGTACGAACCGGACTGGCTGCACTGACCCCACTGCAACGCGAATCCGTCCTGCTCGCCTACTACCACGACCTCACCTACCCGCAGGTCGCCGAACTGCTCGGCGTCGGCCTCCCCGCCGTCAAATCCCGCATCCGATCGGGCCTGGCACAGCTGGCATCTGTGCTCGCGGCCGCAGTATGAGGGCGCCCCCGGGCTCGGGACGCCCGTTGGTGACTTGCCGCGGTTCAGTGGGCGCTGTGCTGCGGTGTGGTGGAGGCGAGCCCGATCTACGGCTGAGTGGGCAGGGTGGCGAGGTAGCGGCCTGCCATGACGCGCTGCAGGAGCCGAACCAGCGGGCCGCCGAGTTCGGTGTACCAGGCGCTGGGCTGGGAGAAGGCCGTGACCAGTCCGTGGACCGAGTCGTCGGCGGGGTCGTACTCGACCGCGAACAGTTCCTCGCCGATCTCGGGATGGCCGGGGAGTGTGCCGTAGGCGAAACCGCGCCGGTTCTCGTCGTCGTCGAGTACGTACACCACGCGGCAGGGCGCCACGATGGCGAGCGGACCGATTCCGAGGCGCACGGTGAGCAGGGTGCCCGGTTCGGCCGTCGGCGTGCTCGCCTGCCCGAAGATGCCGACGCCCTTCTGCATCCGATAGGCGAGGATCTCCGCGCCCGCCCGCTCGAACAGGTCCCTTCCGTTGCCGAGACGACGGCGCAACCGGAAGCGGTGATACCCCTCGGGGAGTTCACCCCTGGTGGCGCCGAGCTCGCGATAGGTGAACCAGGGACCGCCGAGCGCATTCTCCATCTCTCGATCATGGTCCGGTTGCGGGCGGCAGGGAAGCGACCCGCGCATCGGATGCTCTCGTGATGTTGCGCGGCGGCCCCGCTCGAGCTGCGACTCGATGATGTGAGATCCGATCGTGGCGTCGCTCGTATTCGGAACCGAACGGCGGTCGTTCTCGACCGTGCCGGGCTTCCCAGGTGGCGGACGTGCCCGCGATGTTGCCCGGCGACACGGTCTGCGCTGCGACTCGGCGATGTGAGAACCGATCGTGGCGCGGCCGCGCTCGGAACCGCCCGGCGGTTGTTTCCGACCGGACTTTTCACGCGGTCGCCTCCACCGGTTCGAGACGCAGCGGCGCGAAGTGCAGCAATCCGAGCGGATCCAGGTATTCGGGCCGCCCGCGCCGCCCGGCCTCCCGGCGCAGACCCCAGTGCAGACAGGCGGCAGTCGCGCACCCCGCGTGTCCTTCCTCCAAAGTCCCGATCGCGGCGCCCCGCGCCACCCGTACCCCGACCGAGACCCGCGCCCGAACCGGCTCGTAGGTCGTCCGCAGCCCGCCAGGATGGTCGATCGACACGACCGGCTTTCCCGCCACCGTCCCGGCGAAAACCACGATCCCGGCTCCGGCGGCCACCACCGTCTGCCCGGGTGACCCGGCCAGATCGACACCGCGATGGCCGGGCAACCAGTCCTGCGCCGGCGGCTCGAACCGCCGCTCCACCGCGGGCCGCGGCCGCAGCGGCCACCCGAACTCCCCGCCCGGCGCAGCCGCCGCCATGTCCGCTGAGACCGCGAGCAGGGCTACGACGAAAGTGAGGAGAACCGCCCATCCCGACATCCGCCGTAGCGATTCCGGCGGCTCCAACCGTCGCCTCATGGACCGAATTGCAGTCGCGCGTCCGGCACATGCAGGGGTAGCGGTGCGCGTTGGAGGAATGGCAGGTCGCGCGCGCGAAGCGGCAGGCACGCCGACCCAGCGCAGGCCGGATCAGAACTCGACGGCGGCCGTCCGTGCGCCGTCGCGGGGCGTGCGACGCCCAGCGCAAGCACGAACATCAGCGGGAGAATCACGGTGATCGAGAGGGAAAGTCGGTGCATGGGTTCGACCTTCGTGTGTTCGAACCTCGCGGAACATCCCCGATGCGGCGTGTGGGGACAACTCTCGCGCCTGTGGAAATCGCGTGTTTCGGCTGGTCGCAGCGCCCTGACCAGGGTGATTTAGGTCAGGGGCGCACCTGGTCGTAGACTGATCAAGCGGTCTGTGCCCGGCACGGACCGACTTCGCGCGCCACCCGTGCTTGTTCGTAACGGCGCCGTTCGAACCTCAGCTCCCGAATTCCGAGAGTGCTCGTTCGCGGCAGTGCCTGTGGGAACAGGGAATCGTCGGCTGGTCCCGATCGGTGATCCGATCGGGTCCGACGATTCGGAGGCGCCAGGGCAGCGGGTCGCCGACCCACTGTGTCAACCGGCAACGAAAGAGAGATACGGGAGCTATGGCTGTCGTAACAATGAAGCAGCTGCTCGACAGCGGCGCGCACTTCGGACACCAGACCCGGCGCTGGAACCCGAAGATGAAGCGGTTCATCTTCACCGACCGCAACGGCATCTACATCATCGACCTGCAGCAGACGCTGACCTACATCGACAAGGCCTACGAGTTCGTCAAGGAGACCGTCGCCCACGGTGGCACCGTTCTCTTCGTCGGCACCAAGAAGCAGGCCCAGGAGTCGATCGCGGCCGAGGCGACTCGCGTCGGGATGCCCTACGTGAACCAGCGTTGGCTGGGCGGCATGCTCACCAACTTCTCCACCGTGCACAAGCGCCTGCAGCGCCTCAAGGAGCTCGAGGCCATGGAGCAGACCGGTGGCTTCGAGGGTCGCACCAAGAAGGAAATCCTCATGCTCACGCGTGAGATGAACAAGCTGGAGCGGACCCTCGGCGGTATCCGCGACATGCAGAAGGTGCCCTCGGCCATCTGGGTCGTCGACACCAACAAGGAGCACATCGCCGTCGGCGAGGCGCGCAAGCTGAACATCCCGGTCATCGCGATCCTGGACACCAACTGCGACCCCGACCTGGTCGACTACCCGATCCCGGGTAACGACGACGCGATCCGCTCCGCCGCGCTGCTGACCAAGGTCGTCGCCTCCGCGGTGGCCGAGGGCGTGCAGGCGCGGGCTGGTCTGGCCTCCGGCGACGACAAGCCGGAAGCGGGCGCGGGCGAGCCGCTCGCCGAGTGGGAGCAGGAGCTGCTGGCGCAGGCCGCTCCGGGCGCCGAGGCGTCCGCCGAGACCCCGGCCGAGGCCTGAGACTCGTAACCCGCTGTTCCAGCGGTGATCATCGTGCAATGTCAGGGTGATCACCGCTGCCCAGTAACTGAACTTCTCCAAAGGAGGCTCGCCGCCGATGGCGAACTACACCGCTGCCGATGTGAAGCGGCTCCGGGAGCTGACCGGCTCCGGGATGATGGACTGCAAGAAGGCACTCGAAGAGACCGACGGTGACTTCGACAAGGCCGTCGAGGTCCTGCGCATCAAGGGCGCCAAGGATGTCGGCAAGCGCGCCGAGCGCGCCACCGCCGAGGGTCTGGTCGCCGCGCAGGACGGCGTGCTGATCGAGATCAACTCCGAGACCGACTTCGTCGCCAAGAACGACGAGTTCCAGGGTCTGGCCAACCAGATCGTCGCGGCCGCCGCCAAGGCTCGCCCCGCCGACCTGGACGCGCTGAAGGCCGTCGACCTGGGCGGCAAGACCGCCGACCAGGCCGTGCAGGAGCTCGCCGCGAAGATCGGCGAGAAGCTGGAGCTGCGCCGCGCCGTGTCCTTCGAGGGCCCGGTCGCGACCTACCTGCACAAGCGCTCCTCGGACCTGCCGCCCGCCGTCGGCGTGCTGGTCGAGTACCAGGGCGAGGGCGAAGCCGCGGCCGAGGCCGCTCGCGCCGCCGCCATGCAGATCGCCGCGCTGAAGGCCAAGTACGTGACGCGCGACGAGGTTCCCGCCGAGGTCGTGGAGAACGAGCGCCGTATCGCCGAGCAGACCGCTCGCGAGGAGGGCAAGCCCGAGGCCGCCCTGCCGAAGATCACCGAGGGCCGCGTCAACGGCTTCTTCAAGGACGTCGTGCTGCTCGAGCAGTCGTCGGTCACCGACTCGAAGAAGACCGTCAAGGCCCTGCTGGACGAGGCCGGTGTGACCGTGAGCCGCTTCGCGCGGTTCGAGGTCGGCCAGGCCTGACAGCCGTGGAAGGCCCCTCATCCGTCCCACGACGGATGAGGGGCCTTCTGCTGTCCGCGTCCGGCGGATGCCACACCCCGATTTCCGCACGAGCATGGTGTCGGAGGGGGTCTTCTGCGGTCGCCGAAACCGAGTAAGGCAGGATAGTCACCGCCTTGTGTTGCGGTATCGCAAACTTATCCGCTTCGCCCCTGCTGTCTCACCATGCTGAGAACATCACCATCGCCGAAGGAGAAGAGCACCGATGACGGACCCGGGGACCGACCGCCCAGGATATCGCCGGGTATTGCTCAAGCTGGGTGGTGAGATGTTCGGCGGCGGCAAGGTCGGCCTGGATCCGGACGTCGTGCAGACCGTCGCCGAGCAGATCGCCGAGATCGTCGAGACCGGTGTGCAGGTGGCCGTGGTGATCGGCGGCGGCAACTTCTTCCGCGGTGCCGAGCTCGAAGAGCGGGGCATGGAGCGGGCCCGCTCGGACTACATGGGCATGCTCGGCACCGTGATGAACAGCCTTGCGCTGCAAGACTTCCTGCAGAAGCAGGGCATCGACACCAGGGTGCAGACCGCGATCACCATGGGCCAGGTCGCCGAGCCGTACCTCCCGTTGCGCGCCAAGCGCCACCTGGAGAAGGGCCGTGTGGTCATCTTCGGCGCGGGCATGGGCATGCCGTACTTCTCCACCGACACCACCGCGGCGCAGCGCGCCCTGGAGATCGGCGCCGACGTGGTGCTGATGGCCAAGGCGGTCGACGGCGTCTTCACCGCGGATCCGCGGGTCGACGAGACCGCGACGATGTACACCGAGATCACGCACAAAGAGGCCATCGAGCGCGACCTCAAGGTCGCGGACGCCACGGCCTTCAGCCTGTGCATGGACAACCAGATGCCCATCCTGGTGTTCAATCTGTTGACGAAGGGCAATATTGCCCGGGCGGTCGCTGGTGAGAAGATCGGCACATTGGTTCGGTCCTGACGCCGCGACCCGCGGTTCATGACGATGACGACGCTGTGGAGGAAACGGTCGTGATTGAAGAAGCGCTCTTCGATGCCGAGGAGAAGATGGAGAAGGCCGTCTCGGTAGCGAAGGACGACCTTGGGACCATCCGAACCGGACGCGCGAATCCGGGCATGTTCTCCCGGGTCGTCGTGGACTACTACGGATCGCCCACCCCGGTTACCCAGATGTCCAGCATCACGGTGCCCGAGCCGAGGATGGTGGTGATCAAGCCGTACGAGGCCAATCAGCTCGGCCCGATCGAGACCGCGATCCGCAACTCGGATCTAGGTGTCAACCCCACCAACAACGGCGACATCCTGCGCATCAGCATCCCGCAGCTCACCGAGGAACGCCGCCGTGAGCTGGTCAAGCAGGCCAAGGCCAAGGGCGAGGACGCCAAGGTCGCGATCCGCAATGTGCGGCGCAAGGCCATGGACGAACTCTCGCGCATCCAGAAAGATGGCGAGGCGGGTGAGGACGAGGTCGGGCGCGCCGAGAAGGAGCTCGACAAGACCACCGCCAAATATGTGAGCCAGATCGATGAGCTGGTCAAGCACAAAGAAGCCGAACTGCTCGAGGTCTGATTACAGATCCGAGGGCCCGCACGGGCGGGGGACGAGGAACAACGAGTGAGCGACGGGACAATCGTGGCCGACAATGCCGCCGCAACGGGTGCGGCCGAGGAGCCGACGCCGGGGAGCGGTGCCGACGAAACGACCCGGAGCCATTCGGGTGACTTCGCGGCCGGACAGTTCCACGCCGACCATTCCGTGCCCGCCGAGCCCGTGGTCCCGGTGCCCGCCGCCACGACGTCGCGGGCGGGTCGGAATCTGCCCGCCGCGCTCGCGGTCGGCTTCGGGCTCGGCCTCTCGCTCATCGCGATCCTGTTGTTCGCGCCGCTGGTGTTCATCCCGGTCGCCGCGACCGGTGTCGGCGTGGCCACCTGGGAGGTGGCCAAGCGGCTGCGCGAGGCGGACGTGCTCGTCCCGCGCATCCCGCTCATCGTCGGCGGGCAGGCGGTGTTCTGGCTCGGGTGGCCGTGGGGCGCGAGCGGTGTCGCGGGCGCCTTCGCGGCCACCGCGCTGACCTGCATGGTGTGGCGCCTGTTCGATCACGGCTTGCAGACCGCGCCGCGGAACTTCCTGCGCGACACGGCGATCGCGGTCTTCACGCTCGCCTGGATCCCGCTGCTCGCGTCGTTCGCGACGCTGCTGCTGCTGGAGCCCGACGGCAACCTGCGGGTGCTGACGTTCATGATCCTGGTGGTCTGCTCCGACGTGGGCGGCTATGTGGCGGGCGTGCTGTTCGGCAAGCACCCGATGGTGCCGTCGATCAGCCCGAAGAAGTCCTGGGAGGGTTTCGGCGGCTCGCTGGTGTTCAGCGTCATCGGCGGTCTGCTGACGGTCACCCTGCTGCTCGACGCGAATTCGATGATCGGCGTGGTGCTCGGTGTCGGGCTGGTGCTGGTCGCGACCGTCGGGGATCTGATCGAATCGCAGATCAAGCGCGAACTCGGCATCAAGGACATGGGCACCCTGCTGCCAGGGCACGGCGGCATCATGGACCGGCTCGATTCGATGCTGCCTTCCGCGTTCGTCTCCTGGCTGGTGCTGAGCACCCTGCTCTGACGGGTGCGGCCCGCGGGCAACATGGCGCCAAATCCCGGCGACCGCGATAGCGATCGTCCATGATCGAGGCATGCCCACGAATGCCGAGCACGAGCCGGAGGCCAGCCGGCGCGACCAGCCGACCGGCGGGGCAACCCCGCCGACGCCGCGTACTCCGTCGTCACCGCCGGCGACCAAGCCCGCCATGACCGGCGCCAAGCCCTCGATCTCCTCGCGCACCGGCTACGCCTGGGTCGGGCTCGTGACGGGCGCACTGATCCTGGTCGTGGTGCTCATCTTCATCCTCCAGAACCTGGAGACCATCCGGGTGAGCCTGTTCTTCTGGGAGTTCAACCTGCCCATCGGCGTCGCGGTGCTGCTCTCGGTGATCGCAGGGGCGCTGGTGATGGCCCTGGTCGGCGGCATGCGCATCCTGCAGCTGCGCCGCGCCGCCAAGCACTGACCGCCGTCAGCTCCGTGCTCGCCGCACGCCATCGCCGACCTGATCCAGGAGGCCGCGCGCGATCTGGGCGGTGACGGGCCTGTGTCCTCGCGCACTGTTTCGGCCTGAGCATTCGGGAGCCAGGGGCGGATGAGAGACTGGAACAACTATGACCGCCTCCCTTCCCCTGGTTTTCGATGCTCCGCGCCGCGGCATGCCGCCGCGGCATCTCGCCGATCTCGATGCCGAGGGGCGGCGCGCCGCGGTCGAGGAGCTCGGCCTGCCCAAGTTCCGCGCCGACCAGATCGCCCGGCAGTACTTCGGTCGGCTGCAGGCCGATCCCGAGCAGATGACGGATCTGCCCGCGCCGGTGCGGGAGAAGATCGGCGCGGCGCTGTTCCCGCCGCTGCTCTCCGTGGTCAAGCACGTGGCCTGCGACGACGGCCAGACCCGCAAGACGCTGTGGCGGGCGGGTGACGGCACGCTGCTGGAGAGCGTGCTCATGCGCTATTCCGACCGCAACACCCTGTGCATCTCCAGCCAGGCGGGCTGCGGCATGGCCTGCCCGTTCTGCGCGACCGGCCAGGGCGGGCTCAACCGCAACCTGTCCACCGCCGAGATCGTCGACCAGGTGCGCGCGGCCGCGGCCGCGCTGCGCGACGGCGAGGTGGCAGGCGGCGAGGGCAGGTTGTCCAACATCGTCTTCATGGGCATGGGCGAACCGCTGGCCAACTACAAACGCGTGGTCGCCGCGGTACGCCGCATCACCTCGCCCGCGCCGGACGGCCTCGGCATCTCACAGCGCAATGTGGTGGTGTCGACCGTTGGCCTGGCCCCCGCCATCCGCAAGCTGGCCGACGAAGATCTGTCGGTGACCCTCGCGGTCTCGCTGCACACTCCCGACGACGAACTGCGCGACACCCTGGTGCCGGTGAACAACCGCTGGCCGGTGGCCGAGGTACTGGACGCGGCGCGCTACTACGCCGACAAGTCCGGTCGCCGGGTGTCGGTGGAGTACGCGCTCATCCGCGACATCAACGACCACCCGTGGCGGGCCGACATGCTCGGCGCGAAGCTGCACAAGGCTCTAGGCTCGCGCGTGCACGTCAACGTCATCCCGCTCAACCCCACCCCGGGCAGCAAGTGGGACGCCAGCCCGAAGCCCGTTGAGCGCGAGTTCGTCCGCAGGGTCAACGCCCAGGGCGTGCCGTGCACCGTCCGTGACACCCGCGGTCAGGAGATCGCCGCCGCCTGTGGGCAGCTGGCCGCCGAGAACTGAATCCCGAGGGGGGCCATTGCTGCAGCCAGGTGACGTCTTCGCCGGCTACGCCATCGAACGACTGCTGGGCCAGGGTGGCATGGGCGCGGTGTATCTGGCCGCGCACCCGCGGCTGCCCCGCAAGACCGCGCTCAAGCTGCTGAACCGGGAGCTGTTCTCCGACGCGGAGATTCGCGCGCGCTTCGAACGGGAGGCCGATCTGGTCGCCCAGCTGGATCACCCCAACATCGTGACCGTCTTCGACCGCGGCATCGAGGACGAGCAGCTGTGGATCTCCATGCAGTTCATCGACGGCGTGGACGCGTCCTCGGTGGACCCGCGCACCCTGCCGCCGCAGCGGGCCGCGCAGATCGTCGCCGAGACCGCGCTGGCGCTGGACTACGCGCACCGCATGGGCGTTCTGCATCGCGACGTGAAGCCCGCCAACATCCTGCTCTCCCGCTCGGCCGGGCAGGAGCGGGTGCTGCTCACCGATTTCGGCATCGCCCGCCCGCGCGAGGACACCAGGCAGCTCACCCAGACCGGCACCTTCACCGCCACTCTCGCCTATGCCTCGCCGGAGCAGCTCACCGGCGCCGCACTCGATCACCGGACCGATCAGTATTCGCTGGCCTGCGCCCTGTACTGGCTGCTGTCGGGCACCGTGCCGTTCGATTCCCCGCAGGCCGTCGCGGTGATCCAGGGACACCTGAAGCTCCCGCCTCCGCCGCTGAGCTCGGTGCGGCACGGCATGCCGCCCGCGCTGGACGCGGTGCTCGATCGCGCGCTCGCCAAGCGCCCCGCGGATCGATTCGATTCCTGCACGGAGTTCGCGACGGCCGTGCAGCAGGCGTTGCGCGTGCCTGCCAGCGCGCCGCACGCCGTCGCGCAACCCACGCCGCGTCCGCATCCGGTGCCGGGCCCGCAAGGCTCGGCGCCCAACCCGATGCCGGTGGCGCACCCGCCGCGCTACGCCCAGCCCGCACCGCACTACGCGAACGGCGGTGTGCCGCAGGGTTATCCGCCGGGCTACGGCGCTGTCCCCGCCGCCGGGTACCGTCCGCCCGTTCCGCCACCGCGGCGCGGCTCCGGTGCGAAGGTGCTCCTGGTGATCTTGGGCATCGTGTTCGCCCTGCTCGCCGGGTGCGGGACCTTCGTGTGGACCGACGACTCGACCTGGGTGTCCCAGGTGACCGGGCGCTCGAAGGGGCACAAGGACCTGTCGGCGTTGTCGGCGGCGTTTCCGCAGATGCTGCCGAGCGGCAATCGCGAGAGCGGCACGGGCTACAACGGCGCGTCCTGTCGTCCGGCGTCCGAATGGCAGGACTGGCGCGCCGAAAAGGGCGACGAATCGGCCTTCGACCACTGGCAGGCGCGCTGGGAATGCCTGCTGGGGAGCGGCGCGAAGCTGGCGTACGACTTCTACACCTTCCCGAGCGCCGAGGCGGCGCGGCGCGCGGTGACCACCTTCAAGTCCCGGGCGAAGTCCGGAGGCTCCAGCACGGAGGGCACCAGAACCGACGAACGCTTCACCTACAACGACGGTTACGGGGAGTCCGCGCTCATCCTGTCGACCTTCTCCGACCAGTCCCGAGACCGCTGGGTCTTCACCTTCTTCGGCCCCACGCGCTTCGACGACGGACTCGCCGCGAAGGTCCGCGACGCCCCGCTCTAGCTTCCTGTGCCGAAGCGGTTCTTGGCCGGGCGGTTGGTCGTGGCGCGGCGCTCGGCTTCCTTCGCCTTGACGCGCTCGTTCTCGCGGATCACGGCTTCGTAGTTCTCGCGCTCGCGGATCAGCCACTCAGGGGGATCGGCGAGCAGGGCCGCGATCTCGTCGGCGGTCAGTGCGTCGGAGACGCCGCCGCGGGTCAGGCCGCTGTTGGAGACGCCGAGCTTGCGGGCGGTGACGTCGCGCGGGAAGGGGCCGGTGTGGCGCAGTTCGGTGAGCCAGGCCGGGGGATCGGTGCGCAACCGGTCGAGGTCGGCGCGGGAGATCGGCGAGTTCCGGAACTCCTCCGGCGCGGCGGGGAGGTAGATGCCGAGCTTGTCGGCCGCGGTCAGCGGCTTCATCATCTGCGGTTTCTTGTCCGGGCTCACCGGGACAGCCTAGTCGACCGCCGGACCGCCCCCGTCCGAGCCTGCGCGGTGACCGTCCGGAGCCGCGTGCGCCGTGCAATACCCTTGGTCGAATGAGTCAGGTGGAGTCGATCGACGTCGCACGGTTGCGCTGGTTCGTCGCGGTGGCCGAGGAACTGCATTTCGCGCGCGCGGCGAAAGCCCTCGGGATCGCGCGCCAGCGGCTCAGCCGGACGGTCATCGACCTGGAAGACGAACTCGGCACGAAGCTGTTCGTTCCCGGCGCCCAGCCGACCCAGCTCACCGACGAGGGACGCGAGCTGCTCGCCGCCGCACGCGAGGTCATTGCCCGGGCGGAGGCGGCCGCGGCGCGGCCGGAACCCGAGGCGGCCGGGACCGGTCTCCGAGTGGGTTTCGTGCCCGGCGTCACCGTGTCGAAGTGGGAGCGGATCTGGGGTGAGCGGTTCCCCGACGTCCGGCTGGAGACCGTTCCGCTCGCGGCGGCCGAACAGCTGACCGCCCTGCGCGAGGGCCGGGTCGACATGTGCTTCGTGCGCCTGCCCATCGACCGCGAAGGGCTCAGCGCGATTCCGCTGTACCGCGAGGTGCCGGTCGTCGTGGTGCCCAAGGACCACCCGATCTCGCTGTTCTCCGAGGTAGGCGCGGCGGAGCTGGCCGACGAACGCCTGCAGGACGCCTCAGACCTGGACGCGGCGGCGGTCGTCTTCGAAATGGTCGCCGCCGGTGTCGGACTCGCCATCGTCCCGCACTCCATCGCGCGCCTGCACGCCCGCCGCGATCTGGTGTACCGGACCGTCACCGATCATCCCGACACCGAGATCGCCCTGGCCTGGCCCACGGCCGAGACCACCGAGCTGGTGGAGGAATTCGTCGGTGTGGTGCGCGGTCGCTCCGAAAGGAGTTCGCGCTCACCGTCGACCCACACCGAGCAGCAGGCGAAGCGGACGACGGCGAAAAAGCCTGCGTCACAGCAGAAATCGGCCGGGAAGAGCATGTCCGCGGCGCGCTCCTCGGGCGCGAGGAAATCGAGCAAGCGACGCGGTCGCTGATTTGTAGGCGCTCACTGCAGGCCCTCGAGGATGCGGGGCAGCACTTTGTGGCGCAAGTGCGTGCGGATGTCGGCGCTCTCTGCATCGGACGCGGTCACGAGGGGGCTGCGTACGCCGACCGGGAATCCGGGAATGCGTTCGGCGAGAGCGGCTTTGACGAACGAAATATCGGAAAGTCCTGAATCGTGGCGTAGCGTGCGACATTCGTCGAACACGGCTTGCCATCGAGCCGCCGCGTCCTCGTCGGCGGTGCGCAGTGCGGCGGCGATGCGCACAGGGAGTTCGGGCACGGGATTGCCGCCGCCGGAGACGATGCCCTGCACCCCGAGTTCGCGGACGCGCGTGGCGACGCTGTCACTGCCCGAGAAAACCGCGAGACCGGTCGAGGTGAACGCCCGGGTGACATCGAGCGCACCACCCGAGTCCTTGATGCCGGCGAGCATCGGATACTCGGCGGCGAGCGTGCCGAGCAGCGCCGGGGAAATCGGGGTTTGGGTGTGGCGCGGAAAGTTGTACAGCAGCATCGGCAGTTCGGTACGGGCCAGCAGCATCCCGAAGTAGTCGTGGAGCCCGTTGTCCGGCGGACCGGCGAAGAAGTAGGGGGCGATGGCGGCGACGGCGTCGGCGTGATGGTGGGCGTGGTCGAGCAAGTCGATCGCGTCGCCATACGCGGAGGCGCCGACATGGGCGATGAGGTGCCCCGGCCACTGGTCGCGGGTGTGCTCGAGGGTCTTTTTGCGTTCGGCGACGGTCAGACTCGCGAACTCGCCGGTGGTGCCGTTGACGAAGAGCGCAGGCACGCCCGCTCGGTGCAGAAAGCCGAGATACTCGCGCAGTGCCCCGGTATCGACCGCGTGGTCACGGGTGAACGGCGTGACCGTGGCGATGATCGGGTTCAGCTCGACCGTGCCCGGCCACCGTGGACCATGCTGCGCCGACTGTCCAACTGTCATCTGCGGCACTCTTCCACATCGACACGGCAGTTGATCAGTCTCTCGGACCCGGATCCAGACTGCGGTCGCGCGAACTCGGTTGGGACAGCGCACAGATGGGCCGAGGCGGTGATCCGCGGTAGGCCCGGCGGAACGGCTGATCGAGACGTGACAACGGCCGCACACCGGTGTGGACCGGGTGCGGCCGCGAAGAATCAGGCTTACCTCTGCCCGCGCCGCTTAGCGGGGCTTGCGCCGCAGGATCGTGTCGCGCACCAGGATGACCACGATGAGCGCGGCGAAGCCGACCAGGTAGAGGTCCTCGACCATGCCCTTGTGGTTGCCGATGATCATGGCCACCAGGATGAAGGCGACGATCCAGCCCGCGATGCGGAAGGTGCGACGCGATTCGCCGCTCCAACCCCACTCCGCGGAGGGGACCTCGGCGGTGTCCACGTGAGTGACGACGGCGCGCTCGTTGTTGGCGGGTTCGATGTCCGTGGCGGCCACGATCGCTCCTCAGGTGGTTCGGGTACCGAACATTCCGGTACACACTCGGTGGGGCTACTGCTCGATATCGTGACATACGACGCCGCGTCGTTGGTAGTCGGGCCGCGTTCGATCCGCACGGTGAGATGCCCCGCGCGGTAGGCCACAATGGCTGGGTGTCCGACATCGTGAGAGTCCTGCTACTCGGCAGCACCGGGTCCATTGGTACCCAGGCGCTCGAGGTGATCGCCGCCAACCCCGACAAGTTCGAAGTGGTCGGATTGGCCGCGCGCGGAGGCAACACCGAGCTGTTCGCCGCGCAGATGGCGGCCACCGGGACCCGCAATGTCGCCGTCGCGGATCCGGCCGCCGCCGCGGCGCTGGACATTCCGCTGGCAGGCCCGGCCGCCGTGACCGAACTGGTGCGCCGCACCGAGGCCGACGTGGTGCTCAACGCGCTGGTCGGCTCGCTCGGTCTGGAGCCGACCCTGGCCACCCTGGAGTCGGGTACCCGGCTGGCGCTGGCCAACAAGGAATCACTCGTCGCGGGCGGTTCGCTGGTGACCCGCGCCGCCGCGCCCGGCCAGATCGTGCCGGTGGACTCGGAACATTCGGCGCTGGCGCAGTGCCTGCGGGGTGGCCGCGCCGAGGAGGTCGACCGGCTGGTGCTGACGGCGTCGGGCGGGCCGTTCCGCGGCTGGACCGCCGAGATGCTCGAATCCGTCAGCCCCGCCGAGGCCAAGGCGCATCCGACCTGGTCGATGGGTCTGATGAACACGCTGAACTCGGCCTCACTGGTGAACAAGGGCCTGGAGCTGATCGAAACGCACCTGCTGTTCGGGATTCCCTACGACCGCATCGATGTCACCGTGCACCCGCAGTCGATCGTGCACTCGATGGTCACCTTCACCGACGGGTCCACGCTGGCGCAGGCCAGCCCGCCGGATATGAAGCTGCCGATCGCGCTGGCTCTCGGCTGGCCGGACCGGGTGCCCGGTGCGGCGGCACCCTGCGATTTCGGCGCCGCCGCCACTTGGACTTTCGAACCGGTGGACAACGAGGTGTTCCCCGCGGTCGACCTGGCCAGGCAGGCGGGCACCGCGGGCGGCAGCGTGACGGCGGTCTACAACGCCGCCAACGAGATCGCGGTGCAGGCGTTCCTGGACGGTCTCATCGGCTTTCCGGCGATCGTGCGCACGGTGGCCCGTGCGGTGGAGGCGGCCGAGCAGTGGCGGGCCGAGCCGCAGAGCCTGGCCGAGGTGCTCGCCGCCGACAGCTGGGCGCGTGACTATGCCCGGCGTGTCGTCGGAGCCTGACTTGCCGGGATCCGACGCGCGCGACCGGGCGCTGGCAGACTGAGGAAGGTGCTCCGGCCGCGCGCAGGCTGGGTGCGGACGTCGAGCATCGGCGTCCATTACTGTGGTTCGGGGTGCTCGCGGCCGTGCCGGCCCGCGTGCGCGGGATGTCGACGAGCTGCGCAACGCAGGAGGCTGGAGAGCAAATGGTGTTCGCCATGGGGTTCGTGCTGTTTGCGCTCGGCATCCTCATCTCGGTCGCTCTGCACGAATGCGGACACATGTGGGCGGCTCAGGCCACCGGCATGAAGGTCCGCCGCTACTTCATCGGCTTCGGGCCCACCCTCTGGTCCTTCCACCGCGGCGAGACCGAATACGGCCTCAAGGCCATCCCGCTCGGCGGCTTCTGCGATATCGCGGGCATGACCGCCCTGGACGAGGTGCGCCCGGAGGAACTCGACCGCGCCATGTACCGGCAGGCGACCTGGAAGCGCCTGGTGGTGATGGTGGGCGGCATCGTCATGAACTTCGTGCTCGGCTTCCTGCTGATCGTGGTGCTGGCCGTCGGGTGGGGCCTGCCGCGGCTGGACGAGCCGACGCCCACCGTGGGAAGCCTGAGCTGCGTCGCGGACGCGAACCCCGACGGGACGCTGCAGCAGTGCACCGGCCTCGGCCCCGCGCAACAGGGCGGACTCCAGCCCGGCGACACCATCACCGCCGTGAACGGCGTCGCGGTCGACACCTGGGCGGAGTTCACCGAGCAGACGCGCAAGCAGCAGGGTCCGATCACCTACACCGTGGACCGCGCCGGACAGCGGGTGCAGGTGACGGTCGCGCCGCAGCAGGTCGCGCGCTACACGAAGGACGGCTTGAAGACCGAGGTCAGCGCCGTCGGCGTCACCCTCGATGTGCCGCCGGTCGAGAGCTACAACGTCGTCACGGCCATCCCCGCCGCGGCCTCCTTCACCGGCGACCTGTTCGTGCGCACCTTCCAGTCGCTGGCGCAGATGCCCGCCAAGGTCTCGGCGCTGTGGGACGCGGTCACCGGCGGCGAGCGCGACCCGGAGACTCCGGTCAGCATCTACGGGGCGAGCCGCATCGGCGGCGAGAGCGCCCAGGCGGGCCTGTGGCAGGTGTTCGTGCTGATGCTCGCCAGCCTGAACTTCTTCCTCGGCGCGTTCAACATCCTGCCGCTACTGCCGCTGGACGGCGGTCACATCGCGGTGGTGCTCTACGAGAAGCTCCGCAACTCCGTCCGCGGCTGGCGCGGCCTGGCGCCCGCGGGGCCGGTCGACTACCTGAAATTGTTGCCCGCGACCTACGTGGCCGTGGCGCTCGGCGGCGCATACATGGTGCTGACGCTGGCCGCCGACATCGTGAACCCGATCCGGCTGTTTCCCTGAGTTCTCCCTGGCGGGGTACCCTGTCGCGGGCAATCGCGGGACAGCACGTTGTCAGGCCGTGTCACGGGCGTCACAGGGTGGTGGTCCACCGGGCGCGGCTAAGCTCGGTAGGCGAACGGCCCGCAGCACATGAACGAAAGTAGGCAGCCGAAAGTGACCAGCACAATCGGACTGGGGATGCCGACCGCACCCGCGGCCGTTCTCGCGCCCCGCCGCAGGACCCGTCAGTTGATGGTGGGTGGTGTCGGTGTGGGGAGTGACCACCCGATTTCGGTGCAGTCGATGACCACCACCAAGACCCACGATGTGAACGCGACGCTGCAGCAGATCGCGGAGCTCACCGCCTCGGGTTGCGACATCGTGCGAGTCGCCTGTCCGCGCCAGGAGGACGCCGACGCGCTGTCGACCATCGCGCGTAAGTCGCAGATCCCGGTGATCGCCGACATTCATTTCCAGCCGCGCTACATCTTCGCCGCGATCGACGCGGGCTGCGCCGCGGTCCGGGTGAACCCGGGCAACATCAAGGAGTTCGACGGCCGGGTCAAAGAGGTCGCCAAGGCCGCGGGCGCCGCCGGGATCCCGATCCGTATCGGCGTGAACGCCGGGTCGCTGGACAAGCGGATGATGGAGAAGTACGGCAAGGCCACCCCCGAGGCGCTGGTGGAATCGGCGCTGTGGGAAGCGGGCCTGTTCGAGGAACACGGCTTCGGTGACATCAAGATCTCGGTCAAGCACAACGACCCGGTGATCATGGTGGAGGCCTACCGTCAGCTGGCCGCGCAGTGCGATTACCCGCTGCATCTTGGGGTGACCGAGGCGGGTCCTGCGTTCCAGGGGACCATCAAGTCCGCCGTCGCGTTCGGTGCGCTGCTGAGCGAGGGGATCGGCGACACCATCCGAGTGTCGCTGTCCGCGCCGCCCGCAGAGGAAGTGAAGGTCGGCGGTCAGATCCTGCAGTCGCTGAACCTGCGGCCGCGCAAGCTCGAGATCGTGTCGTGCCCGTCGTGTGGCCGCGCGCAGGTGGACGTCTACACCTTGGCCAACGAGGTGAGCGCGGGTCTGGAGGGCATGGAAGTGCCGCTGCGGGTCGCGGTCATGGGCTGCGTGGTGAACGGTCCCGGTGAGGCACGGGAAGCGGATCTGGGTGTGGCCTCGGGCAACGGCAAGGGGCAGATCTTCGTCAAGGGCGAGGTGATCAAGACCGTGCCCGAGCATCTGATCGTGGAGACGTTGATCGAGGAGGCCATGCGGATCGCCGAAGACATGGGCGAGCACGCGGGCGCGGGGGAGCCGGTCGTCACCGTCAGCTGAGACCGGCCGGGACCAGCGGGTTTCGGATACCCGTACCGCATCGGCCGAGTTCGTGGCAGGCTGTCGAGTGTGCGGAGTCTGCTGGAGCCGACGCGACGGGCCAAGTTCGCCCCAGCGCGTCAACTCGCCAACCGGGATCTGATGCAGGTCCTGCGAGTGCTCGATAGCGATCCTGTCGCCTCGTGCATGATCGCGGCCCGGTTGCAGGAATTCGGCCTGGACGCCAGGGGCGGGCACGGTGAGCTGTGGAGTCGCGGCGGCCCCGCCGAATCCCTCTGCTTCTCCGGCGCCAATCTGGTGCCGCTGCGCGGCGACCACGACGCGTTGCGCGCGTTCGCCGACCGCGCGGCGCGCTGGCCGCGGGTGTGTTCCTCGGTCGTCGGTCGCCAAGAGCTGACGTTGCCGCTGTGGGAGATGCTCACCGAACGATGGGGGCCGGAGCGAGAGCTGCGCGGCACCCAGCCGCTGCTCGCGCTCGGCCAGCCCGCGCTGGCCACGGCCGACCCGCAGGTCCGCAGGGCGCGACCCGACGAGCTGGACCGCTACCTGAAAGCGGCGATCGCTATGTTCATCGAGGAGGTCGGCGTCGACCCGAGGGCGGGCGACGGCGGCCGTGGCTACCGGCGCCGCATCCAGAACCTCATCGAATCCGGCAGGGCCTGGGCGCGTTTCGAGGACGGCGAGGTGGTCTTCAAGGCCGAGGTCGGGTCGCTGTCCCGGCGCACCGGCCAGATCCAGGGCGTGTGGGTACACCCGGATCGGCGCGGGCAAGGCGTGGGCACGGGTGGCACGGCGGCGGTGGCCAACGCCGTGGTGGCCTCCGGGCGCACCGCGAGCCTGTACGTGAACGACTTCAACACCGTGGCCCGCCGCGCCTACAGCCGGGTCGGATTCCACCAGATCGCGACCTTCGCCACCGTCCTGCTGGACTGAGATCTCGGTGGTATCACCGAGAAACGGTGCGCCGCAGGTGTTTGCCCGTTGTTGGCCAGTACCATCGGCAGCAATGTCGACACGCATGCTGATTCCGCTGGCCGTCGCGGTGCTCGCCGCCGCGGCGGCGGGCTGCTCGCCCGGTCCGCAGGGCCCCGCGCCCGCGGCCGACGCCTTCGTCGCGGCCTTCGCCGACCACGATGCTGCCGCGGCAGGCGAACTCACCAGCCATCCCGAGAAGGCCACTGCCGCACTGACTTCCGCGTGGCAGAACCTACAGGCCGAACAGTTGACCGCGCGGACCGGCGCGGCCCGGGTCACCGGTGACACCGCGACCGTCGACTACACCTACGAGTGGCGCCTGCCGAAGGACCGCATCTGGACCTACACCGGCCAGTTGCAGATGGGTCGCAGCGGCGGACGCTGGATGGTGCGGTGGACGTCGTCGAACATCCACCCCGAACTCGGTGACACCCAGACTATGGAGCTGCGCGCGAATCCGGCCCCGCGCGCCAGGGTGAACGAGCAATCCGGCAGCGATGTCCTGGTGCCGGGCAAGGTGTCTCGCGTCGCCTTCACCGCCGCCGACGCGCGCGACCCCGCCGCGGTGGCCGCCGCGCTGTCCCGGGCGCTGTCGCGTTTCGACGACCGGCTCACCCCCGAAGCGATCCTGAAGTCGGCGAAGAACACCACCGGCGCCTACACAGTGCTGCTGCTCACCGAAGTCGAATACAACCAGGTCGGCTCCGATCTCATCGGGCTGCCCGGCGTGACGCTGACCCAGGAATGGGACCTGGTCCCCACCGATCGCGATTTCGCCCCCGATCTGATGACGCAGGTGCGCAAGACCGTGATCGCCGAGGTGGACGGCAAGTCGGGCTGGAGCGTGGTCACCATGAACGCTCACGGCGCCGACACCGCCGTGCTCACCGAGGTGCCCGCGCAACCCGCGCCGTCGTTCGCGCTGAGCATCGACCGCTACGTGCAGAACGCCGCCCAGCGTGCCGTCGACGTGCGCACAGACCAGACCATGATGGTCGTGCTGCGCCCCTCCACCGGCGCGATCCTGGCGGTCGCGCAGAACACGGAGGCCGACCGGGACGGACCGGTGGCAACCATCGGCCAGTATCCGCCCGGCTCGGTGTTCAAGACGGTGACCGCCGCGGCGGCCATGGCCGCCGGATTCGCCACGCCCGACACCGTGCTGCCCTGTCCGAGCAGCATCATCATCGGCGAGCGCACCATTCCGAACTACAACCACTTCACGGTTGGCAGCGTGCCGATGGCCACCGCCTACGAACGGTCCTGCAACACCTCCTTCGCCAAGCTCGCCAGTGAGCTGCCCGGCGACGCGTTGCACGAGACCGCCGCGAAACTGGGTGTGGGCCAGGACTATTCGGTGGTCGGACTGCCCATCGCGTCCGGATCGGTGCCGCCCGCCGACGGACTGGTGCAGCGCACCGAGGACGGCATCGGGCAGGGCAAGGTGGTGGTCAGCCCGTTCGGCATGGCCGTGATGGCGGCGACCATCGCGCACGGCGCCGCGCCGGTGCCGTACTTGATCGCCGGGCGGACCACCGTGATCGAAGGGGAACGGCCCGCGATCGAGACGGAGGTGCTCGCGGGATTGCGCGCCATGATGCGCAAGGTGGTCACCGGCGGCACCGCCGAACGCATCGCCGATCAGGGCGAGGTGTACGGCAAGACGGGCGAGGCCGAGGTGGACGGCGGCTCGCACTCGTGGTTCGTGGGGTACCGCGGCGACATGGCCTTCGCGACGCTGCTGGTCAAGGGCGGCAGCTCCGACCACGCGGTGGCGGTGACCCGCGACATGTTCGCTGCGCTGCCGACGGGCTACTGATCGCCGCACCGAGGAGGCGCCGCCGCCGCAGCGGCGACGCCCGCGACATCAGTAGGAGTACAACACGGTCCACGTGTCCGGCCCGACCACTCCGTCGATCTTCAGACCGTACGCGGCTTGGAGATCCCGTACCGCCGCATCGGTGTCCGGCCCGAACGCCCCGTCGATCGACACCCGGTAGCCGTGCAGCTGCAGCAGGCACTGCGCTTGCCGGACGGCGTCGCCGCGGCTGCCGCTGCTGATGGTCGAGAGCGAATCGCTGTAGCCGCAGCCTTTGCCGCGCTCGGCGGGGGCGCTGTCGGTCCCGGCGGGCGCGGCCCACGCGGTCGCGGTCGCGGTCAGGAGACCGGTGGCGAGGGCGGTGGCGGCGATGAGTGTACGAGAAGTCATGGGAACCATCCCTTGTCGAGTGCTCGAATTCGGGAGCGGCGCTCCCGATCAGCAAGCTATGGCCCGCGCCTTCGGTGATTCTCGAGACTTTCTGCAATCGCCTGGTCAGGCCGGTGGCGCGGGTTCCTCGCTCGCCCCGTATCGCAGCCGCGTCGAGCCGACCCGGATGACGTCACCGTCCGCGAGCGCGGTGTCGGCACGGATCGGCACCTCGTTCACATAGACACCGTTGGCCGAATCCCGGTCCCTGATGAAGATCCCTTCGTCGCGGTGCAGGATGCGCGCATGCTTGCGGCTGACTCGCGCGTCGTCGAGCACGATGTCATTGTCGGGCTCGCGGCCGATGCGCAACCCCGCGGGCGGCACCTGGATTCGCTCGCCGTCGCCGTCGCCGACGCGCAGCCAGGCCCGGCGCCGGATGCTCGGCACGTCGCGGGTGGTGGCGCCCCGGGTGGACGGCGGCTCCGGAAGCACCCGATGGTTGCGCACCGCGTCCTCCAGCTCCACGGTCTCCGGCTGCGGATCGGCGCCGAGTTCGTCCGCCAGGTTGCGGCGCAACCGCAGAAACGCGGCCATCGCTTCGGCCTGCCGTCCGGACACGTACAGCGCCGTGCTCAGCAGTCGCCACACGCGTTCGTCCACAGAGCGTTCGGTGGCCAATGCGGTCAGCTCGCCGATCACCGCGCTCGCGCGCCCGTCGGCGACGTCGGCGGCGAGCCGGTCGAGGAGGACGTCGAATCTGCGCTCGGTCATGTCGGTGGCGAAGTTGGCGGCGAAGCCGAGTTCGTGCAGGCCCGTCACCGGGTCACCGCTCCACTCCTCCAGCGCCGCCGCGAAACACGCTGCGGCCGTGCGCGCGTCGCCGTTGCGGGCGGCCGCGGCGCCACGGGTGCGTGCCGCCTCGAAGCGGCCTGCGTCGCACTGCTCGTCGGTGAGGTCGAGCAGGTAGCCCGCGTCGACGGTGCGCAGGACGTCGCGGTCGGGAACTCCGGCTCCGCGCAGAACGGTACGCAGGTTCGACACGTACGCGTAGAGCCCGTCCATGGCGCGCTGCGGCGGGTCGTCGCCCCAGATCGCGTCGATCAGCGCGGTTTTCGGGACGGCCCGGCGGCGGTTGACGACCAGGAGTGCCAGCAGCGCACGCGGTTTCGCGCCGGACAACGGGATGGGCAGTCCGTCCACCAGCAGCTGTACCGGCCCGAGTATTCGCACGTCGAGCGAGGGCCGATCGGGACCGGCGGTGGCCACCTCGATTCCTCCCAACTACACTGCGCGCCAAGTCGTCTCGCGAAGCGAAGCCGACGGTGAGTGGATTCAGCATACGCATCGCCCGCGGTCGGCGGCGGACCCTTCGGGTGGACACCGCTCCGCGGGCGCAGGGCTGTTCGCACGGGTGGAGTGCCGATCTCACGGATGCGGTAGCACAGGGAGGTGCGCGAAGGGTGGTGGCTCCGGAGTTGATCGCAGGCTCGGTGTTCGCGGGTCATTTGATCGAACGTCGGCTCCGTTCCGGCGGAATGGGCACGGTGTATCTCGCCAAGCACCCGACGCTACCGATGAAAGTGGCGCTGAAAGTGGTCGGTGCGGGGCGCGACGACCCCGAGTACGTCGCGTTGTTCCGGCGCGAGGCGCAGCTGGCGGCCGGTCTGGATCATCCGAACATCGTGGACGTCAAGGACTTCGGCGAGGAAGACGGCACACTGTGGATGTCCATGCAGTACGTGCCGGGCGGTGACGCGACGGCGCTGATCGAGGCCGGGCGCTCGGGCGTCGAGGTCGGCCGCGCGGTGCACATCGTGACCGAGGCGGCCAAGGCCCTCGACTACGCGCACGAACACCATGTCGTGCACCGGGATGTGAAGCCCGCCAACATCTTCGTCGCGCCGGGCGACGCGGGCGCGGACCGGGTGCTTGTCGGGGATTTCGGCATCGCGCGCCGGACGGATCCCGCTGCCACCCAGACCGACACGGGCATCAGGGCTTACACCGAGCCCTACGCGCCCCCGGAGCAACGCGCCGGTGAACGGGTCGACCGGCGCGCGGATGTCTTCGCGCTGGGCGTCACCTGCTACGAACTGCTGACCGGCCGGTTGCCCGGCGCGGTGGTCGCCGGTGCGGAGCCGCTGCCAGCGGGCATCGGTGCGGTGCTGGCCAAAGCCATGGAGGGAGATCCGGACAAGCGTTACCCGACGTGCGGCGAGCTGGCGGCGGCGCTGGCCGGGGCGGTGCGTGCCGAACCGAAGCGCCGGTTCGGCACGCGCGGGCGGGTGGCGGCGGGTGCGGCCGTCGCCTTGGTTCTCGCCGGCGCGGCCGTGCTGTGGTCGCTGCGCGCGGATCCCGGCTCGCGGGCGAACCCCGAGCCGACGAGCACGGGGGTCTCGCCGCGCTGTTTCTTCACCGCCCGGGTGCCGACCGGCGACGGTTACCACGTCGTGCTGCCCAGCACGAACGACGGCGGGCGCCGCTGCATCCTGTCCTATGTCGACTCTCACCCGGGTGGCCCCACCGCGCCGAGGTCCGCGCCGATCGAGGGCGTACGCGCGCTCCAGGAGGCGCTGCGCCGGTGCTACCAGCGGGAGCTGGCCGACGGTGACGGCGATTACAGCACCGCGACCGGCCTGGCCGTGCTCTACGTCCAGGACCTGCACGGCGTCGACAAGGACGGCGTGTTCGGGCCGCAGACTTCGGGCGCGATGCGGTGGCCGCGCTATCGCGACGCGGGCGGCGAGTTCGAGTCCTGTGTGACGATCGGCCCGCCCTGAGCCCGCGGGGTCAGGCTCGGCGCAGGGTGGCGGCCAGATGGTGGGTCAGCGGCTCGCCGACCGCGGCCATCCGCAGCGTGTAGTCGATGGTGTCGCCCGTGACACGGAACGACCGGCCGAGCGCGGTCACCAGCTTCGCCGTGCTGCTGCGCCCGATGCTGGTGGAGTCGAACTCCATGTGCAGTTCGCCGTCGGCGATGGTGAGCCCGCCCTCGCAGATCTCGGTGATGCCGGTCGGGTGGGCGAGGATCAGCTCGACGCGATCGGGCCGCGGGCAGCGCAGGTAGCCGGTCTCGGCGTGCATCGACCTGCTGCCATCGGCCGCGCGGGTGCGCTGACGGTAGGTGAGGAACGGGCGGCCCAGGTGACCGAACCGGATCTCCTCCAGGTAGTCGAACGATTCGATGGTCGGGTATTCACCACGCCCGCTGCCGCGCCACGTGCCGAGCAACGAGGCGAGAGGTGCGATATCCGGATGGGGAGCGACGGACGGTTGGGGTGCGACCACGGCGGACAGCCTAAACCCGTGCCCGGCGCCGTGCGCCCCGAGTCCCGAAATTGCACCGACCTGGGGCGGCGTGCGCCGGTCGCGAGGCTGCCGCCGAGCGGTGCGCCCGAGCCGGTCGAGCGCGCCTGCTCCGCACGGTTTCGCTGCGTACGCTCGGACCACGTGACGGATACCGACGAACTCGCTCGCGCCGGACGACGCCCGCGGCTGGTCGTCGTCAGCGGTCCGCCTGGCTCGGGAAAGACGACCTTGGCTCACGCGGTCGGCCGCGCCGTCGGGTGGCCGGTCGTCAGTCGTGACGAGATCAAACAGGGCATGGCGCACGCCGATCAGGCGTTCCAGCCCGCGCCGGAGGACGAGCTCGCGCTGCGCACCCTCGGCACCTTCTTCGAGGTGCTCGGCGTCCTGGTGCGTGCGGGCGTCGACACGGTGGCCGAGGCTGCCTTCCAGGACCGGCTGTGGCGGCCGGGGCTCGAGCCGCTGACCGCGCTCGCCGATCTCCGGTTTCTGCACTGCGTCGTGAATCAGGAGACCGCGGTGGCCCGCATCGCGCGCCGCAGGCGCGACGAGCCGCTGCGGCGCGTCCACTCCGCGCCCGGCGAACCGGATCGGGCGGTGCTCGCCGCGCGCCACGACGCCTTCCAGCGGGTGCGGATGGACGGCCCCGCCCTCGAGGTGGACACGACGGGGGCGTACCGCCCCGGGCTGGACGAGATAGCCGCCTTCGCCACGAAGGCGCAGGTCATCGATATCGGATGAAGCGCCTCGCAATTCGGCCGCGGGTGGTACATCTCTGGTGTGCCTGGCACACGCGGGCGGAGTGGGCGGTCTGATTGCCCGCTTCCCGCCGCGGCGAGAATCCGGAGATCATGGTGGCGCGGGGAGGCGGTGCGATGTGACGACCGACAACTGGATGGTCCCCGGCAAGGAGCAGCTCGTCGCGGCCTGCCGGGGGTTCCCGCACGACGACCACCCGATGCTGGACGCAGCGGGCGAGCTGGCGCAGCTGCACGTGCTGCGAGAGCGCACGCCCGCCCGCGAGATGGCGAAGCTGGACCGGCGGCGCGTCCAGTTGGTCCGGTCCATCGACCGGTGGATGACGCTGGCGACGCCGGTACCCGGCGGCGCCGCGCACCCGCACGGCGAGACCGTCGGCCGGATGGTGGACCGGTTGGCGCAGCTCACCGCGCACGCGTGTGTCCCGCTGGCGGCGGCCCCGGACCCGGTGTTCTACGACGCGTGGCTGCAAGTCGTCGAACTCGCCGACATCTACCAGGATCTGGTGGACGCGCTGCAAGCCGGGACGCGCAGGGTGCCCGACGGCGTCTAGCGTCCGCGCTCGAAAGCCCCAGCGCCCGCGCTCGAAAGCCCCAGCGCCCGCGCTCGAAAGTCTTAGCGCCCGCGCCCGAAGAGCCGGAACCCGCGCCCGCGCCGCCGCGGCAGCGTCGCGTACACCATGGTCATGTCCGCGAACACCTCCGCCTCCTGCTCCCGCTGCGCGCCGAATTCGTTGCGCCCCAAGATGTGCTGCGCCGCCATCGAGGGCACCAGCGCGGCCAGCTTCGGCGACAGCGGCGCGGCGGGCTCGGAGTCGTCTCTGCCGTGCCCGAGCAGCATGTGCCCGATCTCGTGCAGGATGATGTGGTCGGCGTTGCGATCGGTGGCCTCGGCGTCGTACACGATGATGTCGTCGTATTTGCGCGCGACCCACAGACCTTTACCGCGACAACCGTTTTCGGCCAGCATCTCGGCGGGCACCGGCCGCAGCGAGATGGAGCGCCCGCGGTGTGCCGCCACCTCGGCCAGGTAGGCGTTGACGTTCCACGGACTGGGCAGCGGCACCGTCCGGGTAGCGTCGCCGAAACGGGCTTCCATGCTGGTCATCGGCGCTCACTCTACCGACACCACCGCCCCGCGTCATCCCGGTGATCGGTCACATCGGAGACGTGATCGGCTGCGGCCGACCGTGTTCCGCGCGACGGGTCGGCGTGGTCACCTGCGCGAACAGCGTCCGGATCAGGGCTCCGGCGTGGGTGTTGCGGGCGTCGTCGGCTCGGTGCGCTGGAACCGGATCGCGAGCTGGTTCACCGCCCAGAGCGCGACGCCGATGGCCAGCAGCACGCCGGCGATGACGTACTGATCGGGGTTGCGGTCGGTGAACGGCGTCACGAGGAACCCGCAGGACAGCGCCCCGACCACGGGCAATGCGGTGGGTGTTCGGAAATGTTTGTGCGCGACCGGATCCCGCCGCAGCACCAGCACCGCCACGTTCACCACCGTGAACACCGCGAGCAGCAAGAGCGCGGTGGTGCCGCCGAGTTCGGGCACCTCGCCGACGAATCCGATCAGGCCGAGGGCCAGCAGTGTGGTGAAGGCGATCGCGATCTGCGGGGTCCGTCGCCGGGCGTGCACGTGGCCGAAGGCGCGCGGCACGACGCTCTGTCGCGCCATGCCGTACAGCAGCCTGCTCGCCATCAACATATTGATCAGCGCCGAATTGGCCACGGCGAACATGGTGATGAACGCGAAGATATGCGTCGGGAACCAGGGTGCGCCGACTTCGACCACCTGCAGCAGCGGGGTGTCGCCTTCGCCGAGCTGGTCGGGGGGCACCAGCGCGACCGAGGTGATCGAGACGAGCACGTAGATCGTGCCGGTCACGAACAATCCGGTCAGCAGCACCTTGGGGAAGATCCGGGTCGGTTCCTTGCACTCCTCGGCCATGTTCACCGAGTCCTCGAAACCCACCATCGCGTAGAAGGCCAGCGTGGTCGCCACGATCACGCCACCGAGCGCGGTCCGGTCGCCGGTCTGGAATTCGGTGATGCGGCTGAAATCACCGTCGCCGAAGCCGAGCGCCCACAGCCCGATCGCGACGACGATCAGCAGGCCGGTCAGCTCCACACAGGTGAGCAGCACGTTCAGCTTGACGCCCTCGCTGACGCCGCGCAGATTGATCGCCCCGACGACGGCCATGAACGCCAGCGCGACGGCGGTGATCGCGATCCCGGTGCCGACCTCGAATTCGAAGGCCTCGGCGAAGTTCGCCGCGAACGCGCGGGAGGCGGTGGCGGCCGAGGTGATGCCGGAACTCAGCACCGCGAACGCGATCATGAAGGTGAAGAAGTGGATACCGAACGCCTTGTGCGTGTAGAGGGCGGCGCCCGCGGCGTGCGGGTATTTGGTGACCAGCTCGAGATAGCTCAGCCCGGTGATCAGCGCGACGAGGAACGCGACGACGAACGGCACCCACACCGCGCCGCCGACCTCGGCGGCGACTCGCCCGGTGAGTGCGTAGATCCCGGTGCCGAGGATGTCGCCGACGATGAACAACAGCAGCAGGCCGGGGCCCATCACCCGGTGCAGGCTTGGTTCGGGCGTACCGGGCGATTCGGCGGTCACATCGGCCATCGGAGACTCCTGTGCGCGGTTGCGGAGGGGACCTTCGAGTACCCATTCTTCCGGCGAGCCAGTCGCCGGAACACCCGGGAACGCTAGCTCATTCCGGCGGCGATCTCCTCGATCAACGCGACGGAATCGCGCGGGCTCAGCGCCATCGCCCGGAGCTGGTCGAAGATCACGCCGAAGCGGCGGACCTCGATGTGGCGTTCGAGCAGCGTGTCGCCCGCGATGCCCTCCACGTAGACCAGTTCGGGGTCGTTGGGGTCCTCGAAATCGAGCAGCGTGAACGAGCCCGCCATGCCGGGGTGCGCGCCCGCGTCGAACGGAAGGATCTGCAGGATCACGTTTTTCCGCTTGCTCTCCTGCAGCAGCTTCTGGAGTTGGCCGCACATGGTCGCCGATCCGCCGACCACCCGGCGGATCGCCGCTTCGTCCAGCACCACCCACAGTTCGAGCGGCTTCTCCTTGTCGAGCACCGCCGCTCGGTTCAGCCGGGCATGGACGCGGCTTTCCATGATCGGGGTCTCGACCTTCGGCATGGACGTGTCGATCACCGCGCCCGCGTAATCCGGCGTCTGCAAAAGGCCGGGGATGAAGGAGGTCTGGTAGTGGCGGGCGGAGAGCGCCTCGGACTCGAAGTTGATGTATGCCGCGTACACCTCGGTCAGGTTGGCTTCCCACGGCCGGGACATGCCGGGCTTCTGCGCGTCCGACAGCAGATCCAGCGCGTACTTGCGCCGGTCGGGCGCCACCTCGTAGAGGTCGAGCAGCGTGTTCAGGGTGCGGCGCTGCGGACGCGCCTGGGCCTGTTCGATCCGGTACAGGGTCGTCACGTTGATCCCCGTCCGCCCGCTGACTTCCTCTTTGCTGAGCCCGACCGTGTCGCGCATCTCGGTCAGCAGCGCCGCGAGGCGGCGCAGACCGGCGGTGAGAACCGTGCGCTTGCCCGCCATCCCAAATCCTTTCGTGGTGACAGCGCCTCAGCCTACCGCCGTGTTCGCCGCGTTCTCAGGGGTTTTCGGCGCGTCCGGAATCGGGGGTTGCGCACCGCGGGGTCTTCGCCTTCAATGTAAGTAAGTGGTTACTTACGGAGCGGTGCACGACCGGAGGGTGGATGAGCAGGACGTCACGGGAGCGGATCATCGTCGAGGCGCTTCGGCTGTTCGGCGAGCAGGGATTCGCGCGGACCTCGGTGGCCCAGATCGAACAGGCCGCTGGGCTTTCCGGCGGATCGGGTGCGCTGTACCGGCACTTCCGATCCAAGGACGCGCTGCTGGTCGAGGCGGTGCGCACCCGGCTCACCGAACGCGCGGAATGGGAGACCTTCCTGGACCCGGACTTCTCGTTCGTCGCGCTGTTCGACGCGGCGACGCCGGGCGGAACGGTCGTCGACCGGCTCCTCGCGCTGTGTCGTGTCGGTCTGGAGCGGCTGAACCACGATCGCGACGTGACCCGGATCCTGTTGCGCGACAACTCGATCGACCCCGGCGTGCTGGAGGTCTTCCAGCGCGAGGAGTACGGCGTCGTGATGTCGGTGGTGACGCGGGCGCTCGCCCAGCTGGCCGGACCGGGCGGCGGCGAGCAGGACTGGGCGCCGACGGCCGCCGTGCTCGTCGGCGCGCTCGCGCATTTCTGGCTGATCCGCGACATCTTCGACGGCGACCACCCGGCGTCCGTCGACGAAGACCGCTACCTGCGTGCCACTGCGGAGCTGGTCGCCGCCCGGCTGGAACGGGCGGGCCACCGAGGAGAGGAAGCATCGTGAACACACACATCACCGTCATCGGCGGCGGCTTGGCCGGTCTCACCGCGGCCATCGCCTGCGCCGAGGAGGGCGCCGCGGTCCGGCTGCACGAGGCGCACCGGACACTGGGCGGCCGCGCGCGGGCCACGGCCGCGCCGCACATCGCGCACGAGGGAGCGCACGTGTTCTACGCCGACGGACCGCACTACACCTGGCTGAAGAAACGCGGTTTCGTGGCCGACCTCGGCTGGCCCTCGATGTCGGACGCGACGAAGGTGGGTTTCCGCGTCGACGGCCGCCTCCGGAAGCTGCCGCCCGTCCGGATGCTGCGCGCCCAGGCGCGACTCGGGCTCACCGCACCGGTCGACGTCGACTTCCGGACCTGGGCGTCGGGTCGCTGGGGTGAGGCGGCGGCGGACCGGATGGCGAACGCGATCAGCGTGGTCACCTACGACGCCGACACCGGCCGTCTCTCGGCCGCGTTCGTGTGGGAGCTGTTCCAGCGGGTGTTCAGCGCGCCCATTCCCGCCGTGCGGTGGGTCCGCGGCGGCTGGCAGCGGGTGGTCGATCGCATGGCGGTCCGCGCGACCGAGCTCGGCGTCGTCATCGAAACCGGTTCGCGCGTGGACCATTTGCCCACCGACGGTCCGGTGATCGTGGCCACCGATATCAACGCGGCCCGCGGCCTGCTCGGTGACGACAGCTTGACGTGGGCCGGCGGCTACTGCGCTCTGCTCGACATCGCCGTCACCAGGGACCGTCGCGACCGCTCGCTCGTGTTCGATCTCGACGAGGGCGGCTTCCACGAGAGCTACACCATGCAGGACGACACGATCGCCCCGGCGGGGGAGTCGCTGTTCCAGCTCCAGATGCCGGTGCACGAGGGCGAATCCCCGCGCGGCGCGCATCAGCGGCTGCAGGACTTCGCCGACCTGTGCGTGCCGGAGTGGCGCGACCGCGTCACCTTCCAGCGGACCGCCACCGCCAAGAACCGCACGGGCGCACTGGATCTGCCCGGCCGCACCTGGCGCGATCGTCCCGCCGTCGATCGCGGCGACCATATCTATCTCGTGGGCGACATGGTGGCCGCCCCGGGGATGCGCGCCGAGATCTCGATCAACAGCGCCGTGCACGCCGCGCGCGAGGCGACCGCCGCGCTGCGTTCGGGCGCGGGCGTATCCACCGTGGTCTGACCGTGAAGGTCTAGGTCCTCGGCGCGTCGAGCTCGCCGAGCTTGTGCGCGATGCCCGCGCGGCCGGTCAGGCCGAGCTTGCGCAGGATGCGGCTCAGGTGATCCTCGACGGTGCGCGGGCTGAGATACAGCCGCTGGGCGATCTCCTTGTTCGGGTGGCCGCGCGCGGCCAGTTCGGCGACCTCACGCTCGCGCGCCGTCAGCGTCGTCGACCCGCCGGGGGTGCGGCCACCGGCCAGGCGGCGCTGGAGCGAGGTCGCCGCGGCCACCAGCTGAGTCGCACCCGCGGCGGTGAATGTCTCGCGCGCACCGGCCAGACGCTGGGTGGCGAGGGCGAAATCCCCGCGCCGCCCGGCGATCTGCGCGGCGAGCAGCATCGCCTGAGCGCCGTCGATCGGCATCTCGGCTCGAGCGAACTGTGCGGCGCAGGCTGTCGCGGCGGTCTCGGCCGAATCGAGATCATCCGTTGCACAGCAGTATTCGGCGCGAGCCAGGGACGCGGCCGCCAGCTGGCTCGGCAGCCCGAGGCCGGCGGCGTCCGCCTCGGCGCGATCGACGAGTACGCGGGCGGTGTCCCGATCCCCGTTGCCCAGAGCAAGATTCGCGTACCGCGCGAGCTGGGTCGGCCGCATCGGGCCCGGCCGATCGCCGACCGGGACCTGGACGCCGGGATCCAGCACGCCGAGGCGCACGCCCACCTCGTGCACCGTCGACTCCACCACCTGCCGCCACCAGCGCATCACCGGTTGCGGCTGCTCCGAGAGCGCCTTCCACTGCCGCAGCACGTCTTCGCGCGGCGCCGTCAGTTGCAGCGCACGGAGTGTGAGCGCACCGGCGAATGGGATGAGATCGGCATAGCCGAACTGGCGGGCGAGGTCGTCGGCGTCCTCGGCGGCGGCCAGCGCCTCGCCGACGCGGCCCAGCTTCATCAGGCAATAGGCGCGCACCGTGTGCAATTCGGCCAGCGCGTAGCTGCGCCCGAAACGACGGCTGACCAGCACCGCGCGGTCGAGGTGCGCCAGGCCTCTTGCCTGCGCGTCGAGGAAGTACGCCGACCAGCCGAGCGCGGGCGTCGCGTGCACCACCTCCCGCAGCTTGCCGTCGTCGAGTCGCTCGAATTCCCGGTCGGCCTGCTCGAATCCCGCGCGGGCCGCCTCGATGCGCAGCTCCGCCACCGCGCCGAGGCAGCGCAGCGCGGTCGCGGCCGCGCGCACCGCAGGATCGGTGATGGCGTCGGAAGTGAACAGTGCGTCCAGTCGCGCCTGCCCCTCGGCGTCTTGATGATCCTGCAACTCGAGGATGGCCAGCTCGAGCTGGACGGGTCCGTCACCGGGCAGTAGCGGCAGCTCGGCGGCCTCGGCCAGCAGCGCCCGCGCCCGGTCGACCCGGCCGAGCATGCGTTCGCAGCGCGCCGAAAGCAGCAGCGCCTCCAGC
>NZ_BDBP01000101.1 GCF_001613045.1 Nocardia lijiangensis NBRC 108240 | reverse complement strand
CCCAGACCCACCGCGACGGCCGCGTACGAGGCGGCATCCGAGGACGGGTATGCCGCCGAGCCGCCCGAGCGCAGCTATCCGCCGCCGGCGCCCGAGCGGCGGCGCGCGCACCGCTACCTGTGACTACCCCGCGCGCTTGCAGGCGCGGCCCGATTCCCAGCCGGTGAGCATGCGAAACGCCAGCACCGCGCCCCACGGACCGATGACCCAGACCGGCCAGGGGTAGGTGAATTCACCGACGCCGATCGAGATGGCGGCCCAGATGACCAACACCAGGATGCTGACGCCGAGCCAGCTGCCGCCCTCGATGCGCTGCCACAGCGGGATCCGCGGCTTCGGCTGCGCGACGGACTCTTTCGTCAGTTTCGGCAGGTCGCTGAGCACCAGTTGCAGATCGTCGCGGGTGGCGGTGCCGTAGACGCGCGCGACCCGCTGGTCGTATTCGGCCAGGTCGAGGCGACCGTCGGCCATGTGCCTGCCGAGCAGCCGCACGACCTGGTCGCGTTCGGCATCGGAGGCGCGGGTACCGGGCGAGATGTCCATGCCAGTTCCTATCGACGATTCCACCCTCCACAGTGGAATATTGAACCCAGCGTGCGCCTTCCAATGTGGAATGTCAACCCCGGCGTCGAACATCACTCCGGGCACGCGCGGGCTTCGGCCGAACTTCGTCCGACAGCGCCCGTCGACGGCGCACCGGCGGCAAGATGGACCGGGTGCCAACGGCGGCATGCGAACAGAGGAGGGATTCGTGTCCGAAACCGTGCGCGGCGTCATCGCCCGAGCCATCGGCGCCCCGGTCGAAGTGGTCGACGTGGTCATCCCCGATCCCGGTCCGCACGATGTGGTCGTGCGAGTGCAGTCCTGTGGTGTCTGCCACACCGACCTGCACTATCGCGAGGGCGGCATCAACGACGAGTTCCCGTTCCTGCTCGGCCACGAGGCGGCGGGCGTGGTGGAAACCGTCGGCGCCGCCGTCACGCACGTGGCCACGGGCGATTTCGTCGTGCTGAACTGGCGGGCCGTCTGCGGCGAATGCCGCGCCTGCCGACGCGGACGCCCCTGGTACTGCTTCGCGAGCAACAACGCGAGCAAGAAGATGACCCTCACCGACGGCACCGAGCTCAGCCCGGCGCTGGGCATCGGCGCCTTCGCCGACAAGACGCTGGTGCACGAAGGACAGTGCACCAAGATCGATCCCGAGGCGGACCCGGCCGTCGCGGGGCTGCTCGGCTGCGGCGTGATGGCGGGCATCGGCGCCGCCGTGAACACCGGCAACGTCTCGCGCGGCGACACCGTCGCGGTGATCGGCTGCGGCGGGGTGGGCGACGCCGCCATCGCGGGTGCCCGGCTGGCAGGCGCCCGCACCATCATCGCGATCGACCGCGACCCGCGAAAACTGGCCTGGGCCACCGACTTCGGCGCCACCCACACCGTCGACGCGAGCGCCGAGGACGTGGTAGCCCGCATTCAGGAACTCACCGACGGCTTCGGCGCCGACGTGGTGATCGACGCGGTCGGCCGCCCGGAGACCTGGAAGCAGGCCTTCTACGGCCGCGACCTGGCGGGCACCGTGGTGCTGGTCGGCGTCCCCACACCCGACATGACGATCGAGATGCCGCTGATCGACCTGTTCTCCCGCGGCGGCGCGCTCAAGTCCTCCTGGTACGGCGATTGCCTGCCGGAGCGCGACTTCCCCGTGCTCGTCGACCTGTACCGGCAGGGCAGGCTGCCGCTGGACCGGTTCGTCACCGAGCGGATCGCGCTCGACGAGGTGGAGCGGGCCTTCACCGCCATGCACACGGGCGAGGTGCTGCGCTCGGTGGTGGTCTGGTGAGCGCGCGCATCGACCACGTGGTCACCTCCGGGACCTTCTCCCTGGACGGCGGCACCTGGGCGGTCGACAACAATGTCTGGCTCATCGGCGACGACAGCGAGGTGCTGGTGGTGGACGCGGCGCACGACGCCGATGCCATCGCGGCCGCGGTCGGCGGGCGGCACGTCGTCGCGGTGCTGTGCACGCACGGCCACAACGACCACGTCACCGTCGCGCCGGAGCTCGGCGATCGCTTCGACGCACCCGTCCTGCTGCATCCCGCGGACGAGCCGCTGTGGCGGATGACCCACCCCGACGCCGGCTACCGTTCGCTCGCGGGCACCGCGCGGATCTCGGTGGCGGGCACCGAGATCGAGATCCTGCACACGCCGGGCCACTCGCCCGGCTCGGTCTGTCTCTACCTGCCGGAGCTGCACGCGCTGTGCACCGGCGACACGCTCTTCGCCGGAGGTCCCGGCGCGACCGGCCGCTCCTATTCCGACTTCGACACCATCATCGATTCCATCCGTGACCGGCTGCTCACGCTGCCCGAGGAGACGACGGTGCACACCGGGCACGGCGAGGGCACCACCATCGGCGCCGAGAAGCCTTCGCTGGCGGACTGGATCGCCCGCGGCCACTAGACCCGACCGACGGTCACCTTCGGTCCCGTCAGAGGATGGCGACGGCCACCACAAGGCCGAGCGCGAAGTGGGCCGCCGCGACCACGAGTACCTCGATGGTGAATTTTTCCGCGTGCAGTGCGGCTCCGATGTCGATGCCGAGCACGCGCTCGACGACCCGCACCGAGATCACCTGGGCGATGATGCCGACCAAACCGAACACCAGCGCGGCGATCAGCCCCTCGGCGAGCTTGCCGCCCGCCGCGAAGATCGCGAGCACGACGATGAACGCCATGCTGAGCATGCCCGCCGCCGTGACGATGATCGCGTTGGGCTTGCCCTCGGCCACCAACTTGCGTAGGGCGCCCGGGGTGGTCAGGTCGATGGCGTAGAAGCCGACGAGCATGAGCACGAGGCCGACAAGGGCGTAGAGGATGATCGCCCCTACGCCTTCGCCGAGCGCGCTCCAGTACCCCGATTCGAGGGCGACTGCGGTCATCGTGGTCCTTCCGGAAATGTTCGGTGCGGGTGGAGTGGTCTATTCGGTCGGTATGCGGTGCGGAACGAACGCCGCGCCGTCGTCGGTGATCAGCCCCGCGGTCTCCCGGATGCCGAGGCCCGCGGCGGTATCGCCGACGATCCAGGCGCCGAGCACCGGCCGCATCTCGTCGAATTCCGGGAGCGGGTCGAGCAATTGGTACACGAAGCCCTCGGCGCCGTAGACGCCGCCGGTGGCGGTCTCCAATCCCGCGCCGACGATGGTCATGTTGGCGCCCTCGCGGCCCAGCTTGGGTTTGCGGATGTACTCGGTGAGCTCGTTGGGCTGATCGAGGTAGGCGGGCAGCAGATTCGGGTGCCCGGGGTACATCTCCCACAGGATCGCGAGGATCGCCTTGTTGCTGAGCAACGTCTTCCACAGCGGCTCGATCCACATGGTCTGCGGCAGGCTCTGCACCACGCGCTTGCCGAAATCGTCGTCGAGCACCCACTCCCACGGGTAGAGCTTGAAGACGGACTCGATCGGAGCCTCGGCCAGATCGACGAAACGCTCCAGCTCCGTGTCGAATCCGATCTCCTCGATGGGCAACGCGATGGTATCGAAGCCCGCCTCGGCCGCGGTCTCCTGCATATAGGCCGTCGTGACATTGTCCTCGCCGGTGGCGTCGGCCGAGGACCAGGTGAAATGCAGTTGTGGTGAGGGCAACTGGTCGCGCAGCTCACCCCAGCGCTCGACCAGCTTCTCGTGCAACGAGTTCCACTGGTCGTCGTCGGGGTGGAGCGCGGTCAGCCAGTGCCACTGCACGATCGCCGCCTCCAGCAGCGAGGTCGGCGTATCGGCGTTGTACTCCAGCAGTTTCGCCGGGCGGCGCGCGTCGTAGCGCAGATCGAAGCGGCCGTAGACGTGCGGGTCACTGCGGCGCCAGGATTCGGCGATCGGCTCCCAACTCCATTCCGGCAGACCGAAATCCCGGAACCGTTCGGTGAGCACGACGTGCTCGACGGCGTTCAGGCACATCGAGTGCAGCAGTTCGACGTCGGCCTCGAGCGCGAGGATCTCCGCCATGTCGAACTCGTAGTGCACCGATTCGTCCCAGTACGGGCGCGGCAGGCCGCTCGCGTCGCGGCCCGGCGCACCGTAGACCAGTCCCTGCCCCTCGATGATCTGCTGCCAGTCCTGGCGCGGCGTGCCGCGGACGCGACGCATCAGGAGCCACCGCCGCCGGTGCTCTTGCTGCCGAGTCCACCGCGCTGGATGGTGGTGCCCGACTTGGTGGTGATCTGTGCCCCCTTGGGTTTCAGCGTGGAGCCGCCGACGGGCGGCTTGCCGACGGTGTTGTTGCCGCCGTAGTAGTAGCGGTACTGCGCGCCGCCGCCGTAGATGATGATCGGGCCGCCGTGGCTGTGCGAACTGCCGCCGCCGCTGTCGTCGACGAAGCCCGCCGTGCCCGGCGTGCAGTACTTGTCCTCGACGACGATCTCCTGGCCGTTCTCGTTCTTCACGCAGTAGGCGGTGACGTCGTCGGGCGCGGTGAGCGCGCGATATGCCAGATAACCGCCGCCGACGAGTCCCGCGACACCGACCACGGCGATGCCGCCGATCAGCACGCGCTTGCGGGTGCGCTTCTTGGCCTCGGCCGCCGCCTCCGCCGCGCGCTTCTCCTCGGCGGCGCGCTTGCGCGCCTTGTCTCTGGCTCGCGCCTCGGCAACGGTCGGCGGTCGGGGCTTGGTGACGCCGGGCTCCTGGCGCTGGACGCTGCCCGGCCGCGGACCCTGCGGGGGCGGGCCCGGCTCGCTCGGCCCCGGCAGGTCAGGCGGCTCGGGCACGTTCAGCTCGGGGGTGGTCCACTCCGGCGGCTCGGCGGGCTCGTCGGGACGCCGTTCATTCCCGTCGCCCGGGTTCTGCGTGCTCACCGATCCCTCCCCATGCCCTTCGGATCCACCACTAGCGCTCCTCGAATCCGGTCAAATCACCCCGCGGAGGCTCCCAGCTTTCCACAACCAATGTCACCCGGCCAGGTGTATCGCCCGATCGCAGCAGTTCCAGCAAACGCTCGCACGCCGCGCGGGTGCCCTCCGCGATCACGTGTACCCGGCCGTCGCGGGCGTTGCGCGCGGATCCGACCAGGCCGAGTTCGAGCGCGCGCGACCTGGTCCACCAGCGGAAACCGACGCCCTGCACCGTGCCGTGCACCCAGGCGCCGAGCCGGGCCCGGTCGGTGGATGCGGCCGCGCCGTGCGGAGTTTCAGTCATTCGCTCAGGATGCCGTACCGTCGCCCGCGCGCGCCGCAGGGGGCCGGGTACGGCGAACGCCCGGCCGCACATCGGTGCGGCCGGGCGCTCGGAGTCGGTGCGTACCTCCGACGTCGCGGTCAGGAGTCGATATCGAAGGAGAGGGTGACCTTGGTACCCGCCTTCAGCGTGCGGCCCACGGTGCACACCTTGTCGATGGCGCGCTGCACGGTGACCAGCAGCCGCTCGCGCGCCTCCTCGTCCAGTTCGCTCAGGTCCAGCTCGAACGCCTCGTCGAGCTGCGGGTAGACCTCGTTCTCCCGGTCGGCGTCGCCCGCGACACGGATGGTCGCGTCGAAGTTGTCGCCCAGCTTGCGCGAGAGCGCGAAGTCCGCGCTCAGCCCGGAGCAGGCGGCCAGCGCGATCTTCAGCAACTCGCCGGGGGTGAACACACCAGGCACGCCCTGCGATCCGATCAGCACTTCGGCGCCGCGCGAGCTACGGCCGGTGTAGGCACGGGTGCCGGTGCGCTCGACCCAGAGGGTGGTCGGTTCCACGGTGGTCGATGCCGTGGTGCCGGTCGCAGGGGCAACGGTTGGTTCAGCCATGGGTTCGATCCTGCCATCTTCGTTTGGAACGGCTCACGCCTGCCAACAGCGCGCGTGCGGACGCCATTCCTGACTGCGATCCCGGCCACACTCACGACTCGACGCTGTCATACGCCGTCAGACCTGGAAGCGATACCCCATACCCGCCTCGGTCAGCAGGTGCTTCGGCCGCGAGGGATCGTTCTCCAGCTTGCGCCGCAGCTGCGCGAGATAGACCCGCAGATAGTGGGTTTCGGTGGCGTACGACGGACCCCATACCTCGCGCAGCAGCTCCTTGCGGCCGACGAGTTTGCCCTTGTTGCGCACCAGCATCTCGAGCATCCCCCACTCGGTCGGGGTGAGATGGACGGGCGCTCCGTTCTTGGTGACCTTCTTGGCGGAGAGGTCCACGGTGAACGACTCGGTCACCACCACCGGATCGGCCGTCTCGCCGTCGGTCGCCCCGCGGCGCACGGCGGCGCGCAGCCGGGCCAGCAGCTCGTCCATGCCGAACGGCTTGGTCACATAGTCGTCGGCGCCCGCGTCGAGCGCCTCCACCTTGTCGGCGGAATCGGTGCGCGCCGAGAGCACGATCACCGGCGCGCTGGTCCAGCCGCGCAGTCCGCCCAGCACCTCGATGCCGTCCATGTCCGGCAGCCCGAGGTCGAGGATCACGACGTCGGGGTGCTTGTCCGCGGCCGCGCGTAGTGCGGCCGCCCCGGTGCCCGCGGTGATGACCTCGTAGCCGCGCACCGACAGGTTGATCCGCAGCGCGCGCACGATCTGCGGTTCGTCGTCGACCACGAGCACCTTGGTCGACGGAGCCTTTGCCGATTCGGCCTCCGGCCTGTCCTCGTTCACCGCGAGTTCCCTTGCAGCCCAGTCTGCTTCGACACCTTCCACCACCTTGGTCATCCGTGTGCGCCCCCGGCCCGCGCCGAGTCCTTGCCGTTCCTGCCATCCTCCCCCGCGCCGACCCGCTCCTCCGAAGCCGCGCCGGACGACGCGCGCCCGATCCCGGCGTCGGACCCGCGCCACTCGATCGCCTCGGTCTCTCCACCCGCCGTGGGCACAGTTCCTCCATCCGCCGCTGACACAGTCTCTCCGGCAGGGTCACCGCCCGCCAACGCCCGATCGCCGCTCCGCTCCGACGCTCCGCCTGACCCATCGCCGTCGCCCGCCGCAGGCACAGTGGCACCGTCCACCGCGTGCACAGTCCCTCCGCCCGGGGTGGACACAGTGTCGTCGCCCGCCGCTGGCACAGTGTCGCCGCTCGCCGACGCCCGATCGAGACTCTGCCCCGGCGCTTCGCCGGATCCTTCTCCCTTGCTCGCCGTAGGCACAGCGTCTCCACCCGCCACGAGCCCGGTGTCCGCGCTCGCCACCGCACTTCCCACCGTGACGGCCGGATCCGCCGCGGGCAGGTCGACCAGCATGGTCAGCCCGCCGCCGGGGGTGGGTTCGGCGTGCACGACGCCGCCCATCGCCTCGACGAAACCGCGCACCACCGAGAGGCCGAGCCCGACGCCGGTGGTGTTGTCCCGGTCGCCCAGGCGCTGGAACGGCTCGAAGAGCTGCTCCTCCGCGCCGGGCGGCACCCCGGGTCCGCGGTCGACCACCGCGATCGCGACGTGGTCGCCTGCGGGTTCGGCGGTCACCCGGACGGGGGTGTCGGGCGGTGAGTGGCGAATCGCGTTGTCGATCAGATTGGCAAGCACGCGCTCCAGCAGACCCGCGTCGGCCAGCACCGACACCTCGCCGACGGATACCTCCACCCGATTCATCGCGGCGCGGCGCAGGCCGCGGGCGCCCATTCCGACGCTCACCAGGGCGCGGTGCGCCACCTCGTCCATGTACACCCGCCGCAGCTGCGGGCTCACCACGCCGACGGCCAGTCGCGAGGAGTCGAGCAGGTTGCCCACCAGCGCGGTCAGCTGGTCCACCGATTCCTCGATGGTCTCCAGCAATTCGGTGGTGTCCTCCGGCGAGAACTCGATGTCGTCGCTGCGCAGACTGGACACCGCGGCCTTGGCCCCGGCCAGCGGCGTCCGCAGATCGTGGCTCACCGCCGAGAGCAGCGCGCGGCGCAATCGGTCGGCCTCGAGCAGCGCCGCCGCGGCGCTTGCTTCCTCCGCGAGCCTGGCCTGACGTACCAGCCCCGCCGCCTGGTTGGCCACCGCGTTCAGCACCAGCAGGTCGGCCGCGTCGAGCGTATGCCCGGTCAGCAACAGCAGGCTGGTGCCGTCTCCCGCCTCGATGACGGTGTCGGCCGCGCTCGGCTGCCCTGGCGGTTCCAAACCAACCTCCGCGACGACGGTCTCGCCGTACATCATGCTCACCGCCCGCAGCCCGAACGTCTCCCGCACCTGCTCGAGCAGATTGGGCAGATCCGCGCCGTGCAGCACGGCACCCGCGAACATGGTCAGCAGCTCGGCCTCGCGAGAGGCCTTGCGCGCCTGCCGCGTTCGTTTGGCGGCGACGTCGACCAGCGCGGCCACCGCGAGCGCGACGAACAGCATCACCACCACGGTGACGAAGTTGTCCGGTTCGGCGATGGTCAGGCTGTAGCGCGGATCGGTGAAGAACCAGTTCAGCAACAGACCCGACAGCAGCGCGGAGAACGAGGCGGGCAGCACGCCGCCGAGCAGCGCGACCGCGAGGACGCCGATGAAGAACACGGCGCTCAGACCGCCCAGCTGGAGGAAACCGTCCAGCACCGTGGCGCTGAGCGCACACACCAGCACCGGAACCAGGATCGCGGCGGGCCAGGCCAGCGCAGGCTGCCGCGGCACCAGCGCGCGCCAGCGCATGCCGCGATGAGCCTCCTCGTGGGTGACCATGTGCACGTCGATCTTCCCGGAGCGCTGCACGACGGAGGAGCCGATGCCCTCGTCGAAGATGCGCGCCCACCGGGAACGGCGCGAGGTGCCGAGCACCAGCTGGGTCGCGTTCACCTCGCGGGCGAACTCCAGCAGCGTGTTCGGCACGTCGTCACCGGTGACGGTGTGCAGCGAGGCGTCCAGGCTGGCGGCGAGTTCGCGCAGCCGGGCAAGGCGCTCGGTCGACACGCCGGCCAGCCCGTCCCCGCGCACCACGTGCAGGACGACGAGATCGGCGCTCGATTTCGTCGCGATCCGGCTCGCCCGGCGCACGATCGTCTCCGATTCCGGCCCGCCGGTCACCGCGACGACGACGCGTTCGCGCGCCTCCCACAGCTCGGTGATGTGGTGGTCGGCACGGTACTTCGCGAGCGCGGCGTCGACCTGATCGGCCAGCCACAGCAGCGCGAGTTCGCGCAGCGCGGTCAAGTTCCCCGGCCGGAAGTAGTTGCGCAGCGCGGCGTCCACTTTGTCGGCCGCGTAGACGTTGCCGTGGGAAAGCCTGCGGCGCAGCGCTTCCGGCGTGATGTCCACCAATTCCACCTGTTCGGCGCCGCGTACCACGGCGTCCGGGACCGTCTCGCGCTGCTGGATCCCGGTGATCCGCTCGACGACGTCGTTGAGGCTCTCCAGGTGCTGGACGTTGACCGTCGAGATGACGTCGATGCCCGCGTCCAACAGCTCCGCGACGTCTTGCCAGCGCTTCTGGTTGGCACTGCCCGGGGTGTTGGTGTGTGCGAGTTCGTCCACCAGCACGACCGCGGGCGCACGGCGCAGCACCGCGTCCACATCCAGTTCCTGGAAACGCGCACCGCGGTACTCGATGATCTTCGGCGGAATCCGCTCGATACCCGCCAGCAACTCCCCGGTCTTGGCCCGGCCGTGCGTCTCCACCACCGCGGCCACCACGTCGCGGCCGCGCTCCAGCCGCCGGTGAGCCTCGCCGAGCATGGCGTAGGTCTTGCCGACACCCGGCGCGGCGCCGATGTAGATGCGAAGCCGACCGCGTTTCACATGTCCATCATCGCGCGTTCGAGCAGCCACGCCGCGAATCCTTCGGATCAGACGTCGCGCCGCGTCGGCCCTCACGCATCGATGCCCGCCACTGCGTTCCCCGACCGAGCGCGCCGCGCGTCGACGGTTACCCGCCGTGGCGACGCGACCTCGCCGCGCGGCGCGAACGCGCGAATGACCAGCGCGCAGCACACGAATCCGAGCAGCACCGCGACGGTGACGGTGGACATGGCGATCCTCTCCACGAACAGGCAGGGCGCCGGTTGCGCTGGATGCCCCGCCTGACCGGCTACTCCACGAATACCGCCGGCACCGCCCCCGACCGCGGATCTTTACGTTCTCTTGACGTCAACGCCCCCGTCCTTGACGCCATCCTTGCCCGGACCGGAGCACATCCTGACGAATCATGGATCTCCCATGAGCAGCAGCGTCCGTCCACGCTCCCCGTTAACGGACCGTCAATGCCGCGCCGTGGGGCGCTAAGAACTCGTCAGGGAGGCAGCGGCGACCCCGATTCGGCGCTGTACTCGCTGTGCGCTCCGCACCCTGGAGCCGCAAGGAGGTCGGAAAGTCATGTCTGTCGTGGTGTTCACGGCGCTTACCGTCGCGGTGTTCGCACTGCTGGGGCTGGTTCAACGAGGGGTGGAGAAGCTGTGACCGCGAACCTGATCGGTCTCGTGCTCGCCGTCCTCGTCGCCGTCTACATGGTCGCGGCCCTGCTTTTCCCCGAGAGGTTCTAGGTGAACTCGACAACCGCGGGGATCGTCTTCGTGGCGTCCCTTGTCCTCGCGCTGGCCTTGGTGCACGTCCCACTCGGCGACTACATGTACCGCGTCTACTCCAGCGCCAAGCACTCCCGTGCGGAGCGCCTGATCTACCGCGCCATCGGCGCGAAACCGGAAGTCGAGCAGACGTGGGGCGTCTACGCCCGCAGTGTGCTCGCGTTCTCGGCGGTCGGCATCCTGTTCCTGTTCTTCTTTCAGTTGATCCAGGGCAAACTGCCGCTGCACCTGAACGATCCCGCCACCGAGATGACACCGGCGCTGGCCTGGAACACCGCCGTCAGCTTCGTGACGAACACCAACTGGCAGAACTACTCCGGCGAGTCCACCCAGGGCCACCTGGTGCAGATGGCCGGGCTCGCGGTGCAGAACTTCGTCTCGGCCGCGGTGGGCATGGCGGTCGCGATCGCGCTGGTGCGCGGCTTCGCCCGCAGGCACACCAGCGACCTCGGCAACTTCTGGGTCGACCTGGTGCGCGGCACGCTGCGCATCCTGCTGCCTATCGCGTTCGTCTTCGCGATCGTGCTGGTGGCGGGCGGTGTCATTCAGAACTTCCAGCTCCACGATCAGGTCGCCCAGACGATCACGGGCGCGCAGCAGACGATCACCGGAGGCCCGGTCGCCAGCCAAGAGGTGATCAAGGAACTCGGCACCAACGGCGGCGGCTTCTACAACGCCAACTCCGCCCACCCGTTCGAGAATCCGACGACCTGGACGAACTGGATCGAGATCTTCCTGATCCTGGTCATCGCCTGCTCGCTGCCGCGCACCTTCGGTCGCATGGTCGGCAGCACCAAGCAGGGCTACGCGATCGTGGCGGTGATGGGCACGATCGCGCTGGCCAGCATCGCGCTGACCAACCTGTTCCAGCTGCAACACCACGGCACCGTGCCGACGGCCATCGGCGCCGCCACCGAGGGCATGGAAACCCGCTTCGGCGTGTCGAATTCGGCTACCTTCGCCGCCTCGACCACGCTCACCTCCACCGGCGCCGTGAACTCGTTCCACGATTCCTACACCAGCCTCGGCGGCATGATGACGATGTTCAACATGCAGCTCGGCGAGGTCGCGCCCGGTGGCGTCGGCTCCGGCTTGTACGGCATGCTGATCCTCGCGGTGATCACCGTCTTCGTCGCCGGCCTCATGGTCGGTCGCACCCCGGAATACCTGGGCAAGAAGATCACGCCGCGCGAAATCAAGCTGGCCGCTTCGTATTTCCTCATCAGCCCGCTGCTGGTGCTGACGTTCACCGCGATCGCCATGGCGCTGCCGGGTCAGCGCGCGAGCATGCTGAACGGCGGGCCACACGGCCTGTCGGAGGTGCTGTACGCGTTCAGCTCGGCCGCCAACAACAACGGCTCCGCCTTCGCGGGCCTCACCGGCAACACCGAGTGGTTCAATACCGCGCTCGGTCTGGCCATGGTGCTCGGCCGGTTCCTGCCGATCATCTTCGTGCTCGCGCTCGCCGGATCACTCGCCAAGCAGGGCACCACGCCCGCGTCGATCGGCACGCTGCCGACCCATCGCCCGCAGTTCGTCGGGCTGGTGGTCGGCGTGACCGTGGTCCTGGTCGCGCTCACCTTCCTGCCCGCGCTCGCGCTCGGGCCGCTCGCCGAGGGAATCCACTGACATGACCAGTACCGCAACAGAACCGGCCACCCACACGGAGGCCGCACCGGAGCACACCGAGCACAAGGTGGCCTCCGGGGTTCTCGACCCCGCTCTGCTGCTGACCTCGCTGCCCGATGCCGTACGCAAGCTGGATCCGCGCACGCTGTGGCGCAATCCGGTGATGCTGATCGTCGAGATCGGTGCCCTCTGGTCGACCGTGCTCGCGATCGCCGATCCGAGCGTGTTCGCCTGGGCCATCGTGGTGTGGCTGTGGCTCACCGTGCTGTTCGCCAATCTGGCCGAGGCGGTCGCCGAGGGACGCGGCAAGGCTCAGGCCGACACGCTGCGCAAGGCCAAGACCGACACGGTGGCGCGCCGCCTCGTCGACTGGGCGCCCGGCGCACGGGTGGTCGAGGAGCGGGTCGCCGCACCGGAGCTGCGCCGCGGCGACCACGTGGTGGTCGAGGCCGGCCAGGTGATCCCCGGTGACGGCGACGTCGTCGAGGGCATCGCCTCGGTGGACGAGTCGGCCATCACCGGCGAATCCGCCCCCGTCATCCGTGAATCCGGCGGCGACCGTTCCGCGGTCACCGGCGGCACCACCGTGCTCTCGGACCGGATCGTCGTCCGGATCACCCAGGAGCCGGGGCAGAGCTTCATCGACAAGATGATCGCTCTGGTCGAGGGCGCGAGCAGGCAGAAGACCCCGAACGAGATCGCGCTGAACATCCTGCTCGCCGCGCTCACGATCATCTTCGTGTTCGCCGTCGTCACCCTGCAGCCGATGGCCATCTTCGCGAAGGCGAGCTTCCCCGGCGTGCCCGACACGGCGGCGCTCGACGTCAACGGCGTCACCGGGATCGTCATGGTCGCGCTGCTGGTCTGCCTGATTCCGACCACCATCGGCGCACTGCTGTCGGCGATCGGCATCGCGGGCATGGACCGCCTGGTGCAGCGCAACGTGCTCGCCATGTCCGGCCGCGCGGTCGAGGCCGCGGGCGATGTGAACACGCTGCTGCTGGACAAGACCGGAACCATCACCCTCGGTAACCGGCAGGCCTCGGAATTCGTTCCGATGCCCGGCATTTCGGACGACGAACTCGCCGACGCCGCGCAGTTGTCCAGTCTCGCGGACGAAACACCCGAAGGCCGTTCGATCGTGGTGTACGCCAAGCAGGCCTACAACAAGCGCGAACGCACCCCCGGCGAGCTGACCGGCGCGACCTGGGTGGAATTCACCGCGCAGACCCGCATGTCGGGCGTCGACCTCGCCGACGGACACCAGCTGCGCAAGGGCGCGGCGAGCGCGGTGACCGAATGGGTGCGTAGCTCGGGCGGTGCGGTGCCCGACGAGGTCGGCGTGATCGTCGACGGTATCTCCGCCTCCGGCGGTACCCCGCTGGTCGTCGGCGAGATCAAGGACGGCACTGCGCAGCTGCTCGGCGTCATCCACCTCAAGGACGTGGTGAAGCAGGGCATGCGGGAGCGCTTCGACGAGATGCGCAGGATGGGCATCCGCACCGTCATGATCACCGGCGACAATCCGTTGACCGCCAAGGCGATCGCGGACGAGGCGGGCGTCGACGACTTCCTCGCCGAGGCCACCCCCGAGGACAAGCTCGCCCTGATCAAGAAGGAACAGGACGGCGGACGTCTGGTCGCCATGACCGGCGACGGCACCAACGACGCCCCCGCTCTGGCCCAGGCCGACGTCGGCGTCGCGATGAACACCGGCACCTCGGCGGCCAAAGAGGCCGGCAACATGGTCGATCTGGACTCCGATCCGACCAAGCTCATCGAGATCGTGGAGATCGGCAAGCAGCTGCTCATCACGCGGGGCGCGCTGACCACGTTCTCGATCGCCAACGACATCGCCAAGTACTTCGCCATCATCCCGGCGCTCTTCGTCGGGCTGTTCCCCGGCCTGGACCTGCTCAACATCATGCGGCTGGCCAGTCCACAGTCGGCGATCCTCTCGGCGGTGATCTTCAACGCGATCGTCATCGTGGCGCTGATCCCGCTGGCGCTGCGCGGCGTGCGCTATCGCCCGTCGCACGCGTCGAAACTGTTGAGCCGCAACCTGACCGTCTACGGCCTCGGCGGCATCGTCGCGCCGTTCATCGGCATCAAGCTCATCGATCTCGTCGTCCACCTCCTCCCCGGGATGTCCTGAAATGCGTATGTCCACTTGGATCCGTCAGCATCTGGCCGCGCTGCGTGCCCTGCTCGTGCTGACCGCGATCACCGGAATCGTCTATCCGCTGGCGGTTTTCGCGGTCGGCCAGCTGCCGGGGCTGAACGAGAAAGCCGACGGCTCGCTGCTGACCTCGGAAGGAAACGTGGTGGGCAGCAGCCTGATCGGCCAGTCGTTCACCGACGCCGACGGCGCCGCACTCACCCAGTACTTCCAGAGCAGGCCGTCCGCCGCGGGCGACGGCTACGACCCGCTGTCCACCGCGGCGAGCAATCTGGGCCCCGAGGACATCGTGGACCAGAACGTCTTCGACCCCGAGGGGCGCGCAAGCCTGCTGACCACCGTGTGCGCGCGAAGCAAGGAGATCGGCGACCGTGAGGGGGTCGACGGTTCCCGCCCGTTCTGCACCAGTGACGGTGTCGGCGCGGTGCTCTCGGTGATCGGGCCGCGCGATGCCGACGGCGAGGTCTCGCGTCCGGTCCAGGTGATCAGCGTGAACCAGGCGTGCCCGGCGGTGCCCTTCGTCGACGCCTACCACGGGGTTCAGGTCCAGTGCGCCGAGCCCGATATGGACTACTCGGTCGGTCGTATCGTGCCGATTCTCGGCGACGCCCCCGCCGACCCGGTCGTGCCCGCCGACGCGGTCACCGCCAGCGGCAGCGGCCTCGACCCGCACATCTCCCCCGCCTACGCGGAGCTCCAGGTGCCGCGGATCGCCAAGGCACGCAACATGTCCGAGGAGCAGGTGCGTGAGCTCGTCGCGTCACACACCCAAGACCGAACCCTCGGGTTCCTCGGAGAGGCGCGGGTCAACGTGGTCGAGCTGAACCTCGACCTGGACCGCACCCATCCCTTCAGCGGCTGAGCCTCGGCTCACCACCGTCGAGGACAGCCCCCGTGCTTCAGCGCGGGGGCTGTCCTCGTTTCTGTTGTCACACCGTGGTTTCTGGCGTCACGCCGTGGTTCGGGCGGTCAGGTCGTCCAGCAGGATCATGACCTCGCCTTCCCGCTTCACGACCTCGGTGAGCCGGATCTTCAGTGCGAGGAACTCGGCGTCGGCGATCGCCTCGGCCGGTTCGTGCCCGAGGCGCTGCCACTCGGGGTCCGCGGTGATGCGGCCGAGCGCCAGCTCTCGCTCGCCCTCGACGCTGCCGAGGCGCGCGGACACCTGAATCGATGCGTGCGGCGAACGCACCCACAGGTTCACCACCGCCAACCGTCCGGCGATCGAGAACGATTGCCCCGGTTTGGCCACCAGCTCGACCTCGAGGTCGGGGGTCGCGGTGCGGACCAGCAGCACGAGTGCGCGGTGGTCCGAACCGGCGGCGCCGTCGGCGTAGATGCCGGGCGTCTTGCTCGGCGCGCCCTCGGCGAACGTGGTGAGGTGTGTCAGGCTCGCCCCGTTCCCGTCGAGGTCCCACTTGTCCTTGTTCTCGAAGTCGTCAAGCAGCACCTCGACCGATGCGTCCGACACCCGCGTCCCTTTCTCCGTGCATCCCGCCGGACACCCTCCGGCCCGCCATGAACCCTACAAGTCATCGGGCGTGCCTGCCCCTCGAGGATGCGCGCCGGGACGGGGTTTCCAGACGTGTGCGCAGCCGAATTCCAGAGTCTCGCGGAAACCGGCTACAGGCACTCGTCAGGATCGCGCTGATCCGAACCATTTCGCCACGAGCCTGGCGGCCTTAGGTTTTCGGCCAGTATCACTCGTGTTGGGACCGTTGCCAGATGACGCTTCCAGTGGATCCGGTCACCTCCCCCGTCGCCGGCTGCTGCTCGCACTCGGCGTGAATCCCGACGCACCGACAGGAGCCGACCTATGACCGAACCATGGCAGACCAGCACCGATGTCCTGGTGATCGGCGGCGGGCCCGCGGCGGCGTGGGCGGCCATCCACGCGGCCGAGGCGGGCGCCGAGGTGACCCTGGTGGACAAGGGCTACTGCGGAACCAGCGGCGCGACGGCGCCGTCCGGCACCGGCGTCTGGTACGTCGCGCCCGAGGCGACCGCCCGCGCCAACGCCAAGGCCAGCCGCGAGGCGCTGGGCGGGCACCTGGCCGACCACTACTGGATGGACCGGGTCCTGGATCAGACCTACGCCAACATGAATCGGCTCGCCGTCGAAGGCCGCTATCCGTTCCCTGTCGACCCGGCGACGGGCGAGCAGATCCGCACCGGGGTGCAGGGCCCGGAGTACATGCGCCGAATGCGGGCCTGGCTCAAGCGAATCGGCGTGCGCATCCTCGATCACTCGCCCGCGCTGGAGCTGCTGGTCGACGACGACGGCACGGTGCGCGGCGCGGCGGGCTATCAGCGCAGGCCGGCCCGGGACTACCGGATCACCGCGGGCGCGGTGGTGCTCGCCACCGGCGGCTGCGCGTTCCTGTCCAGGGCACTCGGCACGAATGTGGACACCGGGGACGGCGCGCTGATGGCCGCCGAGGTGGGCGCGCGCTTCTCCGGCATGGAGTTCTCCAACGCCTACGCCCTCGTGCCCAAGGGCTCCACCATCACCAAGACCGCGTACTACGGCTACGCCACCTTCTTCCACGAGGACGGTCGTGTGCTGGAGGGCGCGGGCTCGACGAAGGGCCGCTCGGTGATCGCGCGAACGCTGTTGACCGAGAAGGTCTTCGCACAATTGGATCGCGCCGACGCGAGCGTGCAGGAGCAGATGCGCCTCGGCCAGCCGAACTTCTTCCTGCAGTTCGACAGGCGCGGCATCGATCCGTTCACCGACCGCTTCGAGGTCGACCTGCTCGCCGAGGGCACGGTGCGCGGCACCGGCGGCATCGACGTGATCGACGACGACTGCGCCACCACCGTGCCGGGGCTGTATGCGGCGGGCGACGCCGCGACCAGGGAGCTTATCTGCGGCGGCTTCACCGGTGGCGGCAGCCACAATTCGGCGTGGGCCATGTCTTCGGGCAGCTGGGCGGGTCGAGGGGCGGCCGAGTTCGCGCTGCGCAACGGGCGCGGCGCGGACGAGCGCCTGTGGGGCGCGGGGCGAGTCGGGTTGCGCTCCGATGGAGCCGAAACCGTCACGGCGACCGAAGTGGTCGAAGCCGCGCAGGCCGAGCTGATTCCGTTCGAGAAGAACTATCTGCGCCACGGTGATCGGGTGCGTCCGGCACTGGCCGAGCTGGACGCGATCTGGCTGCGCGCGAGCGAAGGCCTCGGCGGACGCACCGGAGACGAGCGCGTCCGGGCCAGGCAGGCCGCGGCCATCACCGCGGTCGGCAGGCTGATGTACGCGTCGACGTTGGCGCGCACCGAAACCCGCGGCATGAGCAAGCGCGCCGACCACCCGGAGCTGGATCCGGCGCAGCGCCATCACGTCCTGTCCGGTGGACTCGACGCGGTGTGGACCGGCACCGCACCCGCAGGCAACACCACCCTGGCGGTGGCGTCGTGATCGAACTGCTGCGCGCCGCGGACTGCATCGGCTGCGACAAATGCGTGGACGCGTGCCCGACCGACGTCTTCGACCGCACCGCGTCCGGAATCCCGGTCATCGCACGGCAATCCGACTGCCAGACCTGCTTCATGTGCGAGGCCTACTGCCCCACCGACGCGCTCTACGTCGATCCCGAATCCACGCCGCTGCCGAAAGGCGCGGCGATCCCCGAGGACCACATCGGCCGCTATCGCGAGAAGCTGGGCTGGGGGCGGGGCCGGACCCCGGGCAGCCTGGTCGCGGTCGGCCCGAAACTGCCGCACGGCACACCGCCGCCGCGGCTGATCGAATCATGAAGAAAGCGCACTGTTGTCACATTTCTCGGCGTCGTTTCGTCTCAGGTGCGTAGGGCGAAACCACGACGAAAGGATGACGACGTGTCACGGATGAAGCTGCCGCAACTCGCGCCCGAGGTGTACCAGGCGTGGATCGCCGCCGAGGGCGCGATCCGGCGCGGCCCCTTGGACCCGGTCGTCCGGGAACTGGTGAAGATCAGGGCCTCCCAGATCAACGGCTGCGTGTACTGCATCGATATGCACACCACCGACGCGCGCCTGGCGGGCGAGACCGAGAAGCGCATCTTCCAGCTCGACGCCTGGCGCGAATCGGCGCTCTACACCGAAGCCGAGCGGGCGGCGCTGGCGTATACCGAAGCGGTGACCCGCCTCGGCGAACACGGTGTGAGCGACGAGATCTGGGCCGATGTGGAGAAGCACTTCGAGGGGGGCGCGCGGGCGGGTCTGGTCGCCGTCACCGCGATGATCAACCTCTGGAACCGGATCGGCGTGCCGCTGCGCATGCGACCCGAGCCCGTCTGACCGGCTCGACCGGACCGGTCGGCTTGTCGGTGGTCTCGGCCAGGATGGGGACATGACGGAACTATCGCTACGCGAGCTGAACCGGACCCTGCTGCTGCGCCAGAAGCTGGCGGAGCGGGTGGATCTGACGCCGTTCGAGCTCGTCAGGCACCTCGTCGCGGTGCAGGGACAGGAACCCAATTGGCCCTATATCGGTCTCTGGACACGCTTGGCCGAGTTCCGGCACGACGACCTCGCTGCCCTGTTGCGCGACCGGAAGCTGGTGCGCTCCACCATGATTCGCCGCACCGTACACCTGGCCGACAGCGCCGACTTCCGCTGGCTGCGCCCCACCGTGCAGCCGGTGGTGAACACGGCGCTCAACGCCGCGTACTACCGCGACGAGATCGACGGCATCGACCTGGCCGAACTCGCCGCGGCGGGTCGCGCGTCGCTGGCCGGAAAACAGTTGAGCCGCAGCGATTTCGGCAAGTTGCTCGCCGATCGGTTTCCGGACCGGCACGTCCGCAGGCTCGCCGAGACCGTCGAACTGCTCGTGCCGCTCGTGCACGGACCGGACACCGGCGCGTGGGGCAGGTGGCGCAATCGCTATGTCACCGTGAGTCTCGCCGAGGAGTGGATCGGCGCGCCGATGGCCGCGCCCGACCCCGCGGCGCTCATCCGCCGCTACCTCGCCGCCTTCGGCCCGGCGACCGTCGCGGACATGCAGGCGTGGGCGGGCATCACCCGGCTCGCCGAGGTGGTCGACGAGATGCGTGCCGAGCTGGTGGTCTACACCGACGACCGGCACCGGGTGCTGTTCGACCTGCCGGACGCGCCGCTGGCCGACCCGGAGCTCGACGTGCCGGTGCGCTTCCTGCCCGCCTTCGACAACGCGCTGCTCGGCCACAAGGACCGGCGCCGGGTGATCAGCGAGGAGGATCGCCAGCGGACCGCGAAGGAGGCCTCCGCCGGTGTACCCATGTACCTCGTCGACGGTTTCGTGCACGGCCGCTGGGCGCTGGAGGACGACACCGTGCGCATCACGCCCTGGCATCCGCTCTCGGCCGCGGACGAGGCCGCGCTGCGCGCCGAAGCTGTAAGTTTGCTGGCTTTCGCCACGCCCGACGGAAAAGGCAAAATCGTCGTCGGCGGCGCCTGAATAATCCGCAAGAAACCACCGGTTATCAGCACAAACTCGGAAAGAAGCTATCAGTCCGATAACGGAACGAAGAAGATTGCTAGCAAGTGATCGGTTTGAGAAGGGCCAAACGAGGTACAACCCCTTCGGCCTCCCCTGATCACGTTCCATTGTGACAGGCCAACCAAGAGCCCCATGGACGGCGGTGAAGTTCTCGCTCCACCTCCGCCGGCGGCGGCCACGACGTTAGGCACTCGGCGCAGGTGTGCTGGGTGAATGCGAGTGCAATGGTTGTGTCCCTGGAAGGAGGGTCATGAGCACAGTGTTCTCGGCGCCGGTTTCGGCGCAGCGTGTGGCTTCGGATCTTCTCTCGATCGATCACCCTGGTACCCGATTCCGCGTAGCGATGGTTGTTCCGCCCTATTTCGACGTGCCGCCGAAGGCTTACGGCGGCGTCGAGGCGGTAGTCGCCGATCTGGTCGATTCGTTGGTAACGCGTGGTCACGATGTGACGCTGTTCGGCGCGGGCGAGCCGGGTACCAAGGCTCGCTTCGTCCCCCTCTGGGACCGAGCGCTGCCCGAACGACTCGGCGAGCCGTTCCCCGAGGTCATGCACGCGCTGAAGGTGCGAAAGGCGATCGAACGCCACCACGCCACCTACGGACTGGATCTGGTGCACGACCACACCTTCGCGGGCCCGCTCAACGCACCGGCGTACTACGGCCTCGGCTTGCCCACCGTAGTCACCGTGCACGGGCCGGTCCAGGACGACTGCTACCAGTACTACCGGGCGCTCGGTGACGAAGTGTCCCTCGTCGCGATCAGCGATCGCCAGCGCGTCCTCGCTCCTGACCTGCACTGGACCGGGCGGGTGCACAATGCGCTGCACGTGGACGAGTGGCCGTTCCAGACCGAGAAGGAGGACTACGCGCTCTTCCTCGGCCGGTTCAACGAGTGCAAAGCGCCGCACCTGGCGCTCGAAGCCGCACACGCCGCCGGAATTCCACTCATCCTCGCGGGCAAGTGCAGCGAACCACCTGAGCTGGCGTACTTCGAAGAGAAGGTGCGTCCGCTGCTCACCGATCGGGATCATGTCTTCGGGATGGCCGACGCCAAGGCCAAACGCAAGCTGCTCGCCGGTGCGCGCTGCCTGCTGTTCCCGATCCGCTGGGAGGAACCCTTCGGCATGGTGATGATCGAATCGATGGTGTGCGGCACCCCGGTGGTCGCGCTGCGCGGCGGCGCGGTCGAGGAGGTGGTCGTCGACGGAGTCACCGGCCGCATCTGCGACGATCCCGCCGAACTGACCGCGGCGATCGCCGAAGTGCAGAGCATGGATCCGGCGGCGTGCCGGGCCCATGTCGAGGCGCACTTCGGCTCCGACGGTCTCGGCCGCGGCTACGAGCAGGTCTACCGGAAGCTCCTGCGGCCCACGCCCCGGGTCGTCACCCGGGTACCCGAGACCTCGACCATCTCGGTCTCGGGCAGGCTCGCGTGACGGGAGCATCCGCCGCGAGCGGCCCGACACCGCTCAACTCGGGTGAACCAACGGGCTTCGGCGGAGCCGGGTCGGTGACGCTGGTGGAAGGTGGCACCTTCTGCCTGTCGAACCGGCTCGGCGATGTCGAGCCCGGCCGCCCGCACGGGCTGTTCTTCCGGGACGCGCGCGTCCTCTCACGGTGGGAACTGCTCGTCGACGGCAGACCGGCGGAACCGCTGTCGGTCCTCAGCCCGGAGGCGTTCATCGCGCGCTTCGTCATGCGCAGACCGCCGCATGCCGGGCTGGCCGACAGCACCCTGCTCGTCGTCCGCGAACGCATCGTCGCGGACGGCATGCACGAGCTGCTCACGCTGGAGAACATGGGCCGCGAACCCACCGCGGTGACCCTGGAGTTGCATGTCGACGCGGATTTCGTCGATCTGTTCGCGGTCAAGGAGGGCCGCGCGGGACACCATCGCGCGGACGTCACCGTCGCGGAAGGCGAACTGCTGCTGCACGATCGCTCGGACCGGATGCGCGGCATCACGATCTCGGCCACCGTGGAACCCGCCGTGCTGCCTGGCACATTGGTGTGGCGAGTCGTCGTTCCGGTCGGCGGCAAGTGGCAGACCGAGGTCATCGCGCAGCCGACGCTGGGCAACCAGCAGGTGCAGATGCCCCTCACTCCGGGCGAGCACATGGGCGTCAGCGCGCCCTGCCGCAAGATCGCCGCGTGGCGCGACACCGCCACCGACATCACCTCGGCGGATCCGGTGCTCACCCAGGTGCTGCGCCGCACCGAAAGCGATCTCGGCGCCTTGCAGATCCGCGACGACACCGGCGAGAGCAGGCCGTTCGTGGCGGCGGGTGCGCCGTGGTTCATGACGCTGTTCGGGCGCGACAGCCTGCTCACGGCGTGGATGGCGTTGCCGCTCGCCGTCGACCTGGCCCTCGGCACATTGCAACAGCTGGCCGAATTGCAAGGGCAGGAACTGAATCCGCTCACCGAGGAAGAGCCGGGGCGGATCATGCACGAGATGCGGCGCGGTCCCTCGGGCGGGCAGGCCCTCGGCGGCAACATCTACTACGGAACCGCGGACGCCACACCGCTGTTCGTGATGCTGCTCGCCGAATGCCATCGGTGGGGCGCGGATCCGGAGGCGATCGAGGAACTGCTGCCCGCCGCAGACGCGGCACTGGAGTGGATCACCGAGTTCGGCGACCGCGACGGCGACGGTTTCGTCGAGTACCGCCGCGCCACCGACCGCGGTCTGATCAACCAGGGCTGGAAGGACAGTTTCGACGGAGTCAACGACGCGGGAGGGCATCTCGCCGAGGCTCCGATCGCGCTGTGCGAGGTGCAGGGCTACGTGCACGCCGCCCTGCTCGCCAGGGCCGAACTGGCCGAGGCCTTCGACGAGCAGCGCCTGGCCGGGCGGCTGCGCGAGCGCGCGGCCGAACTGCGCGGCAAGTTCACCGAACAGTTCTGGATGCCGGATCGCGGCTGGTACGCGGTCGCGTTGGACGGCACCAAGCGGCACGTCGACGCGATGACCAGTAATGCGGCGCACTGTCTCTGGGCGGGTATCGCCAGCGACGAGCACGCCGAGGAACTGGTGCGTCAACTGGCCAAGGAGGAGATGGACACCGGTTTCGGGTTGCGCACACTGGCGGCCAACATGGGCGCCTACAACCCGATGAGCTATCACTGCGGCTCGGTGTGGCCGCACGACACGGCGATCGCCGTGGCCGGGCTGCTGCGCTACGAGCACGTGCCGGGCGCGACGAAGCTGGCCACCCGGCTGGCCACCGGATTGCTGGACGCGGCAGCGGCTTTCGACGGGCGCCTGCCCGAGCTGTTCTGCGGCTTCCCGCGCTCCCGGTTCGCTGTCCCGGTGCCCTACCCCACGTCCTGCTCGCCACAGGCATGGGCGAGCGCCGCGCCGCTGCTGCTGGTGCGGGCCTTCCTCGGACTGAATCCCGATGTGCCCCACCGCACGCTGACCGTGCGGCCGCGCTTGCCCCAAGCCTGGGGCCGAGTGCGGCTCACCGCACTACGCCTCGGCGAGGTCAGCGTCGATCTGGAAGCGGAAGGAAATCAGGTGATCACGGCTCGACTGCCCGACGATTGGCAGCTGGTCACCTTCTGACACGCTCGTAACAGCCGCCCGCACAGGAGAATCGGGCGTCCCGGAACCGACGCGGGCTGGAGGTGCACGATGCAGACATCGCTGGACAAGCTGGACCTGTGGAGCACTCAGCACAGAGACTGCGGCATCGAGCCCACGGACCTGGACTTGGAACTCGCGCAGTTCCTGCGCAGCGTCCACGCGGGCCACGGGCCGGAGTGCCGCCAGTACCTGGCGGCCGCCGCCTACTGTTTCGGCCACACCGAAACGCACTGACCGGCAACGCTTCGCGCGTCCGGCTCACGAGGCCGGTGCGCAGCGGCCCGGCGCGATCAGATCGCTGGCGCACGGCTCGTTGCCGTGCGCACGCAACACTTCCGCGCCCACGTCCGCGGTGAGGTAGTGCAGGAAGCTCGCCGCGAGCGAACCCACCGGGAGATCGCCGTTGCTGTAGGCGTATTCGACGCCCCAGAACGGATAGGAGCGGTCGATCGCGGCCTGCCTGCCCGGTGCGATACCGCCGAGCGTCACGACGCGCATTCCGGCCCTGCGGGCCTCGGACATTTCGCCGTAGCCGATCGCGCCGGGCAGCTCGTCGACGGCCTTGTGCATGTCCTTGGTGACTGGCACGTCGCAGTAGGTTCCGGCGGTGTCCTTGATGGCGGTGCAGCTGCGGTGCGGGCGGGCGGATTGTTCACCGCCGAGCAGCGCTCTCTCGAAGATCACCCGGGTGCCCGATCCCGGCGCCCGATCGATGAGCACGACGGGCAGGTCCGGTCCGCCGACTTCCCGCCAGTTGGTGATCCGGCCCTGATAGACGTCCCTGATCTGGGCGACGGTGAGATCGGTGATGCCGAGATCCTTGTGCACGAAGACGGCGAACAGGGACAGCGCCAGCGGACGCGGTTGCAGCGCAGGGTAACCCGGCCCCTTCGCACCGTCGCTGATCGCGAGGAGCTCGGCATCCGGCCCGGCTTCGGCCAATCGGTCGAGGCCGCGCTCGGTGCCTTGGAAGTCGAAGGCGAACTCGGCTCCGGTACAGCGCTTCTCGTACTGCGCCGCCGCGTCCCGGACGACCGGCTCGAACGCCGAGGAGCCGACCAGGGTGAGCTTGCCCGCGGCACAGTCCAGCGGTGTCGGCGGCTGCAACTCGGCGACGACGAACTGCCCGATGATCACCAGCACCAGAAAGGCGGTGAGCACCACCATGACCCGCGAGATTCCGGTACGACTGCGCGTCTCGACGACGCGCCCGCCGCGAATCTCGCCGCGCAGCACCGGCGTCCGCTCCTCCTCGGTGCCGCCGCTGTCGGACCGCTGCAGGATGGCCAGGATCTTGTAGTGATCCTTTCTGTTCAGCGGGACCTTCGGCAGATCGATGACGCCGATGTGCCCCTCGGTGTCCTCCCGGACGGTGATCCCCGAAGTGGGGCCGAGGCTTTCGGCCAGGTCATCGCTCAGCTCGGACACCGCCATGCCGATCACCCGGCGCCGGGGGAACCGCAGGTGCAGACCGACGCGCGCGGTGGGGGCCAGGTAGTCGGATGCCGTGATCGCGGTGCTGCCGCTGTTCTCGATGCGCACCAGCACGATCGAAAGATCGCGCAGTTCGGGCCCGGAATTCTCGGCGTGCGGTCGCAGATTCTCCAGCACGCCGGGAAACACCGATTCGATCTCGCCGGTGACGGGGGTGTCCATCTGCACGCGGTAGCCGAGCCGCCTGCGGCCGACGAAGACGAACTCCCACAGGAACGCCGCGACGGGCACCGCGATACCGATCAGCGCGAGAACGGTATCGAGCGAGAAGTCCCCCATCGGCTGCCCCACCCCCAAGATGTCGATGTGCGCCTATTGTCCAGTGCACGAGCACATTTCACAGGGGCGGACGCCGAATGTTCGCCGATCGTTCACTCCCCCGACGGTCTCGGGATCGGTCAGGAGGCGGCGGTCCAGGCCAGCAGATCGGCCACCGGCCAGGTGTTGATCACTCGGTCCGGATCGACGCCGTTGGCGACGGCCCGCTCGCAACCGTAACCCTGCCAATCCAATTGGCCGGGGGCGTGCGCGTCGGTGTCGACGGAGAAATGGCACCCGATCTCCACGGCCAGCCGCAGTAACCGGGACGGCGGGTCCAGGCGCTCCGGACGGCAGTTGATCTCCACCGCGGTGCCGTACCGCCTGCACGCCTCGAAGACGAGTTCGGCGTCGAAGGTCGATTCCGGCCGGTTGCCGCGGACGCCCTCGACCAGCCGGCCGGTGCAGTGACCGAGCACGTCCACATTCGGGTTCGCCACCGCGTAGACCATCCGCTTGGTCATGGTCGCGCTGTCCGCGCGCAGGTGCGAATGCACGCTGGCCACCACGATGTCCAGCTCGGCGAGCAGGTCGGCCTCCTGGTCGAGGGCGCCGTCGTCGAGGATGTCGACCTCGATACCGGTGAGGATACGGAACGGTGCGAAGCGTTCATTCAGCTCGGCCACCACGTCCAGCTGGCGGCGCAGCCGCTCGGCGGACAGGCCGTTGGCGACCGTCAGGCGCGGCGAATGATCGGTGAGCGCACAGTATTCGTGCCCGAGCGCCGCGGCGACGCTCATCATCTCCTCGATCGGGCTGCCGCCGTCGGACCAGTCCGAGTGGGTGTGCAGATCGCCGCGCAGCCGGGAGCGCAGCGGCTTGCCCGGCGCACCGATGGGCTGGGCCGCGCGGCGCAGATCCGTCAGGTAGCCCGGCACCTGTCCCGCGCAGGCCTGTGCGATGACGGCGGCGGTCTTCGGTCCGATGCCCGGCAGATCCTGCCAGATCCCCGCCTCCTGATACACGGCGAGCTCGTCGGCCGACAGCCCCGCCACCACATCGGCGGCGCGGCGGTAGGCCTTGACCCGGTGGCTCTGGGCGCGCCCGCGCTCGAGCCAGAAGCCGATCTCGCGCAACGCCTCCACCGGACCGGGCGTGGCCGCCCCGTCCGGCTCGGCGATCCGATCGGCGCCGGTCACGCGGCTATCGAATCCTGCTGTACTTCACGAAGGCCACCCCGTCCTCGAATACCCGGCTGGTGATCACGCGGAAGCGCGCCGCCTCCGGCAGCCGGGATCCGGAGCCGAACAGCGGGCGGCCGCGGCCGAGCACGATCGGATACAGCTTGAGGAAGATCTGATCGATCTCGGGAAGCAGTACCTGGGCGAGTTCACCGCCGCCGCACAGCCAGATGCCGAGTCCCTTGTCCCGCTTGAGTTCTCGCACCCGCTCCAGCGGATCGGCCGAGATCAGCTCGACGGCGGGGTCCGGGTTCTCCGGCAGGGTCGTGGAGACCACGAACTGCCGCAGGTGCGCGTACGGGCTGGAGGTGCCGGTGCGCACGCCGAAATCGTGCGTCTTGCGGCCCATCAGCACCGTGTCGAAGTTGGCATTGCGCTTGTCGATGCCCCGCGCCTCCCGCACCTTGGTCGGCAGGGTCTCGGGGAACTGCGCGGTGATCGCCGGGCCGTGATCGCCGCCGACGGGGAAGAAGTCGACCGACCCTTCCTCGGTGGCGATGAACCCGTCGATCGTCGACGCGACATAGTAGGTGAGCTTGCGCATATGTCCTTCCTACAACGACCGGGGGCGGATATCCCGGACCACTCGAGGAAACGGTATCTCGCTCGGCTCAGCGGTGGCGCGGCTTCGGCTGGCAGCGCGGGCAGGAGTAGGAAGAACGGTTCATGAAACGCTCGCGGACGATGGGCGCGCCGCAGCGGCGGCACGGCTCGTCTTCCCTGCCGTAGACAGCGAGCGCGCGTTCGAAATAGCCGGACTCGCCGTTGACGTTCACGTAGAGCGCGTCGAACGAGGTGCCGCCCTCGGCCAGCGCCTCGCTCATCACGGCGGTGACATCGTCCAGCAGCGCGCGCAGCGCGGGCCGGGTCAGGCCGGAGGCGAGGCGGTTGCCATGGAGGCGAGCGCGCCAGAGGGACTCGTCGGCATAGATGTTGCCGACGCCGGAGATCACCGACTGATCCAGCAGCACCCGCTTGATCTCGGACTGCTTGGCCCGGATCGCGGCCACGGCCGCCTCCCGGTCGAAGCGTTGGTCCAGCGGATCTCGGGCGATGTGCGCGACCGGCTCGGGCACCAGCGTGCCGTCGACCTCGACCAGCGGGGCGAGCGCCCAGCCGCCGAAGGTGCGCTGATCGACGAAGCGCAGCTGGGTGCCGTCGTGCAGGGTCGCCTGGATGTGCGCGTGCTTCTCCAGCGGGGCGTCGGCGGGCTGCACCAGCATCTGGCCGCTCATGCCGAGATGCACGACCAGCGCGTCGTCGCCGTCGTCGAAGGTGAGCCAGAGATATTTGCCGCGCCTTTCGGCGGCCGCCACGCGTTGCCCGGCCATGCGCGCGGCGAGATCGGCCGCACCCTCGAGGTGGCGGCGCACCGACCGAGGATGCGTGACGATCACCGACTCGATGGTGCGGCCCACGACGAATTCGGCAAGGCCGCGCCGGACGACCTCGACCTCGGGGAGTTCGGGCACGTCAGGCTTCGGCGGTCAGCGCCTGGTAGGCGGCGCCCGCGGCCTTCTGCTCCGCTTCCTTCTTGGACCGGCCGACGCCCTGTCCGTAGGACCGGCCGCCGATCACCGTGGTCGCGGTGAACTCCTTGTCGTGGTCCGGGCCCGTCGAGGTGATCTCGTAGCTGGGCACGCCGAGGCCGCGTTCCGCGGTGAGCTCCTGCAGGCTGGTCTTCCAGTCGAGGCCTGCGCCCATCCGGGGGCCGCGCTCGAGCAGTTCGGCGAACAGCCGCAGCACCACATCGCGCGCCACGTCGATGCCGTGCTGCAGGTGGACCGCGCCGAGCAGCGATTCCATGCCGTCGGCGAGGATGCTCGGCTTGTCCCGGCCGCCGGTGAGCTCTTCGCCCTTGCCGAGCAGCAGGTGCACGCCGAGCCCGCCTTCACCGAGCCCGCGCGCCACCTCGGCGAGCGCGTGCATGTTCACCACGCTCGCCCGCAGCTTGGCCAGTTCGCCCTCGGACTTGTCCGGGTGCTCGTGGTACAGCCGCTCGGTGATGCTGAGGCCGAGTACGGAGTCGCCGAGGAATTCCAGGCGCTCGTTGGTCGGCAACCCACCGTTCTCGTAGGCGTACGACCGGTGTGTCAGCGCAAGGCGCAGCAGATCCGGTCCCACGTCGACGCCGAGAGCTTCGAGCAGGCTGGCGTGTTCACCGGATGAGCCGGCTTCGTCCTTGCTGACGGTCACGTCGATACGACAGGTCGAACTGTCAGACAGCAGCGGTGACCTGGCGGCCCTTGTAGGTGCCGCAGGACGGGCACGCGATGTGCGGCAGGGTCTTCTCGCCGCAGGCGCGGTTCGGGCAGGTGATCAGGGTCGGCGCGGTGGCCTTCCACTGGCTGCGCCGCGACCTGGTGTTGGAACGGGACATCCGGCGCTTGGGAACGGCCACGACTAACTCTCCTCTGTCTTGATTGCTCTGCCGGTTCGGCTGATGCTCTTGCGTCTATCGGTCTGGGTCGGCGTCCGCGTCGGGACTGCCGTTGCCGGGCGATTCGGGGGCGAACTTCGCCAACCCAGCCCAGCGAGGGTCAAGTATCTCATGCCCATGATCAGAACCCGCAATCGCCATCCGCACCCCACATTCCGGGCACAGCCCGGCGCAGTCGGGCGTACACAGCGGTTGCAGCGGGAGCTCCAAGCCGATGGCGTCGACGACCACCGGTTCCAGGTCGATGAGGTCGTCGTCCATCCGGTAGACCTCGTCGTCCTCGGTGGTCTGCTCGGTGGTGCTGTCGGGGTAGGCGAACAGCTCGGTGAGCTGAATTTGGACCTCGTCGGTGAACGGCTCGAGGCAGCGCGAGCACTCACCCGCCGTCGGCGCGGACACCGCCCCGGTGACCAGCACACCTTCGGACACCGCCTGCAGTTGCAGGTCGAGTTCGACCTCCGCCTGCTCCGGGATGTAGATCAGGTCCAACCCGAGCCGTTCGGTGGTGGTGACCGTGCGCTGCAGCTCCCGCATGGTGCCGGGGCGGCGGCCCAGGCTGCGGGTGTCCAGCACGAAACCTGCGTCCGTCTTGCGGTGCGAGGCCGCACGGGGACGCGACGCGGAACCGGAACGGGCGGGCATCACGAACTCACTCACGATCGAAGGGAAATGGGCAACCACTCAACAATACGCGAGGTGCCGGTCGAAGCTCAAAACGCAGGCGCCGCTGTGACGTAGGCCCGACGCACCTGTACACGGCGCACATCGGCGAAAGCACGGTTCGCGGCGGACCGCGCCGCGCCGAGGTCAGCGGCGGAATTCCGCCGCGTAGTCGGGCACTCCCGCGCCGCTGCGCAGCTGGTGCCTGCCGCGGCCGACGGTGCGCAAGGTGTTGTTCAGCGTCTCCTCGAACTGGGCGAGCGTCGAATCCACGTAGTGGTCGCACTCGTCGCGCAACCGGTCGGCCTCCTCGTGGGCTCCGTCGATCAAGCGCGCCGACTCGGCGTGCGCGGCCCGGACCACCTCGGTCTGGGTCACCATGCGCTCCTGCTCGGCGCGGCCCTCGGCGACCGAGCGTTCGTAGGACGCCTTGCCCGCCTCGATCATTCGCTCCGACTCGATGCGCGCCCGGCCGGTGACCGCCTCGAACTCGGCATTGCCGTCGGCCACGACGCGCTCGGCTTCCTCCTGCGCGGTGGCGACCAGGTGATCGGCGTGTGCGCTGGCCTCGGCCACCATCCGGTCCGCGTGCGCCTTCGCGTCGGCGAGGATGCGATCGGCCTCCTCACGCGCCGAGCCGATGGTCTGCTCGGACTGTTCGTTGGCGGAGGTCACGGTGAACTCGGCGGCGGAGCGAGCGTCGGAGACGATCTTGTCGCGGTGGTCGAGCACGTCCTGGGCGTCGTCGAGTTCGCCGGGCAGCGCGTCGCGCACGTCGTCGAGCAGCTCGAGCACGTCGCCGCGCGGAACGATGCAGCTGCGGGTCGGTGGGATGCCGCGAGCCTCCTCGACGATGGCCACCAGCTCGTCGAGTGCCTCGAATACGCGATACATGCTTCCTACCCCGCTCTCCTGCTGACTCAGGCGAAACTCTCCGCCGACGCCCAGTGTGCCCGTCATCACGGCGTATGCCGAGTCCTCTTCCGGTGTGTCGTGCCAGTGTCTCGCACACCACAAAATCAAGTGGAGGCATACCCTCCACTTCGTGCTACATTTTTTGCGAGGGTCTCGACAAGATCTTCTTAAGGGGACCGCAGGGCCGCACCGGAACTGTGGGACCGAGGAAGCCGACCGAATGGACGCCTTGCCGAGTAGTTGACTTGTTCCAAAGGTTCAGTACATACTGAACACAAGGAACAGATTGCGCCGGGAAGGGAAGCGGCGACCGCCGCTGTTGTCCTTATCGAAGGCTCGGGTTGGATCGGAAGAACGATGACGGTTCTGGAAGTACCACGCTCAGCAGTGGTGCCCATCGGCGTCTACACGCCGTGGGCCTTCCCGTACCCCACGGTGCGCACAGCATCGGTCGCCCGCTTCGGGGAGCTGCTGCAGTATCTGCGCGGTGATCGCGCCTTCGCCCAGCTCATCCGCTTCGCGCTGGTCGGCGGTTCCAGCAACGTCGCCTACGTCCTGCTCTTCTTCGCCATGCACGGCATCGGCCCGATCGTGGCCAACATCGCCGGCTCGGTGGTGAGCACGATCATCGCCAACGAGCTGCACCGCCAGCTCACCTTCCACGCCGCGGGCCGGGTCGGCTGGTTCACCGCGCAATGGGAGGGCGGCGGACTCGCCCTGGTCGGCCTCGCCATCACCACCGCGGCGCTGGCCGGACTCGAGCTCTGGGCGCCCGGCCTCGGCGACTCCGCGCAGGCGGCGGCCGTGCTGGCCATCACCGCCGCGGTCGGCGGCATGCGCTTCCTCGCCCTGCGCGGCCTGGTGTTCTGACACCGGCTCCGGAACGAATCCGCCCCGGTACCGAGACAATTCGGAACCGGGGCGGTTTTCTGTCTCCGGGCTCAGCCGCGCCGTTCGGCGAGACGGTCGAGCAGGCGCTTGTGCACCGACGGCGGAAGCATGTCGCTGACGTCGCCGCCGTAGGTCGCCACCTCCTTGACCAGCGAGCTGGACAGGAAGCTGTAGGTCGGGTTGGTGGCGATGAAGAAGGTGTCCACCCCGGAGAGCTTCTTGTTCATCTGGGCCATCTGCAGTTCGTAGCCGAAATCGGTGGCGTCGCGCAGACCCTTGACGATGGCGGTGATGCCCTGTTCCCTGGCGAAGTCCACGGTCAGGCCCTGCCAGGAGGCGACCCGCAGGTTCGGCAGGTGCGCGGTCGCCTCGCGCAACATCTCCATCCGCTCTTCCACGGTGAACATGCCCTGCTTCTTCGGGTTCACCATCACGGTCACCACGACCTCGTCGAATTGCGCCGCCGCGCGGGCGAATACGTCGAGATGCCCGTTGGTGACCGGATCGAAGGACCCGGGACACAGTGCTCCAGCCATGAGGCGACGCTACCACCCGGTCACGGACGATAGTCGGCCAGTTCGAGCCGTGTTTCGCCGTAGCGGCGCGGCTTGGCGGCGACAAAGGCTGCGGGCCAATCGATTTCGGGAGAACGGCTGGACCGTTCGACGACGATCAGCGCGTCCGGGTGCAGCCAGCCCGCGTCGGCGAGCGCGGCCAGGTCGGCGGTCACCGCCGCGGTGTCCACGTCGTAGGGAGGATCGGAGAGCACCAGGTCGAACCGGCCCGCGCCGCCCTGGGCGAGCACCGCGGCGACCGCCCCGACGCGCAGTTCCGCGCCGGGCAGGCCGAGGTCGGCGATGTTGCCGCGCACCACCGCCGCCGCCTTGCGGTCCGACTCGACGAGCAGCGCGTAGGACGCGCCGCGGGAGAGCGCCTCCAGGCCGAGCGCGCCCGAGCCCGCGTACAGGTCGAGGACCCGGGCGCCGTCCAGATCCATCCTGGCGTCGAGCGCGCTGAACAGCGCCTCGCGCACCCGGTCGGAGGTGGGCCTGGTACCCGCGGGCGGCACCCGGAGGCGCCGCCCGCCCGCCGCACCCGCGACGATCCGCGTCACTCCGCGGCCGACTCGCGCACAGCGATCTCGACGAGCAGGTCACCGCCCTCGACCTGCTGCACCTTGCCGATCGCGACGCGGCCGATGGTGCCCGCGCGCGGAGCCGTGATGGCGGCTTCCATCTTCATGGCCTCGATGGTGCCGATGGTGTCGCCGGTCTCGACGGTGTCGCCCTCGGCGACCGCCAGGGTGACGACGCCCGCGAACGGTGCGGCGAGGTGGCCGGGGTTGGTCTTGTCGGCCTTCTCCGCGACCGGGACCTCGCTGGCGATGGACCGGTCGCGCACCGCGACCGGCCGCAGCTGGCCGTTGAGAATGCACATCACCGTGCGCATGCCGCGCTCGTCGGGTTCGGAGATCGCCTCGAGCCCGATGAGCAGGGTGACGCCCTTCTCCAGCTGCACGCGGTGTTCCTCGCCGCGGCGCAGCCCGTAGAAGAACTGGTTGGCGCTCAACCCCGAAGTGTCGCCGTACTTTTCGCGATGGGTGCGGAATTCCTTTGTCGGACCGGGGAACAGCAGCTGGTTCAGCGTGTCGCGCCGCTCCAGCGAATCGCCTTCCAGCCCTGCCTTTTCCGTCTCCGAGAGCGGCGTCTCCGGCTTGGCCGCACCGCGTCCGGCGAGTGCCTTGGTGCGGAACGGTTCGGGCCAGCCACCCGCGGGGGTGCCGAGTTCGCCGCGCAGGAAGCCGATCACCGAGTCGGGGATGTCGTAGCGGCCGGGATCGGCGGCGAAGTCCTCGATGTCGACGCCGGTGCCGACCAGCGCGAGAGCGAGGTCGCCGACGACCTTCGACGACGGGGTCACCTTCACCAGGCGCCCGAGCAGCCGGTCGGCGGCGGCGTACTTGGCCTCGACCTCCTCGAAGCGATCGCCGAGGCCCAGCGCGATGGCCTGCTGGCGCAGGTTCGACAGCTGACCGCCGGGGATCTCGTGGGTGTAGACGCGCCCGGTCGGGGCGGGCAGCCCGGACTCGAAGGGCGAGTACACCTTGCGCAGCGCCTCCCAGTACGGCTCCAGATCGCAGACGTTCTGCAGATCCAGTCCGGTGTCGTGCTCGCTGTTGGCCGCCGCGGCGACGATGGCCGACAGCGCGGGCTGGCTGGTGGTGCCCGCCATCGCGGCGCTCGCGCCGTCGACCGCGTCGGCGCCGGCCTGCCAGGCCGCCAGATAGGTGGCCAGCTGACCGCCCGGGGTGTCGTGGGTGTGCACGTGCACCGGCAGGTCGAAGTTGCTGCGCAACGCGGTGACCAGGGTCGCGGCCGCGGGGGCGCGCAGCAGGCCTGCCATGTCCTTGATGGCGAGCACGTGCGCGCCCGCGTCCACGATCTGCTCGGCCAGCTTGAGGTAGTAGTCGAGGGTGTAGAGGTTTTCGTTCGGGTTCGACAGATCGCCGGTGTAGGAGATCGCGACTTCGGCGATGGCGGTGCCGGTTTCGCGGACGGCGTCGATGGCCGGGCGCATCTGGTCGACGTTGTTGAGCGCGTCGAAGATACGGAAGATATCGATGCCGGTGGCCGTCGCCTCGGAGACGAACGAGCGGGTCACCTGTTCCGGGTACGGGGTGTAGCCGACGGTGTTGCGCCCGCGCAGCAGCATCTGCAAGCAGATGTTGGGGATCGCCTCGCGCAGCGCGGCCAGCCGCTCCCACGGGTCCTCGTAGAGGAAGCGCAGCGCCACGTCGTAGGTCGCCCCACCCCAGCACTCGACCGACAGCAGCTCCGGAGCCATCCGCGACACGTGTCCCGCGACCTGCAGCAGACCGTTGGTCCGCACCCGGGTGGCCAGCAGCGACTGGTGCGCGTCACGGAAGGTGGTGTCGGTGACCCCGACCGCCTTCTGCTCACGCAACGCCTGCGCGAAACCCTCCGGGCCGAGGCGCAGCAGCCGCTGACGCGACCCGTCCGGCGGCGGCACGCTCAGATCGAGGGCGGGCAGCTTGTCGTGCGGGTACACCGTGGTCGGCCGCTCACCGTGCGGCTTGTTGACGGTGACATCGGCCAGGTACTCGAGAATCTTGGTGCCGCGGTCGGCGGACTGGCGCAGCGTCAGCAGCTGCGGGCGCTCGTCGATGAACGAGGTGGTGACCCGGCCTTCCTTGAAGTCGGGGTCGTCGAGCACCGCGAGCAGGAACGGGATGTTGGTGGTGACGCCGCGGATGCGGAACTCGGCCAGCGAGCGCCGCGCCCGCGCCGCCGCCGCGGGCAGGTCCCGGCCGCGGCAGGTCAGCTTGACCAGCATGGAGTCGAAGTAGGCGCCGATCTCCGCGCCGAGGTTGGCGCCGCCGTCGAGGCGGATGCCCGCGCCGCCGGGGGTGCGGTAGGCGGTGATGCGCCCGGTGTCGGGGCGGAATCCGTTGGCCGGGTCCTCGGTGGTGATGCGGCACTGCAGCGCCGCGCCGCGGATGGCGACCGAATCCTGGCTCAGGCCCAGATCGGCGAGGGTCTCCCCGGCCGCGATGCGCAGCTGGGACTGCACCAGGTCGACGTCGGTGATCTCCTCGGTGACCGTGTGCTCGACCTGGATGCGCGGGTTCATCTCGATGAAGACGTGGTTGCCGCGCTCGTCGAGCAGGAACTCCACGGTGCCTGCACAGCTGTAGCCGATCTGGCGCGCGAAGGCCACCGCGTCGGCGCAGATGCGTTCACGCAGCGCCGGGTCGAGGTTGGGCGCGGGCGCCAGCTCGATCACCTTCTGGTGGCGGCGCTGCACCGAACAGTCGCGCTCGAACAGGTGCATGACATTGCCGTGCTGGTCGGCCAGGATCTGCACCTCGATGTGGCGCGGGTTCACCACGGCCTGCTCGAGGAACACCGTCGGATCGCCGAACGCCGACTCGGCCTCGCGCGAGGCCGCCTCGATCGACTCGCGCAGCTGCTCGGGCGCCGCGACCCGCCGCATGCCGCGGCCACCGCCGCCAGCGACCGCCTTGACGAAGATCGGGTATTCGAGTTCGTTTGCCGCGGTGAGGAGTTCGTCCACATCCGCCGACGGCGCGCTGGACTTCAGCACCGGAAGTCCAGCCGCCCTGGCCGCCTCGATGGCGCGCGCCTTGTTGCCCGCCAGCTCCAGCACCTCGGCCGAGGGGCCGATGAAGGTGATGCCCTCACGCGCACAGGCCGCCGCCAGGTCCGGATTCTCCGACAGGAATCCGTAACCCGGGTAGATGGCGTCGGCGCCCGCGGTCTTGGCCGCGTCGATGATCGCCTCGATGGACAGATAAGCGCGGACCGGATGGCCCTGCTCCCCGATCTGATAGGACTCCGCGGCCTTCAACCGGTGGACCGAGTTGCGATCCTCGTACGGGAAAACGGCGACGGTCCCGATGCCGAGTTCGTAGGCCGCGCGGAAGGCGCGAATCGCGATTTCGCCACGATTGGCAACCAAGACTTTCGAGAACATTGACCTAAGGTACCCGGCCCCGGAATCAGGGCCGACACGGAAGTCCCCTTCGCAGCAATCTTCACAACGAGACCTAGCAGGCTTGCGAAGTTGCGTTCATCAGGTCGTCACATCTCACCGTCTGAGCGGCAGATCTGTGCGGAGCGGGCCGGGGGTGCGCACGGAATATCCCGGCTCCCGTTTATGCTGGACGGCGCAGCTGGTTCTTCAGTGCGCCCGACGAGATGGAGCCCCGACGTCGTGCGCCGGAGTCGAAACCCGTTCCCGGTCCGCCGGGCGGCGGGTGAGAGGGAACCCGGTGGGAATCCGGGACTGTCCCGCAGCGGTATGCAGGAACGAACACCGTCATCACGCACTGGGCGAAGACCTGGGAAGCGACGGCCAGTAGGTCGGCGGGCGAACAGCTCCGCCGGTGCCCGCGAGTCCGAAGACCTGCCAGCCGTGCCGGATACGCCGTATCCGGCGGCCACCGCCTCGTGGATTGGGCGCGCGGACCACCAGTGCTGATTTCCAGGGCTCCGTCTGTCTTCGGTTGCCCGCGACGTCCGCTGGTCGCCGCGTGCTCGCATGGCGATGGCTCACGACCTGAAAAGCACTGGAGCACACCGTGACTGTTTCCGATCAGACACCATTCACCGCGACGGTTCTCGGGCTACCGCGGGTGGGGCCGCGACGCGAGCTGAAGCGCGCCACCGAGTCGTACTGGGCCGGGCGCATCGACGCAGAGCAGCTGCATGGCGTCGCCCGCGACCTGCGGCGCGCCCAGCTGACCGAGCTGCAGGCGGCCGGACTCGACTCGATCCCGGTCGGCACCTTCTCCTACTACGACCAGGTACTCGACACCGCCGTGCTGCTCGGCGCGCTGCCCGAGCGGGTGGCCGGAATCGCCGATCCGCTCGACCGGTACTTCGCCGCCGCCCGCGGCACCGACACCGTCGAACCGCTGGAGATGACCAAGTGGTTCGACACCAACTACCACTACCTGGTTCCCGAGATCGGCCCGGACACGGCGTTCGCGCTGCACCCGGAGAAGCTGCTCGCCGAACTCGCCGAGGCGATCGAGCTGGGCGTGCCCGCGCGTCCGGTGGTGGTCGGGCCGGTCACCTTCCTGAAGCTGGCCAAGGCCACCGGCGGCGCGGCGCTGGACCGGCTCGGCGAGCTGGTGCCGCTCTACCGCGAGCTGCTGCATCAGCTGGCCGCCGCAGGCGCGGCGTGGGTGCAGATCGATGAGCCGGTGCTGGTCACCGATCTCACCGAGGACGAGATCGAGCTGGTCAAGCACACCTACACCGAGCTGACCGAGGCGAGTGAGCGGCCCGCGATCCTGGTCGCCACCTACTTCGGCACGCCGGGTGCCGCGCTGCCCGCGCTGGCGGGCACCGGCGTCGAGGGCATCGCGCTGGACTTCACCTCGGCGCTGGAACTGTCCGCGGTGGCCTCGCTGCCGTCGCTGGCGGACAAGCTGCTCGTCGCCGGCGTGGTCGACGGACGCAACGTGTGGCGCACCGACCTGGATCGCGCGCTGTCCACCCTCGGCACGCTGCTCGGCAGCGCGGCGTCGGTGGCGGTGTCGAGCTCCTGCTCGCTGCTGCACGTGCCGTACTCGCTGACGCCCGAGACCGGACTGGACGAGCGGCTGCGCTCCTGGCTGGCCTTCGGCGCCGAGAAGGTGACCGAAGTGCGCCTGCTGGCAACGGCTTTGGCGCAGGGCACCGAGGCCATCGCGGACGAGCTCGCCGCCGCGCGCGCCGCCGCGGAGTCGCGCACCACCGACCCGCGCCTCTCCGACGCGCAGG
>NZ_BDBP01000100.1 GCF_001613045.1 Nocardia lijiangensis NBRC 108240 | reverse complement strand
CCGCGCGCCGCCAAGCCGCCGCGGTGGCCGCCGCCGTCGCCGAGTCGGGCGCGCGGGTGGCCGCCGAACTGGAGAAGGTGGTGGCCGAGGCGAGCGCCCGCCGCGATGGTTTGGTGCGCCGCCGCACCGAATGCGCGGCGCAGGTCGACCAGATCAAGGAGCGGGTGCGTGCGCTGAGCACGCAGCTGGCCCAGCTCACCGATGCGGTGCACCGCGACGAGGTGGCGAAGGCGCAGGCCGCGCTGCGGATCGAGCAGCTGGAGGCGAACATCGCCGAACAGTTCGGCATCGCGCTGAACGACCTGATCGCCGAGTACGGCCCCGACGTGCCGCTGCCGCCCTCCGCGCTGGAATTGGCGGAGTACGAGCAGGCCAAGGAGCGTGGCGAACAGGTCACCGCCCCGCAGCCGATGCCCTACGACCGGGCCGGTCAGGAGCGCCGCGCCAAACGCGCGGAGAAGGATCTGGCGACGCTCGGCAAGGTGAACCCGTTGGCGCTGGAGGAATTCGCGGCGCTGGAGGAGCGCTACAGCTTCTTGGCCACGCAGCTCGAGGACGTCAAGAACGCGCGCAAGGATCTGCTCGACGTGGTCGCCGAGGTGGACGCACGAATCTTGCAGGTCTTCACCGAGGCCTACGCCGACGTCGAGCGCGAGTTCGTCCAGGTGTTCGCCAAGCTCTTCCCCGGCGGCGAGGGCAGGCTGCTGCTAACAGACCCGTCCGACATGCTCACCACCGGCATCGAGGTGGAGGCCCGCCCGCCCGGCAAAAAGGTCAAGCGCCTGTCGCTGCTGTCCGGCGGCGAGAAGTCGCTGACCGCGGTCGCGCTACTGGTGGCCATCTTCCGCGCCCGCCCCTCGCCCTTCTACGTGATGGACGAGGTGGAGGCCGCGCTGGACGACACCAACCTGCGCAGGCTGATCGGGCTGTTCGAGCAGCTGCGCGAGAAAAGCCAGCTGATCGTTATCACGCACCAGAAGCCGACCATGGAGATCGCCGACGCGCTCTACGGCGTGAGCATGCGCGGCGACGGCATCACCCAGGTCATCTCGCAGCGGCTGCGCGGCCAGAACCTCGCACCCGCACCCGCCTAGGCGTAGCTTCGCCTTCTCTCCTGCCGTGCCCGGTTCGATGACGGATGGCCGCCTGGCAGAGCTGATTCCGCGCGGACGGCGGTGTCGATCACCTCATGGACCGGGCGGCGCGGGGTGGGCGGCAACGGGGCGACGCTCGCGGGCATGAAGCCGAGACGGATCATCGCCTGCGGGTGGGCGCAGTCGTGCAGCACGTCGGTGCGGATGGCCGAGCGCAATTCGGCGATGCCGAGCGGTTCGGTCTGCAGACAGCTGGCCATGCCGAGGCTGGTCGCGGTGAGCAACAGCGCGCTGGCGGCCTCACCGGCCCGCAGTTCGGAGCAGCAATCGTCCTCGGCGGTGCCGATCACCAGCCATTCGGAGCCGTCGATCTCGAAGGAGGTGTCGGCGAGCTCCGGCTCGACGAAGGCGCGCTGCGAGATGTCGTCGCCGGGGCGTGGTCGCGGGGTGTTGGCGGCGGGCACGCCGTCGGCGGTGCCGTGTCTGCCGCTCCATTTGGCGAGCTCTTCGAGGTAGGCGCGATCGTGGGCGTGCCGGCCGGCCGCGGCGCGCGTCGTGTGACCGAGGGGCGTGCGCAGCGGCGGCGGGACCACCCGCGCGACCGCGCCGAACGGCACCGCGTGCTCTGCGACTTGGCGCAGGCGGTTGTACGGAACCCGGCGGTGGCAGTAGCGCCTGCGATCGGACTTCCGGTGCACGATGGCGGCGCCGAGGTCGATATCGTCGCGGGCCGGGCTCTCGGCGCCGACCGTGATCCGCGCCAGGTGATCCTGGTCGGCCGGATCCGGCAGGTACTCGACCGCGGCGGACCAGCCGTGCACCGCGAGCGCGACGCGCAGGTGGTGCAGGGCGGCGCCGCAGCTGAGCAGCAGCGCGCGGCCGGTCGGGTCGGTCGACGGCAGGCGGCGGGCCGGGTCGGCAAACAGGTCGACGGAACGGTCCGACAGTCGCCACCGCCACGGTTGGGTGTTGTGCACCGACGGTGCGCGGACCGCCATTGCCACAGTGTCTTCGAAGATCTCCGCGGTGGGTTGCCGCTGATCCATGGATTCGGGTACGTCCTTCCGGCGGCGATCGCGCGCCTCGATATTTCCGGTTCGAAGCAATCCTCACCGAATCCAACAGCGGGCGTGCCGGAACTTATTTCACCGGGAGATATGTCACATCGCTATGGAATTCAGCGGCTCCGTGTGCGCGCGGGCATTCTGACGACCCCGGATTCCAGGTCGACCAGTGGATCGTCACCCGCTTGACGATCATCGAGCTTGGCGATCGCAACCCATTCTTTGCGTTCGTGGATGTGCTTTCGCGAGGGGCCGAAGATCTCGTCGACCTCGGCGCCTACCGGATCCCGCCGCTTGCGTGCGGTCCACCGCTCGAAGAGATTCACCGCACCCGGCGTTCGTCCCGGTGCCTCCCGTTCACCGGGACCGATCGGCCGCGCGGAACCGGTGCGGCTGCCAGATGTGCCCGCCGGTGTCGGGGATCGCGTTGCCGAACTGCACGTCGGCGAAATGACAGCCGTATCCCAGCGTGCCGGGCGCGGCGAGTTGCTCGACCAGACCGTGCCGCACGTCCGCCGACCGCACCGGGTCGCGATCGGCCACGGCCGACAGCTCCGGGTGGGCGATCTGCAGCGCCGAGTGCAGTGCGTCGCCGAATGCGACGAGCCGCTGCTCGCCCGACCCGATGACGAACCCGGTGTGGCCGGTGGTGTGCCCGGGCAGCGCAAGCACCCGCACGCCGGGAAAGACCTCGTCGCCCTCGGCGACGGTGCGGACCTGGTGGGCGAACACGTCCAGCATCTCGGCGGTGGTGCCGTCGGCGGCGGCGAGCGCGCGGTGCTGCCACTCGACCTCGGAGATCAGGACTTGCGCGTGCGCGAAAGGCGTGCGGCGCGCCCCTGGCACGGCCTGCCACAGCCAGCCGAAATGGTCGGCGTGCAGGTGGGTGACGGCGACCGTCTCGATCTCGGCGGGTTCGCGGCCGACCCGGGCGAGGCTGTCGAGCAGCGCGCCGCCGCGCAGGATCCCGACCCCGGTCCGGAATGTCAGGGGACCGAAGCCCGCATCGATCAGCATCGCGCGCTCGCCGTACTCGATCAGCAGGCCGCCGACGCCCCCGACGAAGGCGTCGGCGTCGAGGTACTCGTGGTGCCTGCTCCAAAATCCCTCGGGGGCGGTGGGCAGCCAGGCCCGCGCGTTCATGGTGGTCAGACCGTCGGGTAGGTAGGTGACCCGTAGGTCGCCGACCTGAACGGTGCGCAGTGAGGCGGGTTGGGTCAAACGCTCGGCTACAGAGAGGTTCATCGCGTCTCGGCTTTCACGGGCGTCGGTGCGGAGGTGCTATGACTCTATCCGTGTTCCGGCGTGGCGTCGCCGCGAACGAGAGATCGAATAGAGCTGTCGGAGAACGTTTCTCGTGTAGCCCGCCGAAGTGCTGCGCCCCGGCCTGTGCCGTCGCGGGCGAGCGCGTTGTTTCGCGCGGTGCCGCCTCGCCGGTGATCGGCGGGGCGGTGCCGAGTTCGTCTGCGCGCCTTCGCGGTACGAAGGCGGTTGTCCACTCAGAACGCCGACCTGCGCGGATCAGCTTGCGGCGCCTGCTTTCTTGGCGTCTATCAGCGCCGCGATCCGGTCGGCCCCGCCGGACGCCAGCCAGGCGTCGAGGGTCTGCAGCTCCGGGTGGAGTTCGCGCAGCGCGGGCAGATCGGCGTGCCAGCCGCCGGTTTCCCGCGTCACCCGCCAGACGTTGACGATCTCGGGCCCGATCGCCGCCGCTTCGGCCTCGCTCACCTCTTGGTAGTGCACCGGGTGCCCGGTGGCGTGGGCGATCGCGGCCGCTGCGACGACGGGAGTGACCGCGTCGCCTGCCAATTCGATGATCCGGCCCTGGAAGCGATCCGGATCGGCGAAGGCCAGTGCGGCGAAGACCGCGACATCGTCGACCGCGATCATCTGCAGCGGCCGGTCGGCGGGGAACAGGTGGCGGTGCACGCCGTCGGCGATGCCGTCCACCGGAGAACCTTGGAGCAAGTAGTTCTCCATGAACCGGACCGGGCGCAGCACCGTGTAGCGCAGGCCGCTGGCGATCAGAGCCTTCTCGATGCGCTGTTTGCCGTGTGCGCCCCACGCGACGTCGTCGCCCAGCGAGCCCACGCCGGTGAAGACGACGTGATCGACTTCGGCGGTGCGCGCCGCCTCGATCAGGGCGATGCCGCGCTGGGCCTCCAGGTCGCCGTCCCAGCCCTCGGCGCGGTAAGTCGCTGGGGGAACGACGAATACGCCGCGGGTTCCGGTCGTCGCGGCCACCAGGGTGCCGGGCGCGTCGAAATCGCCGATCGCCAGTTCGGCGCCGGACGCGGCCAGCGCCCGCGCGGCCGGTGCGTCGGGGTCGCGCACCAGGGCGCGCACCGGGATGCCGTCGGCGAGGAGTCGGCGGGCGGTGGCGCCGCCCTGCTTTCCGGTGCCGCCGGTGACGAGGATCGGGTCGTGCTGAGAGGACATGCTCGCCTTCTTCTGCTGATACGTTCTCGATAGAATCGGGTCGGTCGACCCGCTTTCGGACGTTACGGGTGGATCGACCCGGTTGGCCAGGTGATCGACGGAAGGTGCGTAACGAAATGACGGTCTCCACGGCCCCGTCGACCGTCGCGGCGCGGGCCGATGCGCAGCGCAACCGCGCGCGGGTGCTCGCGGCCGCGCAGCGGGCCTTCGCCGAGCGCGGAGTCGCGGTGTCCCTCGCCGAGGTCGCGCGCCGCGCCGGTGTCGGCGCGGGCACGGTCTACCGGCACTTCCCGACGAAATCCGATCTGCTGGAAGCGGTCATGCAGCAGCGGGTCGACCGATTGGCCCGGCTCGCCGCCGAGCGGCTGGGCGCACGAGACCCGGGCGCCGCGTTCTTCGAGGTCTGCGTGGAGGTGGTGTCGTCCACCCCGCGCAATCAGGCGCTCTGTGAGCTGGTGCAGTCCGACGACGGCTGGCCGCGCACGCTGATGGCCAGTGCGGGAGCGCGATTCCACCGCGCACTCGGGGCGCTGCTGACCGCGGCGCAGCGGCAGGGCGCGGTCCGCGCCGACATCGAGCTGGCCGACGTGCTCGACGTCTTCACCGGATGCGTTGCCATACAACGGAATCGGCCCGCGGAGAGCGAGCTGGCGCCCGCCGCGGTCCTCCTGCTCGACGCGCTGCGCGCCAACCCCGGCGGCGCGAGCGTAACGAAACTCCGTGCCGCCCCGGAATCGCGTGACGAAACAGCGGCTCGTGACGAAACTTCGGCGGGTCCACGCTGCCCGGTCTGCGGCACGGCGCTGGGTGCGCTCGGGACCGGACGCCCGCGCCGCTACTGCTCGGCGGCCTGTCGTCAGAAGGCGCACCGGTCCCGCGCCGCCGATCGCGCCATCGGCTGACGGGACGTCGGCGAATCGCTTGCGGCCGACCACCCCGCCGCGGGTTGTCGAGTCCGCGGTGTGGAGTGCGA
>NZ_BDBP01000099.1 GCF_001613045.1 Nocardia lijiangensis NBRC 108240 | reverse complement strand
TCGAGTCCGCGGTGCCGAGTGTGGCGCGGAAGCGGGTCGTCCGCGAAGGGTATTCGAGCTGACGGCGGTCCTGTGGCGGGTTGTCGAGTCCGCGGTGCGGAGTGCGGTGCGGAAATGGGTCGTCCGCAAAGAGCATTCGCGCCGACGGCGGTGGTCGGTGTCGTCGCTCCCCTCGGCGGATCGGCTGAGGGGCCGGATGGCGGCGACCGGGCGCACTATGCGCGAGGACCGGGATCGGCGGGGGCAGGCCGGACGCGAGTCGGGAACCGGTAGATCACGAGTCGTCGGGCGAGCTCTTCGCCGATCCGATCCGGTCCGATCGGCCGCACGGTGCTCGGGGCAGGAAGGAGGCCGCGAGAGGTGCGCGGCCGGGGGCGCGTCGACTCCTAGAGCAGGTCGCTCACGTCGTCGGGGACGTCGACGGCGTATTTGCGCAGGATGTCCATGGAGATCACTTCCAGGGCGTTCTCGTGGGTGGCCGCCAGCACCACGGGCGCGGCGACGCCGTCCTCGTGCGCGTGCAGCCAGCGCACCGCCACCACGCACCACCGATCGCCCGGCTGCAGGCCGGGGAAGTTGTTCTCCGGGCGCGGCGTACTCAGGTCGTTGCCGATGGACGCCTGATGTTCGAGGAACTCGGCGGTGACGACGGTGCACACGGTATGGCTGCCCAGATCCTCCGGCCCGGTGCTGCAGCAGCCGTCCCGGTAGAAACCGGTCACAGGATCGGTGCCGCACTCTTCCAGCGGCCCCCCAAGCACGTTTCGATCGGTCACGTCGCCGATCCTATTGTCAGTTCGCGAGAAGTTCCGCAGGACAAGAAATCTCGGGGGCTGTGTCTGGGCCTCGCGCGTGGCGTGATAATGCGCTTCTCCACCTCGGCCGACGGCCACGCGCGGGCCGTCGGCGGACCGCGTTCGCCTGCGGTGGGATGCGTACCGCCGTGCGCGCGGAAGCTGCCGACGGACGTCCGCCGGCGGCGCGTGTCCGTGGCCGCCGGGTCCGTGATCGAGCCCACACGGCGCGGCGCGCCGAGTCCCGCCGGACGGCCCGGTCGGCGGCCTTCGGCGGACCGGGCCTATCAGCGGCGATGCGACGTTCTGCAAGGATGGTCGACGTGAGTTCCGAAGCCTGGATTCTGATAGCCGCGATCGCCGCCCTGCTCGTGGTCGCGTTCGTTGCCGGATTCGTCCTGTACAAGCGCCGCCGCGTCTCGATCGCGGCGCCGACGCCGGAGAAGGAGCTGACCGACCGGTCGGGCGGCTACACGGCCACGGGCGGGTTCAACTTCAGTCAGGGCGGCGCGGCCACCGCGACACGCCCGGAGCCGACCCTGGAACGAACCGACACCGAGGGGCAGCCGCACGTCGGTGACGACGCGGCCATACCGCGCGACGCGCCGCGGCGCGGCATCACCAACGTGCCGCTGCCGGAGGCCGACATCCTCGCGCAACCCGAGGGAGCGACGGCCGCGCCGGTCGAATCGGACCAGGCCGATGCCGCGACCGACGTGACGGAGGTCGCTCCCGAATCGCAAGCCCCCGCGGATTCGCAAGCCCCCGCCGACACGGAAGCCCCCGCGGAGACGCAACCGGTCGACCAGACCCCGGTCGAGCAGCCCACGGCGTCCGACCCGGCACTCACCGAGCCCGAGACCACCGTCGAACCGGCCCCGGCCGTGCCCGACACCGCCGCCGCCGCCGAGGCCGCCCCCGAACTCGAGACGATCGAGCCCACGGCGGGCCGCCTGGTGCGCCTGCGCGGCCGCCTATCCCGCTCGCAGAATGCGGTCGGCAAGAGCCTGCTCGGCCTGCTCGGCGGCGGCGACCTGGACGAGGATTCCTGGGAGGAGATCGAGGACACCCTGGTCCTCGCCGATCTCGGCACCGCGAGCACCACCGCCGTGGTCGGTCGCCTGCGCGAGGAAATGGCCGCGCGCAGCGTGCGCACCACCGATCAGGCCCGCGCCGTGCTACGTGACGTGCTGGTCGAGGCGCTGCGCCCCGAGCTGGACCGTTCCATCCGCGCGCTGCCGCACGACGATCATCCGTCGATCCTGCTGGTCGTCGGCGTCAACGGCACCGGAAAGACCACCACCACCGGCAAGCTGGCCAGGGTCCTGGTCGCCGACGGCCGCCGGGTGCTGCTCGGCGCGGCCGACACTTTCCGCGCCGCGGCCGCCGACCAGTTGCAGACCTGGGGCGAGCGGGTCGGCGCGGAGACGGTGCGCGGCAAGGAGGGCGCCGACCCGGCCGCGGTCGCGTTCGACGCGGTGAGCGCGGGCATCGAGCGCGGCATCGACGTGGTGCTCGTGGACACCGCGGGCCGTCTGCACACCAAGACCGGCCTGATGGACGAGCTGGGCAAGGTCAAGCGCGTCGTGGAGAAGAAGGCCGCGGTCGACGAGGTCTTGCTGGTGCTCGACGCCACCGTCGGGCAGAACGGTCTGATGCAGGCGCGAGTGTTCGCCGAGGTCGTCGACATCAGCGGCGTGGTGCTCACCAAACTGGACGGGACCGCCAAGGGCGGCATCGTCTTCCAGGTGCAGCACGAGCTCGGCGTGCCGGTGAAACTGGTCGGTCTGGGTGAAGGCGCGGACGATCTGGCGCCGTTCGAGCCCGGCGCGTTCGTGGACGCGCTGCTCGGCTGAGCCCCGCTTCCACACCGAATCGAACGGCCGAGCGAAGTACCGCTCGGCCGTTCGCCGTTTGCGCATCGATAGCGGGCGATCTCGGCCCGATGCCGTCTCCGGGCTGCCTCGATGGTCTTTCTCTCGAGACTTTCGCCGCCGTCCTCGAGAGTTCCGCCGCGCCGCTCGGTGAACGGAAAGTTTGCGGTGTCCTACTCACAGGTAACCGGTCGTCGCGGTGCGTGAACGCTAACCTCACAGCTGGGTGGAAACCTGTGGTGTACACCACGAAACGTGGAAGCAACACAACCGCGCCATCCGTTCACGCAGGCGCAACACGACAGCTCAACGGATGAAACACCGAATGGCGACCCTTCTGTGCAGGTCCATTTGCCGAAGGCGGCTGGGCTTGAGATGAGGAGGACAGTAAGGTGGCATTTCCCGTAATCGGCGCGCCAGACGCCGGTGACACCGCATGGATGCTGGCCAGTTCAGCACTCGTGCTTCTGATGACACCCGGACTCGCGTTTTTCTACGGCGGCATGGTCCGCAGCAAGAACGTGCTGAACATGATCATGATGAGCATCAGCGCCATGGGATTGGTAACGATCCTGTGGGCGTTGTACGGCTTCTCCATGACCTTCGGTGAGGACAAAGCGAACCTCATCGGTGACCCGGGGCAGTATTTCGGCCTGAAGAGCGTTTTCGGCGGTAGCTACCTTGCCTCCACCGATCCAGAGGCCCCGGCCGCGATTCCGTTGAACGGAACCATTCCGCTATCGGTGTTCGTCGCGTTCCAGTTGATGTTCGCGATCATCACCGTCGCACTCATCTCGGGCGCAGTTGCCGATCGCCTGAAGTTCGGCTCCTGGCTGCTGTTCGCAGGCATCTGGGTCACCGTCGTGTACTTCCCGGTCGCGCACTGGGTCTTCGCCTTCGACGGCTACACCGGTGAACAGGGCGGCTGGATCGCCAACAACCTCAAGGCCATCGACTTCGCCGGTGGCACTGCGGTCCACATCAACGCCGGTGCCGCCGGTCTCGTGCTCGCCCTGATCCTCGGCAAGCGCAAGGGCTGGCCGCAGACCCCGTTCCGTCCGCACAACCTGCCGTTCGTGATGCTCGGCGCCGGTCTGCTGTGGTTCGGCTGGTACGGCTTCAACGCCGGTTCGGCCGTCGGCTCCAACGGCATCGCGGGCGCCACCTTCCTGACCACCACCATCGCCACCGCCGCCGCCATGCTGGCCTGGCTTGTTGTGGAGAAGATCCGCGACGGCCACCCCACCTCGCTGGGTGCGGCCTCGGGCATCGTCGCCGGTCTTGTCGCCATCACCCCGGCTTGTTCCTCGGTGAACGTGGTCGGCGCGCTGGCCATCGGTGTGGTCGCGGGCGCGCTGTGCGCCCTGGCGGTCGGCCTGAAGTTCAAGTTCGGCTTCGACGACTCGCTCGACGTGGTCGGCGTGCACCTGGTCGGCGGTCTGGTCGGCACCCTGATGGTCGGTCTGGTCGCCGCGCCCGAAGCTCCCGCGGCGGTCGAAGGCTTGTTCTACGGTGGTGGGATCGAGCAGTTGAAGCTGCAGGCTGTCGGTGCGTTCACCGTGCTTGCGTTCTCCCTGGTCGCTACGGCCGTGATCGCTTACATCGTGAAGTTCACGATCGGACTGCGCGCTACGGACGAGGGCGAGTCGGTGGGCCTGGACGAGTCCGAGCACGCGGAAACCGCATACGATTTCGCTGCTGTGGGTGGCACGGCACGCTCGCTCGTCAAGGAGGCATGACGACATGAAACTGATCACCGCAATCGTCAAACCGTTCACGCTCGAGGACGTCAAGTCCGGACTGGAGCAGGCGGGTGTGCTCGGCATGACCGTCAGCGAGGTGCAGGGCTACGGGCGGCAGAAGGGGCACACCGAGGTCTACCGCGGCGCCGAGTACTCGGTGGACTTCGTGCCGAAGGTGCGGGTCGAGGTTGTCGTGGACGACGCGTCGGTCGACAAGGTCGTCGAGGTGATCGTCGAGGCCTCGCGCACCGGCAAGATCGGTGACGGCAAGGTCTGGGTGACCCCGGTGGAGTCGATCATCCGTGTGCGGACCGGCGAACGCGGTACCGACGCTCTGTAACCGCGGGGCGATGCCTCGGGCTCGGAGGCGGACACACAGCGTGACCACGAAGGGCCCGTGAGCGACGCACATGCGATACGGGAGAAACGAGCGGCGGCCCCGCTCCCACCGGACAGCCCGGTAGGGGCGGGGCCGCACGCATTGAATGGGCGGTGGGTTGTGGGTAGCAGTAGCGGAAACGGCAAGCAGGACAACGGCGAGCGGGTCTCGAACGCGGCGGCCGATCTGGTCGCGGCGCGCAATCAACTGCTCGACGGCGGCGTGCCGCGCAATCCGCGGCTGGATGCCGAGTCGCTCCGGTCGGCGCTGGTCGATCTCTTCGAACTGTGGCTCACCAGCAAGGGCGCCGAACTGGGCATCACCGCCGACAGCGGCCTCGCCGTGGTGGCGGTCGGCGGGCTCGGGCGCCGGGAGATGCTGCCCTACTCGGATCTGGATCTGGTGCTGTTGCACGACGACGTGGATCCGGCCAGGGTGGCCGAGGTCGCCGACCAGCTCTGGTACCCGCTCTGGGACGCCCACATCAAACTCGACCACAGCGTGCGGACCGTCCCCCAAGCGCTGCGGGTCGCCAACGACGATCTGATCGCGGCCCTCGGCATGCTCGAGGCGCGGCACATCGTCGGCGACGTGGAGTTGAGCAACCTGCTGATCGGCGGGGTGCGCCGCGAGTGGCGCACCGGGATCCGCAACCGGTTCGACGAGCTCATCGCTCAAGCCCAGGCCCGGTGGCAGCGCAGCGGCGAGATCGCGCACCGCGCCGAGCCCGATCTGAAGAACGGCCGCGGCGGACTGCGCGACATCCAGCTGCTGGACGCGCTGGCCGTCGCCCAGCTGACCGACGCCATGCCGGGGCTCGGTCCGGATGTGCCCGGCGGCGGCGTGAAACAGGCGCAGCGACGTTTGCTCGATGTTCGCACCGAACTGCACCGTGTCGCGGGACGGTCCCGCGATCAGCTGCGCGCACAGGACGCCGACGAGATCGGCGCCGCCCTGCGCATCGGCGATCGGTTCGATCTTGCTCGCACCCTGAGCGATTCGGCGCGGACGGTGAGCTACTCCGTCGACGTCGGGCTGCGCACCGCCGCCAACGCGCTGCCGCGCCGCGGTCTCGCCCGCTTGCGCCGCATGCCGGTGCGGCGACCACTCGATGAGGGGGTGGTCGAACACGCCGGCGAGGTGGTGCTGGCCAGAGACGCGCGGCCGCAGCGCGATCCCGGGCTCATCCTGCGGGTCGCGGCCGCATCGGCGCAGACCGGGTTGCCGATGTCGGCCACCACGCTGAACCGCCTGTCCGAGGACGCGCCCGAGCTGCGCGAGCCGTGGCCGAAGGACGCGCTCAACGATCTGCTCGTCCTGCTCGGCGCCGGGCGCGGCACCATCGACGCGATCGAGGCGCTCGATCGCACCGGGCTGTGGGGCAGGCTGCTGCCGGAATGGGGCGCGGTGCGGGATCTGCCGCCGCGCGACGCCCTGCACACCTGGACCGTCGACCGTCACCTGATGGAGACCGTGGCCTACGCGAGCGCGTTGAGCACGCGCGTGGCCCGCCCCGACCTGCTCGCGCTCGGCGCGCTGCTGCACGACATCGGCAAGGGCCGCGCGGGAGATCACAGCGTGGTCGGCGCCGAACTGGCCACCCACATCGGCCGCAGGCTCGGGCTGTGGCCCTCCGACGTGCGCACGCTCAGCGCCGTGGTGCGCCACCACCTGCTGCTCCCGGAGACCGCGACCCGTCGCGACCTCGCGGACCCGGAGACGGTGCAGTTCGTCGTCGACGCGCTCGACGGCGACGGGCAGCTGCTGGAGCTGCTGCACACGCTGGCCGAGGCCGATTCGCTGGCCACCGGCCCCGGCGTCTGGGGTGACTGGAAGGCCTCGCTCATCGGCGATCTGGTGCGGCGCTGCCGCACGGTGATGGCGGGCTTGGAACTGCCGACGCCCGAACCGATCGCTCCGGATTTGCTGGCCAAGGCAGCGGCGGGCGGCGTTCACGTCGACCTGAAGCCGGGCGATGGCAAGTACACCTATGTGGTCACGGTGATCGCGCCGGACGCGCCGGGTCTGCTCTCGGACGCGGCGGGCGTGCTCGCGCTGCATTCGTTGCGGGTGCTCTCCGCCGCGCTCGGCGGCGAGGGCGAGTCGGCCGTCAATACCTTCGTCGTCTCGCCCAAGTTCGGCGACCCGCCGGACGCGGGTCTGCTGCGCCAGGAACTGATCAGGGCCATCGCCGGAGATCTGGACCTGCCCGCGTTGCTCGCCAAGCGCGAACGCGAGGCGACCGGGGTGGGGCCGAGCAGGTACGCCCAGGCCCAGCCGCGAATGATCTGGTCGCCCGCCTCGATGCCCGGCCAGGTGATCCTGGAGCTGCGCGCCGAGGACCGGGTCGGGCTGCTGAGCCGGTTGGCCGCCGCGTTCGCGAGCTGCGGCGCCAATGTGCGCTGGGCGAAGGTGGTCACCATGGGGTCGGCCGTGGTCGACGCGTTCTGCCTGGAGCTGGGCGCCGACGACGGGGTGCAGCGCCGCGCCGCCATCGAGAAGGCCGTCCTGGACGTGGTGCCGCGGCCCGCGCCGAAGACCGACACCGCGGTTTCCGACACTGTTTCCTGAGCGGCGACGGCGCCCGACGGCCGCGTTGCAGGCGATTTGCTGGATCTTCTCTCCGTGTGGCGTGACGCACCCTACTATCAGAGCGTCTGGCTATCGCGAGCGAGGGGAGCAGGTCGGTGGCAATTGAGGTTGTTTCGGCTTCGATGATGACGAGCGACGAGACCACGCACATGGCGCGGTGTGTCGGCGGAGATCGATGGGTCGTTTCCTGGTTGCCCGGCCGGACCTTGACCGGACGGCAGGCCGTGACCGCGATGACCATCGCCTCCACGGTTTCCACCACGCCGGACGCGCCGGAGGGTGCGGACTGGACGATTCTCGACGATCTGGCGCTCGTGCTCGGGCTGACCGGCCGGGAGGCCGCGTACATGGTCCGGCTGGAGAACCACGACTACCGCAAGACTTCCAAACCACGCCGTCGCGCGCTCGAATAAATACCGCGCTCCGCTCTCAGGACGCACCGCCTGCACGAACACGCGGGCGATCCCATTACGCTGGGAGGAAGTTGACGTCACTCGAGATCAGGAGCGCGATCGGTGTTCGAATCCCTGTCCGACCGGCTTACCGGTGCCCTCAAGGATCTGCGTGGTAAGGGGCGTCTGTCACCGGCCGACATCGACGCCACGTGCCGCGAGATCCGCCTCGCACTGCTCGAAGCCGACGTCGCGCTGCCCGTGGTGCGCGGTTTCATCGCGAAGATCAAGGAGCGCGCCAAGGGCGCCGAGGTCTCCGCGGCGCTGAACCCGGCCCAGCAGGTCGTCAAGATCGTCAACGAGGAACTGATCAACATCCTCGGTGGCGAGACCAGGCGGCTGAACCTGGCCAAGAACCCGCCGACGGTGATCATGCTCGCCGGTCTGCAGGGTTCCGGTAAGACCACGCTGGCGGGCAAGCTCGCCAAATGGCTGAAGGGCCAAGGGCATCAGCCGCTGCTCGTGGCCTGCGATCTGCAGCGTCCCGGCGCCGTCACCCAGCTGCAAGTGGTCGGTGAGCGCGCGGGCACTCCCGTGTTCGCGCCGCACCCGGGCACGTCGGTCGGTGGTGGCGCCAACCCGCTCGGCATCTCCGCCGCCGACCCGATCGAGGTCGCGCGCGCCGGTGTCGAGGAGGCGCGCACCAAGCAGTACGACGTGGTCATCGTCGACACCGCCGGTCGCCTCGGCATCGATCAGGAGCTGATGCGCCAGGCCGCGGGCATCCGCGACGCGGTGCAGCCGGACGAGACGCTGTTCGTGCTCGACGCCATGATCGGCCAGGACGCCGTCAACACGGCCGAGGCGTTCCGCGACGGCGTCGGCTTCAGCGGCGTGGTGCTCACCAAGCTCGACGGCGACGCGCGCGGTGGCGCGGCCCTGTCGGTCCGCAACGTCACGGGCCAACCGATCATGTTCGCCTCCAGTGGTGAGAAGCTGGAGGACTTCGACGTCTTCCACCCGGACCGCATGGCCAGCCGCATCCTCGGCATGGGCGATGTGCTCACCCTCATCGAGCAGGCCGAGCAGGTCTACGACGCGCAGCAGGCCGAGGAGGCCGCGCGCAAGATCGGCAGCGGCGAGCTCACCCTCGAGGACTTCCTCGAGCAGATGCTGGCGATCCGCAAGATGGGCCCGATCGGCAACCTGCTCGGCATGCTGCCCGGCGCGGGCCAGATGAAGGACGTGCTCGCCCAGGTCGACGACAAGCAGCTGGACCGGGTGCAAGCCATCATCCGCGGCATGACCCCGGCCGAGCGGGACAATCCGAAGATCATCAACGCCTCCCGCCGCCTGCGCATCGCCAACGGCTCCGGCGTCCAGGTCTCCGAGGTCAACCAGCTCGTGGACCGCTTCTTCGAGGCCAAGAAGATGATGGCCATGATGGGCCGCCAGATGGGCCTGCCCGGCGCGCGCCGCGGCGGCAGCAAGAAGGGCAAGAAGGGCAAGAAGGGCGGACGCGGCCCGACCCCGCCGAAGGTGCGCGGCGGCCTGCCCGGCATGGGTGGCATGCCGGGGATGCCGGGGATGCCCGCGGGCATGCCCGACCTGTCGAACATGCCCGCGGGGCTCAACGAATTGCCGCCGGGCCTCGACGGTTTCGATTTGTCGAAGCTCAAGTTCCCGAAGAAGTAGGAGCGCCCGAGACGCGTCGCCCGTTGTGCCGTGAGCGCAACGGTTCGGCGGTTTGCCTGCGTGCACCGCGACGTCTTCTGCGCGCTCGGGGAGCCGCGCACGCTCGGTCCGCGGTCTGGCATGACACCGAGCTGTGTTGTTGGGAGCGCGCCGTCACGACGGTCGCCTGAGCCGTCGGTTGCGACCTTTCAGGGCCGACCGACGCGGGCGGCCCGGAAGTAGGTTTGGGACAGCCGAAATCGCCGGAGGAGGTTGCTGTGCATCTACGCGGGGTGGTTCTGCCGGACGACGAGGTGCGCGATCTCTGGGTGCGCGACGGGCTGGTCTCCTTCGAGCCGGTGCCGGGCGCCGAAACCCTGTGCGCCACAGGGTGGATCGTGCCCGGCCTGGTGGACGCGCACTGTCACGTCGGCATCCGGTACGGCGGCGGCCACGAGGATCGCGAGGGCGCGATCGCCCAGGCGGTGACCGATCGCGAGGCGGGCGTGTTGCTGCTGCGCGACGCCGGGTCGCCGATCGACACACGCTTCATCGATGAGCACGACGAGCTGCCCGAGATCATCCGGGCGGGCAGGCACATCGCCCGGCCCAAGCGCTACATCCGCGAACTCGGCATCGAACTCGACGACGAACGCGATCTGCCGGAGATCGTGGCCGAACAGGCGCGGTTCGGGGACGGCTGGGTGAAGATCGTCGGCGACTGGATCGACCGCTCCGTCGGCGACCTGCGCCCGCTGTGGAGCGACGCCGTCCTGAAAGAGGCCATCGACGCCGCGCACGCCAACGGCGCGAGGGTCACCGCGCACGTGTTCGGCGAGGACGCCCTGCCCGGACTGATCAACGCGGGCATCGACTGCCTCGAGCACGGCACCGGCCTCACCGCCGAAACCATCGAGATGATGGTCGAACGCGGCACCGCGCTGGTCCCGACCCTGATCAATATCGACACCTTCCCGTCCATCGCCGACGGCGCAGGCAAGTTCCCCGTCTACGCCGCCCACATGCGCGACCTGCACCGGCGCGTCCGCCGCACGGTCGCCGCCGCGCACGAGGCGGGCGTGCCCATCTACACCGGCACCGACGCGGGCGGCTCCATCCGGCACGGCCGCATCGCCGACGAGATCATCGCCCTCACCGGCGCGGGCTTGTCCGGGCACGACGCACTCGGCGCCGCCTCCTGGAACGCGCGCACCTGGCTCGGCCGCCCCGGCATCGAGCACGGCGCCCCCGCCGATTTCGTCGTCTACCGGGAAGACCCCCGCGTCGCACCGGCAACCCTCACCACGCCCGAATACGTCGTCCTACGCGGCCGCCTCCACCGCTCCGCCGACCCGGTCACCGGCCACCGCTGACCGCGATACGCAGGTCGTCGGCGCGCCCGATACCCCAAATGGAGTACTAGAGTCCATAGTGTTCTACCGATACCGTTTCCGCGGAGCACGGATCGGCGGGCGCCGAACGGTCGGATACGACGGGAGCTCGACGGACATGATGACCAGCGAGGCGATCGAGCCCGAAGTGCGAAACCCTGTGGAAGACTTCGCATGACGATTTCGCCGTTGCCCAGGCTGCTGACGATGGCCGATTGGGCCGAGCTGCCGGAAGACACGAGCAGCCATATCGAACTTCAGGAGGGCGTGCTCATCGTGTCGCCGCGGCCCAAGCGCCAGCACGTCCGTGCCGGGTATCGCCTGGCCCGGCAGCTCGAGCCCCAGCTTCCCGCAGGGCTGGAATCATTGATCGAATTCGAGGTATGCGTCGACGCAGGCGCCGAGCCGACCGTGCGCGGGCCGGATCTGGTCCTCACGCAAACGGACGGGCCGGAGGATCGTCTGGCAGCCTCCGACGCTCTTCTCGTCGTCGAGATCATCTCGCCCGGTTCGCGCCGGACCGACACGGTCACCAAGCCCTTCGAGTACGCCGCCGCCGGCATTCCGCACTACTGGGTCATCGACCCGGTCGCACCGATCAGTCTCACCGCTTACCGCCTCGCGGGCGAATTCGGTTACTTGGAATCTCCGGCGGTGACCGGCGAATTCGTGACCACCGTGCCGTTTCCGTTGCGGATCGATCTCGACGCACTCGTGTAGTCCACGCGATGAATCCGGGTCCCTCGCGCCGTCTGAAGTAACGGACGGATGCTACGAACGGGAGGTCGGCGGATGCGGGATCTGGTGGTGACGGAGAACGTCACGCTCGATGGGGTGATCGATGCGACGGAGGGCTGGTTCACCGTGGGTAACGACGCGGTGGACGACGAAGCCGACATCCTCGCCGAGCTGATGGACCACACCGCCGCCTGCGACGCGGTGCTGTTCGGGCGCGTCACCTTCGAGGACATGCGTGGCTACTGGCCGCAGCAGACCGATGATCAGACCGGTATCACCGACGATCTCGACCAGATGGCGAAGTACGTGGTGTCGCGCTCGATGGACGAACCGGGATGGCGGAACTCGACGGTGTTGCGCGGCCTCGACGAGGTGCGCGCGCTGAAGGACCAGCCGGGGAAGGACATCGTCTGCACCGGAAGCATCGGGCTGGTGCACCAGCTGGTCGAGGCCGGGCTGGTGGACGAGTACCGGTTGTTCGTCTACCCGGTCGTGCTCGGGCGCGGCGCGCGGCTGTTCGCCGAGGGCGCGCGGATTCCAGCGCTGCGGCTCGTCGAGAGCAAGCCGTTCCGTTCCGGAGTGGTGCTGCTGCGCTACCGCCCCGCCTGATTTGCCGCGAATTCTGCTGGACGCAGGTTGTCCGTCGGCCCGTGCGAGCGGCGTCGTTGCCGACACGATCCGAGGTGTTTGCGCGGGGGCACATCGGTCCGCCGGTCGGGGCCGGGTCCGGTCGCGCACCGCCTGAACAATCAGTTCAGGATCGCGTTGACGGCCGATCCGATGCCGCGCAACCCCGCGCCGACCATACGGAACAGCAGCGGCGCGGCATGGATCGCCGCTTCCGCCGCGACCTCGCCGCTGACCTCGCGCGCGGCCTCGCGCTTGAAACTGGTGCGCCTGGCGTTGCGTCGCCGGAAGATCCCCATGACCGGTTATTGCGGCCCGGCCTCGAAACGTTGCATTCGGGCCGGCACCCGCCGGTATCGTCGACCGCGCCACGGAAGCCCTCCTCACCGAGGTCGAGAGGCGATTTCGGGTGGCGAGGCCCGGTCTGGCAGAATGGACCACCGTCCTTCCGGACAGTGTCAGCCCGTCTCCGGTTACGTACCGCGCGGCGGTCACACACTTCAAGCGCGAAACCGGGCTCGCAGACCGTGCGGGTCGCTGAATTGCGCCGTGACCAACTACCTGAAAGAGGCAGATCAGCATGGCTGTTCGCATCAAGCTCACCCGCATGGGCAAGATCCGCAACCCGCAGTACCGCGTCGTCGTCGCGGACGCCCGCACCCGTCGTGACGGCCGGGCCATCGAGTCCATCGGCAAGTACCACCCGAAGGAAGAGCCGTCGCTGATCGAGATCGACTCGGAGCGTGCGCAGTACTGGCTGGGTGTCGGCGCGCAGCCGACCGAGCCGGTCCAGCGCCTCCTGGAGATCACCGGTGACTGGCAGAAGTTCAAGGGCCTCCCGGGTACCGAGGGCACGCTGAAGGTGAAGGCGGCCAAGCCGTCCAAGCTGGACCTGTTCAACGCCGCGCTGGCCGCCGCCGAGAACGAGCCGGTCGCCGAGGCCGTCACCCCGAAGAAGAAGGCCAAGAAGGACGAGGCCGCTGAGGCCGCCACCGAGGCTGCCGAGTAATGAGCGCGGTAGTGGCCGATGCCGTCGAGCACCTGGTGCGCGGCATCGTCGCCAATCCGGATGACGTCCGCGTCGAGCTGATCACCGGCCGTCGCGGGCGCACCGTCGAGGTGCACGTCCACCCCGAGGACCTGGGCAAGGTGATCGGCCGTGGCGGACGCACCGCGACCGCGCTGCGCACCCTCGTCGCAGGCATCGGCGGCCGGGGCATCCGGGTCGACGTGGTCGACACCGATCAGTAGATGGAACTCGTCGTAGGGCGGGTCGCCAAGTCGCACGGCGTGCGCGGCGAACTCGTCGTCGAGGTCCGCACCGACGAACCCGATGAGCGTTTCGCGGTGGGCACCACTCTGCGTGGTCGCCTGCCGCGCTCGTCGGAGGTTCGCGACTTCACCGTGGAGTCGGCCCGCGAGCACTCGGGCCGGCTCCTCGTGTTTCTCGCCGGAATCGCCGACCGCACCGCCGCCGACGCGCTGCGCGGCACGCTGTTCCTGGTGGACAGCGACGACCTGCCACCCTCGGACGATCCGGACGAGTACTACGACCATGAGCTGGAGGGTCTCACCGTTCAGCTCACCGACGGCGCCGTCGTCGGGACGGTCACCGAGGTGCTGCATTCGGCTGCGGGAGAACTGCTTTCGGTGCGTGCCGCCGACGACGGCCGGGAGATCCTGATCCCGTTCGTCACCGCGATCGTGCCCACGGTGTCGCTCGCCGACCGGCTGGTGGTCATCGATCCGCCCGAGGGCCTGCTCGATCCCGAGTGATGGGCACGACACGCGCTGTCGCGGCCGGGCGCGGCGAACTCGGTGGAACGAAGGGGCTGGGATGAGGCTCGACGTCATCACGATCTTTCCGGAGTACCTGGAGCCGCTGCGGACGGCGCTGCTCGGCAAGGCCATCGACAAGGGATTGATCTCCGTCGACGTGCACGACCTGCGGCGCTGGACGCACGACGTGCACAAGTCGGTCGACGATGCACCGTACGGCGGCGGCCCCGGCATGGTCATGAAGCCGACCGTGTGGGGCGACGCGCTGGACGAGGTGTGCCCCGACGACGCGCTGCTCGTGGTGCCGACTCCCGCGGGCGTGCCGTTCACCCAGGACACCGCCCACCGCTGGGCTGCCGAGCGACATCTGGTGTTCGCCTGCGGCCGCTACGAGGGCATCGATCAGCGCGTGTTCGACGACGCCGCGCGCCGGGTGCGTGTCGAAGAGGTGAGCATCGGCGACTACGTCCTCATCGGCGGCGAGGCCGCGGTGCTGGTGATGACCGAGGCGGTCGTGCGGCTGCTGCCCGGCGTGCTCGGCAATCAGCAATCCCACCAAGAGGATTCGTTCTCCGACGGCCTGCTCGAAGGCCCCAGCTACACCCGGCCGGTCAACTGGCGCGGCCTGGATGTGCCACCGATCCTGCTCTCCGGCGACCACGCGAAGGTCGCCGCCTGGCGCCGCGAACAGTCCCTCGCCCGCACCCGCGAACGCCGCCCGGACCTGCTACCACCGGACTGAGGACGGCGCCTGGTGGTTGCGCGTGTGACCGCACACGTCGCGCCGTGATCGTACGGTCAGTGTCTCCGAACACCTTCGAGATCCGCGACCGCGGGAGGAGCCCATGCGGCGACCGCTCGAACTCACCCGTGAGACCCACGGGTAATCGCTGATTCGTAGCCGCGCAAGTCGACCCGGCGTGAACGACGTAGTGCGGTGACCTATCGGAGGTTGCCGCACTACGTCGGGAGCGGCAGAGCGGCCCACCCGCGAACCTTGTGCAGGCATGCCGGAGCCGGCGCCGAATGTCTTCCGGCAGAAGGATTCAGGGGATCAGTCGGGCAACTGCGCCGTCGTGATGCAGAACGGATGTCCCGCCGGGTCGAGCAACACTCGCCACCGGTCGCCGGGCTGGGTCGGTGCGGGCACGGCACCGAGAGCGAGGGCGCGCTGCTCGCACGCATCGAGGTCGTCGTCGGCCGCCAGATCCAGGTGCACGATCGCGCTGCCCGGCCACACGGGCGGCTGGTAGTCGGGGATCCGTTGGGCGATGACCGCTAGGCCCGACGGAATGCGGATCGCCACGCTGCGCTCCTTGTTCCACAGCGTGTGCCCGCCGAGCAGATCGAGGTAGAACCGCGCGAGCGCATCGGGGTCGGCGCAGTCCAGGGACAATCCCGCGATACGGAAAGGCTCTGTCACGCAAGGGAGTGTAGGGCCGACCGCATTGCCGCCCCGACGCGGGAGGTAGTCGAAGCCCGCCGCATTCCGTTGGCGGCCGGGCGAATTCGACGGACCACCCGAAATGTGCGGTGATCAGGGGAGCAGGCCGAGCCTGCGCGCGGTGACCACGGCCTCGTGCCGGGTACGCGCGTCCAGTTTGGTCATGACGTTGCGCAGGTAGCTCTTCACCGTTTCCGCGCCGAGCGAGAGACGCTGGGCGGCTTCCTGATTGGTGCAGCCGAGCGCGATCTCGGCGAGCACGTCCAGTTCCCGGCGGGACAGGCGCGGCGCGTCCGCGGCGGGTTCACCGGTGAGGACCCGGCCGAGGCGGTCACAGATGCCGTCCAGCCGAGTCCGCAGCCGCTCGTCGCCGGCCGCGCGCGCCAGGCCGCGCAGTTCGGCGCCGATGTCGCGCAGTTCCTCGGTGACGGCGGGCGCGGTGTCCGGTGCGGGAACCGACATCTCCAGCAGGCGCAGCCGCCGATCCACCTCGTCGCGGATCGCGATCTCGGTGGCCAGTCGTTTGCCCGCCTGCACCATCAGGTCGGCGGCGCGGTCGCCGAGCGGGGAGGCGCCGCGGGTCGCGGCGTAGAGCACCGCGCGCGAGCGGTCGGCCACGACCACCGGCACCGCCAGCACCGAGCGGATGCCCTCGCCCGACACCGGACCGTCGTAGTGGTGGGTGATGGAGGCTGCGTTGCGGTAGTCCGCTACCGAGGCGGGCCTGCGCATCTCCATGACCCGGCCGCCGAGGCCGGACTTGCGGAGCACGGTGAGCCCGCGCAGCCCGTTGGTCGTCGTCCCGACGAACTCGGTGAGCAGCAACGCATCCTCGTGCACCTCGCCACCGAATACGACAGGGACGCCCGCCCGGTGCGCCACCCAGCGAATCTCGGCGCGTAGCGCGTCCGCATCGCGGGGACGCAGCAGGGAAGTGGTGGTCAAACGACTCACCCCTTTTCGGGGGTAGTGACGAACGTGATGCGACCCACATCCTATGGGACACGAGGGTGGCGTGGATCACCGACGAGGAGAGACGAGATGAGCACGGACCTGGATGCGCGGGTACGCGAACTACTGGAGTGTTACGACGGATCGGAGGCGTGCGCGGCGCACCTGCTGTGCGACAGGCATCCGGCGGACCGGGTCGCGTTCACGGTGGTCGACGCGGATCTGAGCGCCACCGACCTCACCTATGGCGAACTGCGGGAGCGTTCGGCGCGATTCGCGGCGGCGCTGGCGGGTCTCGGCGTCGGGCGCGGCGATCGCGTCGCGACGCTGATGGGCAAGTCCGCGGATCTGATCGTGGCGCTGCTCGGTATCTGGCGCCGCGGCGCGGTGCACGTCCCCCTGTTCACCGCGTTCGCGCCGCCCGCCATCGCCTTCCGGCTGGAAGCCAGCCGGGCCGCGCTCGTCGTCGCGGACGCCGATCAGGCGGCGAAGCTCGCGCCCGGCGAGGACATTCCGGCCGACGCGCCGTGGCGGCTGATCGTCGCGGGCTCGCCCGCGGAGGTGCGTCCGGACACGTTGCGCTTCGCCGACCTGCTCGACGCGTACGCCGCCGACGACCCGCGCGCCGCCGCCGTCTCGGTCGGCGGCGACGGACTGCTGGTCCAGCTGTTCACCAGCGGCACCACCGGCACCCCGAAGGGCGTGCCGATCCCGGTGCGCGCGCTCGCGTCGTTCCACGCGTATCAGGAGTTCGCGCTGGACGTCCGACCCGACGACGTCTACTGGAACGCCGCCGATCCCGGCTGGGCCTACGGGCTGTACTACGCGATCCTGAGCCCGCTCGCCTCGGGAACCCGCAGCCTGCTGCTGCACGCGGGCTTCTCGGCGTCGCTCACCTGGCAGGTCCTGGAGCGGTTCGGTGTCACCAATTTCGCCGCGGCGCCCACCGTCTACCGCGCCTTGCGCGCCGACGGCACCTCGCCGCCACCGGATTTCGCGCTGCGCCGCGCCTCGTCCGCGGGTGAACCGCTCACTCCCGAGGTCGTCGCCTGGTCGGCCACGAACCTCGGGGTCACCGTCCGCGACCACTACGGGCAGACCGAGCACGGCATGGTCATCTGCAACGCGTGGCACGACGAACTCAGCGCCACCGTCCCGCTCGGGTCGATGGGCAGGCAGCTGCCCGGGTGGACGTGCGCCGTGCTCGCCGAGGACACCGACCGCGAGGCCGCGCCGGGCGAACTGGGCCGCGTCGCGATCGACACCGAGCGCAGCCCGCTGCTGTGGTTCCTCGGCTATCTCGACGCCCCGGAGCGCACCGCGCAGCGCTTCACCGCCGACGGTCGCTGGTATCTCACCGGCGACGCCGGATCCCGCGACGCCGACGGCTTCTTCCACTTCTCCGCCCGCGACGACGACGTGATCATCATGGCGGGCTACCGCATCGGCCCCTTCGAGGTGGAGAGCGTGCTCGTCCTGCACGAGCAGGTGGCGGAGGCCGCGGTGGTCGGCCTGCCGGACGAATTACGCGGCGAGGTGCTCGAAGCATTCGTGGTGTTGCGCACCGGATCCGCGGGCAGCGAAGAGCTGGCCGCCGAGTTGCAGCAACTGGTCAAGGAGAAGTTCGCCGCGCACGCCTACCCGCGACGGGTGCATTTCGTGACGAGCCTGCCCAAGACGCCCAGCGGCAAGGTGCAGCGTTTCGTGCTGCGGCAGCAGGGCGGTGCACGATGACCCTCGCGCTGCCGAGCTACGCCTCGGGCACCTCGGACACCCCGCTGCTCGGCGACACCATCGGCGCCGACCTGGATCGCACGGCGGCGGCGCACCCGGACAGGGAAGCGCTGGTCGACGTGCCGACGGGACGTCGCTGGACCTATCGCGCACTCGTCGCGGCCGTCGACGCGGTCGCGTCCGGTCTCTCCGCCGCGGGCCTGAGCAAGGGCGATCGCGTCGGCATCTGGGCGCCGAACTGCGCGGAGTGGTTCCTCGTGCAATATGCCACCGCCAAGCTGGGCGCGATCCTGGTCAACATCAATCCGGCCTACCGGACCAGCGAACTCGGCTATGTGCTGCGCCAGGCGGGGATTCGGATGCTGATCGCGGCGCCGGAGTTCAAGACCTCGAACTATGTCGCGATGATCGAGGAGGTGCGGCCCGAATGCCCCGGCCTCGAACAGGTGGTGATTCTCGGCTCCCCGGAGTGGGCCGCGGTCGCGGAGGCGCCGATCGACGCAGAGCGGCTGGCCGCGATCGCGCCGACGCTCTCGGCCGACGATCCGATCAACATCCAATACACCTCGGGCACAACGGGTTTCCCGAAGGGTGCCACCCTCAGTCACCACAACATCCTGAACAACGGCTTTTTCGTCGGTGAGCTGTGCGGGTACACCGAGCAGGACCGGATCTGCGTGCCGGTGCCCTTCTACCACTGCTTCGGCATGGTGATGGGCAATCTGGCCGCCACCAGTCACGGTGCGGCAGTGGTGATCCCGGCGCCCTCCTTCGAACCGGCCGCCACCCTCGCCGCGGTCGCGCAGGAGCGGTGCACCTCGCTCTACGGCGTGCCGACGATGTTCATCGCGGTGCTGGCCGAGCTCGACGCCCTGCTCGAAAAGACCGGAGCGACACCGGATCTGTCCACCCTGCGCACCGGCATCATGGCGGGTTCACCGTGCCCGGTCGAGGTGATGAAACGGGTCATCGATCGGCTGGGCATGCACGAGGTATGCATCTGTTACGGCATGACGGAGACGTCTCCGGTCTCCACCCAGACCCGCCGCGACGACGACCTGGAACGCCGCACCGCAACCGTCGGCCGCGTCGGCCCGCACCTCGAGGTCAAGATCGTCGATCCGGCAACGGGTCTGACCGTCCCGCGCGGCGAGCCCGGTGAACTGTGCACCCGCGGCTACTCCGTCATGCTCGGCTATTGGGACCAGCCCGAGAAGACCGCCGAAGCCATCGACGCGGCGCGCTGGATGCACACCGGCGACATCGGCGTCATGGACGCCGACGGCTACCTCGCCGTCACCGGACGAATCAAGGACATGGTCATCCGCGGCGGCGAGAACATCTACCCCCGCGAGATCGAGGAGTTCCTCTACACCCACCCCGACATCCTGGACGCCCAGGTGATCGGCGTCCCCGACGAGAAGTACGGCGAGGAACTGATGGCGTGGATCCGCATGCGCGAGGGCGCGACTCCCCTCGACGCCGCGGCCCTGCGCGCCTTCTGCACCGGCAAACTCGCCCACTTCAAAATCCCCCGCTACGTCCACGTGGTCGACGAATTCCCGATGACCGTCACCGGAAAGGTCCGCAAGGCCGAAATGCGCGAAATAGCAAAGGAGCTCCTCGGCTGACCAATACGGCATCTCAACGCGACAACTGATTCGCAAGGATAGGGCTCACAGGGCACGCCGACGCTTGCCCCGAGCCCTGACCTCGCGGTCCACCAGAACGCCAACTGATCTCGCAAGGACAAGAACACGCCGGGCATCCGAACCCGCGCGAGCCTCACCCTTTGGGGTCTACCCACGCGACAACTGATCTCGCAAGGGCCGGGTAACTCACCGGGTACGCCCAAAACTCACCCCGTCCCCGACCTCCGGCCCGGTACGAAACTTCCGGGGCACTCACGACCGGCAAGAGACGCGGAGAGGCGGAACAGCTAGTGTTGCCGGTCGTGACGACAGTGCCTGAGATCGCCAGTTCAGAGCCGAACAGCACCGACACGACCGCCGCCGCACCGACCGGCACCGCCCTGGCCAGCGTGGGCAGGCGTATCGCCGACGAACTCGGGGTGCGCGAAAGCCAGGTCCGCGCCGCGGTCGAGCTGCTCGACGCAGGGTCGACCGTGCCGTTCATCGCGCGCTACCGCAAGGAAGTGACCGGCGGGCTGGACGACGCCCAGTTGCGCCAGCTCGACGAGCGCCTGTCCTATCTGCGCGAACTCGACGAGCGCCGGGGCGCGATCATCGAATCCATCCGCGGCCAGGGCAAACTCGACGACGCGCTGCACCAGCAGCTGATGCTGGCCGAGACCAAGGCCCGCCTGGAAGACATCTACCTGCCGTACAAGCCGAAGCGGCGCACCAAGGCGCAGATCGCGCGCGAGGCGGGTCACGAACCGGTGGCCGACGCGCTGATCGGGGATCCGGCCACCGATCCCGCCCAGTACACCGCCGAGCAGCTCGACGGCGCCCGCGCCATTCTGGTCGAGCGGTTCGCCGAGGACGCGGATCTGGTGGGCGAGCTGCGCGAGATGATGTGGGAGCGCGGCCAGATCACCTCGACGGTGCGTCCCGGCAAGGAGGAGGCGGGCGCGAAGTTCGCCGACTACTTCGAGTTCGACGAGCCTTTCCACAAGCTTCCTTCGCATCGCGTGCTCGCGCTGCTGCGCGGTGAGAAGGAGGATGTGCTCACCCTGCACCTGGAACCGGACACCCAGGAGCTGGAGCCGGGGGAGCGCAGCGTCTACGAAGGCCGGATCGCGGTGCGTTTCGGTATCGCCGCCAATGGCCGCCCCGCGGACTCCTGGTTGCTGGACACGGTGCGCTGGGCTTGGCGCACCAAGCTTCAGGTCAGCCTGGGCATCGACACCCGGATGCGGTTGCGTCAGGCCGCGGAGAAGGACGCGGTCGACGTGTTCGCCGCCAACCTGCGCGATCTGCTGCTTGCCGCGCCCGCGGGCACGCGCACCACGATGGGCTTGGACCCGGGCTACCGCACCGGCGTGAAGGTCGCGGTCGTCGACGCCACCGGCAAGGTGGTGGCCACCGAGGTGATCTACCCGCACAAGCCGCAGGGGCAGACGGAGAAGTCGCTCGCGGTGCTCGGCGCGCTGGTCGCGCGGTTCGGCGTGGAGCTCATCGCGATCGGCAACGGCACCGCCTCGCGCGAGACCGACGCCCTTGCCGCCGAGCTGATCTCGCGCATACCGGAGAACAAGCCGACCAAGATCGTGGTCTCGGAGGCCGGCGCGTCGGTCTACTCCGCCTCGGCCTACGCCTCCCAGGAACTGCCCGATATGGACGTGTCGCTGCGCGGCGCGGTATCCATCGCGCGCCGCCTGCAGGACCCGCTCGCGGAGCTGGTGAAGATCGACCCGAAGTCGATCGGCGTCGGCCAGTACCAGCACGACGTCTCCGAGACGTTGCTGGCCCGCTCGCTGGGCGCGGTGGTCGAGGACGCGGTGAACGCGGTCGGCGTCGACGTCAACACCGCCTCGGTGCCGCTGCTCTCGCGGGTCTCGGGTATCGCGTCCTCGGTGGCGGAAAGCATTGTGGCGCATCGGGACCAGCACGGCCCGTTCCGCAGCCGCGGCGCGCTGCTCGACGTGCCCCGGCTCGGCCCGAAGGCGTTCGAACAGTGCGCGGGCTTCCTGCGCATCCGCGGCGGCGAGGATCCGCTCGACACCTCCGCGGTGCACCCCGAGGCCTATCCGGTGGTCCGGCGCATCCTGGAATCCACCGGGCGCGGGATGGCCGAGCTGATCGGCAACACCACCGCGTTGCGTGCGCTGCGCGCCGCGGAGTTCACCGACGAGAAGTTCGGTGTGCCGACGGTCACCGACATCATCAGCGAACTCGAGAAGCCGGGCCGTGACCCGCGCCCGGAGTTCAAGACCGCCGAATTCGCCGCGGGTGTCGAGAAGGTCGCCGACCTGAAGCCGGGCATGGTGCTCGAAGGAGTCGTCACCAATGTCGCCGCGTTCGGCGCGTTCGTCGACGTCGGTGTGCACCAAGACGGTCTTGTGCACGTCTCGGCCATGTCGCACACCTTCGTCAAGGATCCGCGCGAGGTGGTGAAGTCCGGCGACGTGGTGAAGGTGAAGGTGCTCGAGGTCGACGTCGCCCGCCAGCGCATCGGACTCTCGCTGCGCCTGGACGACGAGCCGGGCGCGCCCGCGAAGAACGAGCGCGGCGGCAACCGGGGCCAGGGCGGCGGACGCCCCGGCGGAGACGGCAAGCAACGGCAGAATGGTCAAGGACGGCAGCAGCAAGGACGCGGTCAGGGCAATCAGCGGCGCAACGCCCCCGCGCCGAGTGGTTCCATGGCCGACGCGCTGCGCCGAGCCGGATTCGGGCAGTAGGCGCCAGCGCGGGGCGGAGGGATGTAGGCGGCCATGCGACGGTGGCTCGAAGAGGACGTGATCGCGCAGGGCCGCGTGCCCCTGCTGTGCTTCCTCTTCGGGTTCATCGTCGGATTCCTGTTCATCCGGCTCAGCGTCCGGATGATCAGGGCCGAGGTGCGCTGGTGGCCGGGCAACCTGCGCGCCGGGGACGTGCACATCCACCACATGGTGTTCGGCGTGATCCTGGTGCTCGGCTCCGGACTCGGCCTGGTTGCGGTCTTCGAGAACGGGAGCACCGCCACCGCGGCCGCGCTGTCGGCGGCGTTCGGCGTCGGCGCCTCCCTGGTGCTCGACGAGTTCGCGCTGATCTACTACCTGCGCGACGTGTACTGGGAGGAGCAGGGCCGCACCTCGGTGGACGCGGTGTTCGTCGCGCTGGCCGTGACCGGGCTGCTGCTGCTCGGATTTCATCCGCTGTCGCTGTTGGAGATCAACGACTTCCGCGATTCCGTGGACACCGGCGCGCGGATCCTGGTGACCGCGTTCGCCCTCGTGAATCTGATGCTCGCCGCGATCGTCATCGCCAAGGGCAAGATCTGGACCGGCTTGTTCGGCATGTTCTTTCCGCCGCTGCTCGTCGTCGGCGCGCTGCGGTTGAGCAGGCCGGGTGCACCCTGGGCGCGGTGGCGCTATGCCGACCGGCGCAGGCTGCGATACCGGGCGATCGTGCGGGAACGCCGGTACCGCAGGCCGGTCATCCGGGCCAAGATCTTCGTGCAGGACCTGGTCGCGGGCAAACCCGACGTCGAGCACGTCCGCACGGCGGCGGAGGCGGAGCTGACCAGGACCGTGGTGCCCGCGCCGCCCGCGCCGCACCGGCACCACCACCACCTGCCCTGGGCGGCCGATCACGGCGAGGACCACTGATCCGCAGGCTGCGGCCGGTCGGCGATCCCCCGGGGCCGATTTTCGGCGGAGCCCCCTGGTCTGGCACAATGCACAGGTTGCCCTGGGTGCATTTCGACCCCGGGAGCATCCCTTAATTCGGAGCATGAACCGGTCGAGCACACCCCGTGCCACCAGGGTCCTCTGTTCGCGCGAACTCCAGAAGGATGGAAATGAACACCCTTGACTTCGTCGACGAAAAGTCGCTGCGCAGCGATGTCCCCGCGTTCCGCCCGGGCGACACCCTGAACGTGCACGTGAAGGTCATCGAAGGCTCGAAGGAGCGCATCCAGGTCTTCAAGGGCGTCGTGATCCGTCGCCAGGGCGGTGGCATCCGCGAGACCTTCACCGTCCGCAAGGTGTCGTTCGGTGTCGGCGTGGAGCGCACCTTCCCGGTGCACAGCCCCAACATCGACCACATCGATGTCGTGACCCGCGGTGACGTCCGCCGGGCGAAGCTGTACTACCTGCGCGACCTGCGCGGTAAGGCAGCCAAGATCAAGGAAAAGCGCTGATCGCTTTGCCCTGACCCGGCACGAATGATCTTCACTGGCCCGGCACCGGACGCGAGTCATGGTGCCGGGCTAGTCTGTTCCGCGTGGCAGACGAAAGTGGGTCGGTGTCGGTGTCCGGATCGGGCGACGAGGGGGCGGGACGCCGCAGCAGGCGGCAGGCGAAGGCGAAGAAGCCGAAGAAGCAGCGCCCGTTCTGGCAGGAGCTGCCGGTCCTCATCGTGATCGCGGCCGTCATAGCCGCGCTGATGGTCAGCTTCGTCGGGCGGCCGTACGTGATTCCCTCCCAGTCGATGGAGGAGACCCTCCAGATCGGCGATCGCATCTACGTGCAGAAGGTCAGCTACTACGGCGGCGACCCGCAACCCGGTGACGTGGTGGTCTTCGTCGGACCGCCCTCCTGGAACACCCGCTACCAGTCGATCCGCTCGGACAACGCGGTCGTGCGCGGGGTGCAGAACTTCTTCTCCTTCTTCGGCCTCGTGCCGCCCGACGAGAACGACCTGGTCAAGCGGGTCATCGCGGTCGGCGGCCAGACAGTGCAGTGCTGCGACGCGCAGGGCAGGGTCATGGTGGACGGCAAACCACTGGACGAGCCGTACGTCGAGAACGATTACCGCTGGCTGCCCGGCCAGCAGAACGCCACCTATCCCGCGGGCCGCGTGTTCGGTCCGGTGAAGGTGCCGGAGGGGCACCTGTGGGTGATGGGCGACAACCGCAACCAGTCCGCGGACTCCCGCGCCCACGTCGGCGACGAACTGCAGGGCACCGTCCCCATCGACAACGTCCGAGGCAAGGCGGTCATGAAGATCTGGCCGCCGAACCGGATGGGGCTCATCCGTTCCCAGGACCCGCAGACGAACTGAGGCGCGCGGCCGCAGCATAATTGGACGGTGGGGCAGGCCGGAGCAGTGGGTGACCGAATGACGGCGCGGAACGGGTGGCCGCCGCGTGTGGTGATGCGCAAGGCGGGCGGCTTGCGCACGCTGGAGGCGGCGTTGATCCGCAGCGGGCTCGGCCCGGTGGCGGGCGTGGACGAGGCCGGTCGTGGCCCGTGCGCAGGCCCCCTGGTCGTGGCGGCCTGCCTGCTCGCCCCGAAGGCCTACGACAAACTCGCGGGCCTCGACGACTCCAAGAAGCTCACCGAGGCCACCCGCGAGGGGCTGTATCCGGTCATCACCCGGCTGGCGCTGGCCTGGAACGTCGTGGTGATCCCGGCCTGGGAGATCGACTCCATCGGCATCCATGTGGCCAATATCGAGGGCATGCGCCGTGCCGTGGCGGGCCTCGGCCACACACCCGGCTACGTGCTCACCGACGGGTTCCGTGTGCCGGGCATCCCGGTGCCTTCACTGCCCGTGATCGGCGGTGACGCGGCCGCGGCCTGCATCGCCGCGGCCAGCATCCTGGCCAAGGTGACAAGGGACCGGATCATGGTGGAAATGGACCGGCGCTTACCCGGCTACGGTTTCGCCGCGCACAAGGGCTACAACACGCCCGAACACACCGCCGCGCTCAACGCCCTCGGTCCGTGCAGCGAACACCGGCGATCGTGGCGCAATGTGCGCGAGACGGCGGGATTGCGGCCGCTCGATCCGGCCGTCGAGTACGCCGATGCGATGCTGGCCGACGGTCTCGAGGACGGCCGGGTAGCTACCGATGCCGCCCATGCGAGATGATTGTTCAAGACGGTGTGAGCGTCAGGCCATCAAGCGGTAGCGGGGGTGACCACGCAGGCCACGCGAACGCCGCCGATACGATGCAGTGCGGCGAGAAGGAGGACGTCCCACCCGATGAGTGCCGAGGACCTCGAGAAGTACGAAACCGAGATGGAGCTCTCGCTGTATCGCGAGTACAAGGACATCGTCGGTCAGTTCTCGTACGTGGTGGAGACCGAGCGCCGCTTCTACCTGGCCAATTCCGTGGAGCTGCGCCCGCAGAACGCCGACGGTGAGGTGTACTTCGAGGTGCGCATGAGCGACGCCTGGGTCTGGGACATGTACCGGCCCGCGCGCTTCGTCAAGCACGTCCGGGTGATCACCTTCAAGGACGTCAACATCGAGGAGCTGGAGAAGCCCGACCTGCGGCTTCCCGAGTAGTCCCGCGGCCAGGTCCGTGGTCGGAGCCCGGTAGCACAGTGCGCCGATAGGTAGGTGCGGTGATGGGCGGCGCGGCAGTGTGTTGTCCACAGCGGCGTCTTCGTCCACAGGGCGGCTATCGGCCCAGGTCGCCACGTCCGGACGACGGCGCGGTGCGGTCACGATCGTCGGGTGGCAGACAAACAGGCGCTCGGCGCGTACGGGGAAGAGCTGGCGGCACGATTCCTGCAAGACGCGGGCATGGAGATCGTGGTGCGCAACTGGCGGTGCCGGTACGGCGAACTCGATCTGATCGCCCGTGATTCCGGCACCACCGCGTTCGTCGAGGTGAAGACCCGCAGCGGCCTCGGCTTCGGCACGCCCGCCGAGGCCGTCACCTTCACCAAGCAGCAGCGGATACGGCGGCTCGCGCTGCTCTGGCTGGCCGAACAGGACGGCCCGTGGCGCCGGATCCGCTTCGACGTGATCTCGGTGCTGATCACGCCCGGCCGTCGCCCGGTGATCGACCACCTCGAGGCGGTCTTCTGATGGCGCTCGGTCGCGCCCATTCGGTGGCGGTCACGGGAGTGGACGGGCAGCTGGTCGAGATCGAGGCCGACATCGGTCAGGGTCTGCCGTCGGTGCACCTGGTCGGATTGCCGGACACCGCGCTCTCGGAATCTCGCGACCGGGTGCGCTCGGCGGTGGCGAATTCCGGAGAGAAGTGGCCGGACGGGCGGGTGATCCTCGCGCTGTCGCCCGCGACCCTGCCCAAGATCGGCAGCGTCTACGACATGGCACTCGCGGTTTCGGTGCTGGATGCGGCGGGCGTGGTGCCCTCGGAGCGCCTGGCGAAGACGGTGCTGCTCGGCGAGCTGGCACTGGACGGGCGGGTGCGCCGGGTGCGCGGCGTCCTGCCCGCGGTGATCGCCGCGCGCAATGCGGGCTGGTCGACGGTGGTGGTGCCCGAATGCGCCTTGGCCGAGGCGAGTCTGGTTGAAGGCGTCGACGTGTTCGGCGCGCCCAGCCTGCGCGCCGTGGTCGCCTGGCTGCGCGGTGAGGGCGCCCTGCCGGAGCCCAGCGGTGAACTGCCCGACACGGCGTGCACCTGCGGCGACCTCAGCGAGGTGGTCGGTCAGGACGAGGCCCGCTGGGCGCTGGAGGTGGCCGCGGCCGGCGGCCACCATCTCCTTCTCACCGGGCCGCCGGGCATCGGCAAAACCATGCTGGCGCAGCGTCTTCCGGGTCTGCTACCACCGCTGTCGGAAGCGGAGGCGCTGGAGGTGACGGCGATCCATTCGGTGGCGGGCGCGCTGTCCGGCGATCATCCGCTCATCACCGTGCCCCCGTTCGTCGCGCCGCACCACTCCACCTCGGTGACGGCGATGATCGGCGGCGGCTCGGGCTCGGCCCGTCCCGGCGCGGTGAGCCGCGCCCACCGCGGTGTTCTCTTCCTCGACGAATGCGCCGAAATCGGTGCGAAGGTCCTCGAAGCGATGCGAACCCCGTTGGAAGAGGGCGAGGTTCGCATCGCCCGCCGCGACGGAGTGGCGCGGTATCCGGCGCGCTTCCAGCTCGTCTTGGCCGCCAATCCCTGCCCCTGCGCGCCTGCCCGCGATGTGGACTGCATCTGCGCGCCTCTCGCGCGCCGCCGCTACCTCGGCAAACTGTCCGGGCCCCTGATGGACCGCATCGATATCTGGGTGCAGATGCACGGACAGTCGGGCGCGACCTTCAGCGCCGACGCCGCCGAGAGCAGCGCGGTGGTGCGCGAACGCGTCGCCGCCGCCAGGAAGGCCGCGGTGCACCGCTGGCGCGAGGACGGCTGGCTCACCAATGCCGAAGTGCCGGGACATGCACTGCGCCAGCGGTTCCGGCTGCCACGCGAATCCGTCGCTCCGGTCGAGGCGGCCCTGCGCATGGGTCGCATGTCCGCCAGGGGCGCCGATCGCGCCATCCGCGTCGCGTGGACCGTGTGCGATCTGCGCGGGGCCGACATTCCCAATGCGCAGGACGTCATGCTGGCGCTCAACTTCCGGCAGCGGGGTGCACAGTGAGGGGGCTGTGCGGCAGAGGGTTTGGCGAGCAGGTGTCGGCGTGGCGGCTGTCGATTGCCCTGCGCGGCGGTCGCTTGGCGAGACCGGGGGCGGCGGAGGAGCACGCGGCAGGCCCGGGCCGCTGTGCGTCGCCGGTGTCGGCGAACGGTCGCGAGGGAGGTCCGCGATGACGGGCGCGCGGCGAGGGACGCGGGATGAGGCTGGGCGCGAGGGCGCTGACGGCTTTGCGGTTCGCGATGCTTCCCCTGGGGCACGGGAGGTTTCGCCGCGCGCTGCCTCGGAGGACGCGCGGCAGGGATCCGGCGCGGAGCTAGGTGTCCGCGACGCTCTCGACGGGGGCGGGGCTGGTGCGGGTTGGGCGCTGTGCCTCGATGAGCTGGAGGGGTCCGCTGCGGCACTCGGGGTTCGGGATGCTGCGAACGGGAATCGGGCTGGTTCGCATCAGACGGTGTGCCTCGATGAGCTGGACGGGTCTGCTGCGGCACTCGAGGTTCGGAATGCTGCGAACGGGGACCGGACTGGTTCGCATCCGGCGGTGTCGAGTGTTGGGCGGGAGGAGTGTGTTGCAGAGCTCGGTGGCCGGAGCCGGTTCGACGGGGATCGAAGTGGTCGGAGACAAGAACCCGGCACGGGGTCGCGAGCGGTATCGAATGACGCTCGGCACGAGGCCGTTGCCGAGATAGGTGTCTGCGATCTCGATGGGGATGAGGCTGGTGCGCGTCGGGCGGTGTGCCTCGACGAGCGGGGCGAGTCTGCTGCGGCACTCGAGGTTCGGGATGTTGCGAACGGGGACCGGGCTGGTACGCATCCGGCGGTGTGGAGTGGTGGGCGCGACGAGTGTGTTGCGGGGCTCGATGTTCGTAGTCGTGTCGAGGGGGAACGGAGTGATCCGCAACAGGCATACGGCACAGGATCGCCGGTGCCGAGCGGTGGGGAAGCGGTGGATGCAGACGAGCGGCGGTTGGCCTGGGTGTACCTCTCGCGGGTCGTCGAAGGGCCGTGCGCGGCGCTGTCCGCGTTGATCGAATCGGTCGGGGTGGTCGAGGCCGCGCGGGCGGTGCGGGAGTGCGATCTCCCGGAGTCGCTGCGCGGGCCGACCCGGCGACGGCGCGAGATCGACTCGGCGGCAGCTGATCTGGTGGCCGTCGAGCGGATCGGCGGCCGGGTGGTGACGCCCGACGATCCCGAGTGGCCCGCGTGGCGGCTGCTGGGACTGGGTCAGCTCGAGCCGGGGCGCGATCCGGACGGCGCGATGCCGCTGGTGCTCTGGGTGCGGGGACGGCGCTCGCTGCTTGAGTCGAGCGAACGGGCCTTGGCCGTGGTCGGGTCGCGGTGCAGCACGGGATACGGCAATCGGATCACGGCCGAGATCGCGGGCGAACTGGCCGCGCAGGGCTGGACCATCGTGTCCGGCGCGGCCTTCGGAGTCGATGCGATGGCGCATCGAGCGGCACTAGCGGTCGGCGGGCTAACCATCGCGGTGCTGGCCTGCGGTGTCGATCGCCCGTATCCGGCCCAGCACGAACGGTTGCTGGCCGAGATCGCGGAGGTCGGTCTCGTGGTCAGCGAATATCCGCCGGGCACGGTCGCCAGGAAGCATCATTTCCTGGCCCGCAATCGGCTGATCGCGGCGTTCGCCGACGGTGTGCTCGTCACCGAGGCCGGGCTGCGCAGCGGCGCGCGCAACACCGTGAAATGGGCGCGGCGACTGGGCCGTCCGGCCCTGGCGGTCCCCGGGCCGGTCACCTCGGCGGCCTCGACGGGATGTCATCGGATGATCCGCGACGGTGAGGCGCTGCTCGTCACCCGCACCGAGGAAGTGATCGACGAGGCGGGCCCGCTGCGCTTGTCCCTGCCCGGCAGCGCGGGCCGCGTTCCGGACACCCCCGAGCACCTCATCGGCGACGAGGCCGCCGTCTTCGCCGCGCTCCCCGCCATCGGCTCCCGCCTGCCGCACGAACTGACCGGGCACTGCGAACTCCCGCTGCCCGCGATCCGCGCGGCCCTCGTCGCGCTCGAGCTGGCGGGATTGATCGGCCTGGACGACAGCGGGTGGCACCGCACACCAGCGACATCCTCAGGAGTCCGCTCATGAGGTTGCCTCTTCCGGCCGCCCGTGCGCGATGCGCCGCGGAGTACGCCCGGTCCCTGCGGGGCGCGGATCTCGGCGGGGCCGGTGAGAACGTGCGGGAAGGTCGCGGATTTTCTGCGGCCCACCGGGATTCGCGGTTCGGTGGTCACGTCGGTGTCGCCCCTTGTCTTTGCCGAGCACCTGAGGTCGGGGCCGGTGGTCGGGCTGGGCGAAAACTGTCGACACCGAATATCGGCGACGACAGGAGTTCGCGAATGAGGTTGTGTATTTCGAGCGCCGAGGCACGACGCACGGTGCGGCGAAGTTCCCGTGCACAGCGTGACGAGCGAAAGAATCGTCTCCGGTCACCGTCGAGCAGGCGACTCCGGTCGGGGTGGATGGAAGCTGGTGGCGCCGTGGTCTGTTCGGTGGTCTCGAGTGCGCTCGCGACACAGTCGATTGCTGTCCGGAGTGCGATGCGCGACACCTCGAGACGCCCGGTCCGGCGCGGTTCCTTGCCAACCGCCGCGTCCGCGGCGACCGTGGTGGGGTGGACGACTTGCCCGAGGATCTGGACGCACTGTTGGCGGAATACGGGCGGCATCTGCGGCTCGGCCGCAACCGCTCGGCCCACACCGTGCGCGCCTACCTCGGCGACGCCCGGTCCCTGCTGGCGCACCTGTACGCCCGCTCCCCGGATTCCGCGATCCGGGAGCTGGACTTGGCCTTGCTGCGGTCCTGGCTCGCGCAGCAGTCGGCGAACGGCGCGGCTCGCACGACGATGGCGCGCCGCGCGTCCTCGGCGCGCACGTTCACCGGGTGGCTCACCAAGGCGGGCAGGCTCGAGGTCGATCCCGGCCTGCGGCTCGGTTCGCCCAAGGCGCACCGGACGCTGCCCGCCGTGCTCGGCAGGCAGCAGGCGGTGGAAGCCATGGACGCGGCGGAATCAGGTGCTGCGCAGCACGATCCGATGGCGTTGCGGGACCGGTTGATCGTCGAGTTGCTGTATTCGACCGGGATCCGGGTGAGCGAACTGTGCGGCCTGGACATAGACGACGTGGACCGGGAGCGGCACCTGGTGCGAGTGCTCGGCAAGGGGAACAAGGAGCGCTCGGTCCCGTTCGGCGCGCCTGGCGAACGCGCCGTGGCGGAGTGGCTGCGCTACGGCCGCCCCGCGTTCGCGACCGCCGAATCCGGGCGCGCGCTGCTGCTCGGCAGGCGCGGCCGCAGGCTGGATCAGCGGCAGGCCAGGAGCGTGGTGCACGAGGTCGTTTCGGCGATCCCCGGCGCGCCCGACCTCGGCCCGCACGGACTGCGCCACAGCGCGGCCACCCACCTGCTCGAGGGCGGCGCGGATCTGCGCGTGGTGCAGGAAGTGCTCGGTCACGCCAGCATGGCCACCACCCAGCTGTATACGCACGTGTCCATCGAACGCCTGAAGAAGGTGCACGACCAGGCCCACCCTCGCGCCTGAGGCGCCGGGTCTGCCCAGCCCACCGCGTGTCGACATCGCCCAGCTGCTGCTGGTGACCTTCAGCCGGGCCGCGACGCAAGAATTGCGCGAACGAGCCCGCGACCGATTCGTGGCGGTGGCGGCCGCGCTGGCCGATCCGGTGGCGGTGCGGGCGCACGGGACGGCGGGGCCGAACCGATCCTCGGCGACCGCTCTTCGGTCCCGGATTCGGCCGCGCAGGCATCGCCCACCCGCACTCCACCGATCTTCGATCGCGGATAGGCTCCCGATGACCTTTCAACACGCCGCGCCGGTGTGCATCGGGGTCGCCGCACGTGCGCCGCGCGCTTCCGCGAGGTTCGTGGACGACCGCCCGGTCTGCCGATACGCTGACGTTGCTGAACGTTTGCTTGCGGCACGAAACAGACCAGAGACGGAGTGGTGCCCGTGCACCCTGGTGGCGGAAGCGTGACCCCGGACGTTCTTCGGCGCCCGGCCGATTCGGTCGCGGCTGTGCTCGGCGTATCGCACTCGTTCCCCGGCGAGGCGGCATGACGCTCCCGGACGTCGGCTCGGAATCGGAGGACGACGAGGAAGGCGTCGACTATCGCTTCACCCTGGCCAACGAGCGGACCTTCCTGGCGTGGATGCGCACCTCGCTCGGCCTGCTCGCGGGCGGCGTCGCCGTGCACACCCTGGTGCAGCCGTTCCACATGGCCGGTCTGCGGCGGATGCTCGCGGTCAGCTGCATCGTGCTCGCGGTCGTCGTCGCGCTCGGCGGCTACCTGCACTGGCGTCGGATCGGGCGCGCGATGCGCCGCGGCGAACCGCTGCCGGAGACGCTGCTGGTGCCGATCCTGTCCGCGGGCATCGGCGCGGTCTCGATCATGGCGTGCGTCGCGGTGTTGCTGCGATGACGGTCCGGGACGTGGGCCTGGCCGCCGAGCGCACCGCGCTGGCCTGGCGTCGCACGGCCATCAGCGCGATGGTCGTCGCCGCACTGTGCATCGACCACGTGGTGAGCGCCGGGTGGCGC
>NZ_BDBP01000098.1 GCF_001613045.1 Nocardia lijiangensis NBRC 108240 | reverse complement strand
CGTCCAGGGCGGGCGGCAGGCCGCGGCGGCTGCGGGACAGCGGCGGCACCGGGGCGGCGAGGTGGCCGTTCATCACCGCGGCGGGGGTGGCCCCCGGGAACGGGACGTTGCCCGTGAGCATCCAGAACAGCGTGCAGGCCAGCGAGTACTGGTCGGCGCGGTGGTCGAGGGACGCGCCGCTGAGCTGCTCGGGCGCGGCGTAGGCGAGGGTGGCGGTGATGGTGCCCGCCGAGCTGAGCGTGGTGTCCGCGTCGCGCATCCCCGCGATGCCGAAGTCGGTGAGCAGCACTCGTTCCGGCTGCCCGATGGGCGCCTTGGCCAGCAGGATGTTGGCCGGTTTCACGTCGCGATGCAGCACACCGTTGGCGTGCGCGAAGTCCAGCGCCGCGGCGGTCTCGGCGATGATCTGCACCGCCCGTCCCGCGGCGAGCACGTCCACGTCGGCGCTCGCGGCGTCGGAGCCCGGCACGAACTGCATGGAGATCCACAGCTGCTCGTCCTCGGCCCCGCGGTCGTAGACGGTCACGATATTGGGGTGGTCGAGCTGGGCGACCAGATCGGCCTCCCGTTCGAAACGTCCCCGGATCTCGTGATCGCCGTACAGCTCGCGATCGAGCAGCTTCAACGCGGTCAGCCGCGGCAACCGCGGATGCTGGGCCAGATACACCGTGCCCATGCCGCCTTGACCCAGCACGCGCTTGACGACGTAACCGGCAAAGATCTCGCCAGTACGCAACAAGGTGATTCACCCCCCTCATCGGGTCGAGCACGTGGATCCTACCGATGTATCTCGCGGAACCCCGTGGGCGCAACAGTCCTTCGATTCTCGGCTATTCGCCGGTGTATCGCCGGTTCTCCGCGATGTCGGTGCCGCCCACTACGCTGAGCCCCATGCGCATTGGAGCACACGTCCGGCTCGACAGCGATCCGATCGGCTTCGGTGAGGAACTCGGCGCCGACGTCATCCAGATGTTCGTGGTCGATCCGCAGAGCTGGGACAAGCCGGTCCCGCACCCGAGGACCGAGCAGATTCTCGCCAGCCCGATCGATGTGGTGGTGCACTCCTCCTATCAGATCAACGTGGCGAGCCTGAACAACCGGCTGCGGATGCCCTCGCGCAATGCCGTCGCCCAGCAGGCCAAGGCCGCCGCGGACCTCGGTGCGTTCGGCTTGGTCGTGCACGGTGGGCACGTCCGCTCCGACGCCGAGGTGGAGACCGGAATCGACAACTGGCGCAAGCTGTTCGAACGCCAGCAGGACAAAGGCGGCTTCGCGGTGCCGATCCTGATCGAGAACACCGCGGGCGGCAACCACGCCATGGCCAGGCACTTCGACTCGATCGCCCGGCTGTGGGACGCGGTCGGCGAGTACGGCGCAGGCTTCTGCCTCGACACCTGCCACGCCTGGGCGGGCGGCGAGGAGCTGCTCGGCGTCGTCGACCGGATCAAGGCCATCACCGGCCGCATCGACCTGGTGCACCTGAACTCCTCGCGCGACGAGTTCAACTCCGGCGCCGACCGGCACGCCAACTTCGCTGACGGCACCATCGACCCCCAGCTGCTCGCCGAGGTGTGTCGCAGCGCGGGCGCTCCCGTGGTGCTGGAAACCCCTGCCGAGGGCGTCGCCGAGGACCTCGCCTACCTGCGCGAGCACATCGGCTGATCTGCCGATCGCTCGTGTGTCCGGGTGGAGCTGGTCGCGCCAGTGTTCGGGGCCCTTCCGCGGTCGGTGGATGCGGGTCCGGCTTTGGCGTGGTCGACCGGCTGTGTCCCTAAGAGTGGGCGCGGGGCGTTCTCTCGTCCGGTCGGGCTGGCGGGTCGCGTCAAGGAACGTGGTTCCGGGGGTCGGCCTGCTAGTTCACGCGCGGCTGTCCCAGGTTTGCCTCCAACGGTGCTGGGCACGACGTGTGCCGTACCCGGCATCCTCCCGCCGTCGGTGGGCGTAGGCGCGGCTTCCGGCGTGGTCGACCGGCTCTGGTTGCGTTCAGAGAGAGCAGCAAGCGAAGTCGGTCGGTGAGGCTGCGGTGTGTGGGGTGGTCGCCCAGAGGGTGTGCACTCCTCACACAAGCGGTGGCGCTGTGAGGCGTGGGCGGGGTGTGTGGGAGCCGTCGCTGCGGCGGCGGTGCGCGCGACGGCGGCGCACCCGGCGGTTGTGTGTGGCGGTCGGGAATCGACGGTAGTCATATGGTCGCTACTTGATGGTGGTTGGGGGGTTGACAGGCCGAGGGCTCTTTCTGCTTGCACGCTCTCTAGACGCAACCAGAGCCGGTCGACCACGCCGGGTACCGAACCCCGCGCACCTGACTGCGGGAGGTAAGTGGGGTACGGCACACGACGTGCCCAGCACTGCTCCGAGGAAGACCTGGGTAGGCCCGCCCTCTGGGGCACCTCACAACATTGGGAACCGTCAACCTGCCGCAAGAACCGCAAAAAACCGAACCCAAGAACCCCGCCGGTGGGCACACCTCTTCGAAACCCCCGACACGGGGCCGACCCGCCCTGAGGCGCAAGTGCCACCCGTTGCGATCACCCCGACGAAAACCCTGGTCACCCCCGGTTTCCGGGTGGTGTGCTCTACGCGCACTATCCGTTCTCGATCAGCGAAGGTGATCACCCATGACGATCGCAACCGCCCCCACCGTCTCGGTGACCAAGCTCGGCGCCCGCATCGGCGCCCAGGTCGGCAACGTCCGGCTCGACGGCGACCTGGACGCGGCGTCGGTCGACGTGATCCGCCGCGCTCTGCTCGAACACAAGGTCGTCTTCTTCCGCGGCCAGGACCAGCTCACCGAGGACGCGCAGTACGAGTTCGCCCGGCTGCTCGGCACCCCGACCACCCCGCACCCGACGGTCACCTCGCACGGCGAGAAGAGCCTGGCCATCGACTCCGAGTACGGCCGCGCCAACAGCTGGCACACCGACGTCAGCTTCGTCGACCGCATCCCGAAGGCCTCGATCCTGCGCGCGGTCACCCTGCCGACCTACGGCGGCTCCACCACGTGGGCCTCCACCGTGGCCGCCTACGAATCGCTGCCCGAGCCGCTGAAGCTGCTCGCCGAGAACCTGCGCGCGGTGCACACCAACGTGTACGACTACGCCGCGGCGCACGGCGGCAAGGCCCGCCCCAACGCCGCCGAGTACCGCGCCGAGTTCGAGTCGACCTACTTCGAGACCGAGCACCCGGTGGTGCGCGTGCACCCGGAGACCGGGGAGAAGGCGCTGCTGGTCGGTCACTTCGTGAAGCACTTCGCCGGCCTCTCCGGCGCCGAGTCGCAGGCCCTGTTCCGCCTGTTCCAGGACCGCGTGACCCGCTTGGAGAACACCGTCCGCTGGAACTGGCAGCTCGGTGACGTGGCGATCTGGGACAACCGCGCCACCCAGCACTACGCCGTCGACGACTACGACGACCAGCCGCGCAAGCTCACCCGCATCACCCTCGCCGGTGACGTCCCGGTCGGTGTGGACGGCGTCGCGAGCACCGTCGTCGCGGGCAATGCCGAGCACTACTCGATCATCGAGAAGGTCTCCCGCGCCGCGTGATCGATGCTGCCGGGCGCAGGCCGTTCCCCGTCTGCGCCCGGCGTGGGCGGAGGCGCAGGTAGGCGCGAGGCAGCCCGAGATGGAGGGCGGGCCGAGGACGGGAGCCCTATTAGTCCACACTAGGGGCCATGAGTATTCGGCCCTTGGACGGAATTCGCGTCCTCGAGCTCGGCAATTACATCGCGGCACCCACCGCCGGGCGGATCCTCGGCGACTTCGGCGCCGAGGTCATCAAGGTGGAACGGCCGAAGGCCGGCGACGAGCTGCGCAACTGGCGGCTCTACGGCGGCGACACCTCGATGCTGTACCGCACCGTCAACCGGAACAAGAAGTCGATCACCCTGGATCTGCGCACCGACCAGGGGCGTGCGGTGGTGCTCGACCTGGTCCGGCACTGCGATGTGCTGCTGGAGAACTTCCGGCCCGGCATGTTGGAGAAGTGGGGGCTGGGGCCCGAGGTGCTGAACGAGGCCAACCCCGATCTGGTGATCACCAGGATCTCCGCCTACGGGCAGACCGGGCCGATGGCCGCGCGGCCCGGTTTCGCCGCGGTCGCCGAGGCCGTGGGCGGACTGCGCGAACTGGTGGGCGACCCGGACCGTCCCCCGGTGCGGGTAGGCGTCTCGATCGGGGATTCCATCGCGGGCATCTACGCCGCCTTCGGCACCGTCATGGCGCTGTTCCAGCGTGAGCGCACGGACGACGTGCCGCTGCGCGAACGCGTGATCGACGTCGCGCTGAACGAGGCCATCCTCTCGGTGATGGAATCGCTGGTGCCCGACTACCTGGCCTACGGCATCAACCGGGAGCGCGTCGGCGGGCGCATGGAAGGGATCGCGCCGAGCAACGCCTACCCGTGCCGTGACGGTTACAGCATCATCATCGGCGGCAACGGCGACGCCATCTTCCAGCGCTACATGCAGGTGATCGGCAGGCCCGATCTGGCGACCGATCCCGAACTCCAGGACAACGCGGGCCGCTGGCGCCACCGCGAACGACTCGACGCGTCGATCGGCGAGTGGACGATCCAGTACACCAGGGACGAGGCGCTGAAGATCCTGGAGGACGCGGCCATCCCGTGCGGGCCGATCTACACCGCCGCCGACATCGTCGCCGACGAACAGTACAAGGCGCGCAACATGATTCAGCCGTTCGCGGTGGACGTCGGCGAACCGGAGCCGAAGACCGTCGGCTTTCCCGGCATCGTGCCGGTGATCGGCGAGCAGTCGCTCCCCATCCGCACTGTCGGCCCCGACCTGGGCGAACACACCCGAGAGGTGCTCTCGGGCCTGCTCGGCATGAGCGAGGCCGAGATCGCCGCCGCGGCGGGATCAGGCGTGAGCGAGGCAGCATCATGAGCCGCAGGCGCGGACGGCGCAGGCCCGCGGGCCGCAATTCGTGGGAGCAGCGCGCACCGGGCCACGTGCGGCCGACGGTGCACCCGAATCCGGCGGGCGCGAACCAGAAACCGTGGGCGGGCGTGATGTGCGTGCCGCCGCAAGCCCGGGAGGATCGGCCGTGCTGACCGAGCCGAGCGGCGCGCTGCTGCGCGATGTGACGCTGCGCGACGGCCTGCAATTGACCGGCAAGACACTGCCGGTGGAACGCAAGGTCGAGATCGTGCGCCGCCTGCTCGCGCTCGGCGTGCCCGCGCTGGAGATCGGTTCCATGGCGCGCCCCGACCTGGTGCCGCCCATGGCCAACACCATGGACCTGGTCGCGGCCCTGACCCCCGAGGAACTCGAGCGCTGCTGGGTGTGGGTGGCCACCCCGCGCCACGTGGCCAGGGCCGCCGCGGCGGGCGTCCGCAACTTCCAGTACTGCTTCTCGGTCTCCGACGCGCACAACCAGGCCAATATCGGCCGCTCCACCGAGGACAGCATCGCCGCGATGCCGGAGGCGGTGCGTTCGGCCCAGGAGGTGGGCGGCGCCATTCAGCTCTGCTTGGCCACCAGTTTCACCTGCCCGTTCGAGGGCCCGGTGGATCCGGAGCGGGTACTCGCGATCGCGAACGATCCGCGGACCGATGGCGCGAGCGACATCGTGCTCGCCGACACCCTCGGCCAGGCCCATCCGGCCCAGGTCGCCGGGCTGATCTCGGCGGTTCGCGACCGGACGCCCCTGCGCCGCATCGTGTTCCACGGCCACGACACCTGGGGCATGGGCGTGGCCAACACCCTGGCCGCGATCGGCGCGGGCGCGGGCATGGTCGACGGTTCGCTCGGCGGCTTGGGCGGCTGCCCCTTCGCGCCGGGCGCGAGCGGCAACACCTCCAGCGAGGACATCCTCTTCGCCACCCGCCCCGGCTGGTTCGCACCGTCCACGCTTGCCGCGCTCGTCGAGCTGACCGAGGGCCTGCTCGCCGACCTCGGCGAACCCAACCGTTCGCGCACCGCCGAGGGGGCGCGCTCGAAGGCCGCGGCCTTCGAATGGGTCATCGGCTGACCGCGCCGCGTTCCTCGAACACGAAGTTCGCGAAGTCGTGCACGGGCTCGTAGCCGATCGCCCGGTAGATCCTGTTCGCGGTCGGATTCGCCAGATCGGTGAACAGGCAGACGTCGAGTCCGCGGCGGCGCAAGATGCGCGATACGTGCGCGGTGAGCGCGGACGCGTAGCCGTGGCCCCGCTCGCCGGGCGGGGTGTAGACCGGGCCGATGCGGGCCCAGCCACCCGCCGGAACCTGGTGCGCGACAAGGCTCACCGGATGGCCGCCGACCTCCCACAGCCACCAGCGTCCCGCCTCGACGCGCTTGCGGATGATGCTCGGGCCCGGATGCGGCGGCGGTAGCCCGCTTTCGGTGAGCATGGCCTCGGACCACCGGACGCACAGGGCGACATCGCGGTCCACCGCTCGGCGCGGCGCCCCGGTGACGTCCGCGGGGAATCGCAGCTCGCCGAGCCGGAACAGTCTGGTGCGGAAGAGCTCACGGTGTCCGACGCCGCGCAGCGCGCTCCAGTGCTCGGCGAACGCCTCCGCGTCGGCGACGAGGCCCTCGACGCCGGTGTTGCCGGGGGCCACCGCGGCGAACGCCTCGGCGACCGGACGCAGACTCTCGGCGGGTAGTTCTCCCAGGTAGACCTCGCGGCCGCCGGCCCGCATCGCGACGCCGACCACGGTGTCGTCCGCCGCGTGCACCGAGAGGAAGCGCGACGTCGCGTCCGCCGCCTGCACACCGTCCACGTGGTTGGCGATGCCCGTGGCGATCACGGTGTGCCGCAGGAAATCACGACTCAGGAACTTCTCCGTCGCGGCACGGTACACGGCGGCGTCCCGGGTGATCTCGATCCGCATGAGGCAACGGTAAACGCACTTTCACGGTCGCTCCAGCCCCGTTCTTTCGACGGTGTCGCCCGGCTCGGCTCTCAGCACTCGAAGAGGCAGGGGCCCGGCGTCTTCGCGGGTGACGGACCGGCGTCGGGGATCCGACCGACTCTCAGCCGGTTTCGCTCCCGGCCCCGCCGTCGGCGCGAATTTTGAGCAGTACGAGTCCCGCGGTGCACGCCAGAATCAGTCCGGCGACGGTGATCTCGACGTGCAGGCCCGCGATGCCGAGCACCGCGCCGACGACACCGCCGAGAAACAACAGCCACGCCAGCGACCGCGCGACGATCCTGGGCACGGTGCGTACGGGCGGATTCGACTGCTGCTTCGCCGCTTCCCGATGCGCCTCCGTCGTGTCGGCGGCCGCGTCGGGCGTCGGCAGCGGAGAGGTCGAGTATGCTCCCATCATCTTCTCCTCGTGACGCCGATCAGAGTGTTGCCTTCGCGCAGCTCCACCAGCGCGTCTCTCATCCTGAAATAGGCGTCTCACGCGTAACTTTGATCACATACGCTACGGCCCGCGCACGCGGTTGCGCCGCGACACGTGCCCGCGACACGCGTACGAGATCAATTCGATATCTGAATCATTGATGTTTAAAAAGCGCCTTTATGGCGTGTGCACAGCGACTTCTCACCTGAACCGGCGCTGCCGGACGAAGTCCGCTCTCCGCCTGCCCATGCCGCGGCGGAGGCGGAGGTACGCCTAGCCCGGGTAACCGACCTGGTTTAAGGTGAGGCCACTCGAAACACACGAGGAGTGTCCCCGGATGGAGAGCAGCAGGGCCAAGATCGCGGGTCCAGCGATTGCAGCGGGAGCGGTCTCGATCGGTCTGGTTCTCATCGGCTCCTGCGGGATCGGCGGAGAGGACACCTACGTCCCGCCACCGCCGCTCAAAGACGGCCCGGCCGCGGCGGCCGTGGTCCGCGACGACGGTTCCACCGGCACGGTGTCGCGCATCGTCATCCCGCCCTCGCCGACCTGGAAGATGGCGCCTGCCGGACCGCCCCGCAGGCCCGCCGGGTACAGCACGATGACCGTTCCGCCGGAAGAGGAATCGGAGCCGAACACCGCCCGGTCCGAGCACACCACGGAGCAGCGCACGACGGAGCAGCGCACCACCGCGCCCGAAACGCCGAGGGAGACCGAGGAACCCACGACGACGACCCGGGCCAGGACCTTGTCGGCCACAACACCGCCGCCGACCGCCGACGAGGAAACGACCACCCGCCGCCCGAACGCCACACCGCGGGCGAGCCACGAGGACGAAGACGAATAAGGCGGCGGCACGGGCGCGTTCGCCCCGCACCGCCGCCTAGGGCATCGCGGCCGAGAACCGGCCTCCGCGCTCCTACAGCTCCGGCAGGTCGTAGCCGCCGACCTGGGCGCTGAGCACCTTCAGGTGATCGAGGTCGCCGCCGAGCGTCCGGCCGATCGCGGTGAGCCGCGCGACGTAGTGGCCGACCGGGTATTCCGCGGTGACGCCGATGCCGCCGTGCATCTGGACGGCTTCCTGCCCGACGTGCCTTGCCGCGCGTCCGACCTGGAGGCGGGCCCGCGAGGCCACCACCGGATCGTTGGCGCCGTCGGCCAGCGACGCGGTGGCGTACAGGCTCATACTGCGCGCCAGCTCCAGCGAGACGTACATGTTCGCCGCCCGCTGGGTCAGGGTCTGGAACTTCGACAGGGTGACGCCGAACTGCTTGCGCGTCTTCAGGTACTCGGTGGTCAGCCGCAGCGCTTCTTCCATCGCGCCGATGGATTCGGCGCACAGGCCCGCGTGCGCGTGGCCGAGGGCGATCTGCACCGCCTCGGCCGCGTCGAGCGTGTCACCGAGCAGTTCGGCGGGAGCCTTGTCGAAGGTGAGCTGCGCGCCGCGCAGTCCGTCGACGGTGCGGAAGACCTTGCGGGACACCCCGGCGCCGTCGGCGGCCACCAGGAACAGGCCGACGCCGCCGCCCGGCAGCACCGCGCTGACCACCAGCTCATCGGCGCAATCGCCGTGCGCCACCGGGTTCTTCACGCCGGTCAGCAGGTAACCGTCACCTTCGGCCGCGACGCTGGTCGCGAGGTCGGTGGACGGCCACCGCACGCCGGGCTCGGCGTGCGCGAAGGCGAGCAGCTTCTCGCCCGCCGCCACCTCCGGCAGGATCCGCTGCCGCTGTTCGGCGCTGCCGACCAGACCGATCAACGCACCCGGCACGAGCACCGCGTCCAGCAGCGGCTCCGGCGCGAGGCGACGGCCGATCTCCTCCAGCACGACCATGGTCTCCACCGGACCCGCGCCGACGCCGCCGTCCTCCTCGGCGAAACCGAGGCCGAGCACGCCGAGTTCGGCGAGCTGGCGCCACACGTCGCGGCTCCAGCCCAGCTCGCTGTCGGTCACCTTCAGCCGGGACTCCGGGTCGTAGCTGCGGGCCAGCACGTCGCGCACCGTGTCGCGCAACATGACCTGTTCATCGGTGAGTTCGAATTCCATGTCGACGCCTCACAATCCGAGGATCGTGGAGGCGATGATGGTGCGCTGCACCTCGCTCGAACCTCCGTAGATGGTTGTCTTGCGGTAATTGAGGTAGCTGGGCCCGCTGCGCTGCGCCCAGCCGGGGGACGCGATATCGTCCGCGTCGACCGGAAGCGCGTCCGGGCCCGCGATGTCGAGCAGCAGCTCGGTGGCGGCCTGTTGCAGCTCCGAGCCGCGCAGCTTGAGCACCGAGGAGGCCGGATTCGGCTTGCCTTCGGTGGAGTTCGAGACCACCCGCAGCTGGGTGAGCTCGAGTGCGAGCAGCTCGTTCTCCAGCTCGGCCACCCGCGCGGCGAACACCGGGTCCTCCAGCAGCGAGCCCGAGCCCGACTTGATCTGGCGCGCGTAGTCCTTCGCGACGCCCAGCTTCACCTTGGTGCGGCCGACGCCGGTGATGCCGGTGCGCTCGTTGCCGAGCAGGAACTTGGCGTAGGTCCAGCCCATGTTCTCCTCGCCGACCAGCTGATCGGCGGGCACCCGCACGTTCTCGAAGAAGACCTCGTTCACCTCGTAGCCGCCGTCGATCAGCTTGATCGGGCGGATGGTGACGCCGGGGCTCTTCACATCGAACAGTAGGAAGGAGATGCCCGACTGCTTCTTGGCCGCGGTCGGATCGGTGCGCACCAGGCAGAAGATCCAGTCGGCGTACTGGGCCAGTGTGGTCCAGATCTTCTGGCCGTTGACGATGTAGGAGTCGCCGTCGCGCACCGCGGTGGTGCGCAGCGAGGCCAGGTCCGAACCGGCGTCCGGCTCGGAGAAGCCCTGGCACCACCAGATGTCGAGGGCCGCGGTCGCAGGCAGGAAGCGCTCCTTGATCTCCTGCGAGCCGAAGTGCGCGATGACTGGGCCGACCATCTGGGCGTTGAACGTCAGCGGCTCGGGCACCGAGGCCAGCTGCATCTCGTCCTGCCAGATGTGGCGCTGCATCGGGGTCCAGTCTTTGCCACCCCACTCCACCGGCCAGTTGGGCACGGCGAGGCCGTTGTCGTTGAGGATCTTGTGCGCCGTAACGACGTCCTCGCGGGAGAGTTCGTGGCCGTACTTGACGCGCTCACGGATCTCCGCGGGGATCTGGGTGCGGTAGAACTGCCGCAGTTCGTCGCGGAAGGCCGCCTCGTCGGGGGACAGGGATAATTTCATACGCAACTCCCGTTGTGTCTCGTACTTCCGAGTAAAACCTACCCCGCGGTAATCCGACACTGTCGAGTGGATCACATTCGCGGTCCGGTACGCACGACACCTCGACGACATCGGCTCCGAGCGCCCCGCAACCGGACGGCGACCGGGAGAATCCCGCTCTGCCGACTCGGCGGCGGGCGCGACGGACTGGTACGTTGCTGCCCAGGGTCGGGGAAACCCTGGGTTCGTATTCGAGGAGAACTTGGTGAACGGCAGAACCATCGCACGCGCGGCCGCGACTGTGACTTCTCTCGGCATCGGTGCGGTTCTGGGCCTCACCGGGACCGCCTCCGCCGCGCCGGATGCCTCGACCGATCAGACCATCACCCAGCTCACCGAGCGGGCCGGAACCGACCAGGCCGCACGCGCGGGCGTCGACGCGCTCGGCGCCTACACCAAGCTCGTCGATGTCGCCGAGCTGCGCGACATCGCGGGTAACTGGGCGCCCTTCGCCTACGCCGCGCCCACCTTCGGCTGCGGCAGCAACGGCCCCATCACCACGATCATCGCGGCGGGCACCACCGAGGGAATCAACCCGCACCAGGGCGCGAACCCGGAACCGGGCACCCTGCGCTTCAGCGCCACCCCGTCCCACCCCGGCGCCCCGCTCAGCTCCGGTCTCGTGGTGGCGTGGCTCAACGTCAACAATGGACGCAGCGGCATCGACGCGCTCGACGACATGACCGAGTTCAACCTGCCGACGCTCTCCAAGACCGTGCACAGCGGCCCCGGCACCGTCATCGCCTCGATGTGGGGCGTGATCGGATACCCCGGCGCGCACTGCGTGATGACCCCGACCGTCGGCACCTTCGTGGTCCCCGACGCACCGGCCCCCGCGCCCGCCGCACCGCAGAACCCCCCTGCCGCACCCGCGCAACCCGCACCGGGCATCGCCCCCGCCACGCCCGAACCCCAGCCTGCGCCGGGCAGCGCCGCCACCCCGTAGCCACCAGCAGTTCTCGGCGACGCCCGCACCAGCCCAGGAACCCGCGCCCACACTGCCGTTCGCTCCGGGTGTTGCTTCTGCCGCGCCCGGATTCGGCATCGCTCCCATCGCTCGGCCATCTCCGATTCCACAACTCCGCACCACGCCGTCGGGGTGATCGCCGGCGCGGGCTGCCGTGACCGCAACGCCGGGTGTCGCCCTTTGCCGCGCCCGGACTGTCCGCCGGCCCATCACCGAACCCGAGGGCCGGGAACGCCGACCCCGGCTATCGCGCGCCAGGTGCGGATGGCGCGCGATGCGAAGTCCTCGACGCTCAGGCGATCTTGGCGAAAAACGCGCGGATGTCGGCGACGTGCATCGCGGGCACCTCCATCGCCACGAAGTGGTTGCCGGTGTTGCCCTCCGGCCAGTGGACGATGTCGTTGTCCTGTTCGGCCAGCCGTCGCATGAGCGCGGAGCCGCCGCCGTAGACACCGGTCGGGACCAGCTTCTGTCCCATCGGCCACGCGAAGCCCTCCTTGCCGAGGCCGTTGTACATCGGCCAGGACGAGGAGCCCGCGCTGGCGGTGAACCAGTACAGGCTGACGTTGGTCAGCAGGTGGTCGCGGTCGATCGCCTCCTCGAGGTGGTCGACCAGCGGCGTGAATTCATCGAACTTCTGCGCCTGCCAAGCCAGGAGTCCGACCGGCGAATCGGTCCAGGCGTGCGCGAAGGTCTGCGGCGCCGCGCGCAACAGCGTGTGATGGTCGACGCCGCCGGTCATCCACTGCTGCATGAGATCCCATTCCGCGCGTTCCTCGGCGCTCATGGTCGGCACGTCCGCCGCGGTCGGCATGCCGATGCCGCCATCGAGGTGCACGCCGACCACCCGATCCGGCGCGGCGATCGCCATCTCCGGCGCGACGTAGGCGCCGAGATCACCGCCCTGAACGCCGTACCGCCGGTAGCCGAGGCGAGCCATCAGCTCCACCCACATCCGCGCCACCCGTCCGGTGGTCATGCCCTCCGGCGGCGCCGCGGAGAAGGCGAAGCCGGGCACCGACGGCACCACCACGTGGAACGCCTGGGCGGGGTCGAGTCCGTGCGCCCGCGGGTCGGCCAGCGGACCGATGGTCTTGGTGAACTCGACGAACGAATTGGGCCAGCCGTGGGTCAGTAGCAGCGGAAGCGCGTCCGGCTCGGGCGAGCGCACGTGCACGAAATGCACGTCGAGCCCGTCGATTTCGGTGCGGAACTGCGGCAGTTCGTTGAGCGCCGCCTCCTGCGCGCGCCAGTCGAAGCGGGTACGCCAGTGCTCGGCGAGCTCGCGCAGGTAGTCGACAGGGACGCCGCGCTCCCAGCCCGCGCCTGGCAGCTGCGCCGACCAACGGGTGCGGGCCAGCCGGTCGTTCAGGTCGTCGAGATCGGCCTGCGGGATGTCGATACGGAAGGGGCGGATGGCGTTTCGGTTCGTCATGACAACGACGCTAGAACCCATATAGGACTATCTATGTCCTAGTTTTCTGGAATTCTGGAATTCGTGAACGACACCCCCGCCAGGCTGCTGCGCCTGCTCTCGCTGTTGCAGACGCCGCGCGAATTCTCCGGCAGCGAACTGGCCGAGCGTCTCGGCGTCACCGACCGCACCGTGCGCCGCGACATCGACCGGCTGCGTGAACTCGGCTATCCGGTCGAGGCCACCATGGGCGTGACGGGCGGCTACCGGCTCGTGGCGGGCGCGGCGATGCCGCCGCTGCTCGTCGCCGACGACGAGGCGGTCGCCATCGCGGTCGGTCTGCGGGCAGCGGCCGGATCCGCCGTCGCGGGCATCGAGGAGGCATCGGTCCGCGCGCTCGCCAAGCTCGAGCAGATCCTGCCCGCCAAGCTGCGCCGCCGCGTGCGGGTCCTCGGTGCGGCCACCGCGGCGCCCGCGCACGACGGACCGACCGTCGACCCGGAGGTGTTGAGCACCCTGGCCGCGGCCGTGACCAACCGGGAGCGAACACGTTTCGGCTATCGCGGCGAATCCGGCGCGCAGACCCGCCGCCACGTGGAACCCGTCGGCCTCGTCCCGGTCCGCCGCCGCTGGTATCTGCTCGGCCACGATCTCGATCGCGCGGACTGGCGAGTCTTCCGCGTGGATCGGATCGAGCGTCCGCAGCCCACCGGCGCCCGCTTCACCCCGCGCCCCCTACCCGCCGCCTCCCCCGCCGACTACGTCGCGGGCCGCCGAACTGATTGGGGGACACCGTCTTACCGTGTGAACGTCACCATCTCCGCCCCACTCGCGCAGCTCGCAGGCCGCCTCGGCGACGACCCGGGCGAGCTGACCGCACTGAACGAGCACACCTGTCGCCTCACCGCCGCCCGTGACGACTCCCCCGAATGGTTGGCCCACCGCCTACTCGCCCTCGGCGTTCCGTTCAAGGTCGACGATTCTCCTGAACTGACCGAACAACTCCGCACCATCTCGTCCCGAATCGCATCCGCCCTAGCCTTTGTCGAAGCCCCGCCTCAGCACTAACGCCCCCACCCTCAGCGTGCCGCAGCCGCACCCCGACAACCGTCCACACGCTTCACACAGCCAGCAGCTAGGCGAAGAGTACAAACGCTATGTACCAACGCACCCCATCGACCGGCAACAGGCCGAGCTGCGCGTCCTATGGCGTGGCTAGTGAGCCGGTGTGGGAAGGAGGTGTCCGTCGGCGATGGGTCGGGTCAGGGAGCCAACTGGATGCGCAGGACCGTGCCGCGTTCAGTGCCCGCGAGAAGTTCGCCGGGCCGACCCGGCACGGCGACGACTGATGTCATCGGTTCGCCCGTGAGAACCCGGCAGGACTGGCCGTTCGGGTCGATCCGGACGAGCTGGCCGGACAGCGTTGTCACGTAGACCGCGCCCGCGTCGTCCACCAGCAGGTCGTCGGCGAAGTCGGGGACGCCGGGTAGCGAGGACGTCAGGTCGGTCAGGACGGTGCGGTAGCCCGGGTCGGTGATCGGGAAACGCAGCACCCGGCCCAGCGGGCCGCCGTTGGAGGTCAGGTACACCGTGCCGTCGTGGATCGCGATGCCGTTGGCATTGAGCTTTGCCCGCTCGGTCCAGCCGGTGTCGACGGCGCCGTCGCGGCCGATGCGGATCACCCCGGTCGCGGAGGCGACATAGAGGGTGCCGTCGGTGTCGAAGGCGGCGCCGTTGGGCATGGTGAATCCGGAGGCGAAGATCTCGGGGCGAGGTTCGGCGGCGGCCGGGTCGAAACGGACCACGCCGCCGGGGCGCACGACGCTGGTGGGCGCGTCGCCGTAGACCACGTACAGCAGTCCGTCCGGCCCGAGCCGGACCGCGCCGGGGAATTCCACCGGGATCCTCGCGGTCAGCTGTCCGGCGCTGTCGTAGCGCTGCACCTCGTTGCGGTACAGGCGGGAGACCCACAGATTGCCCTGCCGGTCGAAGCCGAGGTTCTCCGACCAGTCCAGCACCGGGACGGCTGCGGGCAGCGCCGTCGTCGACGTCGCGGGCGCGCAACCCGAACCGGGTTCCGCGGCCGCGCTCGGCGCGGCGATTCCAGCGCAGGCCAGGGCGACGGCGAGCGCCGGAACGGCGCGGCGCAAGAGCGCGGGCAACTCGACGACGGACACCTGGGACCTCCTGCTCGGTACCGCGACGCGCGCAGTGTAACCGTCTTTTCATCGGGATGGTGAAGTCCCATGAAGGGCAGAAGGTTTGGCACTATCAGTAGATGCTCTACTTCGACGGCACTCGCGGCAGGCTGCACTATCGGCGGTGGACGGTCGCGAACCCCGCGGCGGTGGCAATGCTACTGCCCGGTATCGGCCAGCACAGCGGAAACTACCACCGATTCGCCCGAATCCTACGATCGGTCGACATCGAAGTGTGGGGACTGGATACCGCGGGCCACGGCCTCAGCGAAGGTGACCCGGCACATCCCGGCACCCTCGCCGAGCTTGTCGCGGACGCGACCAGGCTGGTGGATCTCGCGCGCGCCGAACTGCCGGACGCGCCGTTGGTGCTGATGGGGCATTCGCTCGGCGCGGTCACCGCGCTCGGCATGCTGGGCGCCGCGGTCCCGGACGCGCGCACGGCCACTGATCTGAACGCCGTGGAAGCGAACTATCCGATCGTCCCGAGCCTCACCCCCGGCACGCTGACCGGTCTGGTGCTCTCCGCCGTGCCGCGCCGCGCCCTCGGCAGCGGCCTGCCCGGCGCTCCGGGAACCCCACTCCCGTCCGACCTTCCGGTGCTCGCGGTGCACGGCATGGAGGACCGCCGCGCCCCGATCGACGCGATGCGGGTCTGGACTGGACGCCACGAATGGGTAGATTTACGCGAGTACGCCGACGCCGGGCACGATCTGCTGCACGAGCCGGTGCACGCGCGGGTCGGCGCCGACATCGCGGACTGGATGCAGAGCGTCGTCGTGGGGTTGGCACGACACGCGTGAACCGAATACGGCTGCTGCACGCGGCACGATGAGGAGACAAGGGGGACGGCGGGGTGCAACCGAACGACGCAGCGCAACCACAAGTTGACGCAGCGCAACCACAGGTCACGGCACTGAACCGAGCGGTCGACGAGGGCAGGCTCTGGATCGACGGCGTGCTGGTCGCCGAGGGCGCGCACGAGCGCTGCGCCCGGCGCTACGAGCAGCTCGCCGACGAGGTCGAGGCGCAGATTCAGGTGCTGAGCGCGGCCGCCTCGCTCCCCGGTTTCGGCGGTTTCGCCTCCGGTGACGCGCTGCGCCGCGGTTTCGAGAACAAGGCGGAGGGCGCGGCCGCGCGGCTGCGCGACTACGCCGACTCGGCGCGTGCGCTGGCCCAGACCTTCCGCGCCGCGGCGACGGCCTACACCGAGGCCGACACCGAACTCGCGGCCACGCTCGGCCGGGTGGACGTGACGGGAGCGCCGCATGCGTGAGATTCCGTACCAGACCGAACGCGCACCGCACGACCGCACCGATCCGGCCTACGCGCCGAGCGTCGAGGTCTTCGACAACCTCACGCACCAGGAGATCCACGGCAAGGTGCAGCTGCTCGACCCGGCGGTGCTCAACGCCGGGCAGCAGGCCTGGCAGACCTCGGCGACCGGGCTGACCGACTCGGTCGCGCAGGCGCACAACGAGATTCGCTCCACCATCGCCGACGGCTGGCGTGGCGGCGCGGCACAGACCGCCGCCGACGCGGTGCGCGATTTCGAACAGCGCGGCCAGCAGCTCGCCGACGTGATGGCGGCGGTGGCGCAGCGTCTCGGCCAGGCCGGTGACGCCGCCGAGACGCTGCGGTCCGCGGTCGGTTCGCCGTCCGGGGCCGAGCCGGATCTGTCCGCCGCGCTGCTGGATCCGAATCAGGCAACCGGCAACATCACCGCCCAGAAGACCACCGAGCACGACCGTCAAGACGTCGTGCAGGCCATGGACACCATCTACGCCAACGCGTTCCTGCAGAGCGGATCGGGTGTTCCGGCCTTCCCGGATGACGCTCCGATCGTCCCGGTGGGCACCACCCCGGGCGGCACAGCGCCGGGAACGTCGCTCGGTGTCCCGGTGAATTCGGTGGAAATCCCCGGAGCCCCGTCGGTTTCGACGCTTGGGGCGACGCCGGTGACCGCCGTCGAACCGACGCGGGAGACCGAATCCGAACCGGAGCAGCCACCGGTCACCGACACGACCCCCGCGACGGTGACCCCCGCGTCCGCCGGACCTCTCACGGTCCCGCCCGCCACCGACACGACGCCCGCCGCGACCAAGCCCGTCACCGTCGCGGCCGACGCACCCTCCGCCGCCGCTCCTACCGCGACGGAACGCACTCCGCGCCAGGGTCTTTCGGCACCCGTGGTCACGGCCTCCACCGCCATGCCCGGCGCGACGTTGCCCGGCAGCGGCACGACGGCCGCCGATGACGAGCGCAAGCGCGAGGAACGGCGCAAGGACGCCAACAGCGAGGCCGTCACCGGCATGGGCGCGGGCGCCGTCGGCGGGCTCATGGGCGGCGCGCTCGCCGCGGCCGACACCACCCGGCAGGGTTCCAGTGTCGCGTCCAAGGCCGCGGCCGCCCGCGCCGAGGACGAGGACGACGAGCTGCACTGGATCGACGACGACCTGACCTTCCTCGAACCCGCGGACGAAACGGGCGAGCTGATCGGCGAACTCGATCCGACCACGCCACCGGTCGTCGGCGAATGGACCGAGCTGGAGTGAACTGGACGCTGACCCCGGACCAGTTCGCCATGGCCTGGGAGCGCACCGACGGTGACCGCATTCCGTATCCGCTGGCCGTCCGGCTCTCGGCACGCGATTCGGTGGAGCGGGCGGCGCAGCTGCCCGCCCTGCACGCGTGGTGCGAGCGGACACTGGACGCCGATCTGGAGGCGGCGCTGCGGCTGCTTGCCCGGCCGACCGTCCGGATCGAGGTGTTCGGCGAGCACCGACCGACCAACCGCGTCGCCGCGCCGGACGACGAACAACTCACGGATACCGCGGAATTCGCCATCGGCGCGTTCGACGGCGTCTCGGAGGCTCCCGGCACCCAGGATGCGAAGCTTGTTCGCGTCCTCGGCGTCGCCTCGGGCGACATCGCGGTCGTCGCCGCGCAACGCCCCGGCCCGACGCCCGACCGCGGGGGCGACATCCGTCTGTTCGTCGGCAGCCCGAAAAACTTGCCCGCCCGGGTGATCTCGATGCTCCCGGAGAACCCGCCCGGCCTCGTGGCCCGGCTCAGCTCGCCGCTGTCGCGGGTCAAGGAGGACAGCCGCGATCTGGTCACCGTCCCGGTGTCGGGTCCTTCCGCGCCCGCCCGGATCCGCCGCCTGCTCGCCCGCCCGCGCGACGGCATCGGCCAGATCGTGGTGTCGGTCCGCCGCGCCGAAGAGCTGAAGCCGTTCGGGGTGCTGTGCTGGATCGACGTCGCCGAGGACGGTCGCTACGCGGTCCGCACCGGTGCCGACGTGCACGTCGCGCCGGTGACCGCGGAGACTTTCGCCGCGCACCTGCGCCCGATGCTGACCGCCGCCGAGAAGACCACCGCGCGATCGGAGCGGTGGTAGCGCTCCGGCGCTGGTAGACCTGTAGCCGTGCCACTCTACGAATTCGAAGGCAAGCGACCGCAGGTCGATCCGACGGCGTTCGTCGCGCCGAACGCGACATTGATCGGTGACGTGCGCGTCGAGGCAGGGGCCTCGATCTGGTACGGCGCGGTGCTGCGGGCCGACCTCGCGCCGATCATCATCCGGGAACGCGCCAACATCCAGGACAACGCCGTGCTGCACGTGCCGCCGGACGTGCCGATGGAGATCGGTCCCGGCGCGACCATCGCGCACAGCGTGGTGTTCCACGGCGCGTCGGTCGGCGCGGAGGCGATCGTCGGCAATGGCACGACGGTGCTCGACCTGGCCAAGATCGGCGCGGGCACCATGATCGCCGCGCATTCGCTGGTGCCGCCGGGCACCGAGATCCCCGACGGCGTGCTCGCCGCCGGTTCTCCCGCCGAGGTGAAGCGCTCGATCGAGGGCACCCAGGCGCAGATGTGGGTGCAGCTCAATCCGGGGTTCTACGCGGAACTCGCACAGCGGCACCGCAAGGGCATCAGCGAAGTCGGCTGATCAGGTCAGCAGCTCGGTGACCTCGTTGTCGGCGAGTTGGTGGAAGTCTCGGTAGGCCACGCCGACGCCGCCGAGGCTGCGCGGCACCAGCGGACACACCACCTCGTCGGCCTCGGCCTCCACCCGGCGTATCGCCTCGGCAGAGGACACCGGAACGCCCACCACCACGCGCGCGGGCTGGTGCAGGCGCGCGACCCGGCAGGCCACCATCACGGTGGCCCCCGTCGCCATGCCGTCGTCGACGATCACGACCGTGCGCCCGGCGATCGGCACGGGCTCCGCGCCGCCGCGCAGCACTTCCCTGCGCCGCTCGAGTTCGGCCCGCTCGGCCGCTTCGATCGCGGCGAGCCTGCGCTGGCTGACGCCGGTGTGCGCGAGCACGTCCGGATTGAGCACCCGCACGCCGTCCTCGCCGATCGCACCCATCGCCAGCTCCGGCTGCCACGGCACGCCGAGCTTGCGCACCAGCAGAATGTCCAGGTCACCCCCGATGATCTCGCACACGGCCGCGGCGACCGGGACCCCGCCGCGGGGCAGACCGAGCACCAGCGGCCTCGACGCGCGCAGGTGCCCCAGTTCGGCACCCAGCGCGCGACCGGCGGCGATCCGATCGGCGTAGATCATCGATTCGAACGCTACTCCGGTGCGCGCTCGGTAATCGTGAATCGACGCAAGGCCAGGCTCGGGTTGGTGGTGCGCACGGTGGCCAGGTGCGCGAGGTCGACGCTCGCGGTGAGCACGCCGGGTTCGTCGCCGAGTTCCGCGAGCACGCTGCCGGTGGGGTCGACGATCATCGACGCGCCCGCGCCGCGCGGGGCGCACTGGTCGGCTGCGAGCACGTACGCGGTGTTCTCGATGGCCCTCGCCCGCAGCAGCGTGGTCCACTGGTCGACCTTGGCGGGGCCGGGGATCCACTGCGCGGGCAGCACCAGCGCCTGCGCGCCCGCGGCGGCGAGGCGACGGAAGCCCTCGGGAAAGCGCAGATCGAAACAGGTCTGCACGCCGAAGCGCACACCGTCGACGGCGAAGATCGGCGGCTCCTCGATCGCGCCGGGCTCGACCACGTCGGATTCCACGTACCCGAAGGCGTCGTAGAGGTGCACCTTCCGATACCGCGTGACGAGTTCGCCGTCGGGCCCGTGCACCAGCAAGGTGTTGCGAATGCGGCCCGCGCCCGGAGCCACCTGCTCGACGATCCCCGCCACCAGATACACCCCGAACTCCCTGGCGATCGCACCGAGCCCGGTGGCGAACGGGCCGGTCAGCGGCTCGGCCACGGCCACGACGCGCTCGTCGAGCCGGGTCACGGCAAACATCGAGTATTCGGGCGCGACCACCACCCGCGCGCCACGGCCCGCGGCGGTCTCGACGTGCTCGCGCAGCGCCGCGAGATTGCCTGCCGGATCCTTTCCCGGCGCGAACTGGACGACCGCGACCGCCACCGGAGAAACGGGCTGATCCTGATGTTCGGGCGCGTCATTCAGTTGCATAGGTCTCACCGTATTGGCCCGGTGGCCGGGGCGGCCACCGCCAGGCAGTAAACTGCTGGTCAATGAACACCAATGAGGTCGACAGCGTTCCTGGCGACAATGACAGGGACTCGGCTGGAAGCGAATCAGTTTCCCCCGCTGCTGGCCCGTCGTTCGCCGATCTGGGTATCGATGACCGCATCCTGCGGGCCATCGCCGACGTCGGTTACGAATCGCCATCGCCGATCCAGTCGGCGACCATTCCGCCGCTGCTGGAGGGCGCCGACGTGGTCGGCCTCGCCCAGACCGGCACCGGCAAAACCGCCGCATTCGCAATCCCGATCCTGATGGGCCTGCAGGTCGTCGGCAAGGAGCCGCGCGCGCTGGTCCTCGCTCCGACCCGTGAGCTGGCCATCCAGGTCGCCGAGGCGTTCGGCCGCTACGCCGCGCACATGCCCGGCCTGCACGTGCTGCCGATCTACGGCGGTCAGAGCTACGGCGTGCAGCTGTCCGGTCTGCGCCGCGGCGCGCACGTCGTGGTCGGCACGCCGGGCCGGGTCATCGACCACTTGGAGAAGGGCACGCTGGACCTCTCCCAGCTGCAGTACCTGGTGCTCGACGAGGCCGACGAGATGCTCAAGATGGGCTTCCAGGAGGACGTCGAGCGGATTCTCGCCGAGACGCCCACCGACAAGCAGGTCGCGCTGTTCTCGGCCACCATGCCCTCGGCGATCCGCAAGATCTCCAAGCAGTACCTGCACGACCCGGTCGAGATCACGGTCAAGGCCAAGACCCAGACCAACACCAACATCACCCAGCGCTGGGTGCAGGTCTCGCACCAGCGCAAGCTGGACGCGCTGACCAGAGTCCTCGAGGTCGAGTCCTTCGAGGCGATGATCATCTTCGTGCGCACCAAGCAGGGCACCGAGGAGCTCGCCGAGAAGCTGCGCGCCCGCGGTTTCTCCGCCGCCGCGATCAACGGCGACATCGCCCAGAACCAGCGCGAGCGCACCATCGGCCAGCTCAAGTCCGGCACGCTGGACATCCTGGTGGCGACCGACGTCGCCGCGCGCGGCCTGGACGTGGACCGCATCTCGCACGTGGTCAACTACGACATCCCGCACGACACCGAGTCCTACGTGCACCGCATCGGCCGCACCGGCCGGGCCGGGCGCAGCGGCCAGGCGCTGCTGTTCGTCGCGCCGCGGGAGCGGCATCTGCTCAAGGCGATCGAGCGCGCCACCCGGCACCCGCTCGAGGAGATGCAGCTGCCCAGCGTCGAGGACGTGAACGCGCAGCGCGTCGCGAAGTTCGGCGACGCCATCACCGAGAACCTGTCCTCGGCGAACCTGCCGCTGTTCCGCAAGCTGATCGAGGACTACGAGCGCGAGCACAACATCCCGCTCGTCGACATCGCCGCCGCGCTCGCGGTCGGCTCCTACGACGGCGACAACTTCTTCATGGAGCCCGAACCCGAGCCCGAGCGCCGCGAACGGATGCCGCGGGAACGGCCCGCCCGCCGGTTCGAGGAGGACCGCCCCGCGGCCGCGCACCACCGTGGCACCGGCGCGGAGCTGGCCACCTACCGGATCAGCGTCGGCAAGCGGCACCGCGTGGTGCCCGGCGCGATCGTCGGCGCCATCGCCAACGAGGGTGGTTTGCGACGCAGCGACTTCGGGCATATCAGCATTCGGCCGGACCACAGTCTGGTCGAGCTGCCCGCGCAGCTGCCCGCGGAGACGCTGGAAGCTCTGCGGCGCACCAGGATCAGCGGCCAGCTCATCCAGCTCCAGTTGGACCAGGGCCCGCCGTCGCACCGTCCGTTCAGCCGGGGTCCGCGCCGCGACCGCGAAGGCGGCAAGCGCCCGGAGCGCCGTAAGCCACGCTCCTGAGCCGGACGGGGTAACCCGAGGTCACGCGGGCTAGCGCGGGCTAGCTAAGGTGTTGCCGACCGGCGCGCACGCCAGCGCGCCTGGTGCGGGTGTCCCGGCGAAGACACAGGAGGGGCGCGTTTGTTCGTGTTCGGTGATCGTGTCGTATGCACCGCCGCTGATCTCGTGCGCGCGGCGCGCTGTGAATTCGCGTTGCTGCGTGCCCTCGACATCGAACTGGGCGCGCTCCCGGACGACGAGCCCGGCGCCGCACGGTCGTTCGCGGCCGAGCCGCGCCGTGCCGACGACTCCCGCGAACGCAGACTCGCCGATTTCCGCGATCGCTACGGCAACGGCATGGTCGAGATCCGCCAGCCGCCACAGAATCCGGACGACCCTGCCGGCCGGGTGGCGGCGCTGCGCGACGCGCACGAGCAGACCAAGGCGGCACTGCGCGAGGGCGTGCCGGTGCTGCACAACGCCACCTTCTTCGACGGCGGATTCGCCTGCCGCTGCGACTATCTGGTCCGGGCGACTCATCGGGTGCGCTACACCGTGCACGGTGCGGCCGCGACGCCATGGGACCGGGTGGGCACGGCGCTCGAATCGGCCGCCTGCGCCGAGGCTTTGGATGCGGGCGGCGCGCTGGCCGCGGCCCTGGTCCGGCTGCATCTCGGTGCGGCCAGCGACGACTATCCGCTCACCGATCTGGTTCCGATCTATCGAGCCAGGCGGCGGCGCGTCGAACGCATCCTGGAAGACAAGCTCGGGGAACTGCTTCCGGTGCAGTGGGGCGATCCGCGGTACCTGGCCTGCGGCCGATGCCCGACCTGCACCGCCGAGCTGACCGCCGCCCGCGATCTGCTCCTGGTGGCGGGCATGTCCTCGCCCGCGCGGGCCAGGCTGCGCGAGGCCGGGGTGAGCACCATCGACCGGCTGAGCGGACTCGACAGCGCGGTGCCGGGATTGCCGCCGCGCACGGTGACCACGCTGCGCAGGCAGGCCGAAATCCAACGGCGGCGCGAGGATTCCGGCCGCCCGGCCCACACGCTGGTCGACGCGCTCGCGCTGGCGGGCCTGCCGCCTGCCTCGCCTGGCGATCTCGCATTGGCCATCGACACCGACGACCGGGGACGGCTCGCGACGATCGAGATCGCCGCGGCGGGCGCCGTGCACCTGTCCCTGCGTGCGCCGTTCGCCGCGGACGCCGCGGACGAGGACGCGGCGCGGTGCGACGCGCTGACCGAGGTGCTCGATCTGCTCGCGCACCGGCGGCGGACGTTCCCGGATATGCGTGTCTATCACTACACCTCGGAGGTCCGCTCGGCACTGCTGCGCTGGACCGGGGAGACCGGCGTCGGCGAGGAGATCGCCGACGAGTTGCTGCGCGACGGTGTGCTCGTCGATCTGTACCCGATCGTGCGCAACGCGCTGCTGGTCGGCGAGGACTCGTACCGGCTGGATCGGCTGCGCCGCCTGCTGCCCGAAGCGCCGGGCGAGCCGGAACCCGCGTGCGTCACCGTGCTGCGTTTGCGCGACTGGCTGCTGGAGCTGGCGGCCGATCACCGCACCGATGGCCGGGCGGTCGCCCCGGAGCGCACGGACGCGTGGCGGCACGCGGCCGAACCGGACCGCCCGCAGCTCGCGCCCGTGTCCGGCCCCTCGTCGGTGGAGGCCGCGCTCGCGGAATACGCGGCGGCACAGGGTGATCCGGACCATCCCGCGGCGCTCATGGCCGCGGCGCTCGGCTACCACCGGCGCGAGCGTCAGCCGCTGTGGTACGCGCACGCCGACCGCCTCAGCCATCCCGTGCACGAATGGCCCGACGTGTCCGGCGTGCTGATCGCCGACTGGGGCACCGTGGACACGAAGTGGCATCACAGCCCGAATCGTCCGTCCATGCGCAGGTACCTGACGTTGACCGGCCGGATCGGCACCGGCTGCGACGGCGGCGGTGCGGCCGCGCTGACGCCGGGCGCCACCGTCTACACCTACTACGACCGCCCGGTGGCCGCGCGCATGACCACCGCGCTCGGACAGCGCGCCACCGCCGCCGCGACGGTGCTCGGGTGCGCGGTGGACGCCGACTTCGACGACACCGTCCGGCTGGAGGAACTGCTGCCGCGGGGCTGCGAACCCTACGACGATCTACCCACCGCCATCGCGCCCGGCCTGCCCGCCTGGGACGAGAACGCCGAGGCCGCCATGGAATCGGCCGCGCAACGGCTGCTCGTCACGCTGCCGGAGATCCCGGCCTGCGCGCTGTTCGACATCCTGGCCCGCCGCGCGCCGCGGCTGCGCGGTGGCGCGCCGCTCCCCGAGGTGCACGGCGACCACGCCGCCGCCATCACCGCCGCCACCCGCGAACTGGACGAGTCCTACCTGGTGGTGCAGAGCCCCTCGGGAACCGGGAAGAATTCCACCGTCGCGCGCGTGCTGGAGCGGCTGATCACCAGGAACAAGTGGCGCATCGGCGTTGTCGCACAGGCGCATTCGACGGTGGAGAGCCTGCTTGACGCGATCGTCGCGGTCGGCGTGCTTCCGGAGCTGGTCGCGAAGAAGGACGCCGCGGGGGTGGCTCCGGAGTGGGCCGTGATCGACGGCGCGCGCTACCCGCGGTTCCTGGACAACGCCGTGAACGGGTGCGTGATCGGCGGGCTGCCCGCCGATTTCGCCGACGACTCGATGGTCCCCGCCGACAGCCTCGACCTGCTGGTGATCGCCGACGCGGGCCGGTTCCCGCTGGCCGAGACGGCGACGGTGGCGGGCAGCGCGCGCAATCTGCTGCTGCTCGGCGACCCGCAGCCCGCCGCGGCGCGCAGCGCTCATCCCGGGCCGGTGGGCGATTCGACGCTCGGCTGGCTGCTCGCCGGCCGCAACACCGTCGGGCCCGAGCGCGGATACTTCCTGGACCGCACCTGGCGGATGCATCCCCGGGTGTGCGAGCCGATCTCCCGGCTGTTCTACGACGGCAGGCTGCGCTCCAACGAAACCGTCACGCTGGCAAGGCAACTCGACGGGGTCGAGCCGGGCATCGGCACCGTCCTCGTCGACCACTACGGCAATGCCACCGAATCGGCGGCCGAGGCCCGCGAGGTGGTGCGCCAGGTGCGCGCCCTGCTCGGCCTGTCCTGGACCATGGGGGCGACGACGCGGCGGCTGCACCCGCACGACATCTTCGTCGTCGCGCCGTACGGCGCTCAGGTCGGCCGGATCCGAACCATGCTGGCGCGCGCCAAGATCGAAGACGTGCTGGTGGGCACCGTGGACCGCTTCCGCGGCAGGGAGGCCGCGGTGGTGCTGCTGTCGATGACCACATCCAGCCCGGCCGACGCGCCGCACGGCATGCCGTTCCTGTTGTCGCGCAACCTGGTTCGCGCCGCGGTGTCGCGGGCGATGTGGCGGGCGGTGGTCATCCGGTCACCGCTGCTCACCGAGTACCTGCCCGCCGCGCCCGAGGATCTGCCCGACCTGGCCCGCTTCCTGCACCTGGGCTGAGCGCCCGCTCAGCCGAAGTTCTTGCCTTCGCCGCGATAGGTGGGGACGGTGCTGCGGCGGCCGTCCGGCTCGACGAGGTGGACTTGGTCGAACCGCTCGCACAGCTCGCCCGCCTTGGCGTGACGCAACCACACCCGGTCGCCGATGCGCAGCTCGGAGGCGGCCGACAGCGGGGTCTGCACCTCACCCGCGCCCTCGGTGCCGATGAGCCGTAAGCCGCTGGGCCACACGGGTTTCGGCACCCGCGAGGCGCCGGTCGGGCCGGAGGCGATGTAGCCGCCGGCGAACACCGTCGCGATGGACGGGGCCGGCTTGCGCAGCACGGGCGTGGCGAAGAACAGCGCGGGCCGCGGGGTGAAGGCGCGGTAGTGATCGAACAGGGTCGGCACGTAGAGACCCGAGCCCGCCGTCACCTCGGTGACGTCCGGATCGGCGATGCTGATCTCGATCGAGCCGCTGCCGCCGCTGTTGACGATCTCCAGCTTGCCCACCACCGAGCGCACCGCGTCCAGCACCCGTGCCCGGCGCTTGGCGATCTCGGCGGCCGAGGCCCGCTTGACCAACCGCACCGCGGCATTGCTGTCGGGCAGTCCGGCGATCTGCGCCTCGTAGGTCATCACACCGACCACGTCGAAGCCGCGGTCGAGCGCGGCGCGAGCCAAGGCGGCGGCTTGGCCGGGGGTACGGATCGGCGAGCGACGCACACCGAGGTGCAGCGGGCCGATCCGCAGCGAAGCGTCCACGTCCAGGCAGACGCGGGGCCGGACCAGGTCGGTGCCGACCGCCGCGCGGATCAGGTCGAGCTGGTCGACGTCGTCGATCATGAGGGTGATGGCGCCCAGCGCGGTGTCGTCGGCGGCGAGTTCGGCCAGCGCCGCGCGGTCGACGGTCGGGTAGCCGAGCAGGATGTCGCGGGCGCCGAGACCGGTCAGCCAGAGCGCCTCGCGCAGGGAGTAGGACATGATGCCCGCGAAGCCGTCGGCCGCGGTCAGATCACCGCCGAGCACGGCTTCCAGGACGGCGCGGCAGCGCACGGATTTGCTGGCGACCCGGATCGGGACGCCGTTCGCGCGGCGGACCAGGTCGGCGGCGTTGGCGCGCAGCGCGGTCAGATCGAGCGCGGCCAGCGGCGGGTCGAGGTCGGCGGTGGCGGCATGTAGTCCGGCGATCGGCGATGTCTCGCTCACCCGGACAACTCAACCACCAAACTGGTCATACGTCCAGTACTGTCGGGATCAGGCCTCGGCTGCTCGGGTGGCCAGGCCGCCGACCAGGTCGTCCAGGACCACCAGCGTGGTCTCGTCGTTGCTGTCGGCCAGCCAGCGCAGCACGGTCCCCTGCAAAACCGAGACCGTGTAGGCGGCGATGTCGTCCACCGGCTCCAGCCACTGCGAGCCGGAACGATCGGCGCAGAGCTGAAGGAAGTTGGCGACCTCGGTGTCCATTTCACGAAACACGGGGCTATCGACCGGGTCGGGCTCCGATTCGGGCCGCACCTCCCAGCGCTCGCGCAGCGTTTGCACGGTCGCCTCGTAGGCGCGGATATGTTTGGCAGGCGCGGCCTTGACCAGCGGCCAGTACGCGGACACTCCGGCGTGCAACAGCACCCGCAGTGCCCGCACTCCGGTGATATCGAGCGAGGCGGCCGCCTTCTCCACGGCCTCGCAGATCGTCGGCCGCAACCGACTCTCCACTATTTCTCCACGTGCGCTCAACGACGACTCCCTCGGCGAAAGAACTCGCGCATCTCCGATGGCGCGACTCGCTGAACTTTGGCGAGCGACCAGAAATCCCCAGGCTGCCCGGTCCAACGTTCATCAATGGTAGAGGGTTTTCGGGGTTTGAGAACGGGTTCGGCGGGTATTCCAGACTGGAAGAATGTTTTGTTACCCAAACGGAATCACTCTGCAACGCTGCAGTGTCCCGCCAATCGGCGCTCCTGGGCGCCTAGCGGCCCCTCGCGGCCGCAAGACACACGTTGATCCACTGTACGGACCGCAGCGCCGCACTACACATCATGTGACGAACCGCACAAAATCATGGTGTAACGGGTTCACCCCGGCGTTCGGCGTTCGATCCGCGAACGACACCGCTGCGATATGGGCGGCCGATAACCTGGATCGGTGACTCTCCCGCCCCCCGCCGATCAGTTCTTCCTCTCCGGCACGTTCAACTTCCGCGACACCGGCGGTCTGCGCACCGTCGACGGCGCCAAGGTGCGTCCCGGCGTGCTGCTGCGTTCGGCCCAGCTCAGCGGCCTCGACGCGCGCGGCCACGGCAGTCTGCGCGAACTGCGCGTGATCGAGGTCTTCGACCTGCGCGGCATCCGGGAGATCGACCACATGGGCCACGACAACCTGCCCGAGGGCGTGCGGCGCAGCGTCACCCCCTTCGACTCGCGGATGGGCGAGGCGCCCCCGCACGAGTCCCGCACCGGCTCCGCGTTCGAGCACATGCTCGAGGTCTATCGCGAGTTCCCCGCGCTGCCGGAGGCGAACACGGCGATCACCGCCATCGCCCAGTCCATCGTGGACGGCGACGGGGCGGTGCTGGTGCACTGCGCCGCGGGCAAGGACCGCACCGGCTGGGCCGTGGCGACGCTGCTGCGCGCGGTGAACGTCGTCGAGGAGGACATCCTCGCCGACTTCATGGCCAGCAACGCGGCCATCGACCCGTTGCGGGCGTTGATCGAGCCCACCCTGCCGCCGGGCGCGAGCCTCTCCGAAGACCTGCTCGGCGTGCACGAGGAGTACCTGGAGATGGCCAGGGAATCGGTACGACAGTTGCACGGCGACTTCGACCGCTACCTCGACGTCGTCGGGCTGACGCCCGAGCTGCGGGCGCGTTTGCGCGACCGAATGCTGGAATAGCCCATCGGTCAGGCGTTTTCGCGCCGGACCAGACCCTTGGCGTCGATCGAGACCTGATCGCCGGTGTGGAACCAGCCGCCCGTGAAGCGATGCGCGGTGGTCTCCGGATCGTTCCAGTACCGGCGGCTGACATTCGGTCCGCGACAGAGCAATTCGCCGCGGCCCGCCGCGGCCCGCGGACCCCACAGCGCCAATTCGGTCCCGCCGAACGGAAATCCGAGCACCGGGCCCGCGTCGGCGGGCGTCTCGGTGGCGTCCACCGCGAGGCCGATACCGCTGGTCTCGGTGGCGCCCCACACCGACCAGTGCCTGGCCGAGGGGAACACGTCACGCAACGCGGCGGCGAGATCGCCCGGGGTCGGCTCGGCGCGGTGGCCCGCGCTGCTGACCCGGCTGATGCGCTCGGTGGGCACGCCGTCGGCGCGCAGCGCGGCCAGCTGCGGGAGCAGGCCCGCGAAGATGCGCGGCGTGCCCGACACCATGTCGACCCGTTCGGCCACAATGACTTCCGCGAGTCCGCGGCCGTCCGGCGCGAGCACCACGGTGCCGCCGACCGCGAAGGTGGGCAGCAGCTGGTCGACGCACCCGCTGGCATGCGCCAGCGGCGGCAGCACCAGGTTGCGCACGCCGTCGGTGGGCAGATCCAGCGCGGCGACCACCGATCGGACCGCCGAGAGCAGGTTTTCGTTGGTCAGCTCGACACCCTTGCGTGTGCCGCTGGTGTAGCAGAGCAGCGCGAGATCGCTCAGCGCCGCGCCGTCGTCGATGAACGCGGCGCCGTCGGGCAGCTCGACCTCGCCGCCGCGGGCGCCACGACCGAGCACGAAATCCGCACTGCTGTCGGCGATCACCTGTTCGGCCACCTGCGCGGGAAGTCCGTCGGGCACCAGCACCGGCACCGCGCCGCTGAGCAGGGCCCCGAGGAACGCCTGCACCCAGCGCGCGCCCGCGGGCATGTGAATGGCGACCCGGTCGCCGTAGCCGACACCGTGTTCTTGCAGGCCGCCCGCGATACGAGACGCCGAGTGCCACAGCTCCCGATAGGTGAGCCGGGGCCCACCGAGCTCGACGACCGCCTCGCGGGCCGCGAAAGCGTGCACCTGTAGATCGAGTAGTTCGGTGAGCGCCGGGGTGAGGTTGCCGTAGCGCAACACCCCGTCGGCACCGCGGGCCAGCGGGTTTCCACACGCAGGCGAATGTGTCAGGGGGTATTCGACCAAGAGCTGCGACATATGTCCTCCGCGCGCTGCCTCGAGCTGCCAGGCACCTGCGACTATATGACGCGGATCACAATCTCGCGGGATTAGTCGATTTACCGTGTCCCCGCTGTCACCGGCCCGTGTAGGTCGCCTTGCCCGGGCCGACCTCGAGGAAGCTGCGCACCGCGCCGCGCAAGTCGTCGGTGGCGAACAGCTCGCCGGACACCTCGGGCGTCACCGAATCGGCGTGTGCCACACCGCCGGAGCGCCAGGCCGCCACGATCTGCTTGGTCGCCGCGTGCGCCTTGGTCGGTCCCTGCGCCAGCCGGTGCGCGAGTTCCCGTGCGGCCCCGTCGACGTCCTCGTGCACGCCGTTCACCACGCCCCAGTCGGCCATGGTCGCCGCGTCGTAGAGGTCACCGGTCATCACGAACTCCCGCGCCCGGCCCGATCCGGCGCGCTCGGCCAGCCGCTGCGGGCCGCCCATCGACGGGGTCAGCCCGACCACCGTCTCCACGAGACCGAACTTCGCCTTCGGCGCGGCCAGGATGATGTCGCAGGCCAGCGCGATCTCGAAGGCGGCGGTCAGGGTGAGGCCGTGCGCGGCGAACACCACCGGACACGGCAGCGCCTCCAGCGGATGGATGATCCGGGCGAACAGCGAGCGCCACAGCTCGGCACCCTGCTCGGTGGTCAATCCGTCGAACACGTGCACGTCGACGCCGCCGGAGACCAGCTTGCCCTCGGCGCGCAGCAGCAGCGCGCGCGGCGGGTCGGCGCTCAGCTCGGCGATGTCGTCGACCAGCGCGTCGAACATCGCCTGATCGAAGAGGTTCAGCGGCGGATTCGCCAGCGTCAGGACGGCCACCTCCGCGCCGCCGTCGGTGATTTCACGTTCCAGCCGAGTCGCCGTCGTTTCATTCATTGCGTCAGCCTAAGACGTAGATCTGCCAGACTGATCGTGTGACCAAGGCGGTATCGGAAAACGGTTCCTACGTCGAACCGGGTGAGTTCAAGCGGGACACCAACTACATCACCACCCGCATCACGGCCGACGGACGCGACGGCTATCCGGTAGCGCCCGGCAGATACCGGCTGATCGCGGCCCGCGCCTGCCCCTGGGCCAACCGCACCCTCATCGTGCGCAGGCTGCTCGGCCTGGAGGACGTGCTCTCGCTCGGCTTGTGCGGCCCCACCCACGACAAGCTGAGCTGGACCTTCGACCTCGATCCCGGCGGCGTCGACCCGGTGCTCGGCATCCCGCGGCTGCGCGACGCCTATCTGGCCCGCTTCCCTGACTATCCACGCGGCATCACGGTGCCCGCCGTGGTCGACATTCCGACCGGTCGGGTGGTCACCAACGACTACGCCAGGATGACGCTGGACTTCTCCACCGAGTGGACCGAGTTCCACCGGGCCGGTGCGCCCGCGCTGTACCCCGAGCCGCTGCGCGCCGAGATCGACGAGATCAACGACCTCGTCTTCCGCGATGTGAACAACGGCGTCTACCGCTGCGGTTTCGCGGGCTCCCAGGATGCCTACGAGGCCGCCTACGACCGGCTCTTCGCGCGCCTGGACTGGCTCTCGGATCGGCTTGCCGGACAACGCTTCCTGGTCGGCGACACCATCACCGAGGCCGACGTGCGGCTGTTCACCACGCTGGCCCGCTTCGACGCCGTCTACCACGGTCATTTCAAGTGCAACCGGCAGAAGCTGAACGAGATGCCGGTGCTGTGGGCCTACGCACGCGACCTGTACCAGACCCCCGGCTTCGGCGACACCATCGACTTCGCGCAGATCAAGACCCATTACTACGTGGTGCACACCGACATCAATCCGACGAAGGTGGTGCCGAAGGGACCCGACCTGAGCGACTGGCTGACCGCGCACGGCCGCGAGGAGCTGGGCGGCAGGCCGTTCGGCGACGGCACCCCGCCGCCACCGCCGCCGCTCTCGGAGCGGGTGCCCGCGCTGCACGGGCCGGAGGCGTAACCGGTCGTTTCGGGCAGCGAGCCCCCGGGAACCCGGGAAACGATCCGGTTCGTTGTCGTGTTGGGCCGACGACGGTTCGGTGCCATAGAGTTCTGCCAGCGAAGGCAGAGGACTTAAGGGGTGTTGCCGATGAGGCACGGCGCGTTCGAGAAGACCGTGATCGCCTTGCTCGAGAACGGATCGAAGCTGCAGGCGCCCGCGGTCGAGAAGTACATCGATCGAATCCGGCGCGCCCATCCCGACGAGACCCCGGCCCAGATCATCGACCGGATTCAGCGCCAGTATCTGCTCGCGGTGACCGGCAGCGGCACCGCGGCGGGCGCGACCGCGGCCATGCCCGGCGTCGGCACGGTCGCCTCGCTGGCCACCATCACCGCGGAGACGGCGTTCTTCCTGGAGGCCTCGGCGTTGTACACGCTGGCGATCGCCGCCGTGCACGGCATCGCGCCGGAGGCCAAGGAACAGCGCAGGGCGCTGGTGCTGGCGGTGGTGCTCGGCGATTCCGGCATGGAGATCGTGGAGCGATCGGTCGGGCAGTCGGCCAAGAACTGGGGCACGCTGCTCGCCAACCGCATTCCCGGCCTGTCCGGCATGAACGACACGCTGATGAAGCGGTTCATCGTGCGGTTCCTCACCAAGCGCATGGCGCTGATGGCGGGCAAGGTGATCCCGATGGGCATCGGCGCGGTGATCGGCGGCGTCGGTAACCGCGCGCTCGGCAAGACCACGGTCTACAACGCGCAGAAGGCCTTCGGGCCCGCGCCGGTCTTCTGGCCGCCCAACCGGCAGCTGGTGATCGACGCCGATCCGCTGACCGCGCTCGACACCACCCCGCCGCGCCTGCCCGCCGACCCGAAATGACCGCAGCCAAGCCGGCCCTGGTCGTTCGCGGCCTGAGCAAGCGGTACGAGCTCGATCCGGCGGTGGAGAACGTGAGCTTCAGCGTCGCGACGGGCAGCACCGCGGCCGTGGTCGGTCCGGCGGGCGCGGGCAAGACCACCGTTCTGCGGATCCTGCTCGGGCTGCTGGAGCCGTCGTCGGGGAGCGCGGAGATCGGTTCGTCCCCGGTGGGCGGGATGCTGACGCCGCGCGGACTGCATCCGGCGCGCGCCGCCCGCGATCACCTGCTGGTGTACGCGGCCGCGGCCGGGGTGCCGGACGCCAGGGTCGACGCGGTGCTCGAGGCGGTCGGGCTGGACACGGCGGCGCGTGTGAAGACGGGTGCGCTCTCCGTCGGTCAGCAGACCAGGCTGGCGCTGGCCACCGCATTGCTCACCGACCCACGGGTGCTGACCCTGGACGAGCCCACCGAGGGACTCGACGCCGCCGAACGCGGCTGGCTGCACGATTTCCTGCGCAGGCACACGCGCCGCGGCGGCACGGTGCTGCTGTCCAGCACGAGCCTCGCGGCGGTGGTGGCGATGGCCGATCAGCTGATCGTGATGAGCGAAGGTGCGGTCGTCTACCAGGGCACCCCGGCGAAACTGCGCCGCAATCACCCCGACCGGCTGGTCGTCGCCGCGTCCACCCCGGTGGCGCTGGCCACGGTGCTCGCCGCGCGGGGCTATACCGATGCGGTGATCCGCCCGGACGGGCGGCTCGCGGTGGCCGAGGCGAGCGAAGCGGAGGTCCGCGACGCGGCCAAGGCCGCCGGGGTGCGGCTGGACAGCGTCACGCCGGACCCGATCCACCCCGACCGCGTACTCGCCTCGCTGACGAAACCGAGCAGAACCGCGGCGCCGATGTTTCCGGTGCCGGCAGCGCACACACCCCATCCGCAGCCGACGCCCTACGGGATTCCGCGATGATCACTCTGCCCCCGGACCTCGTCCCGCCCGTCAACTCCGAGGTCCGCAAGGTCTACACGCTGCGCTGGTGCCTGGCGCTCGGCGTGCTGCTGCCCGCCATCGCGCTGGTGGCCTCCACGGTGACGTCGGTGATGGCCGGGCCCGCGGACCCGGACTCCGCGCTGGCGACCGGGACCGCGACCGTCGGGCTGTATCTGGCGCTCGCGGCGACGATCCTGGCGGCCGCCGTGTTCGGCGCAGCGGGCGCGGGCGGCGAGTTCCGCTATCGGACGATGCCGGTGACCTCGCTGTTCACCGCGGACCGCGATCGGCTGGCGGCGGCCAAGCTGCTGGTCACCGGTGCGTACACGCTCGTGGTCGCGGTGCTGGTCGAGCTCGTCGCGTTCGGCTGCCTGCTGGCGTTCGGCCGCGGCAAGTTCGAGTTCGACATGCGACTGCTGACGGTGTTCGGCACCGGTCTGCTCGCCGCCGTCTGCTGGTCACTGCTCGGCGCCGGACTCGGGTTGCTGCTGCGCCAATCGACCGGCGCGGTCGCGCTGATCCTCGGTTGGCTGCTCGTGGCCGAGCCGCTGATCTGGTTGGTCGCCAATGGCATCGGGCTCGGCGGCGTGGTCACGCTGCTGCCGGGTTCGGCGACCGTCGCCACGGTGGCGGTCGGCTCCTTTCCCGACAGCGACATCCTGGCCCCGACCCCGGCCGCCTTCGTCGTCCTACTGCTGTGGACGACCGGAATCGCCGGCGCGGGCTGGTGGCAACTGCGCAGCCGCGATATGTGATTCACGGCCTTCCGCGACGCGGGACACGCCAAGGAGCGACGGACAGGCTCCGGGAACAGCAGCGTGTCGCCGCGCGTCGTTACCTTCGTATGCGTACCTCCGCCTTCGCTGCGGCCACGTCCGGGCTTTCGACGGACGCCGTCCGGCAGCGAAGACTGGGAGGGAGTTCGACGAGCGGACGGTGAACGGCGCAATTGACTGAGCAGAGCACGACGGGGCGGGGCTGGATACGGCGGCTGTGGGCCGAGAGCCGGCGGCATCCCGGCACCATCGCGGGTGTCGCGGCGGCGGTACTGGCGGGCGCGCTGGTGGAGGTGGCCGCGCCGCTGCTCACCAAGCGGGCCGTCGACGCGGCCGGTGTCGGCGACACCGAGGTGATCGGCGTGATCGCGGCCCTGCTCGCGCTGCTCGCCGCGGGACGGTTCGCCGCGGCGTTCGGCAGGCGACTGCTCGCGGGCAGGCTCTCCCTCGACGTCCAGCACGGCCTGCGGGTGCGGCTGCTCGGTTCGCTGCAGCGACTGGACGGCGCGGGTCAGGACGCGCTGCGCACGGGACAGGTGGTCTCCCGGTCGATCACCGATCTCCAGCTGGTCCAAGGCCTGCTGGCGATGGTGCCGCTCTCCGGGATGGCGCTGTTGCAGTTTCTGCTCGCCGCCGCCGTGATGGTGTGGCTCTCGCCGCCGCTGGCGGTGGTCGCGCTGCTCGTGGTGCCCGGTATCGCCGCGGTGGTGTACCTGATGCGGCCGCGGCTGTTCGCCGCGACCTGGTCGGCCCAGCAGCGGGCCGCCGATCTGGCCCAGCACGTCGAGGAGACGGTCACCGGGGTACGGGTGGTGAAGGGATTCGGCCAGGAAGCGCGGATGGTGGACGTGCTGGAAGAGCACGGCCGCAGGCTCTACGCCGAGCGCATGCGCGCGGCACGGGTGGACGCCCGCTTCGCGCCGGTGGTCGCCGCGATTCCGCAGGCCGGGCTGGTCGGGGTGATCGCGTTCGGCGGGTGGCTCGCGCTACATGGCTCCATCGGGCTCGGTACGTTCCTCGCCTTCGCCGCGTACGTGGCCACCATGACCTCGGCCACCCGAGCCATGTCCTCGGTGGTCATCCTGGCGCAGCTGACCCGCGCCGCCGCCGAACGCGTCTTCCAGGTCATCGACACCGCGCCGGTGATCGCCGACCCGCCCGTGCCCGCCCCGCTGCCGGAGGGCCCACTCGGCATCGAGATCGACTCGCTCACTTTCGGATTCGACTCAGGCCTGCCGATCCTGCGCGACCTCGACCTCACCGTGCGCCCCGGCGAGACGGTCGCAATCATCGGCCCCGCGGGTTCGGGCAAGACCACCCTGTCGCTGCTGCTGCCGCGCTTCTACACGCCCGACGCCGGGCGCATCCGCCTCTTCGGGGCCGAACCCGCAGCCGCCCGAGCGGTGGACATCGCCGATGTGGCCGCCGCCGACCTGCGCGCCGCCGTCGGCGTGGTGTTCGACGACCCGTTCCTGTTCTCCGACACCATCGCCGCCAATATCGCGCTCGGCAAGCCGGACGCCACCGACGCGGAGATCAGGCAGGCCGCCAAGCTGGCCGCCGCCGACGAGTTCATCGGCGAACTGCCCGACGGTTACGACACCGTCGTCGGCGAGCGCGGGCTCACCCTCTCCGGCGGCCAGCGCCAGCGCATCGCCCTCGCGAGGGTGCTGCTCGCCCGCCCGCGCATCCTGGTGCTGGACGACGCCACCTCGGCCGTGGACGCGGTGACCGAGGCGGCCATCTTCGACACCCTGCCCGACCGCGGCGGCCGCACCACGATCATCCTGGCGCACCGCGAATCGACGCTCGCCCACGCCGACCGGGTGATCCGGCTGCCCGCGCCCGCCCACCAGCCGCCACCCGCGAGCGAACCCGGCGAGGCGGCGCGCAAACCCCGGGTCGCGGGCCGGATCGGCGGCGGTTTCGGTGCGGCGGCCGACCTGGCCGAGACCCCCGAACTGCGCCGGACCATCGATCGGTTGCCGCCGGCCACCGAAGAACCCGGCCTGGACGACCGCGAGCTGCGCGAGCCCGATCCCGCCTTCCGGCTGGCGCGACTGCTGCGCCCGGTGCGCAGGCTGGTACTGATCGTGGTGAGCCTGCTCGCGCTGGACGCGCTCGTCGGCGTGGCCTTCCCCGCGCTGGTGCGCTATGCCATCGACACGGGCGTGACCGCCGGACGGCCCGACGCGCTCCGGCTGGCGGCAGCACTCGGCGTGGGGCTGGTCGCGGCGGGCTTCGCGGTCGGCGCGACGACCATCGTGCTCACCTCGCGTACCGGCGAACGCGTCCTCTACGGCCTGCGCGTGCGCAGCTACGCGCATCTGCAGCGGCTCGGCCTCGACTATTACGAGCGCGAACTGTCCGGCCGGATCATGACCAGGATGACCACCGACGTCGACGCACTGTCGAGCTTCCTGCAGACCGGCGTGGCGACCACTCTCATCGGCGTGCTCACCTTGCTCGGCATCGTGGTCGCGCTGCTGGTCATCGACGTCTCGCTGGCCGTGGTCGCGCTGCTGGCGCTACCGCCGCTGATCGTGGCGACGGTGTTGTTCCGGCGCGTCTCCTCCACCGCCTACACGGTGTCGCGGGAACGCGTCTCGACGGTGAACGCCGACTTCCAGGAGAACGTCACCGGCCTGCGCGCGGTGCAGGCCAACCGGCACGAGCCCCGCGCCGCGCGTCGGTTCGCCGAATACTCCGAGCGCTATCGCAACTCCAGGATGCGGGCGCAGCGGGCGATCGCGCTGTACTTCGCCTTCGTCATCGCCTGGGCCGATCTGGCGCTGGCCGCCGTGGTGTTCGTCGGCGCCCGCGAGGTCGCGGCCGGCGCGACGACCACGGGCACGCTGGTCGCGTTCGTGCTGTACCTGGAGCTGATGTTCGGGCCGATCATGCATCTGTCCCAGGTCTTCGACGGCTACCAGCAGGCCAGGGTCGGGCTGCGCCGGATCGGCGAACTGCTGCGCACCCCGTCATCGATCGCGGCCGACCCGCCGGACGCCGTGGCGATCCGCGACGGTCTGCGCGGCGAAGTCGCGCTCGAGCACGTGCACTTCCGCTACCCGGGGACCGAGACCCCGGCCCTGCACGATGTCGTCTTGCGCATCCCGGCCGGGTCCACCCTGGCGCTGGTCGGGCCGACGGGCGCGGGCAAGTCGACGATCGTCAAGCTGCTGGCCCGCCTCTACGATTTGCCGCGTCCGCCCCTCGGCACCGACAAAGCGCTCGCCTCGGTCACCGACGGCGCGGGCGCCGATCCGAGCGAGGCCGGACCCAACGGAGCGATGCCGAAGGGCGCAGCGATATCGAGAGGCGCGATCGTCGTCGACGGCGTGGACATCCGCGAGTACCGCCTCGGCGACTACCGTTCCCGGCTCGGCATCGTCCCCCAAGAAGCTCACCTCTTCACCGGCGACGTCGCCAGCAACATTGCATTCGGACAACCATCCGCAACCGAGGCGGAGATCCGCGCCGCCGCCGCGGCCGTCGGTGCGACCGACATGATCGCGGCGCTCCCCCTCGGGCTTCGGCAACCGGTCGGCGAACGCGGGCGCGGGCTCTCCGCCGGGCAACGCCAGTTGATCGCTCTGGCACGGGCCGAACTGGTCGGTCCCGACCTCTTGCTGCTCGATGAGGCCACCGCGACACTCGACCCGGAAACCGAGTCGTCGGTGCTGGTAGCGAGCAGATCGCTGACCCGGGGACGCACCACGGTGGTCGTCGCGCACCGGCTCGGCACGGCCGCGCGGGCCGATCGAATCGCGGTCGTGGAGCGGGGCAGGATCGCGGAATTCGGCGCGCACGATGACCTGCTCGCGGCCGGCGGAACCTATACCCGACTCTGGTCGGCGGCCCGCGAGACAGGAGGAATACTCTCGGACCCGGACGAGTCTGCACAGAAGAGTTTGGGTCTGTCCGGTGGTGGGTAGCTTCGTCGATTTGCTGCTGGGCATATCCTCGACAGAGGGTCCATCGGCGCGCATCCGCTGATCCCCCATGCCGGGCACGTCACAAACGTCGCAGCGCGAAGAACGAAATGAGGCGAACACCTGCTGTGAGCAGCTCAACTTCCCAGTTCGGACAGAACCAGTGGCTAGTCGACGAGATGTATCAGAAATACAAACAGGATCCATCTTCCGTCGATGAGAGTTGGCACGAGTTCCTCGCCGACTACACCCCCGACGCGAGCGGGGACGCCACCAACTCGCAGTCCGCGCCTACCTCGAACGCCGCCCCAGCTCCCGCGACGACCGCCGCCGCGGCTCCCGCGCCTGCCCCGGCCGCGAAGCCTGCCC
>NZ_BDBP01000097.1 GCF_001613045.1 Nocardia lijiangensis NBRC 108240 | reverse complement strand
GGACCTGTCGAAGATGAACGCGGTCGGCGACCTCCAAGGCGGCATCGAGGAGGCCGAACGCCTACTCGGCTACGAGGTGACCCGTGTGACCGATCGGGCGCCCGAACGCGACGGACGCTGATCGAGCGCTCCCATGCCGGTTCCGATACTCAAGCAAGGCACCTATCTCATCGCGTCGGTCCAGTCCGCACTGACCGACGCCGATACCGAGCGCCTGCAGGACGACCTGATGAAACAGGTCAGCAGATACAGAGCGCACGGCATCATCGTCGATGTGACAGCGATCGACGTGATGGACTCCTTCGCCGCGAGATCGCTGCGCACCATCGCGCACATGACCCAGTTGCGCGGGGCGGAGACCGTCATCGTCGGACTGCAACCCGAAGTCGCGTTCGCCATGGTGCAGCTCGGATTGACCTTCGAGGACATGCACACCGCCCTCGACCTCGAAGAAGGGCTGGCATGGCTGGACCGAAAGTCTTCCGCACGCCGCCAGCGAGACGGTCGTGACAGTGGCCGCTGAGAACGTGGTGATCGCGGTCAAGCTGTCCAGCGACATCGTCACAGCACGACAAGCAGGACGAGAACTGGCAGCGAAGCACGGCTTCTCCCTGACCGATTGCACCATGATCTCGACGGCCATCTCCGAGATCGCCCGCAACATCACGAGTTACGCGGGCACCGGCGAAATCCGCCTGCTCGTCGACGATCGCGAGGGCCGCCAGGCACTCGTCGTCCAAGCCCAAGATCAAGGGCCTGGCATCCGCGATATTCCGCGCGCCCTCGAAGACGGCTATTCGACCGGGCGCGGGCTCGGGCTCGGACTGCCCGGCGCGCGACGGCTGATGGACCGGCTCACGATCGACTCCGCGCCCGGTCGCGGCACGTTGGTGGAAATGTGGAAGTGGGTACCCAACGGTGCATGAGGACGGGTTCATCGGCCGAATCGAGTGGGCGGTGGCCGGTCGCGCACTACCAGGGCAGCACATCTCCGGTGACCGTTGCGTCGTCCTGGACGCGGGCGGCGGCGCGGTGCTGTTCGCGGTGCTCGACGGGCTCGGCCACGGCGCCGCCGCGGCGGACGCGGCCGACCGCGCCGCGCAGGTGCTCGCCGAGAATCGCTCCGAGCCATTGGATGTGCTGATGGTGCTGTGTCATCGGGCCATGGCCGACACCCGCGGCGCCGCGGTGTCGCTGGCGCTGTTCGACGTCAAGGACAGCATCCGCTGGCTCGGCGTGGGCAATGTCGATTCCCGGGTGCTCACCGCGAGCCCCGCCGGACTGACCGTGCGCGCCGCGGTATTGCTGACCGGAGGCATCGTGGGGTACCGGCTACCGCAGAACCTGCAACCGCAGACCGTGCAGGTGCGCGCGGGCGATCTGCTGCTGATGACCACCGACGGCATCGTCGCCGAATCCGCCGAGGGCATCGACCTTTCCAGGTCCACCGCGGAAATCACCGCCGACATCCTGGCCAGGCACGCCAAGGACACCGACGACGCCCTGGTGCTGGCCGCCCGGCATCGCGGCGGGACGACGAACGGGGTCTCATGAACGATCCAGCAGGCAGCAGGCGGGGCGGAGTCGTGAACGGCGGTCGCCGATGAGCACCGTGCTCGCCGAATTCCTGGACGCCTACGCCGACGCCCTGCGGCGCCACCTGGAATCGCCCAGCCAGGACAGTCTTTCCGAGGGCTACGACCTCGGCAGGCGCGCACTGGTCGAGGGCATCAGCCTGCTCGATCTCACCGAGAATCACTTCCGCCTCGCCACCGAGGCCGAACAGGCCGAGCGCGCGACCGGCAGCGCATCGGAGCCGCGGATCGCCGAGACCGCACTCGAATTCCTGCTGCAGACCCTCGCCGCCCTCGACATCGCCACCCGCGGCTACCTCGACGGCACCCGCCGCTACGAGCAGCAGCGTTCGCGCGCCGACGATCTCGCGGGCCGCGACGCCTTCCGCACCGCGCTCGTCGAATCGCTGCAGGACGGGTTCTTCGTCGCCGACGCGCGCGGCACCATCGTCGAGGTCAACTCCGCCTTCGGCGCGCTCACCGGCTACGGTCCCGCCGACATGCCGTATCCGGTGCCGCATCCCTGGTCGCTGCCCGCCGGCCCGCGCTATCCCGATCTCGGCACCGAGGCGCTGCGTTTCGTGCTGCCGATCCGGCACCGCGACGGGCGCCAGCTGTGGCTGGCGGTGAGCACCAGCGCGCTGGTCAAGCCGGAGAACAACGAGCTGATCTACGTCGGCACCATCCGCGATGTGACCGCCGAGCACGACGCGCAGGCCCGCGACCAGGCCGCGTCCCGGCTGGCCACCGCGGTGGGCGCGGCGACCAGCGTGGTCGAGGTGCTCGCGGTCGGGCTGGACGAATTGCGGCGCACCGTCGGCGCGGAGTCGGCGGTCGTCACGGTGTGGCCGAGTCGCAACGCCGACCCGGAGGTGTACGTCTCGGGTGCCGTCGAGCGGCCGGGCGAGTCGGCCGCGGGTATCGACACCGATCCCGCCGCGCTCGACAACCCCGCGCGCGCCCTGCTCGAGCGCGCCCGGCGCAGGCCCCCGCGCAGCCTGTTCGCGATCCCGGAGGGCGTGGGAAGCTCCGAGGGCATCGTCGCCCCGCTCGGCGAAACCGGTGACGCCGCACTGTGGTTGCGCTTCGCCGCGCCGCGCGCCATCAGCGCCGCGGACTGGACGCTGTTCTCGCTGCTGATAGGGCATCTCAGCCTGGCGGTGCAGCGGGCGCGCAACTTCGATCAGGCCCGCGCCACCTCGCTCACCCTGCAGCGAGCCATGCTCGGCCCCATCGAGCTGCCGCCGCGGTTCTCGGTGCACTACGAACCGGCGCTGCCGCCGCTGGAGATCGGCGGCGACTGGTACGACGTGGTGCCGTTGCGCGACGGCACCATCGGCGTCGTGGTCGGCGACTGTGTCGGCCGCGGCCTGTCCGCGGCCGTGGTGATGGGCCAATTGCGCACGGCGGGAAGGGCTTTGCTGTTGCGCGGGGCGGGTCCCGCGCAGTTGCTCGCCGAGCTCGACACGGTGGCGAGCCGAATCCCCGGCGCCATGTGCACCACGGTCTGCGCCGCGGTGCTCGACCCGGTGCGCGGACTGGTCCGCTACAGCAGCGCGGGCCACATGCCGCCCATCCTCGCCGACGTCGGGCGGCCCGGCAGGCTGCTGGAGGGCGGGCGTTCGGTGCCGCTGGCCACCTTCGACACGCCGCGCCGCCCCGAGGCCACCACCGCGCTGACGCCAGGCTCGACGCTGGTGCTGTTCACCGACGGACTCGTCGAACAGCGCGGGGTCGACATCGACGACGGTTTCGCCAAGATCGCGGCCGTGCTCGCCGACACCGGGGGCAAGCTGCCGCGCGAGGTGGCGGACGCGGTGCTCTCCCGGCTGCGCCCGGCCGCGGGCTACGACGACGACGTCGCCATGGTGGTCTACCGGCAGCCGCCCGCGCCGCTGCGCATGGACGTGCCCGCCGACGCCGACGAACTCTCCGGCATGCGCCGCAAGCTCAAGGCCTGGTTCGCCGCCGCCGCCGTGCCGCACGATCTCGCCTCCGACCTCGTCGCCGCGGCGAACGAGGCGTGCAGCAACAGCATCGAGCACGCCTACCGCAACGGCGCGGCCGCGACCGAACGCGTCGGGTTGAGCGCGGAATGCGACACCGAACGGGTCGTCATCGAGGTCACCGACACCGGCACCTGGAAGCCGCGATCCGCCGATCCCGGCCCTCGCGGCCGCGGCATCGACATGATGCGCGCGCTCACCGAGGAGCTGGAAATCGACCACGACGGACCGGGCACGCGCGTCCGCATGTCGATCACCCTCCCGGCGATCAAGTCACCCGTGGCGAACCCGCTGCGCGGCGTCAACCGCCGAATCGCGGGGTGAAGCGATCGCCCGGCGGCCGGCCCCGGGCGATCATTTCGATCTCCGTGACGGGGCTTTCCACCGTCACGTACCGGTACCGCGGACGACCACGGGCCGTCGCGAACTGTTTCTCCGTCCGCCCGTTGGGGCAAAATCCGGCCTTCCAGCTGCCGGAACGCCACACTGGGTAACGCCCCGTGGACTGGGTTCCGATTATGTGGGTAGTCCTCATCCCCGTGCTCAGCGAGAGGAGGGCCATGAAGATCATCGTCCTGTTGCTGCTGGCCCCGTTCCTGTGGCCTTTCTACCTCGTCGTCTGGTGCTTCCAGAACCCGGACAAGACCAAGCAGGCGTACGGCAGGGTGCGGGAGTCGATGCGGCGGCATCCCGGCGCGTGGACGTGGACCGTCGCGGCCTTCGGCTTGATCATCGGGATCGGCAATCTGTACGACGCCGAGGTCGGTGGCGCCGCGATCGGCTTCGCGATCGTGGCGGGCTGTCTGTGCGTGCAGCTGAAGCTGCGCCGGAAAGCCGCCGCCGAGGTCGCCGCCGCCCTCTGCGCCCGCGCGGACGCCCAGAATCTCGCGTATCTGCGCGGCGACGACTGGGGTCTCTACGGGACGCGGAACCGGTCTGCCCTCTGAGCCACGCCTTGGACGATTCGAGTGTCGCCGCCCTTCCTGGAGGGCGGTAGCCCGCCCCTGAACGGAGAGGGGGTCCGCCGTCCTCGAATCCGCCGGAGCGCGCATCACGCTGCACAGCTACTAACGCTGAAACGTGCACAGGCCGAACGATTCCGGTATTCCTGGGACCATGGGACGATCATGCGCGGGACGCAGTGATCACGCATCGGTGGAAGGAAGACAGTGACGTTGTCGCGACCAGCCCTCAGCCGCCGCACGCTCCTCGGCGCGGCCTTGTTCTTGCCGCTGGCGGGATGCGCGACGGAACAGACACCGCCTCCCCCACCATCGGCAGCCCCGACGGAAATCCACCACGAGCACCTAGCCGAGCTGGAACGACGATTCGACGCACGCCTCGGCGTCTACGCCCTCGCGACGGGCACCGGCGCGACCATCGCCCACCGGGCGGACGAGCGATTCGCGTTCTGCTCGACGTTCAAAGGGTTGGCCGCGGCGGCGGTGCTGCACCGTAATCCGTTGTCGCACTTGGATACTGTCGTCTCCTACACCGAAGCGGATCTCCTGAAGAGCGCCTCCGTCACCTCGCGGCACGTGGCGACGGGGATGACGATCCGCGATTTGTGCGACGCCGCAGTCCGTTTCAGCGACGGGACCGCGGGCAACCTGTTGCTCCACGACCTCGGCGGCCCCGCCGAACTGACGGCGTACACGCGAGGTCTCGGCGATACGGTCACGCGGATGGATCGCATCGAACCCGCGATCACCGAGGCCACCCCGGGCGACCCCCGCGACACCACCTCGCCGCGCGCCCTCGGCACCGACTACCAGCAGATCGTGCTGGGCGACGCCCTGCCCGCCGACAAGCGCGCCTTCCTCCGCGACCTCCTCGAACGCAACAACACTGGCGCACAACGCATCCGGGCGGGAGTGCCGCAGGGCTGGACGGTGGCCGACAAGACCGGCACCGGCGACTACGGCACGCTCAACGACATCGGCATCGTGTGGCCGCCCGGCTCCGCCCCGCTCGTCATCGCGCTGATGTCGAGCAAAGCCACCGTGGACGCTCCCTACGACCAGGCGCTGCTCGCGCAGGCCGCCGCCTACATCGTCGACACCCTTACCTGACCGCCTCGTCGCCGAATTCTCCGCGGCGCCAAGGTGATTGCAACCCAGTCGCCGAGTTCTTCGCGACGTGAAGGTGATCGCAAGTGTCAGGCCACGAGAATGAGGGCGCTGGTAGCCATCGCGAGGATCGAGAGCACCTGCATTCCGGCGGCGCCCATCAGCAAGTAGGCCTTCAGCGACGTCCCGGCCCGCAGCGAGGCGATCGACTCCAAGTTGCAGTATGCCGCTACATAGCGGGCGTCCACCTCGGCATCGCGCCAGTGCTCGGTCAACATCGCACGCATCGAATCGAGGGAGGTGACGCGATAGCGCCAGCTCACTCCGGCGAGGACCGCGAGCACCGCCGAGCCGAGCAGGGCCAGCATCGCGACGTAGAGCGCGACAAGGGCGGCTCCGGTGAGCGTGAAGTCCTTGCCCTTCAACACCGCCACCACCGCGAGCACGAGGGTGACGAGGCCGGTCGCGCTGGTGACGGCGGACGCGGCCCGCGTATTGAGTGTGTCGCGGCGGGAGTACTCGCGCTCGAGCTGGTCGTGAATGAAGCTCGCCCACCCCGCGCCCTGTTCCGCCATCGCCGAACCGCCGCTACTTCGTCCTGAACAATCGCTTGAAGAACCTTCTGATCGGGCCCTCCGCCGAGCCTACGCCGTACGGCTGCTGTGGATACCCGAACCCGGCGGGGCCGTAGGCGTGGTCGAACGTGATCCATCCCGTAGGAGGTGGATCCTTGTCCTCGCCCGAATCCTGCTGCTCGGTCATCAGACTTCGATTGTGGCAGTTCCGGGGTCCGCTCATGCGCGGATCCGCAGCCCGAGTTCCCGATCGGCCGCTTCGGTCTCGCGGGTTCCGCACGTGTCGCGACCCCGGCGTGGTGGTACACCGGACATCTCGACGGCCTCCGCTTCGCGGTCGTGCACGAGACCGGCCCGACCGCGGGCCGCGACGCACGCTGCGCCCGCATCTTCCCGGACACCGACGTGCTCGTCTTCGGCCACAGCCACATCCCGTGGGACAGCGTCACCACCACCGGCCTCCGCCTGCTCAACCCCGGCTCCCCCACCGACAAACGCCGCCAACCCGACCACACGTATCTGACGGCCACCATCAACTCGGGTCGGCTGAGCGAGGTGGAACTGCACACGATCCCGCCCGTGCACCGATAGGAAATCGCATTTCGCGGGCGCAGCGCGAAGCAGCTGGAAGCGGCCTCCCCGAGCGAAATCGGATGTTCCGAGGTCCTGTGCGATGGAGAGCCGCCGGTCGCGGGCCTGGGCGATGTGCAGCCAGGCGAGTTCACCTGCCGCCGTCTCGTCACGCTGTTCGACGAGGTCGATGATCGCTCGGTTCTGCTCCGCAGGCAACTCAGCCGCGGCACGCGGTAGGGGCGTAATCGAAGGTCATCGGTCGCGTGGCCGGGCCTGTCCGGAGATGATCGCGGACAAACCCGATCCCGAGGCCGATCGGTCGTGGTGGTCGAAGGGCAATGTCTCGATGCCGTGGCGTGCCCGAATTTGCGCAGCATGACTCCGATTCGCAGGGCGTCGGGATCGCCGATGGCGGCGGCGTTCCTGCGATGTGCGCGTACGGCAGGTACCTGGTCGCCCGCGCGGGCGGCCAAAGCCGATGTGCGGGCCCATGTTTCATACGCGTGTGCCCATGCGGTCCGGCGAACCCCGGCGTATTTGGTTCCATCGAAGAATCTGTCGGCGTCCTCGGGCCCGAGAAGGGCGGTGATCGCTCCGGCGATCATGCCGACCGCTACCCGGCCACCCAGCGGCTTCGCTCTGACGGTGACGACACTGCGAACCAACCGGATCCTGGTCGAAACCCTGTCCGTCGACGCACAGGAAACCCTCGAATCCCTCACCACCGCAGCGGCTCCCGCACTGGTGATGGCCGTCGAGTTCACCAAGGAATGGATCGGCAAGGCCGCACCGAACATCTCCGACACCGACGAACCCGCCGCCCTGATCGCTCGCCTCATGCACTCACTCGTCCTCACACCCGACGCCCCACCGCACCTGACCACCGAAGACGAACTCCACGCCTTCGCCACCCGATGGATCTGCCCGCTGATCCTGACCGGGTAGCGCTTCTCCACCCGGTGACCGAAGCGGCGGTCCATACTGGCCGCATGCGCGCTGCCCTCGTGGACCCGCACTCGCTTCCCCGTGAGGTGCGGCCCTACCTGGAAGACCTCGTTCAGCGCACCCGCACCGTGTGCGGACCTCATCTCGTCAGCGTCTTCGCGGTGGGGTCCATCGCGCTCGGGGACTATCGACACGGGCGTAGCGATGTCGACGTGACGGTCGTAGTAGATCCAGCTCTGCCTGGTGCGGTCCTGCACGAGCTGGCCGAAGCGCTCGCCCATCCCGCGCTGCCCTGCCCCGCCTCCGGGCTGGAGTTGGTGGTCTACGACTCGGACTTCGCCGAGCGTCCGTCCGCGGAAGCCGGGTACCTGCTGGACCTCAATACCGGTGCGCTGCTGCCGAGCCGCGCGAGCTTCGACCCGGCACGGTCATCGGCTTTCTGGTACGTCATCGATCGCTCCATCGCCCACCAGTCGGGGCGCCTCCTCTCCGGGAGTCCGGTGCGGCAGGTCCTCGCGGCGCCGACGGAACGCGATCTGTTCGCCGCGATCCTGGCCTCGGTGCGCGAGCACACGAAAGGCAAAGGCCACCTGAGCGACAACCAGGTCCTCAACGGTTGCCGCTCGGTGGCGTTCTGCCGCACCGGCCACTGGCTTACAAAGCGCGAGGCCGCACGGGCAATAGCGAAGACCGACAAGGACTTCCAGCCCCTCATCGAATCCGCACTGCACAGCTTCGAACGTCCCCGCTCGACAGCCATCGCCCTGCCCACCGCAACGGTCGAGAACTTCCTGGCTTGGGTGCGTGAACGTGTCGAAGAAGCCGCCGAGACCATCGCCCGATGACCGGGCCGTCGGCGTCGATCGAGGTGCGCTCGATCCGGTCGAGGCGAGTGCTCTCGTCGCGCACCCACTCGCCGGTCCGGATGAAGCCGGAACGGGTAGTCGAGCGCGGTAGGACCGCAGGCGCGGTTCGGTCAGCCGAGTTTCAGCGGGCGATCGGGGACGATCAGTTTCGCGATCGCCTCGCCGATGGGGACGGCATTGTTGGTGTCCGCGTTGGCGGTGGGGCCCAGCGTCGCGTACACGACGATGGTCGTCTTCGAGTCGTGTTCGTGGATGGCGAGTCCGTTGTAGCCGCCGAAGGCCGGGTTCATGACTAGCCAGGTGCCGATGTGGCCGGTGCCGAACGCGAAGTACTTCTGCGGGGTCAGGGGGCCGAGCCCGGCCGTCGAGTCCGACATCTGGAGGTCGTACATCGCGTCGGAGAGCAGTTCGCCGGTGGCCAGGGCACGGACCCAGCGCGCCACATCGGCGAGGGTCGCATTCATGTTGCCGCTGTGCAGGAAGGCGGTGGGGTTCCAGAAGGTGGAGTCCTCGAAGACACCGCGCTCGGTGGTGTAACCGTGCAGGATCGGCTCGCCGATCTGCGGCGTCAGGACGACGTCGCTGCGGCCCATTCCCAGCGGCTCGAAGACGCGCTGCTCGAGCAGTTCGCCGAGTTGCTTACCGGTTGCCTTCTCCAGCACCACGCCGAGCAGGGTCAGATCGCTGTGCGCGTACGCCCAGCTAGCGCCGGGCTCGAAGAGCGGCGGGCGGGCATTGGCCAAGTCGAAGATCTCCTGTGCGGTCCAGCCGTGCATCGGGTTGGCGTAGAAGCGTTTCAAGAACTCGGGATCGGTGACGTAGTCCGCGATCCCGGTCGTGCTGTTGGCCAGCATCCGCGGCGTGATCTTGTCGGCGCGGGGGAAGCCGGGCACCCATTTCGCGATCGGCTCGTCGAGGTTCACCACACCCGCTTCGTGCAACTGCAGCAACACCGTCGACAGCATCGGCTCCATCGGCTGCCCGACGCGCAACCGCATCTCGCGGTTCGCGGGCACCCCGAGCGGCGATTCGCCGAGCGCGCCCGCGGCGAGTTCCTCGTCCCCACGCCACACACCGAACACCGCGGCGCTGAGACCGAGTTCGCCCAGCTTCTCGCGGACCAGGTCAGGCACCTTCACGGCAACCGGGTCATCGACGGTGACGGACGCGGCGGCGCCTTCCCCGGCACTGGTGCGCTCCTCCGATCCGCACGACACCCCGGCGCAGGCGAGCGCGGCGATACACACGACGATCGCGGACCGGAACGCCCACGGGCGCGTCGACTCACTCATCGAAAGTCGGCCTTTCGTGCGGGAAGAGGAGCAGGAGCCGATCTCGGGCAAATGTACCGCTACACGAGTAGCGGTGGACGCTATCGGCGAAACGGCGGGCCGCACCAGTGGTCCGCTGGCGGCCAGCGCTGCTCAGAACTCAGCCCTGGTGGGAGGGTCCGCATGCCGATGTGGTCCGCCTGCTCACACCGAAACCTTCGAATCCGCACGAGAGATGTCCTGCCGCAGATCTTCTCGGAAACCGATGCGCTCGTGCACCCGGCGCAGCGGCGCGGGCGCCCACCAGTTGGCGCGTCCGGCCAACCGCATCAGGGCGGGCACGAGGACGCCGCGGACGAGGGTGGCGTCGATGACGATGGTCAGCGCTGTGCCGATGCCGAGTTGCTGGAGGAAGACGACCCCACCGGTGCTGTAGACCGCGAACGAAACCGCCAGTATCGACGCGGCCGCGGTGACCAGCGGCGCGGAGCGCGCGATGCCACGGGGTATGGACCCGACGACGTCGCCGGTGCGGTCGTAGTCTTCCTTGATCCTGGCGAGCAGGAACACCTCGTAGTCCATCGACAGGCCGAAGGTGATGCAGAACATCAGGATGGGAATGCTGGGTTCCACCAGACCGGTGGGAGTGAAACCGAGGACGCCCGCGAGCGCTCCGTCCTGGAAGCCCCAGACCAGGACGCCGAACATGATCGACATAGACAGCATGGTGAGCACCGCGGCTTTGAGCGGTGCGAGCACGCTGCCGGTCATCACGAACAGCACGACGTAGGTGACGAGCATGATCAGCAGCACGACCAGCGGCAGCCGGGCGCGCACGCCGTCGCGGTAGTCGGCCAGCTCCGCGGGGTATCCACCGACCGATACATCGAATGGCGCGGGCGCCGAACGGATCTCGGCGACCAGGCCGGACGGATCGGAGACGAGCCGGTCCCCCGTCGGCACCACCCGAAGCCATGTCGCCTCCGCGGCGTACTGGCGCTCCGAGGGCCCGCCTACCGCGGCGCCCGCGGCAAAGGATCCGGCGGCCGAATCCACCCGGTGCACACCGGGAATGGCGGAGAGCGTTGCGGCATAGGCGGGGATCGCAGCCGGTTGTGCGCGCGGCGCGAAGACGTGGAGGGCGTCGGCCTCTTCGGTGTCGAATTCCGCGCGGACGGTGTCGTACATGGCGCGCACCGGGTGCTCGGTACCGAGAACCCGGTCGTCGGGCGGGCCGAAGTGGATCCCGAGCGCGGGCGCGCCGAGTACCGCTAGGACGAGCAGAGCCGCGCCGCCGGTCAGCAGTGGACGCCGGACGACCTGTCCGGCGGTGCGGAACCAGAAGCTCTGCTCGATGCCGGTGGCGGGACGCGGCGGCAGCGCGCGGCGACCGAGTACCGCCAACGCCGCGGGCAGGATCACCACCGATCCCAGCGCCGCGACCGCCGATACCGCGATTCCGGCGTAGGCGAACGAGGAGAGGAATGGGAACGGAAAAACAAGCAGCACAGCAAGACTGGACCCGACGGTCGCGGCGCTGAAGACGATGGTTCGCCCGGCTCCGGTCACCGCGCGACGCACCGCCATCGGTATCCGGTCGGTGGCGGCGAGCTCTTCGCGGAAGCGGTAGATCATGAACAGTCCGTAGTCGACACCCAGACCGATTCCCATCACCAGCGCGATATTCGCCGTGAAGGTCGACAGGTCGGTGAACGTCGTCGCGGCCCGCAGTAGTGCGAGCGTCGAGACCACACAGAACACACCGATGCCGACGGTGATCGCGGCAAGAGCCAACCGCCGCAACACCACCCAGAGCAGCAGCAGAACCAGCGGAATCACGATCAGCTCGGCGCGCAGGAAGTCGGTGGAGGCCTGTGCGGCGACGTCGCGGAAGACCTCGTCGGCGCCGCCGAGGGTCAGCTCGACCGAGGCATCCGCGTCGGCGAGGATCTGCGCTTCGATGCCGGGCAGGACGACCTGACGCACATGATCCGCGTCGCCAGGAACCCAGGCGAGAAGCAACGCGTGCCGAAAGTCGCGGCTGGCCAACGTGTCCGGTGCGCCGGGCTGCCACAACGAGCGCACCTCGCCGACTCCGGGGAAGGCTGCGAGTTCGCCGGTGAGCCTGCTGCCGATCTCGGCCACCCGGGGAGCGCGGACATCCCCCGCCGTCGCCGTCAGCATGATCACAACGTTCGGGCTTCCGGTGCCGAAGACGTCGGCGAGCGCGTCGCGCGTGCGCGTCGATTCGGCCCCCGGCGCATCGAACCGGTTCAGCGAAAGACTCTCCAGCGCACCGCCGGCCAGGCCAGCCATCAGCGCGAACAGCGCCAGCGCGACGGCGAGCACAGAACGCGGACGGCGGGAGACGAAGGATCCGAGCACGGTTGCCCCCTACTGATAAGCTCCACAAACGCGAGCAAACGCTCGCGATTTGGAGAATACGAGCGATAGCTCGCTTTTTCAAGAGGAGAGGCATGCCCGGAGTGCGTCGGCAGGAGCGAGGTCTCCGTCGTATCGAGGAGATACTGCGCGCTGCCGCAACGGTCTTCGCCGACCGCGGTTACGAGGGCGCGACCACCAACGCGGTGGCCGCGGAAGCCGGGATATCCCCGGGATCGCTGTATCAGTACTTCCGCAACAAGGACGAACTCGCCGCCGCGCTGGCCGAGTTCTACCGCGAACGGCTCGTCCAGTTCCGCGACAACGTCCCCGCGGCGACCGAAGGGCTCGACCTCGATACCCTCCTCGACCAGATACTCGGCCCGCTGGTCGAATTCAACCTCGCTCACCCCGGTTTCAAGGCGTTGTTCGCCCGCACGGATATGCCTGTCGCACTGCGGGACGCCGTCGCTCCCGCGCACACGGCGATTCACCGCCAGGTCGAAACCCTGGTGGGTTCGGTGTTTCCCGAACTGGATCACGAGGACCGGCATCGCACGACGACGGTGGCGATTCAACTGCTTCGCGGCATGATGCCCTTGATCGTGGAAGCCGACGAGCCGCAACGCCCGGCGCTGGTCGAGGAGCTGCGTCTCGTCCTGAGGTCCTATCTCCTCGCGCGAGCCGGGCGGCGATAGCGCGGTGATCGCGCCTCCATCATCGGTGGCGAGGGAAATGAGCTGCGTCAGTTCGAGCCGCCGCCCGGAGTGTGTGGTTCACGTCATACGCCTGTGCTGTCACAGGGATCGCGGTGGCGGTGTCTCGTGTGCGAAATCGCTTCCAAGGAGACACCTCATGAACCTCGCCCTGTGGATCTGCGCCGGACTGCTGGCGACTGTCGCTCTGGCAGGCGGCATCACCAAGACGTTCGTGCCCCGAGAGAAGCTGGCCGCGGCTCCCGGCGGGGCATGGACCGCCGACGTGAGCGCCGGGTTCCTGAAGACCCTCGGGGTCCTCGAGATCCTGGCTGCTGCCGGCCTGATTCTGCCCGCCGTGCTCGACATCGCGCCGGTGATGGTGCCGGTGACGGCCGTCTGCTGGGTAGTGCTGATGCTCGGCGCGATCGTCACCCATCTTCGCCAGGGTGAACGCTTCACCGTCGTGCTGAATCTGACCTATCTCACCCTGGCCGTTTTCGTGGCGTGGGGTCGCTTCGGCCCCGAATCCTTCATCGGCTGAAGGGGGTAGCGCCCTCAGCGTAAGCCTGCGGTGATAACGGTGGCGACGTCGATGGTTCGGCGCAGACGTCCCAGTCGACGCCGGTGACGATCCGGACGGCACCGACACGTCGACCGAGCAGCCGCCGTTACGTCCGTGCGGATGCTGGGCGCGAGTGCAGCTCGGCGGTCCCCGATCGGACCGAACCTTCCACTCGAGCTGCGCGCAACCCTCCGCCGTGCCCGCGGCCGACCCTACGCTGCTCTGTCAGCGCGGGAGGAGGTGACGACCATGACGGACAGCAGCGCCGGATCGGTTCTGCGGGCGGTGCTCGAGCTCGGACCGGCGCCACGCAGCGCCATCTCGCGGCATGCCGCCCTCTCCCCCGCGACGCTGACGTGGCAGGCGCGATCGCTGATCGAAGCCGGGCTGCTGGTGGAGTTGCCCGAGACGACGGGCGCCGGTGTCGGACGCCCGTACAGCCCGCTCGAGCTGAACACGCGCGGCAATGTGGCGCTCGGCGTCCATATCGCCGCGGGGCAGACCACGGTCGCCGCCGTCGACATCGGCGGTCGCGTGGTGCACAGCACGAAGCTGCCGCACCGATCGCTGGACCCGCCCACGATCCTCGCCGCCGCAGCCGACCGGGTGCGGCGCCTCACCGCCGAGCTGTCCGGCATGCGGATCGTCGGGCTCGGCGTGGCGACCGGCGGGTGGGTGGACACCGTCGCGGGTACCGTCGTGCACCACTCGTTTCTCGGCTGGCGTGACGTTCCGGTGCGCAACTTTCTGGCCGAGCACACCGGTCTGCCCACCGAACTCGACAATCACACCAGGGCATTGGCGCACGCGGAGCAGTTGTTCGGCAGGATTCGCGGCGCGGCCAGTTCCATCGTGCTGTTCGTCGGCAATGTCATCGATGCCGCGTTCGCCGTGCACGGGCAGGTGCACTATGGTCCGCGCTCGGCGGCGGGCTCCATCGCCCGCCTGCTCGGTACCGAAGCCGCACTCGCACAAGGTATTCCGGCGCGTCCATTGGAAGAGTTCGCCGACCACGCCTTGTGCACGGCAGCAGGCCTGTCCGCCGTCGACGTGCCCGCCCTCCTCACGGCCGCCCGGCCGGGGACCGCCGCCCACGACCTGTTCGCCGAACGCGCCCGCGTCCTCGGCGGTGTGGTCGCGGCACTGATCGATCTGCTCGACCCGGACGCGGTGGTGATCTCGGACCGAGCATTGCGCCTGCCCGGTGTGCACGACGCGTACCTCGGCGCGGTCCGCGAGCGGTCGGTGGTGTGCGCCGAACCGGGGGACGTGGTGTTCCCGTCGTCGTTCCAGGGCCGGATCCTCGAAACGAGCTCGGCCGCCGTGGTTTTGCACGGCCTGTTCCATGCCCCGCACACCGCGCTCGCCGCGCGCGCCGTTTGATTCCGACTAATTTTAAGTCGAACGAAAATTGACGGTACACCCCGCGGCAATCATCGTTTTCGGTATGAAAGTGCGGCACATCGGCATCACCGGATGCGGAGCGGGTGACCGATGTCGTCGGGTCGGAAACCTCGCTACCCCTGACGGATTCGACCCAGGAACACACTGTGCGAAATTCTCTTCGACGAATCGTCGTCGCCGTCGCGGCCGCGGGCCTGTTGGCCTCGTGCGCGACCGACGACGCGGGCGACGTGGCGCTCACCGCCGCGCTGCCGGATTCGGTGCCCGCGGGCACCGAGGTGAAAGTCTCGGTGCGGACGGCGCGAGTCGCGCTGGAAGCGTCGGGTGAATTGGCGAAATTGCCGTTCACCGTGACCGATTGGCCCGCGGTCTCGGCCGGGCCCGACGTCATCCAGGCGTTCCGCGGCGGATCGGTCGATATCGCCTCCAACGCGGGCATCCCGCCCATCCATGCGCACGCGACCGGCCTCGACGCCAAGATCATCGGGGTCAAGGTGCGCAACCTGCCGAATTACCAGCTGGCGACGGCGCCCGGCAGCGGCATCGGCAGCATCGCCGAGCTGCGCGGCAAGAAGATCGCCTTCTCCCCCGGGCAGGCGCAGGGCGTCATCGTGCTGCGCACACTGAAGGCCGCGGGCATCGGGCTGAACGAGGTCGAGCTGGTGGAGCTGAACAGCCCGCAGTTCCTCACCGCGTTGCAGGGCAGGCAGATCGATGTCGCCCCGCTCGGCGAACCGTCGCTCACCAAGTATCTCGACAAGTACCGCGACCAGGGCGCCACCGCACTGCACACCCAGGCCGTCGACGCGCTCTCGGTGCTCTGGGCGCCGACCGCGGTGCTGCAGGATTCGGCGAAACTGGCCGCCGCCAAGGAATTCGTGAAATTCTGGGCGCGCGGCGAGGTGTGGGCTTGGGAGCATCCCGAGGAATGGATTCAGGCGTATTACGTCAAAGACCAGGAAGTCAGCGCCGAAGACGGCCGCAGAATCCTGCGGACCACACCGAAACCCTATTTCCCGGACAACTGGGACGAGGCCATCGCCTGGGAACAGGAAACCATCGACCTGGTGACCGGCTCCGGCTATTTCGGTGATTCGTTCGACGCCGCCGAATTGTTCGACCGGCGTTTCGAGAAAGTGGCCGCCGACGCGGTCGCGCCGCAGTACCGGACCGAGGAGTCGCAATGACCATCGCACTCACCCGCGCCGCCGCCCCCGCCGCGGCGCACCGGATCTCCGACGGATTCGTCGCCCGCCGTCCACTACGCAGGCTCGGCGTCGGCAAGACTCTCCCGTTCGCCCGCCTGCTCGGCGTGGTGCTGTTGCTCGCGATCTGGGCGGGCGGCGTGGGGTCCGGCGTCTTCGACGAACGCAAACTCTCGGCGCCCTGGACGGTCGTCGAGACCGGGTGGGAACTGCTGCTGGACGGCGCGTTGCTGACGAACGTGGCCGCGTCGCTGGAACGCGCGGCCCTCGGGCTGGGGGTCGGCGTCGTGATCGGCACGGCACTCGCGCTGCTCGCCGGATTGTCCCGGATCGGAGAGTCGCTGGTGGACGGCCCGATTCAGCTCAAGCGCGCGATTCCGACGCTGGGCCTGATCCCGTTGATGATCCTCTGGCTCGGGATCGGCGAAACGTTCAAGATCGTGCTCATCACCCTCGGGGTCGTCGTCACGATGTACATCCAGACGCACGCCTCGCTGACCACCATCGACAAGCGGTTCGTGGAACTGTCCGAGGTGCAGGGCGTTTCGCGGTCCACCTTCGTCCGGCAGGTCGTGATACCCGGCTCGCTGCCCGGTTTCTTTCTGGGGCTGCGCCTTTCGGTGACCGGCGCTTGGCTCGCGCTCATCGTGGTGGAGTCGGTGAACGCCGTCGACGGTCTGGGCAAGATGATGACCAACGCCCAGAACTACGGCCAAGCCGACGTGATCCTGGTCGGCCTCGCTGTCTACGGCGTGTTCGGCCTCGCCTCCGACGCGGGCATCCGCCTGCTCGAGCGAAAGGTGCTGTCGTGGCGGCGCACGATCGCGAACTAGACGTCGAAGTCCGGGATCTCACCCGCAGTTTCGGCGAACGGGCCGTCCTCGACGGTGTGACGCTGAGCATTCCGCACGGGCAGTTCGTGGCGCTGCTCGGGCGCAGCGGGTCCGGCAAGAGCACCTTGCTGCGCGCGCTGGCCGGGCTCGACTACGACGTCAGCGGCTCGGGCACGCTGCGGGTGCCGGACAAGACCTCGGTCGTGTTCCAGGACTCCCGACTGCTGCCGTGGCAGCGGGTCTTGGCCAACGTGTTGTACGGGCAGCCGCGGTCGGGCCGATCGGCGGGGGCGAAGGTGCTGGCCGAGGTCGGGCTCGCCGGTCGCGAACGCGCGTGGCCGAACGAACTGTCCGGCGGTGAGCAGCAACGGGTTTCGCTGGCGCGCTCGCTGGTCGGCGAGCCGGATCTGCTGCTCGCCGACGAACCGTTCGGCGCGCTCGACGCGCTCACCCGGATCAAGATGCACGAGCTGCTGCGCGAACTGATCCGGCGTCACGGCCCCTCGGTGCTGCTGGTGACCCACGACGTGGACGAGGCGATCGCGCTGGCCGACCGAGTCCTGGTGCTCGACGCGGGGCGGATCTCGGTGGACCTCCCCGTCGACCTGCCCGCCGACCGCGACCCCAGCCTGCCCGAATTCCAGCGTATCCGCCGCACCCTGCTCGCCTCGTTGGGCGTCGCCCCCGCGGCCGTGTGAAAGGACCACCATGACCACTGCCACTCCCCCGAAGACGCTGCACCTCAATGCCTTTCTGATGTCGGTCGGCCACCACGAGGCGGCCTGGCGGCTGCCGGAGAGCGATCCGAGGGCCGACGTCGACATCGACCACTACGTCCGGCTCGCGCAGACCGCCGAGCGCGGCAAGTTCGACTCGATCTTCTTCGCCGACAGCCCGGTGCTGATGGGCGATCCGGGGCGGCGGCCGAGCGGCAAACTGGAGCCGACGGTCATCCTCACCGCGGTCGCGGTGCAGACCAGCCGCATCGGGCTCATCGCCACCGCGTCCACCAGTTACAACGACCCGTACAACCTGGCCAGGCGCTTCGCCTCGGTGGACTGGGTGAGCGACGGCAGGGCCGGATGGAACATCGTCACCACCGCGGGCGCCGACGCCGCCCGCAATTTCGGCCTCGACGACACCCCCGACCACAAGCTGCGCTACGAGAAGGCGGCCGAATTCGTGGAGGTCGCCACGAAGCTGTGGGACAGCTGGGACGACGACGCGATCGTCGCCGACAAGCAGCTCGGCATTCACGCCGATGCCGGGAAGGTGCGCAAGATCGGCCACCGCGGCCGGTTCTTCCAGGTCGACGGACCGCTGAATCTGCCGCGCTCGCCGCAGGGCTATCCGGTCCTCGTGCAGGCCGGATCCTCCGAGGACGGAAAGAATTTCGCCGCACGCTACGCCGAGGCCGTGTTCACCGCGCAGCAGACCCTCGACGACGGCAAAGCGTTCTACACCGACCTGAAGGACCGTGCCCGCCGCCTCGGCCGCGACCCCGAGCTGCTGAAGATCCTGCCCGGCATCGTGCCGGTGATCGGCGACACCGAGCAGCACGCCCGCGAGCTGGATGCCGAACTGGCACAGCTGATCTCACCCGAATACGCGCGCAGGCAACTGGCCGAGCGGTTCGCGCTGCCGCTGGAGAAGCTCGATCTGGACAGCGAACTGCCCGAGAACCTGCCCACCGAGGACGACATCGAGGGCGCCAAGAGCCGATTCACCCTCATCGTGAATCTCGCTCGGCGCGAACGGCTCACGCTGCGCGAACTCATCACCCGGCTGGGTGGCGGGCGCGGCCACCGAACCTTCGCCGGAACGGCCGAGCAGGTGGCCGACACCATCGAGGAATGGTTCCGGGAGGGCGCCGCGGACGGCTTCAACGTGATGCCCGCGGTGTTGCCGTCGGGATTGGACCGTTTCGTCGACGAGGTGGTGCCGATCCTGCAGGCGCGCGGCCTGTTCCGCACCGACTACACCGCGACGACACTGCGCGGCCACTACGGGTTGGACCGTCCGGCGAATCAGCTCGCCGGCCGGCTCGCCGCGGCACAGTAGAGGAGACGACCACCCGGTGACGGATTCCGCGACATCACAGTCCAGCTGGCTGCGCTACCTGTGGCAACGGTGCCTCGCGCATCCGGCGCTGGTGGCGATCGCGGCGGCGGGGGCCGTCCTCGCCGCCGCGGCGACCGCCGTGCTGCCGCTGGTCGTGCGGCATGTGGTCGACACGCTCACCGCCACCGCCGCATCGGTACTGCCGTGGGCGGCACTGCTTTTCGCGGTCGGCTCGGGGCGCTTCGGCGCGTCGTTCGCGCGGCGCGTCGCCTCGTCGCGGCTGTCCCTCGGCGTGCAGCACGATCTGCGGCGGGACGTCTTCGCCGCGCTGCTGCGGCTGGACGGCCGCGCGCGGGCCGGGCTGAGCACCGGTCAGGTGGTGAGCCGAGCCATCACCGACGTCACACTCATTCAGATGTTCCTGCAACTGATCCCGATGGTGGCGGGCAATGTGGTGCTGCTCGGCGGGGCGTTGGCGCTGATGGCGATGATGTCACCGGGGCTGACCGTCATCGCGGTGCTGGTGGTTCCGGCGCTGTGGCTGATCACCCGCAGCAGCCAGCGTCAGCTGTTCCCCGCGAACTGGGACGCGCAGGCCAGGGCGGCCGACGTCGCGATGCAGGTGGAGGGCGCGGTAGCGGGCGTGCGGGTGGTCAAGGGATTCGGCCAGGAACAGTACGAACTCGAGACACTGGAACGCAGTGCCCGCGACCTGTTCCGGTCGCGGCTGCGCGTCACCACGATCACCAGCCGGTTCGCCCCCGCCATGCAGGCCGTGCCCGCGGCGGGCCAAGCGCTGATCCTGATCGTGGGCGGGCTGCTCGCGCTGCACCAGTCGATCACGCTCGGCACGTTCCTGGCGTTCATGACCTACCTCGTCTCGTTCGTCGGCCCGATCCGCCAGTTCTCCATGCTGCTGACCGTCAGCCAGCAGGGCAAGGCGTCGCTGGACCGGGTGCGCGAGGTCATCGACACACCGGCGCCCGCCACGCCGTCCTCGATGACCCACCCGGTCGTCGTCACACCGCCGGGAGTCGAATTCCGCGGCGTCCGTTTCACTTTCGACGGCACCACGGTCCTCGACGGCGTCGACCTGATCGTCGAGCCCGGCGAGACGCTCGCGCTGGCGGGCGGCGCGGGCAGCGGCAAGTCCACCCTGGTCCAGCTGCTGCCGCGACTGTTCGCGCCCAACGCGGGCAGTGTGCACTTCGACGGGACGGATCTGCGCGAGCTGCCCGACGCGCGCGCCATGGTCGCGATGGTGTTCGAGGACACCCACCTGATGGCCGACACGGTGCGCGCCAACGTCGCCTACGGCCGCCCGGACTCCGACGACGACCGCGTCTGGCACGCGCTGCATCTGGCCGTCGCCGACGAGTTCGTCGCCGCGCTGCCGGACGGCTTGGACACGCGCCTCGGCGAGCGCGGCCAACGGCTGTCCGGCGGGCAGCGCCAGCGCATCGCGCTCGCGCGCGCCCTGCTCACCGACGCCCCGATCCTCGTGCTCGACGACGCCACCTCCGCGATCGACGCGCGCGTCGAAGAGCTGATCTTCGCGCGGATCGCCACGGAGGTGCGGCGGCGCACCACCATCGTTGTCGCGCACCGGATGTCAACGCTGGCGCTCGCGGATCGGGTCGCGGTCCTCGACGGCGGGCGCGTCGCCGAACTCGGCACACTCCGTGAACTACAGGACTCGGGCGAACTGTTTCGCACACTGTTCACCCCGCCGGACCCGACGGTCATCGGCGGCGACGCTCCGGACCGGCCCAGCGCGCCGACCGCACTGCTGTGGGTCGAGCCGACCTCCGAGGTGGACGACGACGCCCGCGCCCTCGAACAGGCCGCCAAGGCGTTCGCCCAGCGTGCGGCGGGGGCGGGCGGCCCGATGGGTCGCGGCGGCGGACCGGGGATGCTCGCGACAGCGCCGCCGAGCGGTGATATCGGCACGCTGATCGATCGGCTGCCTCCGCTGCGGGGCGAACCGCAAGTGCCGGAATCCTTTTCGCGGACCCCGGATCCGCGGTTCTCGCTGCGGCGGCTGCTGCGCCCGTTCGCGCTGCCGCTGCTGGCCGGTCTCGGGTTGGTCGGCGCGGATGCGCTCGCGCAGATCGCGATCCCGTTCCTGGTGCGCTACGGCATCGACCACGGTGTCCTCGCGGGCGCCCGCGAGGTGCTCCTGCTCGCGGCGGGCCTGGCGCTGGCGGTGGTCGCGCTGGACTGGGCGATCGGCGTCGCGCAGGTCCGGGTGACCGGGCAAGCCGGTGAGCGGTTGCTGTTCGGCCTGCGGGTCAAGGCATTCGCGCACCTGCAACGGCTCGGCCTGCAGTTCTACGAACGAGAACTGGGCGGCCGGATCATGACCCGCATGACGACCGACGTGGACGGGCTCTCGGCCTTTCTGCAAACCGGTCTGGCCACCGCTCTGACGAGCGCGCTCACCATCGCGGGCGTGGTGGTGGCGCTGCTGGTGATCGATGCCGGACTGGCCGTCGTCGTGCTCGCGCTGCTTCCGGTGCTGCTGGTCTCCACCGTGGTGTTCCGGCGGCTCTCCGTGCCCGCGTACACCCTGGCCCGCGACCGGGTCAGCGCCGTCAACGCCTACCTCCAGGAGAACGTCGACAACATCGCGGTCACCCAGGCCTATCGGCGAGAAGCGGTGAACCAGGCCGAATTCGAACGACGCTCCTGGGCGTACCGCGACGCACGGCTGCACAGTCAGACGCTGATGGCCGTGTTCTTCCCTTTCATCGAGCTGATGTCGGTGGCCGCGACCGCCGCGGTGCTGGCCGTCGGCGTGCACGACGTGCGCGGGGGTCTGATCAGCGCGGGCACGCTGATCGCGTTCCTGCTCTACATCGACCTGTTGTTCGCGCCGATCCAGCAGCTGTCGCAGGTGTTCGACAGCTACCAGCAGGCGATCGTCGGCGTCGACCGGCTCGCGGCGTTGCTGCGCACCGAAGTCGCCACGCCCGACGCCGACGACGCACGGCCGGTCGACCGGCTCAGCGGCGCGATCGAACTACGCGGACTCGGATTCGCCTATGAATCATCGGATTCCGGTAGCGCGGCGCGGCGCGCGCTCGGCGGCGTGAACCTGCGCATCGCGCCGGGGCAGAAGGTCGCGCTCGTCGGTGAGACCGGCGCGGGCAAATCGACGCTGGTAAAACTGCTTGCCCGGTTCTACGACCCCACCGAGGGCGCGGTTCTGGTCGACGGGGTGGACATCCGGCGCTACCGGTTGCGCGACTACCGCAAGCGGCTCGGCGTCGTCCCGCAGGAACCTTTCCTGTTCGGTGACACGGTGCGCGCGGCCATCGCCTACGGCAACCCGGAGGCCACTCCGGCCGAGATCGAATGGGCCGCACGGGCGGTCGGCGCGCACGAGATGATCGCCGCCCTCGACCACGGCTACTACCAGCCCATCGGGGAGCACGGCCGGAACCTGTCGGCGGGACAGCGGCAGCTCCTCGCGCTGGCCAGAGCGCAGCTCGTGGAACCGGACATCCTGATCCTCGACGAAGCCACCGCCTCACTCGATCTGGCCACCGAGGCCAAGGTTCGCGCCGCCGTCGACGTGCTCACCGCGGGCCGCACCACCCTCGTCGTCGCGCATCGCCTCGCCACCGCCGCCGACGCCGACCTGATCGCGGTGATCGGCGACGGGCGACTGCTCGAAGCCGGAACGCACGCCGAACTACTCGCCCGTCGCGGCGCCTACAGCGCGCTGTGGGCGGCCTATGTGGGAGCCGGCGTACCGGATGAATCCGGAACCCACACGGTGGTCGCCGGATCGCCGAGCTAACCCGCCCCCCCGGCGGGTCGACGGGCACCGTCCAGGATTCGTTCGCCGCGAGCGCAACGGTTGTGTGCGCGAGCGACGGGTGATTCGATTCAGCCCGTGACCGACAAGATCGACGACCTTCGCGTCGTCAGCGCCAGCCGGGAGATCGCTGCGGACCCCGCCGACATCTTCGAGCTCATCGCCGACCCCGCGCAGCAGCCGCGCTGGGACGGCAACGACAACCTCGCCGAGGCCCCGGCGGGCCAACGAGTGCGAGCCGAAGGCGAGGTGTTCAGCATGACGCTCACCAACGGCGCCGTCCGCGACAACCATGTCGTCGAGTTCACCGAAGGCCGCCGCATCGCTTGGCGCCCGTCGGAGCCGGGCAAGGAGCCGCCCGGTCACCTGTGGCGCTGGGAACTGGCGTCGACGCCGGAGGGCCGAACGTTGGTGACGCACACCTACGACTGGACCGAGCTGACCGACGAGAAGCGTCAGGTTCGCGCCCGCGCGACCACCGGCGACAAACTGTCCGCCTCCGTCGAACGCCTCGCGCTGCTCGCGGAGCGGGAAGCGAATTCCGCCGGGTAGCCAGACCTGGCCTGCTCTACTCGTCGCAGGCGCCCGGCGGCAGGTCGCGTGAGAGACGAACGCCGAGTCGCCGGGCCTCAGCTCACCGCTTTCTTCACGAGCTCGCCGATCTGCGCCTCGACCTCGGCGGACAACTCGCTCAGGCGAACGCGGTCGCCCACATACCGCCCTCGTCCAGTTTCGCCGGATCGTTGAAACCCAACGTCGCATACCGCGCCTTGAACTTCTTAGCAGGCTGGAAGAAGCACACGATCGCGCCGTCCTTGGCGTACGACGGCAGGAGCGGGCCGGGGCGGCGGCTTCTTCAAAACTGATCAATCGGTTCCGTGCCG
>NZ_BDBP01000096.1 GCF_001613045.1 Nocardia lijiangensis NBRC 108240 | reverse complement strand
CGCGGGTGCACTACAACTAATTCCGTTGCTACCGGCAGCTTTTCAGCGGTGCGCTTCGGCGGCGGCCTCCAGGTTGGTCAACCAGGCTTCGAGACCGGCTCCGAGGAAGGCGGTGGAGGTGGGGACGTCGGCTTCGACCTGCGCGCCGGTCCAGTTCTCTTCGGTGCGCACCAGGACACCGCCGTCGACCTCGGTGTAGGTCCAGACGTGGACGCCGTTGTCGATGCGCAGTCCGTCGCCGATCGCAGGGCCGCTCCAGCTCATGCATTTCTGCGGCTGCAGCTGCGCGAGGGTGGACGTGATGACCAGGGTGGTGGCCGGGGTCGTGGCAGTGGCGGGCACCGGAGTCGTCCACCGAAACTGCGAGCCTTCGCGCAATTGCCCCTCGTCCAAGCGCTCGATGCTGGCGACGGGCTGCTGCCACGAGGGCCAGCGCTCCACGTCGGTCTGCAGTTCCCAGATGGTGCTCAATGGCGCCTCGATCAACTTCTCGGTCCGGTACCGGATCTGGGCAGTCTCATCGATGCCCGCCCCGCCGCAGGTCAGCGCAGCCGGTTGCGCGGGCGCAGCGGTCGTCGCGTCGCGGCCGGGGCCCGCGCTATCGGTGTCGTTGTTGTCGCTGCACGCGGTGAGCGTGGTCAGCGCGACCGCGGCGGCCAGCAGGGCGGTGCGCGCCCCGGCGCGGCGGAGGGGGGTTCGCGGGGTGGTGGACATGATCGCTCTCCTCGTTCAGGTCTGACATCAACCATCGAGTGACATCCACTCGATTTAGTTAGAACCTATAACGCAAGCGTGTGAGTGTCAATAGATAAAGTGATAGGGTCTAACCACGTCGTTGAGGTTGCCGCGGAGTTCGAGAGGAGGCGATGGAGGATGGCCGCCGGTGGGACGGGTTCACGGGAGCGCTATCGGGCCCAGGTGCGCGAGGAGATCAAGCAGCACGCATGGGAGCAGATCGCCACGGCGGGAGTATCGGCGTTGTCGCTCAACGCGATTGCCAAACACGTGGGCATGAGCGGCCCAGCCCTGTATCGGTACTTCGCCAGTCGTGACGAGTTGATCACCGAGCTCATCCGCGACGCTTACCGAAGCCTTGCCGACGCCGTGCGTGGGGCGCTCGATTCCGGCGCCGACGTGGCCGGGCTGGCCTACACCGTGCGGGAATGGGCCCTGGCAGACCCGCAACGGTATTTCCTCATCTACGGCACACCCGTTCCCGGCTATCACGCACCCGACGACACCACCGCGGTCTCCTCCGAAATCATGTCGGTGCTCATCGAAGCCTTCTCCGCGCTACCGGCCGATCAGGCGACGACACCGTTCGACGCTCATCTCGACAATCACCGCGCATGGGCCGCGGGCCACGCGGCGCCTGCCGCGACCCTCCACCGCGCGGTGTCCTTCTGGACCCGGCTCCACGGCGTTCTCTCACTCGAACTCGCCGGCCACTTCACCGGCATGGAGTTCGACCCCGCCCTCCTGTTCGCCGACGAACTGAGCACCCTCGTGACCTGACCACGACCTCACGTAACTGCTCGCAGTCGTACTCGTTGCGAACGGCCAGTCGGTGCGGGCCGTCGTGGCATATCCGGGACATGTAGTATCCCTATTCATGTTGATGAGCGAGGGAGTCGAGTGGGGCTTGCACTGCTGCATGGTGCTGTCGTGGCTCGATGACCGGGCGCCGATCCCGACTGCCAGGCTGGCGGAGATGTTCGAGCTGCCGCCGGAGTATCTGAAGAAGCGGCTGCAACCGCTGGTGCGTGAAGGGATTCTCGAATCCACTCCCGGATCACGCGGTGGATACCGGATGGCACGGACTCCGGAGCGCATCACGTTGATGGATGTCGTCGGTGCGGTCGAGGGGAGGACCGAAGCGTTTCGCTGCACCGAGATCCGCCGTCGCGGAGCCGGTTCGACGGCGGCGAGCTCGGAATTCGCGAAGCCTTGCGGCATCGCAGGCGCGATGCGTCGCGCCGAGTTGGCGTGGCGACGCGAACTGGCGACGCAGACCATCGCCGATCTGATCGCCGACGCTCCAGCCAACGCGCCGACGCGGGCACGTCGCTTCTACGACCGTCTCACCGCCTAGCGGCGATCACCGCGTCCGCGAAAACAACCCGGCCTTCCTGCCGGGTTTTCTCGAAAGGAGAATCGGGATAATGAATATCCCGAATACGGAACTCCCGATGGGAGCCGCACCTCGGTTCGCCGAGTCGCCGAATGGGTTGCAGCGCACGTTGATTCTGGCGTTGGGCACCTTCGCAGTCGGCACCGATGCGTTCATCCTCGCAGGATTCCTTCCCGACATGGCCACAGCGCTGGGAGTGTCCACGGCGACCGCCGGTGCGGCGGTGACGGTGTTCGCGGCGGCCTACGCACTGTTGTCGCCGGTGCTGGCGACCGTGACCGCGCAACTGCCACGCCGGGCCCTGCTGGTGATGGCGCTGGTGGTGCTCGGCCTGGCCAATCTGGGGTCGGCGGCGGCTCCGAGTTTCGCGGTTCTGCTGGCCACCCGGGTGCTGGCGGCGGTCGGTGCGGCGGCGTTCACCCCGAACGCCGGCGCGGTGGCCTCGGCCCTGGTGCGTCCGGAGGCGCGGGCGCGCGCGTTGGCGGTGGTCGTGGGCGGGTTGACGATCGCGACTGCGCTGGGCGTACCGCTCGGTGATGCGATCGGGCAGTGGCTGGGTTGGCGTGCGGCCTTGGTCGCGGTCGCGGTCGTGTGCCTGCTGGCCGCGGCGGGAGTGGCGGTGTGGGTGCCGTTCGTGCCCGGAAATCCACCGGTGCGGCTGGCCACCCGGCTGGCGGTAGTGCGAAACCGATCGGTGGCGAAAGTGCTGCCGCTGACCGTGCTGGGCATGGGCGCGGCATACGTGGTCTACGCCTACAGCGTGCCCGCGCTGGCGGCCTCGAGCATCGACGAGTCCGCGACGGCCTGGGTGCTGGCGCTGTACGGATTCGGCGCGGTGGCAGGCAATCTGGCATCCGGGTACGCCACCGATCGATGGGGCGCGACCCGGGTGCTCACCGGCGGCTACGTGGTGATGGCTACCGCGCTGGGGCTCATGGGTACGCTGGCGGCCACCCACGTCAGGGCGGCGTGGCTGGTGGGTGTGCTCGGCGCGGCGTGGGGTGCGGCCAGCTGGTGCCAAACCCCGGCACAGCAGCATCGCCTCATCAGCGCGGCTCCGCAGGAAGCGGGTCTGGTGGTGGCCCTGAACGCCTCCTGCATCTATCTGGGCATCGGTGCAGGCACGTTGCTCGGCGGTTTCACCACCGGGCACGGTGTGACCGCCATGTATGCCCTCGGCGCCGCCTTGGCCCTGGTGGCACTGGCATACCTGCACATCACCGCACGGGTGGCGGAAGCGCCGCGTCCACGCCCGACGAGATGACGCCTCGGTGTTGCCCGGCAACGACATTCAGTGCTTGACCTGCCGAGCCCGGGGCATCGACGTCGATCTGCCCACCTACACCCGAAACCTCGTCGCCGAGGCACTCGACGCAGGCCACGGCCATGACAGCTATGCCAGGCTGGTGGAACGCTTCGGCCGCGGATAGCTGCACTCACGGCAGGCCCGTGCTTCGATGAAGGTGTCGCGCGAGAACACTGTTCTCGAAACGGAACATCTGACAGGATCGAGCACCGTTATGTCACTGCACGTCGTCGTCGGAGCCGGACCCGTCGGTTCGGCCACCGCACTACTGCTCGCCGAGCGGGGCGACGACGTTCGCCTGCTCACCCGCAGCGGATCGGGACCCGAGCATCCACGCATCGCGCGCATCAAGGTCGACGCCACCGATGCCGCGGCCCTCACCGCCCAGTGCGCGGGAGCGACCGCGATCCATCACTGCGCCGGGCTCGAATACGCACGGTGGGCCACCGGTTTCCCGCCGCTCATCCACGCCGCGATCAGCGCGGCGGAAGCCTCCGGCGCGCTCCTGCTCACCGTCGGAAACCTTTATGGCTACGGCGAATTCGACGGTCCGGTCGACGAATCCCATCCACTGCGCCCCAACTCCGCCAAGGGGCGGGTGCGCGCCGATCTCTGGAACGAGGCCCTGACCGCGCATCGGGAGGGCCGCATTCGTACCGCGGAGGTGCGCGGCTCCGACTACCTGGGAGCCGGAGCCAACTCGACCTTCACAGCCGTGGTCCTGCCCGCCGTCACCGCGGGCAAGACCGCACTGTTCCCCGGAGACCCCGACGCTCCGCACAGCTGGACAGCCATCGAGGACGTGGCACGCACCCTCCTCGCGGTGGCAGATGACGAATCATCTTGGGGCAGAGCGTGGCACGTGCCCACCGCCACTCCCCTGCCGGTCCGCGCCCTCGCCGACCTGACCGCCACCCTCACCGGCGCCTCCCCCGCACGGGTTCGCGGCATGCCGTCGGCGGTTTTGTGGGCCGCCGGTCTGTTCAACGGCGACGCCCGTGAGATACGCGAGTTGCGCTACCAATTCGACCGCCCGTTCGTGGTGGACTCCACGGCCGCGACCAAGCAGTTCGGTATCGAGCCCATGCCGACCCGAGCGGCCCTTCAGGCCACCCTCGAGGCCAGGAAACCCACCCGGAACTGAGGGTGTCGCGGCCACCGTCATCCCCTTCTTGTCACAGCCGAACTGTAGCGTCCCGAATGAAACGATCGTTCGTCTGGACGGTGTGTGCCCTGCCATCCGCTACCAGCTGGCGAGCCACCTCGGACCGGACGCGTCTTTCCCACCGGCACAGCGCATTTCGATACCGAGAAAGAACCCATGGACCTGCACCAATCCGCCACCCGCTACTTCGGCGTGCCCGTACCCGCCCACGTGGCCGACGCCATCGACGATCGGCTGCTCGAGTACTGGGTGGGCGACCGCGGCCCGCTCGTGGACGCGCACTTGGCGATCAACTACCCGTACTTCGGAGCGATCGATAAATCGCTGAGCGGCTTCGTCGTCATCGATGACGAGGGGGACGACTACACGCTGCTGGATCTGCGCGGCAGCGGCCGGGTGTGGTGGCAGAATCACGAAACCCGGGAACTGGAACTGTGGTTCGACTCTTTCGATGACTGGCTGGCCTACCTGGACGAGCTCGAGCGCGCCGAGGCGAACGACGAAGACGAGCGGTCGAAATTCGATATTCGCGACTCCTTCCGCCCGCCGACCTCCGCCGCGGACTCCGAACCCGCCCCGACCAGCGCCGAACTGGCGGAGCGCTATCAGTGGCTCGTGTGGCTGCTGGCGCAGCCGTTGCTGCGCGACGGAAAGCCCATGCAGTCCGCAGAGGACCTGGCCTCCAGCGCCGCCGGGCACTTCACGCACCTGTGGAGCGACACCGACGCCGCCAGGAAGGTGTTCGAGGTGGAATTGCCACTGCTGCACCAGGATCCGCATCTGGCCGTCTACTGGCTGCTGCACACATCCCTGCTCGCGCAGGACGACGACCGCGCCCGCGTACTCGCCGAGATCGGCCGCGCCGGGGAGCGTTCCGACCTGCTGGACGCCTTCGCCGGGGTCTTCGGCACGCTGGCGGTCGACGGCGACGTGGCGTCCGTGCCGGAGTTCCGCGTCCGCCGTTCGCTGCTCCAGCAGTTCGTCGCCTCCGATGACGAGGCGCGAATACGGGCCGCGCTCACGGCCATGGAGATGGCACCGGAGCACCTGCCGCTGAGCCGGGCGACCTGGATCGTTCACGGCCTGGGCAGCGGAACGCTCACCGCCGAACAGGTGGGCGCCACCCTGGATCGTCTACCCGTCACGACGGGTACGGCACTGGCACGCGCCGAAGCGGATCGGCAGGCGGGACGCGATCACAGCCCGGCCGCGGACACCCTCGTGCGTTTACTGCCCACATCCACCTGCGCCTGGCCGATCCGCGTGTGGGCGCTGTCCGTGGCGACGCCGCTGGTGCGGGACGGCGCGGCGCTCGCCGCGGCAGCCGGAGAGCTGCTCGGCAAAGACCCGTACAGCGGCGCGTGCCTGACCGCCCTGCGGCGGGCCCACGAACTCTGCGAGACCGAGCCGGTGCTGACCCGTGCGGAGCTCGACCTCCGCCTGGCCGACGCCCAGACATCGTCCTCCTACCTGCAGCGGCTGGGCGACGGCGACCACGTCGCTGTTCTGGCTGAGATCGACGGCGCCGGGCTGAGTGAGCTTGTCGCACAACGGGTTCTGTTGCGCGCGGACATCGATGAATCGCACGCCGAAGTGATCGAATGGGCCCTCGACGCCATGCTCGCCAGTGCGCACCCCGATCGGGCCGCGCTGGCCGCCACCGGTATCGAGCACCTGCCCGCTGCAGTGCGCACCCGCGTGGTCCAGGGGCTGCGGGTGGACTCCCCGGACAGCGCCTTCGTTCCCGTGCTGCTCCGGCTGCTCGAGCACACACCGGAGCCGGACGCCTCCGACATCCTCGCCGAAATGTCCAACGACGAACTGAAGAAGGCTGTCTGCCTCGCACTGGCCCCGGTGGCGCATCATCCGCCGGTGTTCGATGAACTGCTGCGGCTGGCGGACCTGCCCGCACCCGCCAGCACGGTCGAAGCGCTGTGGCAGCAGCTGTTCGATTCGAACAAGGAGCAGTCTGTGCTGCTACGGGCGTCGCCCGAGCAGGCCGTGCGGGCCGCCGCCGCCATGATCGACACCATTGTGTCCCATCCCGGCATAAGCGCTCGCAATGTCGCGGGCCACCAGCTCTATCGCTTCCGGCACCCTGGTGCGCAGGACTTTCTCATCGCGGCGCTCGACGACTACGGACGTCGCTATGCCGACTCCGACCCCGCTCACAGCGTGGTGCTCAGCCACGGGCAGACGGTGGACGATCAGCTCGAGGATGTGGTCGCCAACCTGTATTCAGCGGTGCGGAATCTGAACTCCGACACCGCGCGCACGGCGTTGATCGAGCGGCTGTTCACCGAACGACGCAGCATCTGGCGGATGGGAAACGCACTCGGCGAGATCTTCTCGGCGGAGGTGCACCGGGATGTCATGGGGCGGTTGAGCGATCGGTACGACCATCGCGCTGCCGCGCACTACGCCAATGCCGTCACCGATCACGTGAAGCAGCGATGGCCCCTGGTCGAACTGCTGCGTGAGATCATCGACTGGACCACACCGCTCGACGAGACCGAACAGCGGGTGTTCAAGTACGCGCTGGTCGTCGGCATCATTGCCGCGTTGGAAGCCGACGAGTACGACCTGGTCAGAACCGCCTACGCCAGGTGGGAATCCATCGCGGCCGACGCCATCGAGCCCGACAACCTGTCCCGTGGACGGGAGTGGGACGATCCGCTCACCTCCGACGACATGCGCGCGCGGCTCGCCAATGTGCTGTCAGGAGAGGCCGATTCGGCACGGCGCGCCCTGCTCGACAAGGGTGAGCGAGCCCGTGCGGCGGGGCGTCCGCTCGCTCGGATCAGTGACGACGACCTCGGGACCTTGGCGGGCACCACCGTGCGGCGACGCCTGCTCACCGACCGCGGCACGGGAGAGGTGTGGTTCCTCGACCCGGATGGCGATATCCACGCCTTCGACGGATTCGGCATGTACGACGTTCCCTTCCAGCCGAGTCCGATCGGTTATCACGGGATGCAGGGATTCTTGGGCGAGCGACGCGAGCAATCCGAGCGCGCGTTGCTGTGGACGGCATCGGGCAACGAGTTCGTCGAATTGGTGCGCTATCTAGACCGGATCGTGTACCGGTGGGGCGTCAACAACGGCCGCTTCGACACGATCGGGCTCACCTTTCCCGACCCGGCCGCCGCCGAAAACGCCTTCACCCGAATGAAAGCCACCTGCGCGGCGGCGAAATACACCGAATCCGATCCGTGGTATCTGCCCGGCCGTGCGGCGATCATGCGCACCTTTCGCCGGCCCGACGCCGACAGCGAACGCCTGATGGCCTTCGACCGGCCCCAGTTCGCGGTGGACCCGGAACTCGCGGTGGCTCACGAACGCCGGGAGCTGGAGCTGTACCGCGACGGTGGGGCGCTGTCCAAACTGGAGTGGGTGACCTGGAACGGCTATCGGGTACGCGAGGACCTGACCGTCGCCGAATGGGTTCGCGCTCGTATCCGCGACGATAGCCGCGATCCGGCCTGGCATGTCGCCGCCCTCGCCGAGTTCGCCGAATACCTGGTGGCGCAGGGGTTCACCGAGCATTCGCCCGGTTTGCACGGGTTCAGTGCCGAAGTCGGCCCGCCCGCCCCGGCTGAGGACATCGACGCCCTCGAGGCCGAGCTAACGGCACCGCTGCCCGCCATCCTGCGCACGCTGTGGGAGCGTATCGGCTACGCCGAGTGGCGAATCGGAGAGTTCGGTCTGCGGCTCCTGTGCCCCGCCGAGGTACGGCAGGAACGGGCCCGTATGCGCAAACTCGGGGCGAAGTACGCGGCCGCGCTACGCGGTGAGCAGCAACTCGAATGGGACCCTGTGCTGTCGGCCATGAGCGCGCTGGTGGTCTGTTTCGACGGCACGGTCGACACCGTATTCTCCGATGTGTCACCGAGCTCCGACGACCGGGTCTTCATGTACCTGGATCAGCATCCAGCCGAGGCGTGGTGGGAGAGGTCGCTGTCGTGGATTCTCGCGTCCTCGTTCCTGACCCGATTCGCCTACCACCTCGAAGATGCAGCGCCCGAAACCACGGTGCTCTTCGGCGGCCAGCGACGCGGCCCCGGACTCACCCGCCGGTACTTCGAGGCCACCGGGCCGCACGGCACCAAGTTCTGGGAGATCGTCACCGATCCCGGCCTCGACACCGTCGCCACCCGGCACGGTAAAGAAGGCACCGCGGGCACCGTCAACACCAAACGCCACGGCACCCCGGCCAAGGCCGCCGCCCATGCCGCGAAAACAATTGCCGCCAAACAGAAGAGCGGATACCAGGAGGCCGTCGACTGAGGCGCAATCAGCCGCGCAGGTGGCGGAAGTGCGGAACTGCACGATTTCGCCTCCATTCGAATCACCGGGAATGACTGCCGGACAACAGCACTGGCAGCGGCGCGGTCGCCACCGCGTCGCGGGCCGGTCCGGCGCCGGGTGAACGTTGCTCGACCAGCTATGCCGAGGTGCGATCCCTCGTCGACGCGAAACCGTTCTCGACGCCGGGCGTGAACACGGGGGCCTCAGAGTTCTCTCACGAACGCGACAAAAGTCGTTCAACTCGACGGAGTAGTGTCCGGAGCGCGAGGGACAAGGACGGCGAATATGGCGGACGGACGCAACGGATTTCTGTTACTCGGCGGCCTGGCATCGATCGGGGCAGGCGCGCTGCACCTGTTTGCCGCGGGGCTGCACACCGAGCATGCCACACTGGCCCGCCTCATGGTCGCGCTGGCGGCCGTGCAATGCGTTGCCGGGCTGCTGGCGACGCTGGGCGCGCGCCGCGCGGTGACGGCGGCGGTGATCGGGGTCAACCTGTTCGCGGCGGCGACGTGGGCCTACACCCGGTTCGCGAGTGTCCCGTGGATCGACGGGCTGGACGCGGAAGCACCGCAGTTCATCGACAGTGTGTGCGCGGCGCTGGGTGTGCTGGCGGCCGTGGCGGCCGGAGTCGCGCTCGCCCGGCCGCAGGCGCAGCTGCCCGCGATGCAGACCGGCATCGCCGCGACCGCGGTGGGCGTGCTGGCGGTGGCGGCGATGCTCGGCGGGGTCGGGCACGTGCACAGTCACGGCGACGACCACGCACATGGCGATCAGGCCACGCACGGTGACGACCACGCACACGGCAACCAAGGGGCGCACGGCGACCACGCCGACCACAGTGCGGGCGCACAGTGGCCGCGCCCGTTCGATCCCGCGCACCCGATCGACGTCTCCGGCGTCCCCGGCGTGACCACCGCGCAGGAACAGCGCGCGACCACGCTGATCCGCAGCACCCTCGACAACCTGCCCGCCTTCGCCGATGTACGGTCCGTCCGCGCCCTCGGCTACCGCTCCATCGGTGACTCGTCCACCGGCTACGAGCACTACATCAACTCCGCCTACATCCGCGACGGCCGGTTCCTCGATTCGACCCGCCCGGAGTCGCTCGTCTACCGGGTCGACGGACCCGACCGCGCCCTGGTTTCGGCGATGTACATCGCCGAGAGCAGGATCGACGACCCCGAACTCGTCGACTACGGCGGCTCGCTGATGCAGTGGCACGTCCACGACAACCTCTGCTGGAGCTCGGGAACCAACGGCCCCCGGGTCGTCGGAGTCACCGACGCCCAGGGCGCCTGCCCGCCCGGGTCGATCAACCCCGGCGCGGGCAACCCGATGGTCCACGTCTGGATCACCGCCCACCAGTGCGGCCCGTTCGCCGCCCTGGAAGGCCACGGCGCCGGGCAGGCGGCCATCGGCCCCGACGGCCGCCGCACCGACGTCTGCGCCCACGACCACTCCGGCGGTCACCGCTGAGCCGACCCAGCTGCCGATCCAAACCCGTTGCGCTCACGCACTTCGGGTTCGACTGGATACCGAGCGGTCCATCGGCAGCGCGGCGCAAAGGGTGGCATCGCACAGTCAGCGCAGCCAGCGCAGTGCCGCGTCGGCGCAGTCCTCGGGACTGCTGTTGAAGGCGATAGCCGCGTCGGGCGCGTGCTGCCGCACCAGGTTGACCACCTTTTCGAAGAGTTCGAGAAGCGGCTCGTGCGTGCGGATACCGCCTCCGATCACCACGCAGCCGTAGTCTTCGCAGGTCAGCGCCTCCACGATCGCGCCCTCCGGGTTCTCGTCGAGTGCGACCAGACACCAGTCGGCCTCGATTCCGTGATCGCCGAAACGAGCCCGACCGCGTGCTATCGCCGCTTGGACCGGCTCCGGATCCCAGCCTTGGATCTTGGCCGGATCGAGGCCGACCACCAGTACACGTGCCCCTGTCACGCGTCCCTCCTTCCACCATGGGCAGACACCGCCGCCGCCGTCGGTCAGATCACTTGCCGCGTTCGTCCGGATCATCGGGCAGGCCGCTGCTTGCGCGGGCGACAACCTCGTAGCACGGCCCCTCGTGTTCCCGTCATTACAGCGCACTGGCTAGATCGAGAACAGTGTCCGGGCCGGTGCAAGATAGGTGCCCGGGCTCGGACTCGCGGTCCGCCTAGGATTCCAGCCGGTCAGCACCTTCGAATGGTTCGACGCCGAGCAGACCCTGTGCCTGGCCAGCCTGCACTCGTTCAAAGCCTGAGGTCTCCGACACGCCGAGCAACCCTGGCGGGGGGTCGATGTCGTCTGCCGCGGTGATCGCGCCACGTGTCAGTCGAATTCGGCCCGGAGCAGATCGGTGAACACGTCGATCGGATCGTGCCAGTGGCCGTGAGCCCAGTCGGCGTTGACATTGGCGACGAGGACATGGCGGCCGTCGCGGGTGCCGTATGTGTATGTCCACGAACCGAAGAGCGCGCCGCCCATGCCCCACAACACGATGCCGGAGGGCAGGGTCACCGAGGAGATGCCGAGGCCGTAGTCGGTGTGCGCGATCCAATTCTTGGTTGGGACTGTGCGGAACATCTCGGCTTGTTCGGCGGGGCGGAGCAGCTGGCCGCCGAGGAGGGCTGCGAAGAAGCGGTGCAGGTCACCGACGGTGGAGATCATGCCGCCCGCCGCGCCGAACATGGACACGTCCAGCTCGGTCGCGTCGTGAATCGCGGCGTCGGGGCTCGAGTCGAACAGCTTCGTGTAGTGGCGAGAGTGGGGTCCCTCGATGGTGGGGTCGCTGCCGTGGGGCAGGGAGGTCGCGGCGAGGGCGAGCGGCTCGATGAGGCAGCGGCGGAGTTCGTCGTGCAGGGACGCGCCGGTCGCCGCCTCGATGAGAATTCCGGCGAGGATGTAGTTGGTGTTGCTGTAACCCCAGTCCATGCCCGCCGCAAAGGTGGGTGGGTGCGCGACGGCGATATCGACGAGCGTCGCCGGGGAGTGGGTTTCGTAGCAGTTCAACGCTTCTCGGTCGTCGGTGTAGTTGAACAGGCCGCTGGTGTGGTTCAGCAACTGCCGCACGGTGATCGCGCGACCGTCGTTGCCGTTGCCTCGCACCACATTCGGCAGCCACCGGTGCACCGTGTCGTCGAGGCCGAGGAGGCCCTCACCCGCGAGTCGCAGCAGCACGGTGGCCACGAAGGTCTTGGTGGTGCTGCCGATACGAAACCGGTGCTGCGGCAGGCGCGGTCGGCCGGTGGCGGTGTCGGCGACACCCGCCGTGCCGAACCAGTGCCGTTCACCGTCGCGTACCTCGGCGAGGATCCCCGGCACACCGCCTTCCGTCACCGCCCGATCGAGCACGTCTTGGATCGCGAGGGGAGCCGTCGTTTCCGTCATATCCATTCCTTCTCGTCCGTCTTCGAACCGCCACGAAAGCTACGTCGCGTTTCCCGGGTCATCAACCATGCGCGAGTCGCTCTAGGCCATTTCACCTGCGATCATTTGCAAATCATTGCAATAGCAGTGCCGAGAAACGCAACGACTCGTTGCAATGACTGGGAGGGTTAACGCAGACTGAACCCGACCCCGATCCGGAAGGAAACGACGCACCCATGCCCGGAGGCAGGCTGACCGAGCAGGACCGCAGGCATATCGCCGCCGGACTCGCGGCCGGACTCGATTACGCCGAAATCGCCCGGCGGGTGGGCAGACCCACGTCGACCGTCACCCGTGAAGTGGCGCGCAACGGCGGACCGGGCGGGTACCGGGCCGACCTCGCGCAGCGAGCCACTCGACGGCGAGCCCGACGACGCATAGCAACTGCGCCGCAAGAACTTTCGGCGGCCACCTTCGGGCGTGACGACGACACAGTGCGCGAATTCGCTGAACAGTTCGCGGCATTGATGGTCGATTCCGGTCTACCGCGGATGGCGGCGCGCGTGCTGGCTTCGCTGTTCACCACCGATTCGGGCAGCGCAACGGCGGCCGAACTCGCCCGGCGGTTGCGGGTGAGTCCCGCGTCGATTTCGAAGGCCGTCGCCTACCTCGACGGGCTCGAGGTGATCCGCCGGGCCCGGGAGGGGCGACGCGAACGCTACATCGTCGACGACGACGTGTGGTTCAGGGCATGGTCCGACAGCGCCCGCACCACCAACCAGTGGGCGGAGGCCGCCGAGCGCGGAGCCGAAATCTTCGGCGCGACAACACCGGTCGGTGAACGACTCGAGCATATGGGTCTGTTCTTCGCCCGGCTCGCCCGCGATATCGCGGGCGGTCCCGTGGATACCGCGGCGGGCGAGCACGCGCTCACCGTCATCGCCGCGCTCGTGCACGCAGGCACGCCACTCACCCCGGAGCAGCTGGCCGCCGCGCTGGAGTGGCCCCTCGACCAAGTGACTTCGGCGCTGCACGACGCCGGCCACCACCCCGACCTCGCGGACCCGGTCACAGTGCGCGGCAACAAGTCCGGGGCTTTCTCTGTGATCGCACGAACCGATCGCCTCACCACCGCCCAGCGACGAAGGCTTACCCGGGACGCGTCGTAGACCGCGGTGACGAGAGCGTGGGCGCGGCGGTCACGGACAAGCCAGTGCGGCCGCAGGATTGGGGTGAAGTCGATGGCGAGGCTGCGGAACCGAACATATTCAGCGGTCGGCGAAGATACCTTCGAGCATGCCGGTGGCTTGGCCGATCTCGATGAGGTAGCCGTCCGGATCACGCAGGTAGCAACGGATTTCGGCCTTGCGGTCGAGGGGCTCGGTGAGGAACTCGGCACCCTTGCGGCGTGCGTCGGAATAGAAGGCGGCGATGTCGGCTACACGCACGTTCAGGAACGCCGAAACGGCATCGGTGGGCTCGGGCGGACGCAGGACGATATCGGGTTTGTCGGGTGTGGGTCCACCGCCGGGGTTCATGATGATCCAGCTGTTCGCGACTTTGACGATGCACGGGTTCTCCTCGAGCACCACCCGGCCGTTGAAGATGTCGGCATAGAAGGTCCGGGAGCGGCCCACGTCGGACACGGTCAAAAAGTGCGTTACCAGTAGTCCCTGATCAGGGACGGGCAAATCGGTACCGTTCATGAACGCAACCTGCTTTCGCGGTCGGTCTGTGAGATGCGGTGTGCTGTCAACTGCGCCCTCGGATCCGCCAGAACCGCCATCGTGCCACGCCACCACCAGCATTGATGGATGCCACACCGCCAGGTGACTCATTGCCGCCCACATTGGTCGGCTCCTCGACACCACGACTCGATGCCCCGTCGAAGATCAGCGGTGTCGAGCCCCGCCAGCCCTAGCGCGGCGGCAGGTTCCGGGGCGGGTACTGGTGCGGTCCTTGGCCGCCGAGGGCTCCGGGCGCGGGCGGCGTCCGCTCCGCCGCAGCGGCGATCACCGTCGCGAGGGTGGCGGCGAATGCGGCGAGCGCACACGGGATGGACAACCAGAAGGTGTCCTCGAAGAGGAATTCGAACTGTGCGGCACTGAGCACCGCTTCCACCATGCCGGACAGGAGCATGCCCGCAGCCACCGCCGCGAGCGTGCGCAGTACGGGATATCGCGCGCCCATTCCCGCGAGCGCGCAGATACCGGTGAGTATCGCGAGCAGGATCATCAGCACGAGCATGATGTCGGACCAGAGGAAACGCGAACTCGAAGAGAACGCGTTGGTCGCACGGAAGACGATGGTGAGCAACGCGGTGACCAGCAGCAGACCGCCCGCGACCCGCTCCATCGCACCGCCGCTCGCCGGTCGGCTCGGTGGACCGTACCCAGGCGCGGACTGCATCGGAGCGGGCATGCCGGGCGGCGGTGCACCGTAGGGATGCGGCTGACCGGGGTAGGGATGCGGCTGACTCTGCTGCGGATTCGATTGACCCCCATAAGGATTCGACTGGCCCGGCGGCCCGTATCCACCCGGCTGGCCCGGCGGCGTCGGATTCACCATCGGCAGCACTCCTCCCCGGCCGTCCCGGCCGCGCTCTCGAACCACTACGACGAGAGACCCTAGTGGTGAGCACACGGCCTCGCACACTTCGCAAAGTCTCGCTGCGGTGTCGATCGCGTTGCGGACTTCGGCCGGTCGATCGCCCTGGCTGCGGTAGGGTCGACCGTACGAACACGTCCGCGATGCACCCGCCGAGCGGCGCAAACTCTTGGCTTTCTGCGGGACGATGCAGCGAGATCGGGCGGTTCATGGCAGATTGTGATGTTGTGACCAACACTTCCGGAGACGCGTATCCCATGGCGGACACGATGACCACCTCCGTCGCAGTGCGTGACGGTGCGACCGTGCTCACGGTGGCCGGCGAGGTCGATCTTGCGACCGCGCCCGCACTGGAGACCGCGATCGAGGGCATCCTGGCGGCCAAGCCGACGGCATTGATCATCGACCTGACCGCGGTCAGCTTCCTCGCCTCGGCGGGGATGGCGGCGCTGGTCGCGGCGCATCAGCGGGCCGGGGAGGCGACGACCATCGCGGTGGTCGCCGACGGGCCTGCGACCAGTCGCCAGCTCAAGATGACCAGCCTGGATCAGGTCTTCGCGCTGCACTCGACGCTCGAGGCGGCACTGGCCTCGCTGCGACCCAACTGACCGAACGCGACGGCGTCCCGGTGCATGTTGCACCGGGACGCCGTCGTCGCGTTTG
>NZ_BDBP01000095.1 GCF_001613045.1 Nocardia lijiangensis NBRC 108240 | reverse complement strand
AGCCGCAGCATCGGCAGACCCGTGTCGAACGGATTCGGCTGACCCTGTTCGTTGTTCGACGGGCCCTGGTCAGGGCGCGTCATCGCCGAAGTCGCCGATCACGGCGGCCGGGACGGTGACCGATTCCGGAATCATCGCGGCCGCGGGAACCGTCACGCCGAGCTGGCCGTCGCGCGGCCTGCGGTCTTGGTCGCCGCCCATCGGCGGCGGCATCGCGACGCCGCCGTGCGTGCCAGGCTGTCCGGACGGTTCCGGCGCCGATGGCCTGGGCGACGAGTCCTGCGGCGCGGGCCCGGGCGGGATGATCGACGCGGGCGGCACGGGCCTGGTATCCGGCTTCGGCGCGTCCGGCTTCGCGTTCGGGCCGGTCGCGTTCTGCGACGGGTTCGACGGCGCGCCGCCGCCGAAATCGATCACCTTCGACGGGGTGCCGGATGTGCCGTTTCCGTTGCCGCCGTTCGTGGTACCGCCCGGGTTGACGAGTTCCGGGATCGCCTTCTCGATCACCTTGTCCGCGGACGCCGCCACGGTGTCCATGGCGTGCGTGCCGACTTCGACGATCTTGTCGATCAGATGCGTGCCGATGTCGACGCCCGCCGAGATGGCCGAGGTGCCCAGCTGCACGCCCGCCGAGATGAGCTGCTGTTGCAGCTGGAGCTGGGCGGCCTGCGCCGGATCCAGGGGCTGGCCCTGCACGGTGACGCCGGGGACGGTGGTGGTCGAGTTGCCGCCGACGGACGGCTGGGTGGTGCCGCCGATACCGCCGGGCGCGGTGACGGTGAGCGGGCCCATCTCGTCCAGCCGGCGGGTGTGGTCGTTCATCTCGGTGCGCGCGGTGCCGACGGTGGCGATCGCGTCACGCAGCGCTTGGGCCGCGCGATCGATGACCGCGTCGGCGTCGGGCGCGGCGGTGGCGTTGCCGAGAATCTGCCTGGCGTCGCGGCGGAAGTCGGCGATGATCTGGTCCACCCGGCGCGCGGCGCGCGCGCTGGTGGCCTGGGCGTCACCGAGCACCGACAGGTAGGCGGGTCCGCGATCGGAGATCTCGCCGATCTCGGTCTGGGTGGTGCGCAGCGCGGGCACGGCGGCGTCCGCGCCGCGCGAGGTCCAGGTGGACTCCAGCTGGTACAGACCGTCCCGGTGCGGGCCCTCGGAATCGGCGGCGTGCGTGGACGCGGCCGACAGTGCGCCGGTGATGGCGCGGTCGGGCAGGGTGGCGCCGGTGCCGAGCGAGGCGCGCAGCGAGAGCATCGGCTGCACGAGCGCTGCCACGATCGGCGGGTCCGAGGTGGGATCGTTGCTGACGACCGGCAGCGTGTCGGTGCTGGTCTGTTCCGTCGGCCGCCGTCGGCGTAACCCGCTGAGCCGCCTCATGCCAGCTCCTCCTCGGTCTTCACCAGCGCGGCCGCCGTCTCCGCATCACCGGTCTGCATGGCGCCGCTGTAGTCGCGCAGCACCTGACCGTAGGCGGCCACCAGCTGACCCGCGGTGGACAGTGCCTGGGTGTGCTCGGAGACCGCGGCGGTGAATCTCGCGACGAATTCGGCGCCGACCATACCGAGATCGGCGTCGAGCTTCTGCGGGTTCACCGCGCCGGACGCGGCGGCCGAGGCCTGCGCCAGCTGCTGCGCCACGGTGTCCGCTATCGCGGTATAAGCGGCCATCGCCGCCGGGTCGAGCTTCAGCGTGTCCATCGTTCCCCCTTCACGGAAAACCAAACTCTCGCTGTCGCATCACGGTTGAGCCGATCCTAATGCGCCGCTCCGACACTCGCGCCGGATCGCAACGCCGATGGCACCGTCTGGCCGTGCCGCGCGGGTGTGCCCATCGCCGATGATGTGCACCCGCCCGGTTCGCGACCTTCGTCCAATAGTCGCATGACTCGCCCCGAGATCGGCGGTCTGTCTTGCAATCCGCGGCGAAACGGGCTCGATGCCGCACGGCGTGAACGCTTTTCCTCGGTCGCCCGACCTGGGCTTCAGCGAGTCCGCTCGACCGGCCTCAGCGGGACAGGTCCGGCCACGGCGGGCGCCGGACGATCGCGAGCAGGGCGAGCGTCGCGGACACCAGCCCGATCGTCTGCCCGAACATCGCGATCCGAGTGGCGTCGACGGCGGCTGTCCAGGTGGCCTGGCCGTCCTTCACGACAAAGACGCCGACCGGCCGCGCGACAGGCCGCAGAATGCCGGCGGTCCTCGCGACGGTGACGATGACCGACCCGTCGGCGGTCTCCTGCGGCGTTCCGTAGACGAGCGCGCCCGTGTCGCCGGACCGTGTCGCGCCGAGTTGTTCCAGCAGTGACATTTCCGCCCCTTCGTTCCTCGATCGGATTGCGCCGCGGCGGAAGCCGAGCGCCCAGGCCAGCGTAATGACAACGCGGCCCCGAGGGCGCCCGGCGGCCGCGAGAAATTTCCGTGCGGGAATAGTCGAGGTGCGGCTACGTTCGATCGAGATGGTTAGTCGAACGAACGAAAGGGGCCGCCGTGGCGACCGAGACCGCACAGCCGTCCATCGGACTCCGGTCCGAACGCGGGGCGATTCTCGGCTCGCTGATGCTGGCGACCGGACTCGTCGCCCTCGATTCGACCATCATCGCCACCGCGGTGCTGTCCATCACGGACAGCCTCGGCGGATTCGCCCAGTTCCCCTGGCTTTTCTCGATCTATCTGCTCGCGCAGGCGGTGACGGTGCCGATCTACGGCAAGCTCGCCGACATGGTCGGACGCAAGCCGGTCATCCTGTTCGGCATCGCGGTGTTCGCGCTGGGTTCGCTGCTGTGCGGGCTCGCGGGCAGCATGGTCGCGCTGATCGTGTTCCGCGCGGTGCAGGGCATCGGCGCGGGCGCGATCCAGCCGATGACCATGGTGATCGCGGGCGACCTCTACACCCTCACCGAACGGGCTCGGGTCCAGGGCTATCTGGCCAGCGTGTGGGCGATGTCGTCGGTGGCGGGTCCGCTGCTGGGCGGTGTGTTCGCCGACTTCGTCAGCTGGCGCTGGATCTTCCTGATCAATCTGCCGCTCTCCGCGATCGCGGCCTGGATGCTGGTGCGCAGTTTCACCGAGCGCTCGGTGCGGCGCAGCCAGGACATCGACTATCTCGGCGCGGGCCTGCTGACGCTGGGCGCGGGCGCGATCATCCTCGGCCTGCTCGAGGGCGGGCAGGCGTGGGCGTGGTCCTCCCCCACGAGCATCGGCATCTTCGCCGGCGGCGGTCTCGTCCTGGTCGTGTTCGCGCTCGTGGAGCGGCGGGCGGCGAATCCGATTCTGCCGCTGTGGGTCTTCACCCGCCGGGTGGTGGTGGCCAGCAGCCTGGTCTCGGTGCTGATCGGCGCGGTGCTGATCGGCCTGACCTCCTACGTGCCGACCTTCACCCAGGGCGTGCTCGGCACCAGCGCGCTGGTGGCCGGACTCACCGTCGGCGCGCTCACCCTCGGCTGGCCGCTGGCCGCCTCCCAGGCTGGAAAGGTCTATCTGCGCATCGGCTTTCGCGGCAGTGCCCTCATCGGCAGCGGACTCGCCACGCTCGGGGCCGCGTCCACCGTGCTCATCGACGAGCACTCCACGCTGTGGCAGATCGCCGCGTCCTGTTTCGTGATCGGCACCGGCATGGGCCTGGTCGCGACGCCGACCTTGATCGCCGCGCAGACCAGCGCCGAATGGCACGAACGCGGGGTGGTGACCTCGGCCAACATGTTCGCCCGCTCGATCGGCAGCGCCGTCGGCGTCGCGGTGTTCGGCGCCATCGTCAACTCCCGGGTCGGCGAGACCGATCACCCCGCCCCGCAGACGCTGGCCTCGGCGGTGCACCTGGTCTTCGTGACCGTCGCGGCGATGGCCGCGGTCATGCTGGTGGCCTCGGCCGTGATGCCGAGCCGCCGAGCCGACGGCACGACCTGAGCCTGGTTCACTCCGCGGCGCGGCAGCCTTCGATCTCGGCGAGCGCACGGTCGCGCTGGACGGCGGGCAGCCCGGCGGCCGCCGCGCGCATGGACTGGACAGCGTCCGGCGAGAGCGCGGACAGGGTGGTGCGGAACTCGGCCCACAGATCGTGGTCGGCGGTGGCGTGCAGCATGTCCGCGAGCTTCGGCGCGGGGACGAGCCCGACGAAGCGTTCGAGCTGCCCGGCCTCGTCGACCAGGAACGCCGTGCGGGTCAGCGCGAGCCCGTCCAATGCCGCGGCGGTGGCGCGTGCCGCCTCGTTGGAGATCGATGACATCAGGTCGCCGAGGGTGATCCAGTCGGCTCGCGCGGCGAGTTGCTCGGCGACGGACACGACCGTGGCCGAGGGCAGCCCGGCGATGATGGTCGCCGCGCGGCGGGCGTCGAGCTGGGCGGCGATGTCGGCGAGGAAATCGGGAGGCAGGCGGCGGGCCACCTCGACCGCGTGCCCCGGGTCGAGCACCGCCGACATCTTGGCGGCCAGCAGCGCGTTGCGGTGACGACCGACCAGCTTGACCAGGATCGGCGTGGGAATGACCTTGGCGGCGCGGCCGATTCGGCGCAGCCCGACGGACTGGTGGTCGAAGAGCATGTCGGCGACTTGGAAACGGAACAGGCGCAATTCCGTGTCGGGCACGTCGGCCAGGTATCCGAGATCGTCCACCGAAACGTGCAGCGTCCTGGCCAGTTTGACCAGCTGGGGGTCGGCGGCCGGGGCGGTCACAGCCGCACCGCCTTCTTCACCGCGCCGCGCAGCATCCGCGGCACCAGATCGAGCAGGGAGTTCGCCGCCGCCTGAAGGTCGTAGAACTCCTTGCGCTCCGCGCGCTCGACGGTCTCGGCCAGTTCGGCCTGCCGGTCCGGCGGCAGCGCCGCGACGGATGGGGGCAGGTCGCCGGAAATCAATTCGGCCAGCGTTTTCTGCGCCATCGCTACCTCCGTGCATCGGACGGATTCGGGCTCGCGGACCCCTTCGCCCCACGGTAGCGAACGGTGGCCGGAAAACGGGTCGCCCCGCGCCGTGGCGGCGCGGGGCGACGTGTTCGGAGCCGACCGGGCCGCTCACCGCACCGAGACGTCCTCCGTCTCGCGCGCGCCACCGCCGAGTTTCTCCATCACCAGGTAGCCGCCGCACACCAGCACCGCCCAGACCGCGCCGACGACGATCGCGGTGCGGCCGCTCTCGGTCCAGAACAGCAGCACCACGACGAGACCGAGGAAAGCCAGCGCGGCCACCGAGGTCACCGGCGCACCGGGCAGGCGGTAGTCGCTGGCGGGCAGCAGTCCACGGGCGACCTTCGCGCGGTAGAGCAGATGGCAGACCAGGATCATGCCCCACACGAAGATGATGCCGATGGTCGAGACCGAGGTGATGTAGGCGAACGCCTTGTCCGGCGAGATCACGTTCACCACGACGCCGATGATCATTGCCGCGGCCGAGGCGGTGATGCCGATGTAGGGCACCGAACGGCCGCTCAGCTCGCTGAACCGGGCGGGGGCCTCCTGGCGCAGCGACAGGCTGCGCAGCATGCGGCCGGTCGAGTAGATGCCGGAGTTGCACGACGAGAGCGCCGCCGTCAGCAGCACGAAGTTGATGATGCCCGCGGCCGCCGGGATGCCGATCTGCTCGAACACCTCCACGAACGGGCTCTTGCCCGCGTGGAAGGAGCGCCAGCTCGCCACCGACATGATGACCACCAGCGCGCCGACGTAGAACAGGCCGATGCGGAAGGGCAGGGTGTTGATCGCCTTGCGCAGCGTGGTGCGCGGGTCGCGCGCCTCGCCCGCCGTCACGCCGACCAGCTCCACGCCGACGTAGGCGAACAGCACGATCTGCAGCACCAGCAGGGACTGGCCGAAGCCGTTCGGGAACACGCCGCCGTCGGCCCACAGGTTCGTCACCGTCGGGTCGGTCGCGTGGCCGATGCCGAAGACCAGCACGCCGATGCCGATGGCGATCATCGCCAGGATGGCGGTGACCTTGATGGCGGAGAACCAGAACTCGCCCTCGCCGAACAACCGCACCGAGATCATGTTGGCCGCGAACATCACCCCGAGCACCACCAGCGCGGTGATCCACGGGTCGATGTCGAACCAGTACTGCACGTACTTGCCCGCGACGGTGATCTCGGCCATGCAGGTCGCGACCCAGACCGCCCAGTAGGTCCAGCCCGTCACGAAACCGGCGAAGCGGCCGAGGAATTCGTGCGCGTACTCCGCGAAGCTGCCGGAGACCGGCCGGTAGGTGAGCAGTTCACCGAGCGCGCGCATGATCACGAAGATCGCCAGGCCCGCGGCCAGGTAGGCCAGGATCAGCGCGGGCCCGGCCTGTTCGATGGCGCCGCCCGCGCCGTAGAACAAGCCGGTGCCGATGGCGCCGCCGATGGCGATCATCTGGATCGTGCGCGGGTTCAGACCCCGCGCGTAGCCCTCCTCGCCCGGCCCGGCCGAGTCGGACAGCGTCGCGTCGGCAAGCAGCCGGCGGCCGGAGGCTGTCATAGGTGCAGTCCTTCCCTCATCCGAAAGATCAGCACGTCACGGTACCGGCGGCGGCCGGGGAGCCCGCGGCGCGGTCCGCACGACGGAGCTGTTGCCCGTCGCGGGATTCCCTGTCACCATCGTTGTCATCATTGATGACAACAACGGTGACGAAGGAGCAGGCATGTCCGGCAAGACCGCCCGCCCGCACCGGTTGACCAGGGATCGCATCGTGGCGGCGGCGGTGGACATCGCCGCGCGCGGCCGCCCCGACGGACTGACCGGACGCGCACTCGGCGAGGAACTCGGCGTCGACCGGTCGGCGGTGTGGCGGCACTTCGCGGACAAGGACACGCTGCTGCGCGCGGTCGGCGACCGGCTGCTCTCCCTGGCCTACCACCGGGTGCCCGCCGGGCTCGAACCCAAGCCGCGGCTGGAGGCGCTGGCCAGAGCGGTCGTCGCGGTCTTCGTCGGGCACCCGTACGTCGGCGCGGCGATCGCGTCGCGCACCACCCGCGGGCCCGGTGAGTTCGCGGTGGTCGACATGATGCTCACGGCGCTGGCCGAACTGGGCCTCTCCCCCGACGACGTGGTCCGCTACCAGCGCATGCTCGCCGTGAGCGTGCTGTCCTACGCCGGTGTCAGCGCGAGTTACGCGGTGCTGCCGCAGAAGGTGCGCGATGCCGACGAAAGGTCGTGGACGCGTGAGTATTACGCGGTGGACGCCGAACAGTATCCGGGCATCGCCGAATACGCGACACGGTTGGCCGCGGTCGGCCCGGACCTGGTGCTGGACACCATGATCGAGGCCTTCTGGACCGCGGTCGACGCGCGCATCCCGTCGAATACCAACGAGCGGAACAATTCTGATGACTGACCAGCCCACCCCCACCTCCCGGCTGCGCCGCTACGCACCGCGGATCGTCGTCGCCCTCGGCCTGATCGTGGCCGTGGTCGTCGGCGCCGCCTTCGCCGCCGCGCCGCTGCTGCACATTCCGGGACCGGCCACGCTCGCGCACCTGCTGCGCGACGCGCCGTCGACACAGGGCAGCCTGTTCGAGAGCCGGACCGTTCCGGCCGCGGCGGCCCCTCGCCCCTTCCCCCGCGCGACGGCGCCGCTGCCGGACACGGTGCCCTGGAAGGGTTCTCACGTTCCTGTCGCAGACTTCCTCGCCGCCACCCGAACCAACTCGTTCCTGGTGCTGCGCGACGGCACGCTGACTCACGAGTGGTTTCGCTCGGGCGTCGGCCCCACCACCAGGCAGTCCTCGTGGTCGGTCGCGAAATCCGTGGTGTCCCTGTTGATCGGGCGCGCCGTCGAGGCGGGCACGCTGCGCGAGGACGACCGGCTCGTCGACATCCTGCCCGAACTCGCCGACGGCACCGAATTCGACAGCATCACCCTGCGCCACCTCCTCGACATGACCTCCGGCGTGGACGTCTCCGAGAACTACAACCCCTACTGGCCGCTCACCGGCACCGCCCGCATGTATCTCACCGAGGATCTGAGCGGTTTCGTTCGCGATCACCGCGGGCTGGAGTTCGCGCCGGGCAGCCAAGGCGATTACCGCAGCGTGGACACCCAGCTGCTCGGCATGGCGCTGGCCAGAGCGACCGGCACACCGCTCGGTGACCTACTCGCCCAACAGATCTGGGCTCCGATCGGCGCCGAGGACGACGCGCTGTGGAACCTCGACCGGGCGGGCGGGCAGGAGAAGGCGTTCTGCTGCCTCAACGCCACCGCCCGCGATTTCGCCAAGATCGGCCAGCTGGTGCTCGACGGCGGACGCGTCGGCGCCACCCAGGTGATCCCGCCCATGTGGATCGAGCGGATCTCCACGCCCGCGCCGCTGCCCGTCTCCGAGTGGGGATACGGCGCGCAGTGGTGGCACCCGACCGGCGCCGAACCCGACCTGATGGCCATCGGCGTGTACGGCCAGTACATCTATGTCGACCCGCCGAGCCGCACCGTCATCGTCAAGCTCAGCGACCACGGAACCACCGAGGACGAAGAGGACACGATCGAGGTCTTCCGGGCCCTCGCGGGCTCCCGCTGACGCGCCGGAAATATGCCGACGCCGCCGGACGTTGCACCGGTGGCCGTCTGCCCCGGAGGAGCCGCATGATCGACGTCCCGCTGTCCGTTCTGGATCTCGCACCCGTGCAGACCGGCACGAGCCCCGGCGAGGCGCTCGCCGCGACCACCGAATTGGCGCGGCGGACCGAGGCGTTGGGGTATCGGCGGTTCTGGGTGGCCGAGCACCACAACATGCCGGGCATCGCCAGCTCGTCGCCGAGCGTGGTGATCGCGCATCTGGCGGCGGCGACCGCGCGGATGCGGGTGGGTTCGGGCGGGGTCATGCTGCCCAACCACGCGCCTCTGGTCGTCGCCGAACAGTTCGGCACCCTCGACGCCTTGCATCCGGGCCGGATCGATCTGGGCATCGGGCGCGCCCCCGGCACCGACCAGGCGACCGCCCTCGCCCTGCGGCGCACCGCCGAAGGACTGTCGGCGGAATCGTTCCCCAGCGAGCTGGCCGATCTGCTGCGGTACTTCCGCGGCGCGGGACCGGGCGGCATCACCGCGACGCCCGGCCGCGGTGCGGCGCCGGAGATCTGGCTGCTCGGTTCCAGCGGCTACAGCGCGCAGGTGGCGGCGGTGCTCGGCGTGCGCTTCGCCTTCGCGCACCACATCAGCCCGAACAACACCGAGGCCGCACTCGCGTTGTACCGCGACAACTTCCGTCCCTCCGAACACCTCGAGCGCCCGCACGCCATGGTCGCCTTCTCGGCGATCTGCGCCGACACCGACGAGCGCGCCGACGCCTTGGCGCGCCCGCGCGACTTGGCCTTCCTGTACCTGACGTCCGGTCGGGCGCGGGCGCTGCCGACGCCGGAGGAGGCCGCGGCCTTCCAGCCCACCGAGCGCGAGAGTCACTTCATCGCGCAGCGCCGCGCCGGACAGGTGATGGGCTCGCCGGAGACGGTGCGCGCACAGCTCGAAGACCTGTTGCGCCGCACCGAGGCCGACGAGCTGATGCTCAACACCCTCGTCTACGACATCGAGGACCGCGCCCGCTCCTTCGAGCTCATCGCGAAACTCGCGGCCGCCTAGCCCCAGCGCAACCCAGTCTCAGTGCAGCGGGAAACCGTGCCCGCCCAATGCTTCTCGCAAGCGGTCGCGACCGTTGAGACTCTGCGCCGAGGCCAACCGGTCCAGCACCCGCTCGGTCCAGGAGTGCGTGAGCCCCTGCTCGGCATAGAACTCCGCGATCCGATCCTCGTACTCCGCGACGTGCGCGCGCTGGGCCGCCAGCTCGTAGGTTTCCTGGTGCAGCACCGCGGCCTGCGGAAGCCGCGGCTTCACCGTGGCGGGCTCGGCCGGATCGGGATGACCGACCACGAGCCCGAACACCGCGAAAACCTGAGGCGGAAGGCGCAATTCGGCGGCGACCTGTTCGGGCTTGTTGCGCAACGCGCCGATGTAGACGGTGCCGAGCCCGAGCGATTCCGCCGCGACGACGGCGTTCTGCGCGGCGAGAGCGGCGTCGATGAAGCCCACGTAACTGGATTCGAGGTAGTCGGCGCCGTCCAGCGGGGCGCCGCGGTCGTCGGCGAGCTGGCGGAGCCTGGCGAAATCCGCGGTCCACACCAGCAGCACCGGCGCCCGCTCGATGTGCGCCTGACCGCCCGCCAGCGCCGCCAGCCGCGCCTTGCGCGCCTCGTCGCGGACCGCGACCACGCTCCACACCTGCAGGTTGGACGAGGTCGGCGCGGATTGGGCTGCGGAGATCAGCAGCCGAAGGACGTCGTCGGACACCGGATCGGGCAGGTAGCTGCGCACCGATCGGTGTTCGTGCAATACCCGCAGGACGGGGTTCCAGTGGGCGGGTTCGACCGGTGTCGCGTCGCGGTAGCGCTGGCGCAGGGCCTCGGTCGGGGTCGGTGCGGTCCGGGTCATGCCCTCATCTTGGCCACGGACGCAAGGTCCGTCTGCGGTAACCCTCACTGTGAGCCGAACGACCCCCGCTACGTCACAAACCCAGGTACGGTTGGTAAGGCATACCTAAATAGTCGAATTCAGGGAGGTTACCTTGGCACGTCCCCGCACCACCCTCACCGTGCTGCGCACCGAATGGCTGACCCCGCACCTGATCCGCGTCCACTTCGGCGGTCCCGGCTTCGCCGCGTTCCAGCCCAGCGAGTACACCGACTCCTATGTGAAGTTCATCTTCCCGCGCGACGGCGTCGAGGTGCTGCGCACCTACACCGTCCGCTCGGTGGACATCGACGCCGGAGTGCTCGCCGTCGACTTCGTCTTCCACGGTTCGGAGGGCATCGCGGGGCCGTGGGCGGCCTCGGTCCAGCCCGGCGAGACCATCGACCTGCACGGGCCGGGCGGCGCGTACTCCCCGCGCGACGACGCGGACTGGCACCTGCTCGCCGGTGACGAGGCGGCGCTGCCCGCGATCGCCGCCGCGCTGGAGGCCATGCCCGCAGGCGCCGTCGGCCACGCCTTCGTCGAGGTGTCGGGACCGGACGACGAGCTGAAGCTGGACAAGCCTGCGGGCGTCGAGTTCACCTGGCTGCACCGCGGCGCGCGACCCGCGGGCGAATTGCTCGCCGAGACCGTGCGGGCCACCCCGTGGCAGGACGGCCGGGTTCAGGTGTTCATCCACGGCGAGGCGCAGGCCGTGATGCACGACCTGCGCCGCTATATCCGCAGGGAACGGCAGGTGCCCGCGGAGTGGGCCGCGTCGATCTCGGGCTATTGGCGCCGCGGGCGCACCGAGGAAGCCTTCCGCCAGTGGAAGGCCGACCTGGCCACCGCGGAAAAGTCCTAGTCGCCCCAGCCGCTCGTGGCGAGAATCGCGTCCCAGGTCAGGTAGGGCAGCTCCGGGTGGCGCTGCCGGAGGATGTCGCCGGGCAGCGAGCCGGGCGGCGCCTTGCGCGGATTCGCCAGCGCCTGCCTTTCGACGGAATCGGCCAGGGCCCGGCTGCCGCCGTGCCTGGGGTACCGCGCGTGCACGAGATCGGCGTAGCCGGGCGGGAAGTCGGCCGGGCTGGCGCCGATGTCGAGGCCGATGCCCTGCACCGCGACCCAGATCTCCGGCCTGCGCCGGCGACGGTAGACGGGTGAATCGCTGAGACCCGACGTGTGCGCGGCTATCGCATCCCAGACGACGTCCACCCGGTCGTCGGTGACGCCGTTGTCCTCGAGGAAGCGGGCGGCGTAGTCCGCACCGTCGACCTCGAAACGCTGGTCGCCGTTGGCGATGTCACCGAGGCCGATGTCGTGCAGCGCGCAGATCAGATACATCAGCTCCTCGTCGTAGCCCGATCCGGGAGCCAGACCGTGCTGGGCCGCGACGGCCCGGCTGAACAGGAAGCCGCGCACGCTGTGGTTACGCAGGTGCGGCGCCAGCTCCCGGTCGATGAGTTCGGTGGCGCGGGCCGCCAGCGGCGTGGACGGCAGGGCCAGCGGATCCTCCTGCGCCGCAGCGTGATCGGCGGACCAGGCGAGCGCGGCGCCCGCCAAACCGGCGCCGAGCGCGGCACGACGTGACATGGACATGGGTCTCCCCTCGTTCGGTGAAAAGAACCGCGACGCCGCGGGATACGGCGCGCGGACGGGAATTCAGCGCGTCGCCGCGCGGAATCTGTTGCGATAGTCGGTGGGCGTGACGCCGAGCCGTTTCAGGAAGGTGCGGCGCATGGTCTCCTCGGAGCCGAGTCCGCTGCGCCGCGCGACGGTCACCACGCCCTCGTCGCCCGCCTCCAGCAGGCGCTGGGCCGTCTCGATCCGCGCCCGCTCCACGTACTGCGCCGGTGTCATCCCGATCTCCTTGCGGAACAACCTGGTCAGGTGTCGTTCGCTGACGGAGGCGCGGGCCGCCAGCGCGGCCAGGCTGTGGTCGGCGGCCGGGTCGGCGACGACCGAGTCGACCGCCGCGCGCAGTCCGCTCGCGCGCGGCGTCGCGGTGCCCGTGTGCAGACTGAACTGGGACTGGCCGCCGGGGCGGCGCAGAAACACCACGAGGTGTTTGGCGATCGAGCGGGCCGCCTCGGGCCCGTGGTCCTCCTCCACCAGCGCCAGCGCCATGTCGATGCCCGCGCTCACGCCCGCCGAGGTGACGATCCGTCCGTCGCGCACGTAGATGGCGTCCGGTTGCACGGCGATACGCGGAAACCGTTGCGCCAGTTCGGTACAGGCCAGCCAATGCGTCGTCGCCCGCCGCCCGTCCAGCATCCCCGCCTCGGCAAGCACGAAGGCGCCGGTGCAGACCGACGCCACCCGGCGTGCCGAATCCGCGGCGGCTCCGACCGCCCGCACCAGGTCAGGCGGAAGCGACTGCCCCACCGCGTAACCCGGCACGAGCAGGGTGTCGGCCCCGGCCGCGAGGTCATCGATCGTGCCCTCCACGCCGAGCGGTGCGCCGACGTCGGTGCGGACCGGCGCGCCGTCCGGCGAGGCGAAGCGGATGCGGTGGCCCGCCCAGTGCAACACCTGCACCGGTCCTGCGACGTCGAGCAGCAGCACACCCTCCGCGATCGCCACCACCACATCGCTGCGATTCGATTCCATACGCCCAGTCTGTGCGGGCGCGGGCATGTCCTCAAGGACACGCAACCCACGGATCCGGACAGGCGATATCCCTCAGCTATCCACGGCGGCGGGCTCGGCGGCGGGGTTCGGCGTGGGGCGGCCGACGGTGTGGAAGCCGGGGAGGTAGCGGTCGACGGCGGGGATCATGAGTTGGATCAACGGCCCGATGCCGAAGGCGTAGACGAGCGTGCCGATACCGACGCTGCCGCCGAGGAGCCAGCCGGTGGCCAGCACCGTCACCTCGATGGTGGTGCGGATCAGCCGGACCGACCAGCCGGTGCGACGGACCAGACCAGTCATCAGTCCATCGCGCGGACCGGGTCCCATGCCCGCGCCGATGTAGAGCACGGTGGCCACGGCGTTGAGCACGACGGCCGCGAGCATCGCGGCGACGCGCACCGGCAGCGATTCCCCTGTCGGAAGCAGCCACAGTCCGGCGTCCACCGACAACCCGATGACCACGATATTGCTGACCGTGCCCAGACCGGGCCGCTGGCGCAACGGAATCCAAGCGAGCAGGACCACCGCGCCGGTCACCGCGGTGACCGCGCCGAAGCTGAGCGGCACGTGCTCGGCCACGCCCTGGTGGAACACGTCCCACGGGTCGAGTCCGAGCCCGGCGCGCACCATCACCGCCATGGAGAACCCGTACAACCACAATCCGCTGTAGAGCGCGACCAACCGCCGGAAAAGCATTCGCCCAGCATGCCGACTACTGGCCTGCGCTAACAGAGCCAGTCGCCAATAACTGGTTCGCTATGTGCGGGCGAACTATCGGTCCACCGGTGAATTCGAGCGCGGGGTGGTGCATGTCGCGGGCGGACGACGTACCCGTGCACATCGATAGCGGCAGAACGTCGGCCCGGCGCCGATGTCATCGACGTCGTGATCCGCAACAGCTAGTTGGCAGATAGTTTGGCGGGCATGGAGCGGTAGCTGTTCAGGTTCACCAGGCCACGCGGGATCGGCGGGCCGTCCAGACGCAGATCCGGGTACCGCTCGAAGAGGGCTCGCAGCCCGATGGCGCCCTCCAATCGGGCGAGGTGGGCTCCCAGGCAGCTGTGCACCCCGCTACTGAACGAGAGATGTTCCGCGGCGTTGGCCCTGGTCACATCGAATCGTTCGGGATCGGGGAAGACGGTGGGGTCCTTGTTGGCGCCCTGCAGCAACAGCAGGATCAGGGAACCGGATTCGACGTGCTGATCGGCGATGTCGATGTCGCAACTCGCGATGCGGCCCGTGATCCGTATGGGGCCGTCGTAGCGCAGGATTTCCTCGACCGCGCCCGGCCACAGCTCCGGCTGCGCCTTCAGCAATTCCAGCTGGTCCGGATGGCGTGTCAGCAGGGCGATTCCGTTGCCGAGCATGTTCACCGTGGTCAAGAATCCGGCGTCGAGCAGCAGCTCCGCGTTGGCAATCTGCTCGCGGCGGGTGAGCTCGCCACCTATCACCAGCAGGCTGAGCACATCGTCGCCCGGTTCGGCGGCGAGCCCGGCGATGTGCTGGTCGAAATACCGCTGCCCCTCGGCCAAGTCTTCGATGGCGCGGCGGAAAGCGGCCCAGGTCAGGCCTCGGTCGAGCAACGGCGCACCGGTGTCTCCCCACCTCAGCAGGGTCGAATGCATGTCGGCGGACAACCCGAGAATTTCGGCGATGATCGAGATGGGCAACTGCTCGGAGAAGTCGCTGATCAGATCCGGTCGCGGCGTCGAATTCAGGCGTTCGAGCAGGTCATCGGTCACCTCGACCACCCGCTCCTCGAGTTTGGCTATCGCCTTCGGGGCGAATGCCTGCCCGACCAGGCGCCGGTACTTGGTGTGCTCCGGCGGATCGGTCACCAGCATCGAGGGCGGTTCCGCGAGGTTGGGAAGCTCCAGATCTGTCTTGGTCAGTACCCATCGCATCGCCTTCGGCAGGGCTCGATTGCTGGGCGTGAACGTCCCGAAGCGACGGTCCCGCAGGATGAGCCTGCACAGTTCGTGGTCCGCGGTCACGCGCACCTGCTGCGCTATCGTGGGCATCCGGCCCCGCTGCCGGATCGCCTCTACGGCGCGCGGCGCGCCGCGCGCGCGATCCGGACCGACCACGATCTGCGCGAAGGGATCGCCCCGGCGTGCCGACACCAAAAGATAGGTCCGTGCCAGGCGATGGAGGACCAGCCACCGTATCCACGCGCGCGCCAACATTTCGTCACCTCCCACGCCGGATCTCCCCATGCTAGAGCGCCGCCGCCGGCACGATGGCTAATTCTCGGCTAGCCGACGTCGACGACCGGGGCGGGAAAGCACTGCTCATGGCCGTCACAGTGGTCGATCGCGCCGACTCCCGCTCTGCGGTCCTGCCACGCAGGTAGCGTGGTAGAGCGGACTTTGCCTCGAACAGCAAGCTCCGAGGTAGCACATCGCAATGATCATCGCCATGACCCGGCCCGCCCGCGCGTAACCGAGTTTTCCCAACACAAAACCAAGAGGTATGGGGATGTGATGGAGCGACCTTCAGATCACGTGAGGGCCACGATGGACCGGCGCGGTTTCGTCAAGGGCGTCGGCCTGGCCGCCGCGATGCTCGGTCTTGCGGGTGGAGCCACGGCGGCGGGCACTTCTCCGGTGTGGGCCGATGACTACCGCCCGAGCCCGAATTCGCTGATGTACCGCGTACTGGTGCCGGAGATCTTCGCTCCGCTGCCGGATCCGGCCGACCATGTGCCTGCGATCGTCATCGGATCGGGGTTCGGGGCATCCATCGCCGCGCTGCGCCTGGCACAGTCCGGGACCGAGGTCGCGGTGCTCGAGCGCGGGTCGCGCTGGCCGAATGATCCGTGGCGCAACATCTTCGCTGTCGACACGGTTCCGGATGGCCGTGGCTTCTGGCATCGCACCACGTTCACCGGCGTGAACCGGGTCCCCATGTCGTTCGATCTGTTCGGCGGGGTCCTCGACGTTTCCAATTACCCGGGCATCGACGTGTGGCGCGGTGCGTGTGTGGGCGGTGGCTCGGTGGTGTTCACCGGGGTGATGATCGAGCCCGAGCAGCGGTTCTTCGACCACGTCTTCGGCGGTGTGGTCGACTACCGCGAGATGCATGACGTCTACTACCCCAGAGTCCGAGAGACGTTGCGACCGAGCCCGATACCGGACGACATCTATCGCTCGTTCGCGTTCGCGCACGCGCGGGCCTGGGACGATCAGGTCCGCGCGGCCGGCTTCATACCGCAGCGTATCGACGGCATGTGGAATTGGAACATCATCCGCGACGAGCTGGCCGGACGATCGAAGCCGTCGGCAACGGTCGGCTGTTCGAACCTCGGCAATTCCAACGGCGCGAAGTTCGATCTGAACCAGAACTACCTGCGCTATGCCGAGGCCACCGGCCGCGCCCGGATCTACCCGGGCCACCGCGTAGACGCCATCGCCAAGGAGCCGGGAGCGTCGGGTCGCTATACCGTTGCCTTGACCAAACTCGCACCTACCGGCGAGGTGCTCCGAACCCGGACGCTGACCTGCGACAAGTTGTTCCTCGGTGCGGGCTCTATCGGCACCTCCGAGCTGTTGGTGCGCGCGCGGGATACCGGCGCGCTGCCGAACCTGAACGAACACATCGGCGAGGGCTGGGGCAGTAACGGTGATGTCGGCATGGCGCGACCGCTCAGCTCACTCGACCTGGGCACGCAGGGCGCACCGTCCGCGAGCCGGATTCTGGACGAGGCGGGCACACCTGTGTCGCTGGAGAACTGGTTCATCCCCGGCGTGACGCCTTTCGACATCGGCACTCTCGCCTCGCTGGCCCTCGTGCTCGACGACACCCGCGGTCGGTTCGTCTACGACCCGACCACTGGGCGGGTGGACCTGCAGTGGCCTGACAACGGCGCGGCCGGCTACCTCGCGCGAGCGCTGGAAGTCAACGCCAAGGCGGCGTGCCACTGCCAGACCATCGGCCTTCCGGTCATAGGTGGGGACGCCTCATTCACCGCACATCCGTTGGGCGGCGCTGTGATCGGACGCGCAACAGACGGGTACGGCCGGGTGCGCGGTTATCGAGGCCTGTACGTAGTGGATGGGGCGGCTGTGCCCGGCAGCACCGGAACAGTGAACCCGGCGTTGACGATCAGCGCGCTGGCCGAGCGCAATATCGAACAGATCATCAGTTCCGGGGAATAGTCGGGGCCGGGATGCACTCGCTCGGTCAGAGGAAATTCGCAATAGGGCGTCGAGGTAATTGCATCGATGTGTCGATGTATATGCAGCGAGGTGCCGAGCCGCGGCGAATGATCAATTGGTCGAGCGGATTGCTATACGGACTCGATGCGCATCGACGATCTCCGCCGGAGAACTCGCCGAGCGCCGTCTATCACTTTCGCAAATCTTGAAAGTTATTACGCGATGGGGATCGTAGGTCCGGGGGTATACGCATACCAATCAGTCGGCTTATACTGGGCGCGGTCGGGTCTGGAGGCAAGTGATGACCGTACCGCGACCGCAGTCCCCGTCCGACCAGGGATCGGGTGGGGACGCCGAGCCCGACGTGTCGGTCACTCAGCCGGTGCCGCTGTCCGCGGGGCAGCGGGGGCTGTGGCTGGCGCAGAAATTGAGCCCGGATGTGCCGATATGTCTGGCACAATATCTAGAGTTCCATGGGGATCTGGATCTCGACTTACTTCGCAAGGTTTCGATTCAAGCAGGCCACGAATGCCAATCGGGGTATATGCGGCTGGTAGAGATCGACGGTGAGCCGCATCAGTTGTTCGACCCGGCGCTGGATTCGACGGGGCCGCTCATCGATATGCGTGGCGAACCGGACCCCATGGCGGCGGCCTTGCAGTGGATGCGCCGGGAGTACACCTCGCCTATGGATATGATGCGAGACCGGTTGCTGAAATGGGTGGTAGTCCAGGTCGGGGATCGGCATTTCCTGTGGTACCTCAAGGGCCACCACGTCGCAGGGGACGGCTACGCCGCGATGACGGTGATGAACCGGGTCGCGGCGCTGTACACAGCGGCGGTGCAGGGCCGGACAGCGGAGCCCCACCGGGCGGCAGACCTGCGCACCCTCTACGAGGCCGATCGCAGTTACCGGGAGTCCAAGCGATTCACCAGCGACCAAGCATATTGGCTGGACAGGCTCGCCGACGTCGAGGGCGAGTCCAGCCTGGCCGACGGCTACGCACCCGCACGCGCGGAGAGTGTCGTGGCAAAAGCCGAACTGCCCACCGAGACGGTAGGGCGGATCGATCATTCCGCGGAGGTGTTGAAGGCGAGCCCGGCCGCGGTGGTGATCGCCGCATTCGGAAGCTATCTGGCCCGTATGACCGGCCGGGACGAGGTCCTGGTCAATATTCCCGTATCGGGTCGTACCACCGCGGTGCTGCGGCGGTCCGCTGGATTGTTCGTCAACGTTGTGCCGCTTCCGATTACGCTCGGTACGGGCGACACGATCGCCAGGCTGGTGCGGCGCGTGCAGTCCGACCTGGTTGGAGCGTTACGGCACCAGCGGTGCGGCCTCACCGACATTCGCGCTGCTGCGGGACACAACGGACAGCGGCGTTTCGCGGGCCCGTTGGTGAATGTCATGTTCTTCCACCAGGAACTCCGGCTCGGGTCGATGACCGCGGAATTCCACATCCTCAGCTCCGGGCCGGTCGAAGATTTGCTGGTCGACCTGTACCAGGCCGGAGACCCGCCGCAAACGATCCTCCACTTCATGGCCAATCCCAACCTCTACACCGGCCCCGAACTGTCGGCGCATTTCACCAGGTTCGTGCAGTTCCTCGACGCGTTCGCCGCTGCCGCACCGGACACCGATCTCGGCCAGGTCCACCCCGACAGCGCCCGCCACGGCGCCGAGGTACGGCGCCGCCGCGAGAACCTGGCGTTCTGGCGAGACACGCTCGCGGACCTTCCCGAGGAGCTCTCTCTCCCGGTGGACAGGTCGCGGCCGGTGGTCATGTCGAATCGCCGTGCCACCCTCGGCTACACGGTGCGTGCCGAGCTGGTTCGGGCATTGGAAAGGTTTGCGCGGCAACGTGGTTCGCCACTGTTCATGGTGGTTCATGGTGCGCTGGCGGTCCTGCTCGCCCGGTTGAGCGGTTCGACCGATATTCCGATCGGCACGCCGGTCGACGTACGCGCCGCGACCGAGTTCGACGACGTGGTCGATATGTTCGTCAACACCCTGGTGTTGCGGACCGAGGTCGATCTCGATGAATCGTTCACCGACCTGCTCGGCCGGGTCGGACAGATCGATCTGGAGGCCTTCGGGCATGCCGACGTGCCGTTCGAGCGACTGGTCGATCAACTCGCTCCACAGCGGTCGCAGTCGCGGCACCCGCTGTTCCAGGTGATGCTGGCTTTCCAGAATCTGGAGCGAGTAGAGCTGGAGTTGCCTGGCCTGGATGTGTCGGTGGCCGACCTGCCCGACGAGGTGTCTCCATTCGACCTGCAGGTCGTGTTGTCGGACGATCAGGACAGTGGCGGCATGGCGGTAGCAATCACCTACGCCACCGATTTGTTCGATGCCGCGACGATCGATTCTTTCGCACACCGGTGGATCCGGGTACTCGAGTCGGTGGCCACCGATCCCACCGTCGCGGTGGGGGGCATCGAGGTGCTTGAGCCTGCTGAGCGAGCCGATCTGCTGTCACGCTCTGGTGCACCCACGATGGCGCCCACTACTTTGGCCGACTTGTCGACCGCAGCGGCCGCACGGGATCCCGACGCCACGGCGATCGTTTTCGACGGGCAGCAGCTGAGCTACCGAGAGCTCGATGAGCGTTCGAATCGGTTGGCCCGGATACTCATCCAGCGAGGTATCGGCCCGGAAAGTGTCGTCGCGATCGGCATACCACGCTCCCCGGATTCCGTACTCGCGCTATGGGCGGTCACGAAGTCGGGCGCTGCGTTCCTTCCGATCGACCCGACCCATCCCGTCGAACGCATCACCCACATGGTGACCGATTCCCGGGCGGGGATCGGTCTGACGGTGACCTCCGCGCGAACACAATTGCCCGACGACATCGACTGGTTGATACCGGAGGACCTCGACGAGGCCGACGATCGTCCTGTCACCGACGCCGACCGGGTACGCCCGCTGCGTGTCGACGATATCGCCTACGTCATCTATACCTCCGGATCGACCGGACTACCCAAAGGCGTCGCGGTCACCCACCGCGGGCTCGCCAATTGCGCCACCGAGCACCGCGATGCCCTGAGCATCGAATCCGATTCTCGTATCGCACATTTGGCTTCACCGAGCTTCGATGTGTCGGTACTGGAATTGCTGTTCGCGTTGTGCGCGGGTGCGACCATGGTCATCGCGCCCAGCGATGTCTTCGGCGGTGACGAACTCGGGGAACTGCTCGACCGTGAGCATGTCAGTCATGTCATGATCACGCCAACGGCGTTGTCCACGATCGACCGCACCCGTTGGCCGCTACCGGATTTGAGATACCTGCTGGTCGGCGGCGAGGGCTACGGCACCGAGTTGGTCGAGCGCTGGAGCGGCGACCGCCGGAGCATACTCAACGAATACGGGCCTACCGAGGCCACCATTGCCGTGACGCTGACTTCCCGCTTGGTGGCCGGTGAGTTGGTGACGATCGGTGGCCCGATTCGTGGTGTCTCGCAATGGGTGCTGGATCAGCGGCTACAACCGGTGCCGGTTGGTGTGGCGGGTGAATTGTATGTCGCGGGTGCTCTGCTGGCCCGCGGATATCATCGCCGGGCAGCTTTGACGGCCGAGCGTTTCGTAGCGTGTCCCTGGGCGCCCGGCGAGCGGATGTATCGCACGGGGGACGTGGTCCGGTGGACAGCCAACGGAATGATCCAGCACCTCGGCCGATCCGATTTCCAGGTGAAGATTCGTGGGCTGCGTATCGAACTCGGCGAGATCGATGCGACACTCGCCGCCCACGAGAGCGTCGATTTCGCCGTGACCATCGGCCACCGCAACGATTCCGGGGCCGAGTCACTCGCTTCGTATGTTGTTGCCGCGTCCGGTGGTTCGATCGATACCACGATTCTGACCGAGTACCTGGCGGACCGGTTGCCGTCCTATATGGTCCCGTCCGCGATCACGGTGCTGGAGCGGATCCCCTTGACGCCAGTGGGCAAGCTGGACCGCAAGGCACTACCGAAACCGGTATTCACCGACTACAAGGCGTTCCGTTCACCCCGGACACCCCTCGAACGCACGATCGCCGGATCATTCGCCGAGGTATTGAAAATCGATGCCGTCGGCCTCGACGATTCGTTCTTCGCCCTGGGCGGGGACAGCGTGGTCGCGACCCGGGTTGCCGCGCGACTCGGGGCCGCGCTGGATACCGAAATTCCGGTGCGGCTGTTGTTCGAGGCGCCCACGGTAGCGGCACTCGCTACCCGCATAGAGCAGCATTCCGGCGCGGGTCGACAACGCCCACCGCTGATCGCCGGGCCGCGCCCGGATCTCGTGCCATTGGCACCGGCCCAGCAACGGATGTGGTTCTTCAACCAGTACGACACCAGCTCGGGGGCATACAACGTGCCGATCGCCATTCGGTTGCGTGGCGAGTTGAGTGTCGACGCCCTGCGATCGGCCATGGTCGACGTGCTGCGCAGGCACGAGTCCTTACGCACGCGGTACCCGGACCACGACGGAATGCTGATCCAGCTCATCGAACCCGCCGACGAGATAGACCCCGAGCTGGCCCTGGTATCGGTTCCACCGAGCCAATTGGACGCAACGGTCACCGAATTCGTCACCGAAGGCTTCGATGTGCGCATCCGGGCGCCGGTCCGTGCCCGATTGTTCCGCGCTGCCGGTAGCGAGGAGCCCGAATACGTGCTGGCCGTCGTGGTGCACCACATCGCCGCGGACGGTTTCTCCATGACACCGCTGGCCCGCGACGTGACGATTGCGTACACCACACGGATCCGCGGAGACGTCCCTTCGTGGACACCGCTGCCTGTCCAGTACGCGGATTACGCACTGTGGCAACGAGCTACCCTCGGCTCGCCCGACGATCCGGAATCGCTGTCCGCCCGGCAGATCCGGTACTGGACCGAAACTCTGGACGGAGTTGCCGAGGAACTTCGTCTGCCGGCCGACAGGCCACGGCCGGTGGTGGCGTCCAATCGAGGTGCCACCATCGACTACACGTTGGATGCCGACTTGGTTCGGGCGCTGGAAAAGCTCGCGCGGCAACACAGTTCGTCACTGTTCATGGTGATCCATGGCACGCTGGCGGTCCTGCTTGCCCGGTTGAGCGGTACGACCGATATTCCGATCGGCACACCGATCGCCGGGCGTGGTGCGGCCGAACTCGATGACGTGGTCGGCATGTTCGTCAACACTTTGGTGTTGCGGACCGACATCGATCTCGATGAATCGTTCACCGATCTGCTCGGCCGGGTCAGGCAGGTCGATCTGGAGGCCTTCGGGCATGCCGATGTTCCCTTCGAGCAACTGGTCGATCAACTCGCTCCGCAGCGGTCGCAGTCGCGGCACCCGCTGTTCCAGGTGATGCTGGCTTTCCAGAATCTGGAGCAGGTGAAGCTCGAACTGCCCGGTCTCGATGTATCGGTGGTCGACCTCCCCAACGAAGTGTCTCGTTTCGACCTGCAGGTCGTGCTGTCGGACAACCACAACGGTGGCGAGATGGCGGTAGCGGTCACCTACGCCACGGATCTGTTCGACCCCGCGACGATCGACTCTCTCGCGCACCGGTGGATCCGGATACTGGAGTCGGTGGCCACCGATCCCACGGTCCCGGTCGGGATGATCGAGGTGCTCGAGTCTGCCGAACGTGCTGATCTGCTGTCACGCTCCGGTGCGCCCGCAGCGGCGCCCGCCACACTGGCCGACCTGCTGACCGCAGCGGCCGCACGGAATCCCCACGCCACAGCGATCGTTTTCGACGGGCAGCAGCTGAGCTACCGGGAGGTGGACGAGCGTTCGAATCAGTTGGCCCGGATATTGATTCAGCGAGGAATCGGCCCGGAAGATATCGTCGCGATCGGCATGCCACGCTCCCCCGATGCCATACTCGCGGTATGGGCGATCGCCAAATCGGGCGCTGCTTTTCTGCCTATCGACCCGACCAATCCCGTCGAACGCATCACCCACATGGTGACCGATTCCAAGGCGGCGATCGGTCTGACCGTGACCTCCGCACGAACACAGTTACCCGACGACATCGACTGGTTGACACCGGAGGACCTCGACGCGGCCGAAAACCGCCCCGTCACCGATAGCGACCGGGTACGCCCGCTGCGTATCGACGACATCGCCTACATCCTCTACACCTCCGGATCGACCGGACTACCCAAAGGCGTCGCGGTCACCCACCGCGGACTCCGCAACTGCGCCACCGTGCACCGGCATTTCATGAGAATCGAATCGGGTTCTCGTATTCTGCATCTGGCTTCGCCGAGCTTCGATGTGTCGGTCCTGGAATTACTGGACGCGGTGTACTGGGGCGCCACCATGGTCATCGCGCCCAGCGATGTCTATGGCGGCGACGAACTCGCCGAGCTACTCGACCGCGAGCACGTCAGTCAACTCCTGATCACACCTTCGGCATTGTCCACCATCGACCACACCCGTTGGCCGCTACCGGATTTGACAAACCTACTGGTCGGCGGCGAGGACTGCGGCACCAAGCTGGTCGAGCGCTGGAGCGACGACGGCCGGAGCATGGTCAACGAATACGGGCCCACCGAGACCACTATCGCCGCGACAATGACCTCCTCATTGACGGCAGACGAACCGGTCACCATCGGTAACCCGATTCGCGGCGCCTCCGCGTGGGTGCTCGATCGACGACTACAACCCGTACCAGTCGGCGTGACAGGCGAACTGTATATCGCGGGCTCCTTGCTGGCCCGCGGATACCACCGTCGGGCGGGCCTGACCGCCGCGCGTTTCGTGGCATGCCCATGGGCGCCCGGCGAACGCATGTACCGCACCGGAGACGTGGTCCGATGGACGGCCCACGGAGCGATCCAACACCTCGGCCGGTCGGATTTCCAAGTCAAGATTCGGGGTCTGCGTATCGAGCTCGGGGAAATCGATGCGTCGCTCGCCGCCCATGAAACCGTCGATTTCGCCACAACGATCGGTCACCGCAGCGATTCCGGGGCCCAGTCGCTGGTGTCGTATGTTGTTGCCGCGCCTGGTAACTCGATCGATACCACGATCCTGACCGAGTACCTCACCGGCCGTTTGCCGTCCTATATGGTCCCGTCCTCGATCATGGTGCTGGAGCGGATTCCCTTGACCCCGGCGGGCAAGCTGGATCGCAAGGCGCTACCGGATCCGGTATTCACCGGCAACAAGGTGTTCCGAGCACCCGAGACACCCCTCGAACGCACGATCGCCGAATCGTTCGCCGGCGTATTGGGTATCGACTCGGTCGGCCTCGACGATTCGTTCTTCGCCCTCGGCGGCGACAGCATCAGGTCGATCCAGCTGGTCACTCGGGCCCGGGCGGCGGGTGTGGTGTTCTCCGCGCGCGACGTGTTCGAGCGCAAAACCGTTGCCGGGCTGGCCCAGATCGCCGTCCGCGACAGCACCGCGGCGACCTCCCTTCCGGAGGAACTGCCCGGCGGGGGTGTCGGGCCGATACCGCTGACGCCGATCATGCGACGGCTGATCGAACACGCGGAGCCGGGGTTCGACCGCTTCTCGCAGGCAGTGATGCTGGCTCCGCCCGCGGGGGTCGACCGGCAGCGGCTGGTGGGCGCGGTGCAGGCGGTCCTCGATCGGCACGACATGCTGCGCGCGCGGCTGCGCCCGGGCGCCGAGGGCAGCTGGACGTGGGAGGTGCTGCCGGTCGGGAAGATTCGAGCCGACGACGTCGTCCACCGGGTCGCGATGGAGGGCAAGCCGGGAAGCGCCGAGTTCCGTGCGTCGGCGGCGGCGGAATTGGAAGCCGCCGCGGACCGGCTCGATCCGGGCGCCGGGATCGTGATGCAGGTGGTCTGGTTCGATCCGGGCGACACCGCAGAGCAGAGCAGAGTTCTTGTGCTGGTGCATCATTCGGCGATCGACAGGGCTTCCTGGCGGGTGCTGATGGCGGACCTCGCGGTCGCATGGGCGCGGATCGAGTCCGGCGAGCCACCCGATCCGGCGCCGGTCGGGACATCGATGCGCAGGTGGGCGCACGGGCTGGTCGAGGCAGCCCAGCGCCCGGAGCGGGCCGCCGAACTCGGCTTGTGGCAGGCGATGGCAGCCGGAGACGATCCGATGATCGGATCCCGGCTCCTCGACCCCGCGATCGATGTGGCTGCCACGGCCCGCACGGTCGAGGTCGACGTGTCCCCCGAGGTGACCGAGGCGCTGTTGACCGACGTGCCCGCGGCATTCCACGGCAGTGTGGGCGACGGGCTGCTGGCCGCGCTGGCGGTAGCGGTGACGAAGTGGCGGCGCGAGCGTGCAACGGAAGCCCGCGGCGGCCCGCTCGCGGAGGTGGTGATCGGTCTCGAAGGGCACGGCCGTGGGGAAGGCGCCGTCCCGGGCTCGGATCTGACCCGGACGGTCGGCTGGTTCTCCACGAGTTTTCCTATGCGCCTGGATCTTTCGGTCATCGATCTCGACGACGCGTGCGCCGGTGGGCCGGCCATGTGGGCAGCGGTCAAGTCCGTCAAGGAACAGCTGCGCGCCGTCCCGGACCGCGGAATCGGCTACGGCTTGTTGCGGTATCTCAACGAGGACACCGGACCGATACTCGGGACTCTGCCGACGCCGCAGATCGCGTTCGACTACGTCTCCACGGAGATTTCCGAAGGAATGCCGTCGGCCGGATGGATGCCGGTGCAGGACGACCTCGCGGGTGCCCAATTCGCCGGTGCGCGGAATCCGGATATGCCGGTGTCGGCGGTGCTCGACATCAACGCCTTCACCCTCGACGACGAGGGCAGGCCGCGGTTGCGGGCGATCTGGTCGTATCCCGCCGGGGTGCTCACCGTCGACGAGGTGCGCGAGGTGGCGGAGTCGTGGTGCCGGGTCTTGACCGCGTTGACGACACATATCCATCGCGCCGGGGCCGGGGGCCGGACGCCGTCGGATCTGGATCTGGTCAGACTCGGGCAGTCCGAGATCGAACGAATCGAAGACAGCTATCCGGCGTTGAGCGACGTCTGGCCATTGACTCCGCTGCAGGAGGGGTTGCTGTTCCATGCGCTGGTGTCCGAGGAGTCGATGGACGCCTACTTGGTGCAGTTGGTCCTGGAGCTGCATGGGCGGGTCGATCCGGAGCGGCTGCGCCGAGCCGCGCAGGTGCTGCTCGACCGGCATGCGAATCTGCGCACCGCATTCGTCACCGACACCGCCGCCGGACCGGTGCAGGTGGTCGACGAAGACGTCGAGGTGCCCTGGTCGGAGCTCGACCTGTCCGGGCTGGCGGACGGTGCACGGAATCGCGAGTGGGATCGGCTGATGGCCGCGGACCGGGCGGCCCGGTTCGACCCGGCTCGTGCCCCACTGCTGCGCTGGATGCTGGTCACCACGGGGCCCGAGCACTACCGGCTGGTGCTGACCAATCATCACCTGCTGCTCGACGGCTGGTCGACGCCGCTGCTCCTGAGGGAGTTTCTGATCCTCTATGCCACCGACGGCGACGCCGCGATCCTGCCGCGCATCCGTCCCTACCGGGACTTCCTTGCGGAGATCGTCAGGCGGGACCCGACTGCGTCGCTCGATGCCTGGGCCCGGGCGTTCGACGGCTCCGACGGGCCGACCTTGGTGGCGCCGCCCGATCCCGGCCGCCCATACACCGAATCACGTGAGGTACTCGGCGAACTGACCGAGGAACAGACCACTGCGCTGGCCGGCCTGGCGCGGGCCCGCGGCGTCACCCTCAACACCGTGATCCAGATGGCATGGGCGATCGTGTTGGGCGCGTTCACATCCCGGGACGACGTGACGTTCGGCGCCACGGTGTCCGGACGGCCCCCGCAGATCGCGGGCATCGAATCGATGATCGGGCTGTTCATCAACACACTGCCGGTGCGCGTCCGCCTCGATCCCGCCGAGAGCGTGGGGCAGCTGCTCGACCGAATCCAAGCGGAGCAGGCCGGGCTGCTCGATCACCACTACGTGGGTCTGACCGACATCGAGCGGGTGGCCGGGCCCGCGGCGGTATTCGACACGATCACGGTGTTCGAGTCCTTCCCGATCGATCGCGGTGGGCTGACCGCGGACACCGATATCGCAGGCATGCGGCTGGTCGACGTGACCAGCCTCAACGCCGCGCACTATCCACTGGGAGTGATCGCACGGGTCGACACGCGACTGCACGTCGAAATCAACTACCTGCCCGAACTCTTCGACCAGGACACGATGGAGGCGACCCTGCGGAGGGTCCTGCGCGTCATCGGTCTCATTGTCGCCGACCCGGATCTGCCGCTGGCCCGGCTGGATCTGCTCTCCCCGGCGGAACACCGTGAGCTGACACCGGTTTCGGGTGCTCCGTCGGTGCCGGAGCAGGTGTTGCCGGAGTTGTTGGCGGCGGCGGCGGAGAGGGATCCGGGGGCGGTCGCGGTGGTGTGCGGGGATCGGTGGTGGACGTACGGCGAGCTGGATGCGGAGTCGAATCGGTTGGCCCGACTGTTGATCGGCCGGGGTGCAGGGCCCGAAGCGAGCGTTGCGATCGGTTTGCCGCGGTCGTTCGATGCGGTACTGGCGGTATGGGCGGTGGCCAAGTCGGGGGCAGCGTTCGTGCCGGTGGACCCGGAGTACCCGGCGAGCAGGATCGAGCACATGCTCACCGATTCCGGTGTGGCGGTAGGGATCACACGGTCGCAGTGGCGTGATCGGCTGCCCGGGCCTGTTCCGTGGTTGATCCTCGGCGAGTCGGAGGTCGAAGCGGAGGCCGCGGGGTTGTCATCGGCGCCGGTGACCGATGCGGAGCGCACATCGGCGGTGCGGGCCGACAATGCGGCGTACGTGATCTACACGTCCGGCTCGACAGGTGTGCCGAAGGGTGTGGTGGTGTCGCATCGCGGGTTGGCGAATCTGGTGGCCGAGGAATGTTCGCGGTTCGGCATCGGGCCGAGCGCGCGGGTGCTGGCTTTCGTGTCGCCGAGTTTCGATGCGGCGGTCCTGGAACTTCTGTTGGCATTCCCAGCCGGTGGGCGGCTGGTGATCGCGCCCCCGACCGTCTACGGCGGAGACGAGCTGGCGCAGATCATGGTGCGCACGAAGGTGACCCATATCGCGCTGACGCCCGCGGCTATGGGGACGGTCGATCCCGACGGGCTGGAGGACCTCGGGACCATCGTGACCGGTGGCGAAGCGCCTTCCTCCGCACTGGTGTCGCGGTGGGCACCGGGCCGGCGATTCTTCAACACCTACGGCCCGGCGGAGGCCACGATCCTGACCGATGCCGGTGCGCCGCTGGTGGCAGGTGAGGCGGTGACGATCGGCGGACCGATCCGCGGGGTCGGTCAGGTCGTACTCGACGCGTGGCTGCGGCCGGTCGCGATCGGCGTCGTTGGCGAGTTGTATCTGGCGGGCCCCGGCCTGGCCCGCGGCTACCGCAACGGGATGGGTCTGACGGCGTCGCGGTTCGTCGCCGATCCGTTCGCGGGCCCGGGGCAACGCATGTATCGGACCGGCGACCTGGTGCGGTGGCTGCGACTACCGGACGGGAGTCTGGCGCTCGAATATGTTGGCCGGTCGGATTTCCAGGTCAAGGTTCGTGGCTTCCGCATCGAGCTCGGCGAGGTCGAATCGGCTCTGGCCGCCTGCCCGGGTGTGGCCCGAGCAGTGGCGAATGTGCACCGGGACCCCGCGACCGGCGACCGATTGATCGGGTACGTGGAGCCCGAGTACCGCGCGGACCTCGACGCGGCCGCGGTCCTCGCGTTCGCCGCGGAGCGGTTGGCCTCGCACATGGTGCCCGCGACCGTGATGGTGCTCGACGCACTGCCGGTGACGGCGAACGGCAAGCTAGACCGCGCCGCTCTGCCCGAGCCGGACTTCACCACGGGCCGAGCCGAATTCCGGGCACCGGCCACCGAGGTGGAGACGACGCTGGCGGAACTGTTCGCCGAAGTATTGGGTATCGACACGATCGGTGCCGATGATTCGTTCTTCGCCCTGGGCGGCGACAGCATCATGTCGATCCAGTTGGTGACGCGAGCCAGGGCGGCGGGTGTGGTGTTCTCCGCGCGCGAGGTGTTCGAGCGTAAGACGGTTGCCGGGCTGGCCGAAATCGCCGTTCTCGACGACAGCGCCGCGGCGACCTCCCTTCCTGCGGAACTGCCCGGCGGGGGTGTGGGACCGGTACCGCTGACGCCGATCATGTGCTGGATGATCGAGCGCGGCAGCTTCGACCGCTTCTGCCAGTGGGTGATGCTCACGCTGCCGACCGGCATCGACGCCACCGGAATCGGTGCCACCATGCAGGCGGTGATCGATCACCACGACATGCTGCGCGCTCGGCTACAGCCGGAACCCGCGCACACGTCGGGGTGGACGCTACGGGTGCAGCCGACCGCGATGCCCGCCACTGGGCTGATCCGGCGCGTGCCGGTGGATGTGGCACCGGACAGCAGCGCCTTCGCGGCGCTCGCCGACGCCGAGGCGAACGCGGCGGCCGAACGCCTCGACCCCGCAGCCGGAATCATGCTGCAGCTGGTCTGGTTCGACTGGGCCGGACAGCCGGGACGGCTGCTCGTCGTCGCGCACCACCTGGTGATCGATGGCGTCTCGTGGCGGATCCTCGTCCCCGATTTCGCTGCGGCGTGGGCTCAGCTGAGTGCCGGGCAGCGGCCGCGGCTCGCGCCCGTCGGCACCTCGATGCGCCGCTGGGCGCATGCTCTGAACACCGCCGCCGGGAACCTCGATGAACTCGACTGGTGGCAGTCCACGCTCGCCGCCGACGATCCGCCGATCGGAGCCCGCCCGATCGACCCGGTCGTGGACGTGCAAGCTACCGTCGCCACCGTCGAGGTGGCGCTCCCCGCCGCGGTGACCCGCGCCGTACTCACCACCCTGCCCCGGGCGTTCCACGGCAACGTGGACGACGCCCTCGTCGCCGGGCTCGCGCTGGCGCTGACTCGATGGCGGTGCCGCCACGGCAACACCGTCACCGACACGCTGCTCACCCTCGAAAGCCACGGCCGCCACGACACGGTGCTCCCCGGTGCCGACCTCACCCGCACCATCGGATGGTTCACCACCACCTACCCGGTCCGGCTCGACCTGTCCGATATCGACGTCGATGACGCCTTCGCCGCCGGGGCTGCCGCCGCGGCGGTCGTCAAGTCGGTCAAGGAACAACTCCGGCGGGTCCCCAACCACGGGATCGGCTACGGGCTGCTGCGTCATCTCAACGCCCACACCGCCCGCATCCTGCGTGAACTGCCCACTCCCCAGGTGAGTTTCAACTATCTCGGTCGGCTCGACACCACTCCCGCGGCGTTGCGCGACATCGGGTGGATGCCCGCAGGCGACGGCCCCGATGGCGGCAGCGTCCAGAACCCCGACGCACCCGTCGCAGCCCTGCTCGGCATCAATGCGGTCACCATCGAGACATCCGACGGGCCTACCCTTACCGCCGCCTGGGAGTACCCGACCGGCCTGCTCACCTCCGCCGAGGTCACCGACCTCGCGGAACTGTGGCGCGACGCGGTGACCGCTCTGGCCGCGCACGCGTCCCGGCCCGGCGCAGGCGGGCTCACCCCCTCCGACGTCGACCTCGTCGACCTCGACCAAGGCACGATCGACCGGCTCGAGACCGGACGTTCGACACTGGACGAGATCTGGCCGCTCACACCGCTACAGACAGGATTGCTGTTCCACGCCCAGCTCGCCGACGGCACCCTCGACGCCTACATCGTGCAACTGTGCCTGGAACTCGGCGGGCGCGTCGACACCGACCGGCTGCGCCGCGCCGCGCAGGCTCTCGTCGGACGGCACCCGAACCTGCGGACCGCGTTCGTGCGCGACGGCGCACGCGAAGCGGTCCAGGTGGTACACCGGCACGTCGACGTGCCGTTCACCGAGATCGACCTGGCCGGGCGCGACGACGCGGAAGCTGCGCTCGAACAGCTCATGGACACCGACCGCCGCGCATGCTTCGACGTGACCACGGCGCCGCTGCTGCGACTCACCCTGATCGGCACCGCACCTCGGCGGTATCAACTGCTGTTGAGCATGCATCACATCCTGATAGACGGCTGGTCCACGCCACTGCTCATCCGGGAACTGCTGACCCTCTATGCCGCCGACAGCGACCCCACGGTGCTACCCCCGGTGCGTCCCTACCGCGACTACCTGAGGTGGCTGGACACCCAGGACCGGGACGCGGCGGAAGCCGCGTGGGCACGGACATTCGAGGGCACGGCCGAGCCGACTCTGCTGGCGCCCGCGGACCGCGGCCGCCGGCCCACCATCGCCGCGCGCGAAGTCCAGGTGCAGCTGAGCCGGCAGCGCACCGCGGCCCTGGTCGCGGTGGCCCATCGACAAGAGGCCACCCTCAACACCCTCATCGAAGCCGCCTGGGCGATCGTGCTCGCCACCTCGGCCGCCCGCGAGGACGTGGTCTTCGGCACCACCGTCTCCGGGCGCCCGCCGCAGATCCCCGGCATCGAATCGATGATCGGGCTGTTCGTCAACACCGTGCCCGTCCGGATCCGGCTCGATCACCGCGAGACCCTAGCCCAGCTACTGCGGCGAATCCAAACCGAACAAGCCGCGCTGCTCGACCATCACCACCTCGGGCTCGCCCAGATCCAGCGCGTGGCCGGTCCCGGCGCGATGTTCGACACCGTGACCGTCCTCGAGTCCTACCCGGTCGACCGGGCCGGTCTGTCCGAAGACACCGACATCGCGGGAATGCATGTCCTCGGCGTGCACGGACGCGACGCCGCGCACTATCCGCTCGGCCTGGTCGTCCACCAGGACGCCCGAGTGCACCTGACCTTCAAATACCTGCCGGAACTGTTCACACAACACCAGATCGACGCCATCGCCGACCGAATGCTGCGAGTGCTCGACACCATCGCCGAACACATCGACCTCCCGCTGACCCGGCTGCAGCTGCTGTCGCCGGTCGAACGAGCCACGCTGGTACCCGTTCGCGGTCAGCCCGGTGCGGTGATGTCGGTATTGCCGCAGGTGTTGACGGCCGCAATGACGCCGGATACGGAAGCGGTGGTCTGCAACGGCGTAAGGCTGTCCTACCGCGAACTCGACGAGACTTCGAACCGGTGGGCGCGGGTACTGATCGAGAAAGGAATAGGACCGGAATCGTTGGTAGCCATAGCGTTACCGCGCTCCATCGATGCTGTGATCGCCGTGTGGGCGGTCGCCAAATCCGGTGGCGCGTTCGTCCAGATCGACCCCACCCATCCCCGGGACCGGATCACCACCATGCTCACCGATTCCGGTGCCGCCGTAGGGCTGACACTCGGGATCCACCGAGACCAACTGCCGGACACCACCGGATGGCTCGCCCTCGACGACCCGTCGTTCGCCGCGACGACAGCGTCGGCGTCCCCCGCCGCGATCACCGACCACGACCGCACAACCCCGCTGCGGCCACAGCACCCGGCCTACCTGATCTACACCTCGGGCTCCACCGGGATTCCCAAAGGTGTCGTGGTCACCCACAGCGGGATAGCGGACCTGGCCGCCGACACACGGGAACGGTTCGGCCTCGCCCCGGCGTCTCGAGTGCTCGGCGCAGCCGCCCTGACCTTCGACGTCTCGGTCCTCGAATTGGTCAGCGCCGCAGCCGCAGGCGCCACACTGGTCCTCGCACCCGCATCGGTGGTCGCGGGCACCGAACTGGCCGAGGTGATCGAGGCCGAACACGTCACCCATGCCGCCTTCACCCCGACGGTGCTCGCCTCGCTGCCCCCCGGCGAACTCGACACCCTCGGCACCCTGATCCTCGGCGGCGAGACATGTCCACCGGATCTGGCAGCACAGTGGATACCGGGCCGGACGGTGATCAACTCCTACGGTGCTACCGAAACCACCATCATGAGCTGCGCCGACGCTCCGGCGACCACAGACGCTCCGATGACAATCGGCGGCCCGACCCGCGGATTCACCGCCGTCGTACTCGACCGCAGACTGCGCCCCGTCCCACCCGGAGTAGTCGGCGAACTGTACGTGTCCGGACCGGGCCTCGCCCGCGGCTACCACAAGCAACCCACAACCACGGCAGCACGATTCGTCCCCGACCCCTATGGGCCACCCGGGACACGGATGTACCGCACCGGCGACCTGGTCACCTGGACCGCCGACCGAACGCTGCAGTACAAGGGCCGCAGCGACCTGCAACTCAAGATCCACGGCCATCGCATCGAACGCGGCGACATCGAAGCCGCGCTACGCAGCCACCCCGACATCACCCACGCCGCCGTCACAGTCCACACCCAACCCAACGGCACGGACCAGCTCACCGGCTACGTCGTACCCGCCCCGGACACCACACCCAACGCCATCGCACTGACCACCTATCTCGCAACCCGGCTACCCACCCACATGATCCCCACCACGATCCTCACCCTCGACCGAATCCCCCTCACCTCCACCGGCAAACTCGACTACAAGGCCCTGCCCGCACCCGACCGGCGACACTCCCGATTCCGGCCGCCGTCCACCCCACTCGAGGCCACCGTCTGCGACGCCTTCACCCGGACCCTCGACATCGAACGAGTAGGCGTCGACGATGGCTTCTTCGCCCTCGGCGGCAACTCGCTGGCCGCCACCCAACTGGTCGCGCGGCTGGAGGAATCGACCGGCGCCACCGTGCCGGTTCAGTGGGTCTTCACCGACCCGACACCGCAATTGCTGGCCCGCCGCATCGACAACCGCCTGCGGGGCCTCGAGGAACAGGAGCCCGGCGACGCACTGTCGGTCCTGCTCCCGCTGCGTGCCGCAGGCACCGACCCGCCACTGTTCTGCGTCCACCCGGCCATCGGATTGGCCTGGGGTTTCAGCGGACTCGTGCAGCACCTCGACCCCGACCGTCCCGTCCAAGGACTGCAATCCCCGACGCTGACCGACCCGACCGCGCGGTTCGACACGCTGGATCAACTCGCCGCCCGCTACGTACGGGAGATCCGGTCCGTCCAGCCGCACGGGCCTTACCACTTGCTCGGTTACTCGCTCGGCGGCACCATCGCCCACGCGATCGCCGTCCAGCTCCGCCGCGACGGTGACCACGTCGCGACCCTGGCCATGATGGACACCCGGGTCGTCACCGAACGCAGCATCAGCACTCCCACACTCACCCCCGTGGACTTGCTCACCGAGTTCGGCGGCCTCGTCGCTGCCGAGCTCCCCGCCGACCTCACCTTCGAGGTCGCGGCCGAGTTGCTGCACCGGCAAGGCGGACTCTTCACCGCCCTGACCCCCGAGCATCTCGTGACCTTGCACCGCGACTACACCCGGCTCGTCGACCTCACCCGGAACCACCGGCCTGCACCCTTCGACGGTGACCTGATCTACTTCAGCTCCACCGCGGACCACACAGACGACGGCCCCTCTCCGGCTCTCGCATGGAACAACCACATCACCGGCCGCATCACCGAACACCGCATTCCCGCCCGGCACGAACGGATGACCGACCCGGACGCACTCCGCGCAATCGGACTCGTCCTCACCGAGCACTTCCGGTCCACCGATATTCCCTCGCCACAGGCCCTCCCCCCGGCAAGAACAAGCCGATCGTGGTCCGGACACACTTCGCGGCTGACCGCCCGTTCCGACGCTCCCGCCGATCGCCGGATGGGTGACTAATGCATTGCTGACCGACCGAACCACTTCGCACCCGACCGCGCGTCCTGAGCGATACCCGTCTCGTCCAGCGCTGTCGTGGTGCTGACCCGGCGCACGATCGCCGGGCGGTAGCGTCGGCGGGATGAGCAGCGTGGAGGTGGCCATCGTCGGATACGGCTTGGCGGGCGCGGTGTTTCACGCGCCGCTGATCGCCGCGGAACCGCGGATGCGGGTGGCGGCGGTGGTCACCGGCTCGGCGGAGCGGGCCGAGCAGGCCCGCCGCGCGCACGACGGAGTCAAGGTGATCCCGGACGCCGACGCGCTGTTCGACGACCCGCGCGGCATCGGACTGGTGGTCGTGGCGACACCGAACCGGACCCACGCGCCGCTGGCCGCGCGGGCGTTGGACGCGGGAATTCCGACGGTGGTGGACAAGCCGTTCGCGGTCACCGTCGCCGAGGCCGGGCAACTGGTGGCGCACGCCGAACGGGCGGCGTCGCGCTGTCGGTCTTCCAGAACCGGCGCTGGGATGGCGATTTCCGGACGGTCCGCGCACTGGTCGAGGACGGCAGGCTCGGCGCGGTGCGGCGCTTCGAGTCCCGGTTCGAGCGGTGGCGTCCGGTGCCCAAGGGTGGATGGCGGGAGGTCGGCACCGCCGCCGACGGCGCCGGACTGCTCTTCGACCTCGGCAGCCACCTGGTGGATCAGGCGCTCACGCTGTTCGGCCCGGTGCGCTCGGTGTACGGCGAACTGGACCGCCGCCGCCCTGGTATCCAGACCGACGACGACGTCTTCCTCGCACTCACCCACGAGAGCGGTGTGCGCTCGCACCTGTGGATGAGCGCGGTGACGCCCCAGCTCGGCCCGCGCTTCCGGGTACTCGGCGCGGACGCCGGATACGTCACCTACGGCCTCGATCCGCAGGAAGAGGCGCTGCGCGCAGGCCGCGACCCGCGCGCGGACGACTGGGGCGCGGTCGACTCCGCGAGGTGGGGACTGCTCGGGGCCGAACCGGATGCGACGCCGTACCCGACGCTCGCGGGCGACTATCCCGCCTTCTACGCCGAGATGGCCGCCGCGATCCTCGACGGCGCGCCGGTGCCGGTGGATCCGCGCGATGCGGGCACCACGCTGCGGGTGCTCGAGGCCGCGCGGCGCTCGTCCGACTCCGGGACGCCCGTGCCACTCGCTTGACCGCACCGGACGCCTTCGACGGATTCGTCCCGGTGCGGTTCCGGCGCGCGACCGATAGGGTGCGGCGGTGAACACCGCCGAACTGGTCGACCGCGGCGCCTCCATCGCGGATCGGCTGACCACCACGCAGACCCCACCGCCCTGGCAGTTGGTCGTCGTCACCGGGGTGGCGGCGCTGGTGCTGGTCGGCTACGGACCGCTCTGGCGCCTCACCCGCAACGTCGTCACCATCGCGCACGAGGGTGGCCACGCGCTCAGCGCGCTGCTCACCGGCCGCAGGCTCAACAGCATCACGCTGCATTCGGACACCTCGGGGCTGACCGTCTCCAGCGGAAAACCCTACGGCCCCGGCATGATTCTCACCGCCATGGCGGGCTACCCCGCGCCGCCGCTGCTCGGTCTCGGCTTCGCGGCCCTGCTCGGCGCCGACCGCATCACGCTGATGCTCTGGACGTCCATCGCGCTGCTCGCCGCCGTGCTGATCAAGGTCCGCAATATCTACGGCCTGTGCACGGTGTTCGCGCTCGGCGCCACGGTGTTCGCGGTGTCCTGGTTCGGCACCGACATCGTGCAGGCGGCCTTCGCCTATCTCGCCGCGTGGTTTCTGCTGCTGGCCGGGGTGCGCCCGGTCGTCGAGATGCAGCGCGGGCGGGTGCACCGCTGGCGACAGCCCGGCAATGTCGACTCCGACGCCGATCAGCTGGCCCGCCTGACCCACATCCCCGGACTGCTGTGGGTCTTCTTCTTCGGTGCGGTCGCGCTCGCCGCGCTGCTGGCGGGCGGTGGGCTGATGCTGTCGGAGGCGACGGGGATCTGCCTGCCGGTGGTCTCCGGGCCATGCCCGCAGCCGGGCGTCCCGGCTCCCTGATTCCGGCCCGTGCCCTTCCGCCTTCAGGACGGGCGGGCGCCGGCCAGAACCGCGATCGTCTCCCGGACCAGGTCGGCGGGCGCGCGGGTGGCGTCGACGACAATGCCGCGTTCGTCGGCACCGAGCGGTTCCAGCGTGTCGAGCTGGGAGTCGAGCAGGCTCGGCGGCATGAAATGGTCGCGGCGCGTGGACATCCGGCGGGCCAGCTCCGCGCGGGAGGCCGTCAGGTGCAGGAAGAACAGGTCGGGCGCGGCCGCCCGCAGTCGATCCCGATAGTCGCGCTTCAGTGCCGAACAGCTGACGACGCCGCCGCCGACTGCCCGTTCGGCCAGCCAGGCGGCGATGCTGTCCAGCCACGGGATACGGTCGGCATCGGTGAGCGGTTCGCCCGCTCGCATCTTGGCCACGTTGGCGGGCGGATGGAAGCCGTCACCCTCGGCGAACGGGAGGCCCAACGCGTCCGCCAGCCTCCCCCCGATGGTCGACTTGCCTGCCCCGGCGACGCCCATGACGACAACGCGCGGGGCGGGGGCTGCGGTCACGGGTGTCCTCCTCGAAGACGGGCGTGCGCCGGTGTGCTCGCAGCCGACCCTAGTGGCATCGACCACTCCCCGGGGCGCACGGCGCGAAGCACCCGAATCCCTCGGGCACGATGGACTTCATGAAACTACGCATCTTCACCGAGCCGCAGCAGGGCGCGGACTACGACACCCTGCTGACCGTCGCGAAGGCCACCGAGGACTTGGAGTTCGACGCGTTTTTCCGTTCCGACCACTACTCGGCCATGGGCGGCTCCGACGGTCTGCCCGGCCCCACCGACGCCTGGATCACCCTCGCCGGCCTGGCCAGGGAAACGCGCACGATCCGGCTGGGCACGCTGGTCACCGCCGCCACCTTCCGGCTGCCCGGCCCGCTCGCGATTCAGGTCGCGCAGGTCGATCGGATGTCCGGCGGCCGTGTCGAATTCGGCCTCGGCAGCGGCTGGTACGCCGAAGAGCACGCCGCGTACGGTATCCCGTTCCCGCAGGACAAGTTCGCGCGCTTCGAGGAACAGCTCGCGATCGTCACCGGGCTGTGGGCGACCAAGCCGGGCGACACCTTCAGCTTCACGGGCAAGCACTACCACCTCACCGACTCCCCCGCGCTGCCCAAGCCGGTGCAGGATCCGGTGCCGGTGCTGATCGGCGGCCACGGCGCGACCCGCACGCCGCGGCTTGCCGCCCAGTACGCGAGCGAGTTCAACATGCCCTTCGCCTCACTGGAGGCCAGCGCCAGCCAGTTCGAGCGGGTCCGCGCCGCCGCGGAGAGCTACGGGCGACGCGCCGACGACCTGGTGTACTCCAATGCCCTGGTGGCCTGCGTCGGCGGCAGCGACGCCGAGGTCGCCCGCCGCGCCGCCGCCATCGGCCGCGAGGTGGACGAGCTGAAGGCCAACGGTCTCGCGGGCTCGCCGGACGAGGTGGTCGACAAGATCGGCCGCTACGCCGAGATCGGCGCGAGCCGCATCTACTTGCAGATCCTGGATCTCGACGACCTCGCGCACTTGGACCTCATCGCGGACAAGGTCAAGTCCCAGCTCTGACACCCCGCGGCGCGGTTGCCCGTCGAACCGGGGGCACCGCGCCGCTCGGTGTGGCCGGGTGCGGGTCGGTAGCCTTTCGATGTTCGACCACGCGAAGGGAACCGACTGCGCGATGCAACCGCTCGGCACGAACGATCCTCGACGGATCGGCGATTACCGGCTCCTCGGCGTGCTCGGATCCGGGGGCATGGGGCGGGTCTATCTCGGGCGCAACACGGGCGGCCGGACCGTCGCGGTGAAGGTGATCCGTCCGGATCTGGTGGGCGGCGACGAATTCCGGGCCCGATTCCGGCGCGAGGTGGCGGCGGCGCGACGGGTCGGCGGGCGCTGCACCGCTCCGGTGCTCGACGCCGACGTGGACGCCGACCCGCCCTGGCTGGCGACCGGCTACGTGGCGGGGTTCCCGCTCTCGGAGGCGGTGGAGCGGTTCGGCACCTTCGCCGAGGCCACGCTGCTGGTGCTGGCCCGCGGGCTGGCCGAGGCGCTGGTGGCGGTGCACGAGGCCGGGGTGGTGCATCGCGATCTGAAGCCGTCCAACGTGCTGCTCGCCGTGGACGGACCCAAGGTGATCGATTTCGGCATCGCGCGCGCCGTCGAGGACACCGCGCTGACCACCACCGGAAAGGTCATCGGCTCACCGGGTTTCATGTGCCCGGAACAGGTGACCGGCGAACCGGTCGGTCCGGCGAGCGATGTGTTCGCCCTCGGCGGCGTGCTGGCGTTCGCGGCGGCCGGGCACGGCCCGTTCGGCGTCGGCGACACGATGCGCATGCTGTGGCGCATCGTGTACGAGGACCCGCACCTCGACGCCGTACCGGATCGGGTCCGGCCCCTCGTCGCGTCCTGCCTCGCCAAAGATCCCGCCGCCCGGCCGACGCCGCGCAGGCTGCTGGACGACCTGGCAGCGCTCGGGGTGCCTGAGCGCGCGGGGTGGCTGCCGCCGCCGGTGCTGGAGGAAGTGAGCCTGCGCGCGGTGCAATTGCTCGATCTGGATTCCGGGCCGGTGGAGCATCCGGAAACTCCTGCGAGCCAGTCGCCTCGGCAGCAGAATCCGCGGCCCGATGCCGCGCAGTGGCAGCACCCGGAAACACCAGCGAGCCAGTCACTTCGGCAACAGAACCCGCGGCCTGACGCCGGGCAGTGGCAGCCCCCGGAAACACCGGCGAACCAGTCACTTCGGCAACAGAACCCGCGGCCCGATGCCGCGCAGTGGCAGCACCCGGAAACACCGGCGAACCAGTCACTTCGGCAACAGAACCCGCGACCTGACGCCGCGCAGTGGCAGCGCCCAGAAGCACCGGTGACTCCGGCGCCGTGGCAGCAAGGTGCGTCGGTGCCGAACCGAACACACTGGGAGCAAGCGGAATCGGGGCCGAATCCGCCGTGGCAAGGGCCCGACTCAGCGCGGAATGCTGCCTCACAGCACGCGGGCACGGCTTCCGCGGGCGCGCGGGTCCGCGGTAGCCGCCCCGGCCCGTTGCTGGCCGGACTGCTGGTCGTCTGCGTGGTGGTCGCGGTCGGCGCGTTCGTCATCGGCACCCAGCTGCGCGGCGGCTCCGGCGGCGACACCGGAGGCGGCGGGGCCTCCGCGTC
>NZ_BDBP01000094.1 GCF_001613045.1 Nocardia lijiangensis NBRC 108240 | reverse complement strand
CCATGCGCGGATTCGGTGTGTACTACTGCGCCGCACCCGCACCGCGATTCTTCAAAGCGAGCCTCGGCGAGGCGGGACAACGGGACTTGCCACGGGAGTCAGCCGATTCGAAGCTCGCACTACGAAGACACGCCCGGGCGTCGAAAACGATGTCGGGCATGTCGAAGTGGTGAGCCTCGACTGCCTCGCGAGTGTTACCGCGCTGGTAGGCGCGTCGCGGATCCGAACAAGCGGCGCAAATGCGACACGCCGAATGGGCCTCGTGTCACGTCCGATTCGTGTCGGATGACACCTTTTCGCCTCTCCGCCCGATAAGGTCGGAGCGGCCCGAGAACGTGGCGGCGTTCCCGCGGCTTACGGGGAAGTGGTCCGTCCTCCCGTTTCGACCTCGGGAGGACGGACCATTTGTCGTCGTGGGACAGGGTGTTTGGCGTGCGGCCGGAATCGATGACCAACAAGTCGGCGTTCCACGCCCCACTCCCCTACGGTGAGCTACCGCCGATCGCAACGAATCCGCTTGACCGGAGATATCTTTCGCCATCCGCCGACGAGTCGTACCACCTCATGAGAATCGCCGGTGTCGGCAATCGGCGCCGATCGTGCTCGTGCCCGCAGCCGTGCGGTGGACAGCGCATGCTTCACTGAGCTTCGGCAGGGGCGACTTACCAACCCGAGCCCGGACAGACACGTCACAGCGATCGCAGTGCAAGCGGACCAGTACGGCGCCGAATTGGTCGGCTTCGGCAAAGAGTTGGACACTCGACGTACATCGTGCGCATTTCGAATGAGCACCTGCGATCGATTCGGTGAGAGTGCTACGGTCGTGGTCATGCTGAAACCGATCGGAGGATTGCCGGACGGCGTCATCGGGTTCGAAGCAACAGGACGTCTCGAGGCATCCGACTACGAAGAAATACTGATGCCCGCCGTGCGGGAAGTTTTGGAGCACGGCAAAGAAATCCGAATCGTCTTGGTATTCGAACGATTCGAAGGCATGTCACCCGAAGCGGCGTGGGAGGACATGAAGCTCGGAATCGAGCACCTCACGCGCTGGAAACGGATCGCACTGGTCACCGACCTCGACTGGATGATCACCGTCACCTCGCTGTTCGTATGGATGACACCGGGAGAATTCAAACGCTTCCCCGTCGCGAAGCGAGACGAAGCGATCGCTTGGGTGGCAGCGGCCGACCGTTGAGCTCGGATCGAGAGAACACCGTCCCCCAATTTTCGAACTCGTGTTCACCCGGGCCGCGTACTCCGGCATCGGGCGCACCCGTCCGTCGACGGGAGAGAAATCTCAATCTCCGGTGAGCGAGTTGGCTTGCCAGTATATTTGGGAAGTACGTGAATCCGTCCGTCGTATGGGGGCGATGGTTCGATGCGGACACGCGGAAACCAATGATCTCCGCTCGATAAGAGCCGCAAGTCTCGCAGCTGCGAAATCGACACTGCACCAGTGGGTTTACGAGTGCTTTCGATACAGCATCCACACAATGTCGCTGACGGTCGAAACGATCCTGCGGAGGAGGACACCATGAAGACCACTCAGATTCCCGGTCCCGTCGAAGAGGTCGTCCGGCGGATGCGCGCCATCAAGGACGAACTCGATCCGCGAGACGGAGTCGCGAGCTTCAACAACATGTACCTGCGCGTCACCGAATTGGTGGGACAGCAGATCACCGGAGGATTCTTCAAGGACAACGACTTCGTCGAACGCCTCGACGTGATCTTCGCGCGGCTGTACTTCGACGCGGTCGACGCCGCCAAGCTCGGCAAGCGGCCCAACCCGGTCTGGCGACCGGTCTTCGATGCGCGTTCCAACCGCACCGTGTGGCCGTTGCAGTTCGCACTGGCGGGCATGAACGCCCATATCAACCACGATTTGGCGGTCGCGGTGGTGGAAACCTGCAAGGAGCGGGGCACCACGCCCGACACCAAGCCGGTGCACGACGACTACCTCAGGGTCAACGAGCTACTGGCCAAGATCGAGGCGGAGGTCCGGGCGGAATACGAGCCCGCGCTGCTGAAGCTCGCCACCAAGGACGCCGAAACGCTCGAGCACATCCTGAGCAGTTTCAGTATCGCCCGCGCCCGCGACACCGCCTGGGCCACCACGCAGATGCTCTGGGCACAGCGCAACAACAGCGTGCTTCTCGGAATGACGAAGCGAACCCTCGAGGACACCGTCGCCACCGCGGGCCGGATGCTCGTCACCCCGGTCGTTCCGCCGCCGAAGTGACGATCGGACGACCACTCCGCCCAGCCCGGCGCCGACTCCGGTGATCACCGCCACCGGACGGCGCGGGCTGGGCGATGCCGATTCGACGTCGAGCAGACACTGCGGACACCGGAGTTCTCGATAACCAACCGCGGCACATGGGTTTTCACCGAACGCAACGACAGCTGGTGGGTCTGTTCGGTCCACAACGCCAACGTCGCGGGTGCAGCGGGACAACCCGGTGGCCGACGCTGATCACTGGTGAATTGCGTTCACGGCAGGCAGCCGGTGCCGGGAGCCATGGATGTGTGTCGATCGTTCTGCCGGATGGTGATGTGCCCGGTGGTGGGCAGCATCAGGCGATAGTCTTCGTCGGAGTCGGTGCACACATGCTCGGCGGTGCGGTAATAGGTTACGGCGTCGGCCTCCCATCCGATCATCTGGTAGCTGGCGGTCCGGCGCCGCACCGAGCGTCCGTGGAAGTCGCGTTGGTGGGGAAATACGGAGCTCAAGCGTGCGCGCTGGTGTGACTGCACGAGTTCGGCCCAGTAGTCCGCGCGCTCGTGCCGGGCGACGTGGTGTGTCGTCGTGGATTCGAAGGAGTCGACTCCGTCCGTTGTCGGCATCAATCTCCCTACACCCTCCCTGCACCGTGATCTGTCACCTATGAGCACGCCGCGTACCGATCCGGCGCCGGTCGGCTACATACCCGCTACGCGTCGCGGCAAACTCCCGGCGCTGCGCTCGGAGAAAACTCTCGTGCGCTCACAGGCAATTGCGGGCGGCGCATCACTTCTACCGTTGTCGTCTTGGCACGACACCGCCAAACGAGAGAGGCAAGCATCGGCACGTGCAATCGCAGAGCAAGCTGGTGTCTGGTTCAGCGTGCCGGTTATCGAAAGGTCATGATGCACAAGATGAGCAAGCTGTTGGCTGGAGTTGTTCTTGCCGCCGCCTCGGTCGGAGTCGGCGTCGCCACCGCCGCCCCCGCCTCCGCTGAACGGGGTGAGACCGGCTGTTTCACGTACTCGTACGACAAGGGCTGGTCGACTACGACGGTCTACTACCACAACCGTTGCGGGGCAATGCGTAAGCTCGCCATCTACCACCCCGACTGCGACAAAGATGTGGTCTACGTCGATGCCGAGTCGAAGGGCAACTACGTAGCCAGCTGCGAGGACATCACTTACGTCATCGAGGAGTGACCGTCCCGGCCTGAATAACACTGCGCCACGGCGTATTCGAGGCCCAGCCGCGTTGTGGGGCGCGGTTGCCGACCGGAGGGGAGGTGCGGCGGCAACCGCGCCTGCCTCCCGTTGGGGTCAGGAAGCCTCGACCGGAGGCCGATAGGTAACGTCCCGCGCGACGGCTTCGTCGACCTGCTCGGGGGTCAGCAGCGTCACGGTGTGCGATATCGCCGCACCGGAGGCCGCGGTCCGGATGGCGAGCGCCGCGGCCGAAACCTCGTCCGGGGCATCGCCGATCACGAACAGATCGTCCTCACCGAAAGCGAAATAGCAGGCGTCCACATGGCCGCCCACGCTCTCGACCATTTCCGTGATGGCCGCTCGGCGGGCGCTGCCGCCCTGCGCCAGCACACCGCGAGCCCCCTCCTCGGAGTAGCTGACTCGCCACAGATACTTGGGCATTTCCTGACTCCTCCTTCTCGGGGAACACACAGGTCGCGATCGACCATACGGTCTCGGCGACCCCCGGGCGGCGCTGCGCGAGCAGCGTCGTAGCAATGATGCGGCACCGTGACCGTCGGCCGTTTCGCCCGGAGCATCCCGCCGCAGTGAAATGAACAGGTTTCGCTGTTCCCGAGTGTTTGCTACTGTGCTGACACGAGGTTGGATGGGCTGGCAGGTACCAGACCAAGCCCTAACGGTTGCGGTTGCTGAGAGTTGACGTATCCGCGAGGTTCGCCGGATATCATCGGTGAACGGATGTGCGCGTAGGCGATGCGAGGCGGGCTGAATCAGCGGTGAATCGTCCGACTCCGACGCCGACGGGCGACGCCCGGTCGGTCGGGAAGAGGAGATACCCACTCGGAGGAGGTTCACCATGTTGGATTCGTTCTGGGACCTGTTGTGGTACACGATCATCGTGTTCGCCTTCGTGGCGTACTTGATCGTGCTTTTCCAGATCTTGGTCGATCTGTTCCGCGACCACACCGTCTCCGGCTTCGGCAAGACCCTGTGGGTGATCGCGTTGATACTGCTGCCATACATCTCCGCGTTCATCTACCTGATCGTCCGCGGACGAGGTATGGCCGAGCGGTCTCGGCAGATGCAACTCGAAGCCAAGCAGAGCACCGACGAGTACATCCGCCAGGTAGCCGGGAAGTCCCCCGCCGAACAGATCACCGAGGCGAAGTCGTTGCAGGACTCCGGGGTGATCACCGCGGAGGAGTTCGAACAACTCAAGGCGCGGGCGCTGGGGCAATCACCCACCGCGTAAAGCGGTGACGGCGAACGCCAACCGCAGCGCATGGAGACCGGCGCGGTGTCCACCCCGAGAGCGGCGGCACCAGCGCCGGGGATGAAGGAGCGCTCGTGAACGCCTACCCACCGATCGCCGAGCACGGCATCGTCGGCGACCTGCAAACCGTGGCTCTGGTGTCCTCTGCGGGCACGATCGACTGGTGGTGCACGCCGAGGTTCGATTCGCCGAGCATCTTCGCTTCGCTGTTGGACAGTGAGCGTGGCGGTTTCTGCCGGCTGGCCGTGGACACCGCGGAAGCGTCGGTGCGCCAGCTGTACATGCCGGATACGGCCATTCTCGTCACCCGATTCCTGGGGCCGGACGGGGTCGGCGAGGTCGGTGACTTCATGGATCCGATCCGGGGTTCCGAGCCCACCGACCGGCATCGGCTGGTGCGGGTGGCCAGGGTGGTGCGAGGGCGGCTGTCGTTCACCCTCACCTGCCGTCCGCGATTCGACTACGGTCGCGCCACCCACACCATCGAACGGCTCGACCACGGAGCGGTGGTCTTCCACGGCCCGGGCACCGATCTGCACCTGCAGGCCACCGACCCGGTGACGCTGACCGGCGAAGGTGGTGACATCACGGCGCACTTCACCCTCTCCGAAGGCGAGACGGCCGTGGTGACGCTGACCAGCATGGCAAGTGGCGGACCGGCGCCCGAGCCGCCGACGCGCGACGAGGTCACCGCCGACTTCGAACGGTGCCGGAACTTCTGGCAGTCCTGGCTGCGCTCGTCCACCTACCAGGGCCGCTGGCGGGACATGGTCAATCGCTCCGCGATCACATTGAAACTGCTCACCTACGCGCCGACCGGGGCGCCGATCGCCGCGGCCACCATGGGGCTGCCGGAGCAGGTGGGCGGTGAGCGCAACTGGGACTACCGCTACACCTGGATCCGGGACGCCGCCCTGTCGGTGCGGGCGCTGATCGACTTGGGCTTCACCGAGGAGGCGTATGCGTTCCGCCGTTGGCTGCGTGAGCGTCTCGACGCCGGCGGCACCGCCTCGGGCGAGCCGCTCCAGATCATGTACCGGATCGATGGCGACCCGCTGCTGGAGGAGGAGGTGCTCGCCCACTTCGAGGGCTACCGGGGGTCGGCGCCGGTCCGAGTCGGCAATGCGGCGGCGGATCAGATCCAGCTCGACATCTACGGCGAGGCCGCCGACGCGCTGGCGCAGGCCCCCGACATCGGCAGCATCGGCGGATGGCGATCGTTCACGAAACTGATCGACTGGCTGGTCGACAATTGGGACCGGCCCGACGAGGGCATCTGGGAAACCCGGGGCGGCCGACAGGAATTCACCTACAGCCGCCTGATGACCTGGGTGGCGTTCGATCGCGCTGTTCGCTTGGCCACCAAATACTCGCGCCCCGGCGACGTGGCGCGGTGGACGCGCGCGCGGGATGCGGTGTTCACGCAGATCGTCGATCGCGGCTGGAGCACGAAACGCCAGGCGTTCGTGCAGCACTACGCCACCGACGTGCTGGATGCGTCGCTGCTGCTGATGCCCCGCATGGGATTTCTGTCGCCGATGGACCCGGCGTGGCTGAGCACCCTGGACGCCATGGACCAGGAGCTGGTCAGCGACAGCCTGGTCTACCGGTACGACCCGGAGGCGTCCCCGGACGGTCTGCGCGGGGTCGAGGGCACCTTCAACCTGTGCAGCTTCTTGTACGTGGAAGCGCTGGCCCGCGCGGGTCGTCTCACGCAGGCGCGGTACGCCTTCGACAAGATGCTCACCTACGCCAACCACGTCGGGCTGTTCGCCGAAGAGATCGGCCCCTCCGGTGAGCAACTCGGCAACTTCCCGCAGGCGTTCACGCACCTGGCGCTGGTGGCGGCCGCGATGGCCCTCGACGAGCAGCTCGACCGCGCCGAGGCACGGCCGGATTCGACGTCCGGATAGATCGCCGCCGACGATGGCCGACACAGGTGTCTCCAGCCCACCGCGCGCGGTGCTCGTTCCGCTGGCGCTCGCGCAGTTCATCTGCAGCTTCGCCGGTTCGAACATGAACGTGATGATCAACGACATCAGCGCCGATCTGAACACCACCGTGCAGGGGGTGCAGATCGTCATCACGACCTTTCTGTTGGTCATGGCCGCGTTGATGATCCCCGGCGGCAAGCTGACCGACCGATACGGGCGCAAACGCTGTTTCATCCTGGGCTTGATCGTGTACGGCATCGGCGCCGTGCTGAGCGCGATCGCGCCAGGACTCGGCGTGCTGATCCTGGGCAACTCGATCCTGGAAGGCGTCGGCACGGCGATGCTGATCCCGCCGGTCTACATCCTGACAACCCTGTTGTTCACCGACACGACGTCGCGCGCACGGGCATTCGGCGTCATCATGGCGATGGGCGGAATCGGCGCCGCGGCGGGACCCCTGCTCGGCGGACTCATCACCTCGGGCCTCGGCTGGCGCGCGGCCTTCGTCTTCCAGGCGCTGGTGGTCGCGGTGATCGTGCTCCTCAGCCTGCGCATCACCGATCCGGTGCCCGCGGACCCGACAAAGGAGATCGACATTCCGGGTGCCGTGCTGTCGGCGATCGGCCTGGTTCTGCTCGTCATGGGAATCCTGGCTGCCGACAACGACATTCGGCTGATGATCACCCTGCTCGTGGCGGGCGCTGCGGTCCTGGCGTGGTTCTTCCTGTGGATTCGCGCGAAGGAGCGAGCCGGGGGCGAGCCGCTGATCTCGCTGAGCCTGTTCCGTAACCGCACCTCGAACCTCGGCCTGGTCACCCAGAACCTCCAGTGGCTGTTGCTGATGGGGACGTCGTTCGTGGTCGCGGCGTATCTGCAGGTGGTGCGGGGATACAACGCGATCGAGACCGGCGTGATCTTCACCGCGGCCACCCTGGGTCTGCTCGTGTCGTCGCTGGCCGCCGCGCGACTGGCACGACGGCGCGCCCAGCGCACGCTGATCATGGCCGGTTTCCTCATCACCGTTGTCGGCATCGTCGTGCTGATCGCGCTGACCGGCCGTTCCGAGAACCTCTGGGCTTTCGTTCCGGGATTGCTGCTGATCGGAGTCGGATTGGGCGTGATGCTGACCCCGGCGGTCAATATCGTTCAGTCCAGTTTCAGCGAAGACCAACAGGGCGAGATCTCCGGCTTGTCGCGCAGCGTGTCGAATCTCGGCTCCTCGCTCGGCACCGCCATCGCGGGCACCATCCTGGCCGCCGGGCTGACCGGCCACGCCTACGCCGCCGCGATGATCACGCTGGCCGCCCTGGGTGTCGCCGGATTGCTCGCCGCGGCACTGCTGCCCCGGCGCGCCGACCTCGTTCACCCCGCGTGATCCCATGGGCCTCGACACGCACGCACTGTTGCACGGCCCGCTGTTCTCACGCAGCAGGCCATTGGACCGCGGCAATGCGGCGAGCCGCATCAGCGCCTACATCTACGGCAATGTCCTGGTTCTGGCGGCGCTGGTGCCGATCGTCACGGCGGACGATTACATCGGAATTCTGGTTGTCCTCGGTACCGCCCTGTCCACGTTCGTCGCGCACGCCTTCGCCGAGGCCGTCGGACACACGGTGCGGGAAGGAAGTGCGCCGACGAGGTCGGAAGAGGTGCACGAATTGCGCAACTCCATCCCCATTCTCAGTTCCGCGGTGCTGCCGTGCGCGATTCTCGCCACCGGGTGGCTAGGGTGGCTGGAGCCGAGGACCGCGCAGGTCCTCGCGGAACTCGCTGTGCTGATCCGCATCGGGGGCATCGTGTTCGTCATCGGCAGGCTGAAAGGCGAGCGCCCGACGCGAGCGTCCGTGCTCGGCGCCGTCCTGCTGACAGCGGCCGCCGCGACCGTCGTGATCGTCAAGGTCGTACTCACCCACTGAGGCGGGTCGACACCGTGCGCGGAATCGCCGTGCGTGTCGGCCGCTCAGCGGAATGCGAGTTTCGATCCGAGTCTTCCACCGGTCTGCTTCAATCGATATATGTGCAGGTGGATGGCTTACTCGGGGAATCCGATCTTGGCCGAGGACCTGCTGTTCCGGCCGGTGCATTCGTTGATCGACCAGAGCATGCACTCCCAGCTCGGGGCGACGACCACGAACGGAGACGGTTTCGGGATCGGCTGGTACGGCGAGGGGACGCAACCGGCGGTCTTCAAGAACATCGAGCCCGCATGGAACGACCAGAACCTGCGCGAGCTCGCGAGCGCCGTGCGGACGCCGCTGTTCTTCGCGCACGTGCGCGCGTCGACCGGGACCGCCGTGCAGCGCAGCAACTGCCACCCCTTCCGGCACGACCGGTGGTTGTGGATGCACAACGGAGCGCTCCGCGGTTTCCGTGCGATGAAACGGGATCTGATGACCGCGGTCGAGCCCGCCCTGTTCACCGATATCGAGGGGTCCACGGACTCCGAACTCCTGTTCTTCCTCGCGCTGACCTTCGGCCTGCCCGACGACCCGTTCGGCGCGGTCGCCCGCGCCGTCGGCTTCGTCGAAGACGTAGGCCGCGCGCACGATGTGGCCGCCCCCGCGCAGATGACCGTCGCCACCACCGACGGCGAATCGATGTGGTTCTTCCGGTACTCCAGCGAACGGCAGACGCGGACGTTGTTCTACTCGACCGAGGTGTCGAAGGTGCGGGAGTTGCACCCCGAGGTCGAGGCGCTCGGCCTGCTCAGCGAGGAGGCTCGGTTCGTGGTCTCCGAGCCGCTGCGCGACCTCTCGGGGGCATGGAACGAAGTCCCTGAGTCCTCGGCGGGTGTGGTCCGTCCCGGTCACGACGAAATCCGGCCCTTCCAACCGATCTCGCCGTAGTACGGCGCCGAAGGCCGGAGGAACGCTCGGCGACAATCATTCGACCATGACAACAAGGTCGCTGGAGATATGCTGACCGAGTGAGACGAGTGCCGTCACCGGTGCCGGCGACCGCGATGCGGGCGTCACGTCTCGCTGGCTTTCGGACGTCGAAGACGGCTTCGGACTCGGCGACGGACCCTGTACGTCCCTGCCGCCGACAGCCGTTCTCCTGCGTCGATCCACCGCTTTTCTCGATGCACGGCTCCGTCCAGCCGTCGCCGCAGCCCGTCGGCGTGCCCGTTGGGCCCCACCAGAGTTCGGGTGACGAGGCGATGGATCGATCGAATTCGTCATGAACGATTAGAGGTGACTCGCGATGTCAGCAACTGGTCAGCATTCAACACAGCAGGCGGTGGCGGCCGGGGCGTCGATCGGCGCCGCGATCCTGCTGATGGCCGTCGGCATTCTCTCGATCTTCGAGGGAATCTCCGCCATCGCCAAGGACGACATTCTCGTGACCGGACCCAACTACGCCTATCAGCTCAACACCACCGGCTGGGGTTGGATCCATCTGATTCTCGGGATTCTGCTGGTGCTCGCCGCAGCCGGGCTGATGACCGGAGCCATGTGGGCGCGCATTCTCGCGGTCTTCCTCGCGGCGCTGTCCATCCTGGCGAACTTCCTGTGGCTGCCCTACTACCCCTGGTGGTCGATCGTGGTCATCGCCTTGAATGTCGTCGTGATCTGGGCCGTGACGACCTGGGAGCCCGAGCGCATCTGATCCGGGCCCGCGCACCGAGGCCGGTTGCGCGGTAGGGGCGATCGCGTTGTCGCCGTTCGAGTATCCGACGAGTCTGGGGAACCGCCATGGGAAGGAAAGCCGGACACCACAAATCCGCGGGCAAGAAGGGCGGGGCCGGGAAGCGCGCGCCCGGTGAACGGTCCACCGCGTCGGGCGAGCTGCTCGAGCCCTCCGCCGCACCGCCGCCGTCGCGGATGACGAACAAGGAGTACGCCCATCATCTGGCGCGGTTGCACGCCGAACTCGTCGCGTTGCAGTCGTGGGTGAAGACGTCCGGAGCGCGGATCTGCGTCCTGTTCGAAGGGCGCGACACCGCCGGGAAAGGCGGTGTCATCAAGGCGATCACCGAGCGGGTCAGCCCGCGGGTGTTCCGGGTGGTCGCGCTGCCCGCGCCGACCGACCGCGAGAAGTCGCAGATGTACGTGCAGCGGTACCTGCCCCATCTCCCCGCGGCCGGAGAGGTCGTCATCTTCGATCGCAGCTGGTACAACCGCGCCGGCGTCGAACGTGTGATGGGATTCTGCACCGAGCAGGAGGCACAACGCTTCCTGGAGGTCATCCCGACGGTCGAACGGGTGATCGTCGACTCCGGCGTCCTCCTGCTGAAGTACTGGCTGGAGGTGAGCGAAGAGCAGCAGACGTTGCGGCTGCAGAGCCGGATCGACGATCCCCGGAAATTCTGGAAGCTGTCCGATCTGGACCTGCAGTCCTACAGCCGCTGGTACGACTACTCGCGCGCGCGTGACGAGATGTTCCACTTCACCGACACCGGCTGGGCGCCGTGGTTCATCGCGAACAACGACGACAAGAAGCGCGGGCGGCTCAACATCATCAGCCACCTGCTGAGCTGCATCCCCTACGAACACCCGGAGCATCCGAAGATCACGCTGCCGGAGCGGCAACGACCCGACGGCTATCTGCCACCGACGCAGCCACTGCATTGGATCCCGACCCCCTTCTGAGAGTCCCGGTCCCGGAAAGGACGAGCGGCCAATGGCAACCACGGACTCAGCGCCGAGCCCGGCGCACCGGGCCGACGCCGCGGACGCGCGACCGGCCTGGTACGCGCAGGACGCGGCCGCCGTGCTGTCCGCCCTCGCCTCGAATCAGCAGTCCGGTCTGACGGCCGCCGCGGTCGCGGAACGCCGCGAACGCTACGGGCCCAACGAGATCGCCTCCGAGCCCGCGCCGTCGGTCTGGACGATCGCGCTGTCGCAGCTGAAGGATCCGATGAATCTCATGCTGGTGGCGGTGGCCGTGGTCAGCGTGATCATCGGCGAGATACCGACCGCGATCGTCGTCGGCGTGCTGGTCGGGCTCAATGTCGTGCTGGGCACCCAGCAGGAAGTCAAGGCGCGCGCCAGCGTGGACGCCTTGGCCAAGATGCAGACGCCGCAGGCGCGGGTGATTCGCGACGGATCGCTGACCCAGCTCGACGCCACCGAACTCGTGCCTGGCGACATCGTCGAACTCGAAGCGGGCGACATCGTTCCGGCGGACGGACGACTGCTGACGTCGGCGACCCTCGAGACACAGGAAGCGGCGCTGACGGGAGAGAGCGCACCCGTCGCCAAGGACGCCAAGCCGCTCGGCAGCACCGACGTCCCCCTCGGTGACCGCAGCAATATGGCCTTCCAGAACACCTCGGTCACCCGCGGTACCGCGGGCATGGTGGTCACCGAGACCGGCTTGGACACCGAGATGGGCCGGATCGCATCGATGCTCTCGGCCGTCGCGCCGAGCAAGTCTCCGCTGCAACGGGAACTGGGCTCGCTGACCAAAGTGCTCGGCATAATCGCTTGGACCGCGGTGGCGATCATCGTGATCATCGGGGTGATCCGCGGACAGAGCGTCACGACACTGCTGTTGCTGGGAATCTCGATGGGCGTGTCCGCGATTCCGACCGGTTTGCCCACGTTCGTGCAGGCGATGCTGGCCTACGGCGCCCGCCAGCTGGCCGACGCCAAGGCCGTCGTCAAGAACCTCACCGATGTCGAGACACTCGGCGCCACGAGCGCGATCAACTCCGACAAGACCGGCACGCTGACGATGAACCAGATGACGGTGCGGTCGCTGTACTTCCACGGCAGGCAGTACGTCGTCGGGGGCCAGGGCTACGACAAGTCGGGGAAGATCACGCACACCGCGGGCGAGGCCATCCCGGACTTCACGCTGCTGGCCTACGGGCTGTGCCTCGACAGCGACGCCACCGTCTCCGACGCCGGGGAGGTCGTCGGCGATCCGACCGAGGCCGCGCTGGTGGTACTCGCGGCCAAGATGGGCGTCGACGCCCCGCTCACGCGGCGAACGTATCCCCGTGTCGCCGAGGTGCCGTTCGATTCGGCGTACAAGTTCATGGCCACGTTCCACCACCTCGAGGTCGACGAGATCACCCGGTTCGTCGAACTGGTCAAGGGCGGACCCGATGTGGTCCTGGACCGGTGCGCGACCGCGTACCGGCCGGGGCGTCATGCGGTGCCGATCGACGACATGCGCGAGGAGATCACGGCCGCGAACCGCGCCATGTCCGAGAAGGGCTTGCGCGTCCTGGCATTCGCGGCACGCGTGCTCGACGGGCGGGAGGAAGCCGTCGCGGCCGAGCCGATGGCGTTCGTCGAGGACCTCACGTTCGTCGGGATGGTCGGCATCATCGACCCGCTGCGGCCTCAGGCGATCGACGCGGTGCGCACGGCTCACGAAGCAGGCATCGATGTCCGGATGATCACCGGCGACCACGCGATCACCGCGTCCGCGATCGGCGCCGAACTCGGGCTGGGACCGGGCGCGATCGGCGGCGCCGAACTCCAGGCCATGTCCGATCAGGAGCTGGCGGCGGCCCTGCCGAACCTGCATGTGTTCGGGCGCGTCACCCCGCAGGACAAACTGCGCCTTGCCGACATCATGCAGCGCGGCGGCGCGGTGGTGGCCATGACCGGCGACGCCGTCAACGACGCCGCCGCGCTGAAGAAGGCCGACATCGGGGTGGCCATGGGATCGGGCAGCGAGGTCACCAAACAGGCGGGCAAGATGGTGCTCACCGACGACAACTTCGGGACCCTGATCACCGCGATCCGGTTGGGCCGCAGCATCTACGACAAGATCGTGTCCTACATCCGCTATCAGATGTCCAAGCTGTTCTCGCTGGTGCTGCTGTTCCTGGTCGCGAGCATCTTCAACATCAACGACGGTGTCGCTTTGACTCCGCTGATGGTGCTTTTCCAGCACTTCTTCATCACCCTGTTCCCGGTCGCGGTGATCATGCTCGATCCGCCGCCGCCGAACCTGATGAACAAGCCGCCCCGCGACCCCGCGATGCCGATCGCCAACCGGAATTCGTTCCTGCAGTGGCTGGCCTACGGTGTGCTGCAGTTCGCCGTCACGCTCGCCGCGATGCTGCTCGCGCCCGGCGAGATGAGCACCACTACCGCGAACGTCCCGATGACCATGGCCTTCGTCGTGCTGTCGTTCAGCTCCATCCTGAGCGGCCTCGTCATGCGACGGGACCCCGAATCCGGCCTGACGCCACCGATTCTCGGCGCGCTCCGGATCTTGTCGATCCCGACGATCGTCACGGTGTTCGCCGTGGAGATCGGGTTTCTCCAAGACCTGCTCATGACGACGTCGCTGACGGGCAGTCAGTGGCTCGCCTGCCTCGGCTGGTCGCTGATCGTCCCGGTCGTCATCGAAGCCGAGAGCGCGGTCCGTCGCGCGCGCCGACGCAGCACCACGCCGCCCGCGCGCATCCCCGTCGGTGCGGCGGTCGGCCCGCGACGCGCCCACGTGCCCGCGGTCGGACGCTGACCGCGGACGCGGGAGAGTGCGACCTTCGCCCGATGCCGCCGAAATCCGTTGTCAGTCGATCTGTTCGAGCTTCGGCATCCGCCAGGTGCCGTCCACCGCTTCGGATTTCGGGGCGTAGAGGCGCATGGTGAGGGAGAACGCTCCGGTGGCGGGGATCGGCAGCCAATTGCCCTGCGGTACACCGGTGCCGGGATCGTCGCTTTGCACAGCCAGCTGGACCGAGCCGTCCGCGCCAGGCACGACCGCGGTCTGATGCCCGAGGGCATAGATCCCCGCCGGGTTGTCCACGAAGTGGCTGTCCGCGTCGTAGGCCGTCAGCGACCAGAATGCGTTCACCGGCGGCAATTGCCCTGCGGCGAAACGGATTCGGAATCGACGCGACACGCCGTCGTCGTCGGCGACAGCGTGCACCGTCGGGTAGATGGCGTCCTTGGCGAGATTGGCGCCGAGCCCTTGCATGGCCACGATCGCGCGAAGGTCGTAGTCGGTGCCGTAGGCGCCGATGCTCGGATCGAAGTTCCAGCCGTTCAGGTCCTCGGCGTTCGGGTTGCGGTAGGCCGGGATTCGCTTCTTCGCCTCGGCGGCGGCGGCATTCAGCACGTCGGCCGGGACATCGGTGGGGCTCGCGCCGGGGACGATGCCGATGGTGGCGAACCGCCGCATGGCGTCGGCGTCCGCGGGGGCGGCGGGATTGAGCGCCATGACCTTGCCCATCCGGTCGAAGAAGGTGGGCCCGTCCATCTCGGCGACGATCCCGGCGGGATAGGCCGCAGCGGCGGGTTCCGCGCCGGGATCACCGTGCGCGGCGTTCGGGTCTTCCACCCATTCGCTCAGCGGCACCAGCTCCAGCTGCCGTTGCAGCTCGCGGACCCGGTCGACGTCGGCGGCGCCGTCGAATTGGAGCCTGCCGATCAGCCAGGCGGTGCCGGTGGGCACGGCCAGCTGAGTCACGCCATCGGGTAGCGGCCCCGACCAGCCGGGCCCGGTGACGGCGTAGGTGAACGGTGGCGCGGCCGAGCCCGGCGTCACCTGCGGATCGAGGCTACTGGGATCGTGCACGGTGTTGGACCACGCGTCCATGATCTGCATGAGCCAGTACCGGGCCGGCTCCATCGCGGGCACTCGCAGGATCATCGGTTCGGTGCGGACGTCCAGCCACGCCTGCGAGTAGAGCGTGTCCAGGTTGAGGCGCACCACCTGTTCGTTCTCCGGTGTCGGCGGGTCGCCGTGCTGGAAGCGGTTGGCCGGTGCGCCGTTCTCCCTGGTGACGTCCATGAGGACCAGCGGGTAGCCGAAGACGTAGGCGTCGGTGGCGATGGACATCGCGTCCGCGTCCGCAGCGCCCACGGACGGCGCCGTCGCGCCGCCGTCTTCGGAGTCACCGCACGCGGCCATCGCGACGATCGGGACGGCAGCAAGCCCCAGGCCGAGAGCGGACCTGCGCGATAGTGCGGCAAACTCGCGATGTTCGCGACTCTTCCCGAAGTTCATGAAAACGCCCCTTCTCCGATGCGGGGTGACGCCCTAACGCGGTACCCACTGCCTGGCCGTTCCCGAGATTCGAGGAGAGACTATCGGGAAAATAACTCCAGCCAGTGAGATTTCCGTACAACGAACCGGCATCGAAGAGTTGACTAGCAACCCATTGGCAACATTCTGGCGTGGCGCATCGGCGACGACCGCTCGTAGACACGGTGACGATCGACGATGACACCGGCGACGAGGGCCGGGTTCTCCAGCGATGGTGGCGCGCGCCAGATCCAGCGCGGGGATCAGGCACCGGCTGGGGCCGCGGTTCCGGCGTCGTCCTTCGTCTCTGGCGGAGCCTCCTCCGGCCGCCCGCGGGCGGGACGGATCAGGATTTCCAGCGCGAGGAGTGCCAGCAGCACGCCGAGCACGATCCACACCACCACCAGTCCGGTGGGGTAACGCCAGAAGATCAGCAGGAGCGCGGCGAGGCCGACGATCGCCCATCGCAGCACGATGCGCGCTCGGAACGCCCATGCCTCCACCGGGTTCGGCGGGCGCGAACGCCGGAGCTGCTGCACCGCGTCCATGCCGTGCCCGAATCCGCGGCGGACCGCCACGGCCGAGCCCGCACCCCCGGTGAGGTAGGCGGCGAGCGCGATCACGATGCCGAGCACGGCGACCCCGCGCAGCGCGGTCCGCAGCGGCACCAGCATCGTGTCGATGATGACGGTCGCCGCGTCCGGTGACAGCACGTCGGGAGGAATCCGGTTCAGATACACCGCGCGTCCGATGATCAGCGCGATCGCCAGGATCAGCATGCCCACCGCCAGCGCGACTCCGACCGCGACCAAGGCGCGGCGCCGGCGGCCCGCGGGCGCTATGGCGATCGCCGACACCGCGGCCACGATCGTCACCCAAGGCAGCACATTCGCCGCCTTGTCGAGGAAGTCGACCGCCCGCTGCGCGCGGACCAGCTCCGGGGAACGGAACAAGACGAACTGCTTGTCGACCGGCGGGATCTTCTCGGCGATGGTGAAGCCGCGGTCGATGAGCCGGGCCTTCACGTTCTGCAGCACCGTGCCCAGCGAGAGGGTGACCGTGCCGTTCTCGTCGACCGCCACCGAAGCCGGTCCGACCTGCCCGGTCACCACCGACACGAGCATGCCGTGAGCTTTGCGGTTGGCTTGCAGCCACAGGTCCTCGAACTGATCACTGCGCACGAACGACAGCACGGTGTCGTTGACGAAGCCGCGCGCCTCCAGGGTGATCACCGGCGCCAGCCCTTCGACCGCGCGATCCAGCCGCGGCCGGTTCTCTGTCACCTGGACCGCCTCGGTCAGCGCGGCCAGCGCGTCCGCGGTCAGCCCCTCGATGTCGACGCGCGCGAAGATCTCGTCGGTGATCGCGTCCGCGATCTCGTTCTGCAGCACCGGGTCCGAACCCAGCGGCGCCACGGTGGTCAGATACCGATCGGTGTCGAGGATCTCGCCCCGCACGTATCGCGACACCACCGTCGTGATCGAGAGGACGGCGACCAGCACCGTCAGCACCGCCACCGCCGTCCACCGCCACGTATGCCGTGGCGGCTGAGGAACCGGCGGCTGCGCCCCGCCGCGAGCCTCGGCGCGCAGCGCGGCGACTTCGGCGCGCAGCCTCGCGAGCTCGGCGCGTTCATCGGTACTCAGCGCATCGCCGGGCAGATCCTCGGGTGTATTCGAATCCATCGGGTATCCCTCACTCCAGAAAAGGATTCGGGCTGTGCGACGACACCGGAATTCGCCGACATCGGCCCTCCCTTCAGGGGCTGAACCGATCCACATCACGTCGAACAAAGGGTGCGGCCGTGCGGGCCCATCCCTGATTGCAGATTTTCGCGACTACTGCCGAGCACCGGCGTACGCTATGACCAAGGCTAACACCGGCGATGCCGGTAGAGCGTAGATTTCCGGAACAGCGCTACCGTCGCGCAAATCCATGCCGCGGCGGTCCGTCTCTTTCTCGTCACGGAAAGAGGGATGCAGTGACCGATACCGATTTCGACATGATCGGCCCCGTCGACTATCTCGTCATCGAATTTCCTCCGGATCGACCTCCGGACGGTTCGGCATTACCCCTGTTGCGCGACCTCGTCGAGCGCGGCATCGTCCGAGTGCTGGATCTGGCGTTCGTCCGTAAAGACGTCGACGGTTCTCTTTCCGGAATCGACATCGCCGATATGGGATTCGAAGGGGAGATCGACATCACCCTGTTCGCGGAGGCGGGATCGGGCCTGCTCGACGACGCCGATCGCAGCGAAGCCGGTGCGGCGCTCGAACCGGGACGGTCGGCCGCGATCCTGGTCTACGAGAACACCTGGGCGGCGCCTTTCGCGGCCGCGTTGCGTCACAACGGCGCCGAACTCGTGGCCGCCGGACGCATCCCGGTGCAGAGCATCTTGGATTCCCTCGATGCGATCGAGTCGGAAAGTTCTTAGAAGACAAGGAGAGCGTCATGCCCGGACTGCTGCGCGGCGTCGCCCGCACCGCCATGGTCGCCGGAACCGCGACCGCCGTCTCCAACCGCGTTTCCCGACGCCAGGGAGAGCGCTGGGCGGCGCAGGAGCAGGCACAGTACGCCCAGCAGGCGCAGTACGCGGCACCGCAGCAGGCACCCGCCGGCGGTGCTGGCACGGACCGGATCACCGCGTTGAAAGAACTCGGCGAGCTCCGAGCGCAGGGTGTGCTGACCGACGCCGAGTTCGAAGCCGAGAAGGCCAGGATTCTCGCATCCTGAAGTTCTCCCCCTCGTCATCGAAGCCAGTCGACGTGCAGGGCGTTGGGGCCGCGCAGGAGTGCCGGCTGACAAAGCGGCACGCCGCCCGGCGAGTTGCTGATCGGACCGCTGCGCTCGGCGGTCACCCGCTCGGAGCGCGAGCACTACCTCGTGGCCGTCATCGCTGCGGCCTGCCGCCCCGCCGAACTCTGACCGCTCCCCCGCCGGTCTCCGGGGCGGCGAGCGCTTCGGCGTAGACCGCCAGGATCGCGGTGATGTGCCGCGATTGGCGCGGTTCGTCGGCGTGCGCCGCGAGCGCGCCGCGCATGGTGTGCAGGCGAGCCGGGTTGCGCGCGAGGTCTTTCAGCACGGCGGCCAGCGATCGCACCGACCGGTCGGGGGCGCGGACGCCGCCCTCGGCGGGCACGGTTTCGGAGAGTTCGGGATCGCAGTACACGACGGGCAGACCCATCGCCATCGCCTCCAGCAGCACCATGCCCTGGGTATCGCAGTCGGAGGTGAGCAGCAGTACGTCGTGGGTGCGCATGGCGCGCAGGCAGTCGGCCTGACCGACCTCGCCGTGCAGGCGCACGCGACGGCCGAGATCCGGCTCGGCGACCGCCGCGCGGGCCCGATCGGCCAGTGGACCGCTGCCGTAGACGTCCAGCGTGCACTCTTCGACCAAGCGGACCACCTCGATTGCCTCGAGCGGACGTTTCTCGGCCGAGAGGCGACCGCACCACAGTGCCCGCAGGGGTGTGTCCGCGTTCGCCGTCGCGCCGTCCTCGGCGCGGACGCGGTCGAGCAGTGCGTCGTCGATTCCGTTGGACACCACGTGAATCGGCCGGTCCACGCCGTGGTCGGCCACGCGGCGGGCGAAGTGCCGGGTCGGCACGATCACCCGATCGGCAGCCTGGGCCTGTGCGACCAGTGGACGCCAGGCGAGCCGGGCGACGCGGCCGTCACCGTCGAACACCGGTCGTCCGCGCAACGGCACGAACCACCCGTGCGCCCACCGCATGATCAACGCGGACAGGTACGGCGCGGGCGAGTACTGCTCGATGACCGTGTCGTCGCGGCTCTGCATGGTCTGGACGATCGGGATGCCGTGCCTGCGTGCGGCGCGTGCGCCGGAGATCCCGCACCCGTAGGTCGTCAGCGCGTGCACGATGTCGATCGGGCCGCGTTCGGCGAACGCGGCATCGATCCTGCGTTGATTGGCCCGGGTCGGAAGGACGACCGGCAGCCCGTTCGACATCGCGAACGACAGCGCGCCCAGCACCACCGTATCGGCGTCCGAGGACACGGAACCCGGTGCGGGAGGACAGAATACGGTCACCCGATGACCGAGCCGCCGCAGGCCGTCGCACAGCGACCGCATCGCGGTTTGGACACCGCCCAGGGTGGCCGGGTGGAAATCGGTGAAGAGCGCGACGTGCACGGAATCGACCCCGGCTCAGGCCGACGCCGAGACGACCAGGCGTTCCACCGCGTCCGCCGTGGCGCTGACCCCGTTCTCGGCGGAGACGATGCGGCCGAGCTCCTTCGCCCGCTGGCTCGCCTCGGGTGTCAACGCCTGGACCAGCGCATCGTGCAGCCGGTCCTCGGTCAGGGACGGATACGGGAAGTCGGCCCCGATGCCGAGCGACGCGATCCGCCAGCCGTAGAAGAACTGGTCGCTGTGCACGCCGATCACCACCGCGGGCAGGCCCGCGCGCAGTACATCGTGGGTATTGCCGCTGCCGCCGTGGTGCACGACCGCGCGGCACCGCGGCAGGACGCGGTCGTAGTCGAACGAATCCAGAACGAACAACTTCCCGTCGTATCCGATGCCGCGGGGAAATCCCTCCCCGCGCACGGTCACCAGGGCGCGGGCCCCCAGCCTGCGGCACACGGCGGCGATCAGCTCGCAGCAACCGGCGGGATCGAGGATTGGCATGCCGGTCATGCAGAAGTAGATCGGCGGCTCACCCTCGTCGAGCCATGCGGCCAGCGCCGGATCGACCACCGCCTCACCCCAAGCCTCGCGCTGCCGCGCGGGCATGATCGGCGCGCCGACAACGGTCGAACGGTCCGGCCAGTCGGCCGGTTTCGGCAACAACACCGGACTCACCATGTGCACCAGCGGAATACCGTCCTCGCGCATGCGCCGGAACGGATTCCGCGGCTTGCCGGGCAATTCCATCATCGCGCGCACCCGCCGATCCACCCGGCGATAGGCCACGCCGTACGCCATTTCGAAGGCCGAGTAGCTGGCCAGCCGCAGCCACCGCGACGAGATCATGTGCTTGACCATGAACGAGGACGGGAACTCCGCGGTGCGCTCCAACGGATACGGCAGACAGCCCACCACGGTCTGCCCGGTCTTCTCCGCGCGCTCCATCGCCCAGGGCAGGGTCGAGGCGCACGACACGATCACCTCGGCCGATTCGCACGCGCCGCTGAGCGCCTCGTGCATCCGCTCCCCGCGCTCGCCCGCCATGATCTTGACCGTGTCCAGCATGATCCGGACGAACGGCAGCGTCTTGCCGGAGGAGAGCGCGCGTTTGGCGGCGGGCGATTCCAGCAGTTCCGCGGAGTTGAACGGGATGACGTGCGGCTCGAATCCCGAGCGCCGCACCACCTCGGCGTAGTTCTCGGTGGCGGTCATCTCGACATCGTGCCCGCGCGAACGCAATTCGTCGGCCAGTGCCAGATACGGCTGGTGATCGCCCCGGGTTCCCGCCGTCAACAACGCGATACGCATACTCTCGACTTCCGTTCGTGATCTGCTGTCATTACATCCGCCTGCGGGATCGGTCCGGCCGCTGGAGCGCGGCGGCCGCGGTGCGGTGCCGATGTTAGTGTCTGCTGGTGACCGACGACCTGCGCTCCGCGCTCCGCATCGGCATTCTCGGCGCGGCCCGCATCGCGCCCGCCTCCCTGATCGCGCCGGCGAAGCGGAGTCCGGAGGTCGTCGTCGCCGCGGTGGCGGCCCGGGATCGGTCGCGCGCGGAGGGATTCGCCCGCAAACACGGCATTCCGCAGGTCTACGACAGCTATCAGGCGCTGATCGATGCGCCCGATCTCGACGCGGTCTACATCCCACTGCCGAACGGCCTGCACGGCCGCTGGACCCGCGCCGCAGTGCAGGCCGGAAAACATGTGCTGTGCGAGAAACCCTTCACCGCCAACGCCGCCGAAGCGCGTGAGATCGCTGCGCTGGCAAGCGATTCCGATCGGGTCGTGATGGAGGCGTTCCACTACCGATACCACCCGCTGATGGCGGCCGCCGAACAGGTCGTCGCGTCCGGCGAATTGGGGACGCTGCTGCGGGTGGAGGCCGCGCTGAGTTTTCCCCTGCCGAAGTTCTCCGACATCCGCTACGACTACGGCCTCGCGGGCGGCGCGCTGATGGACGCGGGCTGCTACGCCGTGCACATGGCCCGTGTGCTGGGCGGCGAGAACCCGGAGGTGGTCGCGGCACGGGCGAAGCTGCGCGAAGCGCGGATCGACCGGGCGATGACCGCCGACCTGCGCTTCCCGTCCGGGCACACCGGTCGCATCCGGTGCTCGATATGGTCGGCCGACGTGCTGCGCGTCGGCGCGACCGTCGTCGGGGAACGCGGCCGGATGCGGCTGGTCAATCCGGTGCTGCCGCATCTGGGGCATGTGCTGTCGGTCCGCTCGGAGGACGGCAGGCGGGTGCGGCGGTTCACCCATCGGACCTCCTACGACTATCAACTCGACGCCTTCGCCGCCGCGGTGCTGCGCGGCGAGCCGGTGCCCACCGCGCCGGGCGACGCCGTCGCCACCATGACCGTCATCGATGCCATCTACCGGACCGCCGGCCTGCCGCTACGCCAACCGAGCTGAATCTCGTCGAAGAAATCGACGAGGTGGCCGAACACGTCCAGCGCCGCGCCGCGGCCGATGAACGTGTCGAGGTGGCCGTAGGAGGGAATTTCGGTGTACCGGACGTCGATTCCCGGGTTGCGCGCCGAAAGCACCTCGTAGCACAGCTTGTTCGAATCGAGCCACGCCTCGTTGCGGCTGCCCGACAGCAGCAACACGGGGCAGTCGATGCGATCGGCGTGGTCGAGCGCGTTCTCCGGCAGCGCGCGGTAGCGCTCGTCGTCGACGTTCCACCGGACCACGGCGTGCGCCAATTCCATCTGCCGCAGGTGCGGCAACACCGAAAGCGGTATCGCGCCGAACAATTCGGCCAGGCGATCATGGGTGCGCGCATCCAGATGGTCGTGCTCGAACAGCTTGGCGCCCATCCCCCAGCCGTGATGGACCATGCGGCAGGTCGGGTCCGGGCAGTCGCCTTTGCGTGACAGCGCGGCGTACAGCAAGGTGCGCCGGGACCAGAGCCCCACCTTGCGGAAGTCGGATTCGATATGGCTGACGCGCGAGCCGAGCAGTTCGCTGCCGAGCAGCACGCGCACGCGCGCCGACGTGCTGACCTTGGGCGTCAGGAAGACGCCCTGGGCCACCACGCCCGCCAGCCCGGGCAGCAGCCCGGCCGTCGTGCTCAGCGCGAGGGCCAGCGCCCCGATGCAGTGCGCGACGACGAACAGCGGACGGTCTCCGATGCGCTCTCTGATCTGCGCGACCGCCGTGGGCAGGTCGTAGAGCGCGACGTCGTCGAGGGTGTAGGGCAGGCCGGATTCGTTGTACGGCAGGCGGCAACTGCCGCGCCAGTCCAGCAGCCACGATTGGTAGCCCGCATCGGCCAACACGTCGGTGACGTTTCGAATCTCGGGGAGTGCGAACATCTCCGACGACACGCCGTGCCCGTGTACCAGCAGCACGGCGGGACCGTCGGCGGGCCCCACCCGGCGCAAGGCGAGGTCGACGCCGTCGGCGGTGCGGAAGGAAATCACCTCTGCGGCATCGAGTTCCGGTGCGGTGGGTAGTAGCTCGGTCATCGGCGGTGCTCCTTACGCGCGGCCCGGCGCAGATCCAGCAGATCGACCCCGACCCGCAGTATCGGTTCCAGCAGGCCCTTGCCGAGCTGGCCGCCGAACCAGCTGAGCCACAACAGTTTCGCCAGGCGTTGCTGTCGTTCGGGCAGTCGCGGATCGATCCGGATGCCGTCGATCTGGTCGGGTAGGTAGGTGTGCATGGGCACGGCGACTTCGCCCGTGTACGACGCGGGCTCCCCTGCGCGTCCGATCTCGATCACCTGGGTGCCGAGCTGCCGGACGATCCGCCGGCGCGCCGCGGCGAACTTGTATCCTTCCAGCCACCACACGCCGCCGGACGAATCACGCAGCGTCAGTTGGTAATGCATGATCGGATGCCGCATTTCGTGGCGCAGCGGAATCCCGTCGTGCGGCCGGACCGTGGCCGTGCCCTCGACGGTGAGCGGCTCGTCGTGCACCCGAGCGCAGGTGAGCTCGCCGCTGACGTCGAGTGTGCGCGCGGTGAACACCTGTGCGCTGCTCGCGACGGACAAGGTCAGCCGCAGATCGCACGGGGTGTCTGCGCTTTCGCCGATCGGGCCGACCGTCCCGGCGAGTGTTTCGTCGAACCGCAGGTAGGGCTGATCACCCGGCTGCGGTCCGAGACCCGCCATGGCCGCGAGCATCCGGCTGCGCGCCGCCGGACCGGATGTGGTGGGCGCGGGCAGGCCGTTGGCGGCGACGAAGGCCTCGGTGCGGGCGGCCGATGCGGGCGGCGCGGTCACCATCGCCGCCAGCTGACGCCGCGCGACGGGGCTTTGCAGGACCTGCGCCAGCGATTCCAGTTCCGGTACCGGTTCTTCGCGGATCGCGCGGACCACGTCGTCGCACCACTGCTCCCAGTGCTGCACGCGAATACCCATGCCGCCCAGCGTGGTTTCGGCGACCACCTGATCGAGGGAGGTGGGCGCTCCCGTGAGGTGATAGGTGTGGCCCCAGGCGCCGGGGGTGCCGACGATCTCCGCGGCCACCCGGCTGACCCAATCCACCGGCGCGGCGTTGAGGTACCGGAAGCCCGGCGCGGTGCGGAAGCGCATCAGCGCCGCGGTGATTCCGGCGTTGAGGTCGCGCGGGTTGTGGGCGCCGGTCTCCGGATGGCTGCCGATGCCGCCGGGGCGAAGGATGGTCACCACGAGTCCGTGTTCGCCTGCCCGGCGCAGCACGGCCTCGCCGGCCCATTTGGATCGGTCGTATCCGATGGGCAGGGCGGCGACGTGGGCGGTCGGGTCGTCCTCGCCCAGGGTGGCCGCGTCCGTACCGTTGAACACCGCCAGCGAGGAGATGTGGTGCACCGGTTTGGGCCGGTCGGTGCAGGCGAGTTCCGCGAGGGTCAGCGGTCCGAGCACGTTGGTCCGGCGCAGCGACGGATAGCCGCGCAGGAAATCCACGGCGGCGCCCGCGTTGACGATCGAATCCACGTCCGCGGCAAGGGTTTTCCATCGCTCGTCGGACAGGCCGAGCCGGGGTTCGCGCAGATCGCCCGCCAGCGGGGTCACCCGCCGCAGAACCTCCCGCGACCAGGGCAGCGCGAAACGCCGCACGGCATCCTCCAACCGCCGGGCGGCGGCGTGGTCGTCGTCGGCGCGGACCAGGCACACCACGTGAGCTTGGCTGTGCCGCAACAGATCCAGCAGCAGGTGACTGCCGAGGAACCCGGTCGCTCCGGTCAGCAGAATGCGGCGCGGTGCGACCCGCTCCGGCGCCGCCACCAGCGGCAACCGGTCGGCGCCCGCGAGATCGGCGAAGAGCTGGGCGAGGTCGTCGGTATCGGGCTCGGCCTCCGGTTGCCGCGGTGCGGATTCCGGGTGGTCGGCCAGCCAGCGCTGCGCCAGCCTGCGCGGGCGCGCGTCGAAGAACACGGTGTCGAGATCCAGGTGGATATCCAGTTCCCGCGCCAGCGCCGCGACGAATTCCACTGCCGCGAGCGATGTTCCGCCCGCGTCGAAGAAGTCGGTGTCGGCGTCGAGTGGTGTCTCGGTGAATCTATTCGCCACGGCGGTCACGGCCGCTGCCAATGCTTCGGCGTCCCTGGGTGGTGCGGCGGGCCTGGTTTCACCCAGCGGTGTCGCGCCGTTTCCTCCGGCTGTCTCGGCGTCCATCGATCGCGCGCCGTGCCGGGATTCGCCCTTCGGCGCAGCGCCGGTGCGCGCCAGCAGGGCTGCGACATCCAGCCCGGCGGCGCCTCGTTCGAGGGCTTCGCCGCGCACGCGACGATCGATCGCAGGGTTACGGACGGTCGTTCGTTCGTCGGGACCGGTCACCGAGTTCCTTCCTCTGCTTGCGTCTCCGTCTCCCAGGACCGGAACTCCCGCAGGCGATCCGGTGTCGCGGACACATCCAGCCGCGCATCGTCGGCGGTAGCGCCGCTCAGGCGCGCCGCCAGTCGCCGGGCGGGTTCGTTGCGAACGGTGTGCTGGACGGATATCCGCACCGTCGAGCAGCCGAGGGCATCGGCCCGATCGGCCACCCACCCCAGCAGCCGCTCCTCGACACCGCGGCCGAGGGCGCGACAGCTGAGCTGCCAGCCGCGAACCCACAGGACGCCCGCATCCGCCCGCAGTGCGAGCACCGAGATCAGGCCGTAGTCGCCGAAGCGGTCGCGCGCCGTCGCCGTCCACACTTCGCTCTCGTCGCGCCATCTGTCGAGATCGTCGGGGGTGACCTCGGCGAGAGTGAACTGATTGGTCCGCAGCACGAGTTGCCGAGCGCGCGGCTCGGTGGCATCGGTGAGCGGCGCGAGCTCGACCTCGAGGTTCAGTTGTGCGAGGAACTCGGCGAATTCCGCGGTGGCGCGGGCATTGTCGCGCTCCCGTTCCTGGTGGTAGAAGTCCGCCCGTGCGCGGTCCTCCGCCGTCGCCGCGATCGGGACCATCGGCCACAGTCGCGTGAGGAAGGACTCCAGTTCCGCTCCGGGGGGACACGTCACCGAGAGCACCTCGGGCAGCCGCGCGCGCATACGCGCCACTTCGACCGGGTTGTCGTCGAGATAGCAGAAGCTGTCGAGTCCCAGCCGCAGTGTGCGCGCGACCTCCTCCAGCCGATCGGGCTTTCCGTCCCAGCCCGCGGAGACGGCCGCGAAATGCTCCCGGCGCAGCGGGCTGTCGGTCCGGTCCAGGATCGCGTGCACGATGTCCTCGTCGTTGTTGGTCAGCAGCACCAGCAGCGTTCCCGCGTCGCGCCACTGCAACAGCCGCCGGGCCAGCGCCCGGCGCGATTCGTCGAAAGTCACGGCGGTGGCACCGATCTCGCCTGCGGTTCCGCTCCACAGGGTGTCGTCGCCGTCCACGGCGATCACCTTCGGCGCGGGCTCCGTCACCGCGCCCGCGGTCGTGACGAGGGTGAGCGCCACCGCCGCCTGGAATTCGGGCGTGAAGGGCAGATGCGCCAGGATGTCGGTCCGGTCGTCGAAGGGCTCGTCCACCGGATGCAGGCGGGTCCACTCCGGCAGTTCCAGCAGCGCGATGCCGGGCCGATCGCGCAGGCGCTCGGTGACCAGCCGCTCCCAGTCGAGCAACCGTCGCTCCGGGCGGGCCGAGGGCAGGATGCCCACCACGACCGGCCGGTGCGTGCGTTCGGCGACCTCGAGCACGGCGGCCGGGTATTCGACGGCGAGCTCGGCGAGCAGGTCGTCGGAGATCGGGCCGAAGCGTTCGAGATCCGTCGCTCGCAGCAGCACGATGGCCAGTTCCGTCGACGACTGCGCGAAGACGCCCGACGGGTCGCGCAGGCAGGACAGCACGTGGTGATAGGGCGCCTCCGCGACGGCGATCGCTGTATCGGACGACGCCGCGGTGATCAGCTCCGGCAGCCTGCCGAGCGCGAAGGTCGCCCCCAGTGCCGCACGGACACCGGAAACCGCCTGCTGCCCGGTGATTTCCGGCCGCGCGGCGGCCCCGGGGTCGGCGACGACGGCGGCGACTGTCGCGAGGTATTCCGCGCCGAACTCGGTGCAGGTGCGCGCGTCGATGATGTCGCTGTTGTAGGTGAACCACACCTGGCCGGTATCGGGCAGCACCGCGACCATGAGGTCGAGGTCGGAGTAGCCCGTGCTCACCGGAACGAGCGCGGCAGGCGCGACGGCGGCGTTGGCGCGCAGGTAGTTGAAGTACACCTCGATCATCGGCGCGTTGTCACGGTGCAGACCCTCGGCGGCCAGCGCGGCCAGCACGTCGGCGAAACCCGCACCGGGCGCGAGCAGATTCCGCAGCCGCTCACCGGTGCGCCGCAGCACATCGGCGACGAGGTCGCCGGACGACGCGGCCGCCGGGAACGGCACCGGCACACCGAAATACCCGACGGCGTCGGTCGCGTCGGCGTGCATGCGGGTGTCCACCGGAACCGCGAGCGCGAACCTGTCGACCTGGCTGCGCCGTGCCAGCAGGATGGTCAGCGCGCCGAGGAACACCGCGGCCGGGGTGATACCGAGATCGCGGGCCCGGTCCGCGACGCGATCGTGCAATCCGGCGGGCAGGTCGAGCGCGACCGATCCCGCACCGTAGCTGCGCCGGGCCGGACGCGGATGCGCCATGGTCAGCTCGAGTCTGCGCGATCCGGAGAAAGCCTCGCGCCACCGCGTTTTCGCGGTCTCCGTATCCTCGCGCCCGCTCGACTGCGCGGCGAGCAGCTGATGCATGTCGCGGTTGGTCACGGTGTCGTCGAGCCGCGCGCCGGACAGCTCCGCGGCGAGTTCGCCGGCGACCAACAGCATCGACTGCACATCGCTCATGCTGTGATGCGCGCCGAAAAGCAGGACCTGCTCACCGGATTCGGCGTCGAGCAGTTCGAAGCGCCACAGCGGACCCGTGGCCAGGTCGAACGGCCGTGCCATCAGTTCCGCGAAGCACTGCTGCACCGCGGTGTCGTCGAGCCGGTCGAGGTCGCGCCAACCGGCCAGTTCGCCGGGCTCGCGACGGATCTCCAGCTGCCGCCCGTGCTCCTCGCCGGCCCGAATCGTGGTGCGCAGCGCCGCATGCCGTCGGGCCAGCCGCGCCAGCGCTTCCTCCAGCAGCGGCCGGGTGACCGGCGCGGCAGGCCGCACGGCGACGCCACCGGTCTGCGCCGCGCTCGGGATGCCGAGTTGCTCGGTGCGCAGCAGGCGCATCATGTCCCGGGTGAGCGGCAACACTTCGACCTCGGGTACCTCGGCGGCCGCTGCCTCGGATCCCTCGCCGTCGGCCTGCCGCCACACCTCGCCGACGAGATGATCAGCGAGGTCGGAAAGACTCTGCTCGGCGAGAATCGTGCCGAGCGGCACGGAGATTCCGGTGTGCTCGCGCACCTTGTTGCGCAGTTCCACCGCCATCAACGAGTCGAGGCCGAGGCTCTGGAAACTCTGCTCGGCCGCGACCGTTTCGCTGCCCGCGTGGCCGAGTACCTCCCCGGTCCATTCGGCGAGCGCGGCGATGGCCAGCGCGGTGGCCTCCGCGCGCGGCACACCCCGCACGCGTTCGGCGAAGCGCGATCCCGTCGCCACGTCGACGCTCGCGCGGTCGGCCACGGCCCGCCGGGGCACTCGGCGCACGAGTCCGCGCAGCAGCGGCGGGACGGCGGGCGCGCGGCGCAGCACCTCGGTGTCGAGCAGCAAAGGAACCAGCAGTGGATCACCGACCCGCAGCGCGGCATCGAAGCAGGCCATTCCCTCGGGCACCGAGAACGCGCGGATGCCCGCGCGCGAGATGCGCCGGATATCGGCCTGCGCCATGTGGTCGTGCATATCGACCTCCCACGCGCCCCAGGCCAGCGACTGTGCGGTAAGTCCGAGCGAGCGGCGATGCAGCGCCAGCGCGTCGAGATAGGCGTTGGCCGCCGCGTAGTTGGCCTGGCCGGGTGTGCCGAACAGGCCGCCCGCCGCGGAGAACAGCACGAACATCGACAGCTCCCGATCTGCCGTCAGCTCGTGCAGATGATGCGCCGCATCGACTTTCGGGCGCAACACGGCATCGAGCTGCTCGGCGGTCAACGCGCCGAAGGTGCTGTCGTCGAGTACGCACGCCGCGTGCACCACACCGGCCAGCGGCAGACCGTCGAGCAGCCGCGCCAGCGCCGACCGATCGCCGATATCGCAGCGCGCGAATCGCACACGCACCCCGCGGCTTTCCAGCTCGTCGCGCAACGCGGCGCCGCCCGGTCCGTCGATACCGCGGCGGCTGACCAGCACCAGATCCCGGGCGTCGTAGGCGTCGGCCAGATGCCGGGCCAGCGCCGAACCGAGACGGCCGGGCGCTCCGGTGATCAGCACCGCGCCGTCCCCGAGCGAGACCCGGCCTTCCTGCGCCCGCCCCGCCTGCTCCGGCAGCCGCGCCAGCCGCGGCGCGCAGGCCACACCGTCGCGCACGGCCAGCTGCTGTTCCCCCGAGGCGAGCAGCGCGACGATATCCACCTCGGGGTCGGCCGCATCGATCAGCACGATCCGGCCGGGATTCTCCGACTGCGCGGAGCGCACCAATCCCCACACGACCGCGCCCGCCGGGTCCGGCCTGTCCTCGCCTGGCAGCGTCACCGCCCGGCGAGTACGGACGACCAGCGTCGTGCGCTCGAATCGGCTGTCGGACAGCAGATTTTGCAGCGCGGCCAGGATGTGCTGCGCGATGTCGTGCACCTGGCTCGGCGAATCGCCTTCGGGCACCCGCAGCACGATCGCGTCGCGGACCTCGGGGCCGGCCGAGTTCCACTCGCCCACCGTGAGCGTGCGGTCCGGCGCGGGCAGCGCTAGGTCCGACCACTCCATTCGGAACAGTCGGCGGTACGCGGGTGCGAGCGCGGCGGCATCCCACTGTGCGGCGGCGACCGGACGCGACAGCACCGAACCCACCGACACCACCGGTTGTCCGGTCCGATCGGTCGCGACCATGCCGACGGCGTCGGGCCCCGATCGGGTGAGCCGAACGCGCAGCGCGGTGGCGCCGGAGGCCCACAGCGCGACATCGGTCCACACGAAAGGCAGCAGGGCGTTCTCGCTGTCGGCGGCGAACAGCGCGGTGGCGTGCAACGCGGCGTCCAGCAAGGCCGGATGAATACCGAATTTCGCGGCATCGGCGTGAGCGGCCTCGGCGAGCTCGACCTCGACGAAGATCTCGTCGTCACGGCGCCACGCCGCCCGCATCGCCCGGAACAGCGGACCGTAGTGGTGCCCGCGCGCGAACAGCTGGGTGTACAGGTCGTCGACGTCGATGCGCACCGCGTCCACTGGCGGCCACGCGGATGAGTCGACTCGCGCCGGAACAGGTTCGGACTCCGCGGCCAGCGTGCCCTCGGCATGCAGCGTCCACTGGGCATCCGGGTCGTGTTCGGCGCGGGCGTAGATGCGCACGGCGCGACGGTCGGCGTCGGCGCCACCGACCACCGTCTGGATCTGCAGAGCTCCGCGCTCGGGGACGAGCATCGGAGCGCGCAACACCAGCTCCCGCAGGGCCGGGCTGCCCACCTCGTCACCGGCGCGCACGGCCAGTTCGACCAGTGCCGCGCCGGGCACCAGCACCGCGGCGGGTCCCGCGTGATCGGCCACCCACGGCTGCTGCCTGCGCGAGAGCCGTCCGGTCAGGGTGATCCCATCCGAATCCGGCTGCGGCACAATGGCACCCAGAATGGGATGGGCGATATCCTCGAGCCCGAGCGAGCCGCTGTCGCGGTGGACGGGGTCGGTCCAGAATCGTCGCTCGTCGAAGGCGTAAGTGGGCAGGTCGACCCGCCCGTGCTCGGGAACCAGCCGGGTCCAGTCGAGTTCGTGGCCCGCGACGTACAGCTCGGCCTGCGCCCTGGCCAAGCAGGTGGGTCCATCCTGGTCCCGCACCAGCGAGCCGACGGCCACCACCTCGCGCGCGAGCTCCTCCGAGACCGTCCGCACGGCCGCGGTCAGCGACGGGTGCACGCCGAGTTCGACGAAATACCGGAACCCGTCGGCGATCATGCGCTCGACCGTGGCCGCGAACCGCACGGTCTCGCGCGCGTTCCGATACCAGTAGCCGGGTTCGATCGGGTCGGCCGTCATCGGTTCCCCCGTCACCGTCGAATACCACGGCGTCACAGGCGAATCCGCGGTCAGGTCGGCGAGCGCCTCGGTCAGCGGATCGCGGATGGACTCGATCAGCCCGCAGTGCCCGGCGAAACCGGGACCGGACGCACCGAGCCTCGTGTAGATTCCCGCGCGGTCCAGCTCGGCCAGTAGCTGCTCGACCGCCGCCTGCTCACCCGCGACGACCGTCGAACGCGGCACGTTGACCGCCGCGATCGACACCCGGCCGCCGAAATCGGCCAGCCTCGTGCGCACCTCGGCCTCGGGCAGGCCGATCATCGCCATCGCACCCGGTGCGGTGATGGCCTGCATCAGGCGGCTGCGCGTGACGACGATCCGTGCGGCATCGCTCAATTCGATGACACCGGCGCAGTAGGCGGCGGCGATCTCGCCCTGGCTGTGGCCGATCACCGCGTCCGGGGTGACGCCCGCCGCCCGCCAGGTGGCCGCGAGCGCCGCCATGGTCGCGAACAGCAGCGGCTGCACGACGGGAAAATCGGCGAGGTCGGCGGCGGTCATGGTGGTCAGCCTGTCCACCAGCGACCAGCCGATATGCGCGCCGAAAGCCTTGTCGCACTGTTCGAATTCGGCGCGGAACTCCTCCGAGCGGGCGAGCATGTCGCGCGCCATGCCGACCCACTGCGTGCCCTGTCCGGGGAACACGAAGGCGGTCTTGCCGTTGGTGAGCACCGGACCGGCGCCGACGGCGACGTTCGCCGACGACCGGCCCTCCACCAGATCGCGGAGCGCACCCACCATCTCGTCGCGGTCGCCCGCCACCACGACGGCGCGCCGCTCGAACTGCGTGCGCTGCAACGCCAGCGCGCGCGAGACCGGCCCCGGTCGCAGGCGCGGATCGGCGAGCACCGTGTCCAGCAGCCGTTCGGCCTGACCGTGCAGCGACGCCTCACTGCGGGCCGAAATCGGCAGCAGCGCAACTCTCCGGTCGTCGTTCGTCGCAGCCGGCACGGCCGCCGGCTCGGGTGGCGCCTCCTCGAGGATGACGTGCGCGTTCGTGCCGCTGAGCCCGAAGGCACTCACACCGGCGCGGCGCGGCCGGTCGCCGCGGTGCCACGGCATCGGCTCAGCCTGCACCGCCAGACCGCTGTTCTCCCAGTCGATCTGCGGTGACGGCACGGAGGCGTTCAGGGTGGCGGGGATTCGTTCGTGGTGCAGTGCGAGCACCAATTTGACGATGCTGCCCACGCCCGCCGCGGCCTGGGTGTGTCCCACATTGGATTTCAGCGATCCGATGCCGAGCGGCCGAAGCGGGTCGCGGCCGGGCCCGAACACCCGCGACAGCGCGCGCGCCTCGATCGGATCCCCGAGCGCGGTGCCCGTGCCGTGCGCCTCGACATAGTCGATGTCGTGCGGCGCCAGACCCGCCACTCGCAGCGCCGAGCGCAGCACCTGTTCCTGGGCCGCGCCGTTCGGGGCGCTCAGCCCCTGGCTGCGGCCGTCCTGGTTGACGGCGGACCCGCGAATGACCGCGAGCACCCGGTCCCCGTCGCGGCGGGCGTCCCCGAGACGCTTCAACAGCAGCAGACCTGCGCCCTCGGCCCACACCGTCCCATCGGCGTCGGCGGAGAACGGGGCGCTCCGGCCCGTCGGCGACAGCACACCCAACCGGCACAGTTCGATATGGGCGGTCGGCGACATCAGCAGCGTGGCGCCGCCCGCAAGGGCCAGATCGCACTCCCCCGCGCGCAGTGCCTGCATCGCCAGATGCACCGCGACGATCGACGAGGAGCAGGCCGTGTCCAAAGTGACCGCCGGGCCGTGCAGCCCCAGCGTGTAGGCGATCCGGCCGGACGCCACACTCGGCGAAAGCCCGGTTCCGACTTGGCCGTTCAGCTGTTCCGGTGCGGCGTCGGCCAGATAGCCGGTGCTGTACACGCCGAGATAGACGCCGGTCGCACTGCCGTGCAGGGTGCGCGGATCGCGGCCCGAGCGCTCGATCGCCTCCCAGCTGAGCTGCAACATCACGCGCTGCTGCGGATCCATCACGGCGGCCTCGCGCGGGCCGATACCGAAGAAGGCGGCATCGAAACGGTCGATGCCGTCGACGTATCCGCCGCGGAAGGTGTACGCCTTACCGGTCGCGGAGGTGTCGGGGTCGTAGAGCCCGTCGATATCCCAGCGGCCCTCGGGGACCTCGGTGAGCGCGTCACCGTTGCCGTCCAGCAGCCGCCACAGCGCCTCGGGCGAATCGGCGGTGCCCGGGAATCGGCAGGACATCGATAGGATCGCGATCGCGTCGTCGTCGGCGTCCTCGCCGGGGACGGCATCGGCCTCGACCTCCGCCGAACCGACCGCGGCAGGCTCGTTCGACGCGGCGGGGGCCAGTGCCGTGGCCACCCCGTCGATCGTGGGATGGTCGAACAACAGATTGGTGTCGAGGAAGCGCCCGACGAAATCCGACAGGTCGACCACCATCTCGACCAGATCGGCGGATCCCAAACCGAATTCGACCATCGGCCGATGCGCATCGATGCGTTCCGGGTCCAGCGCCGCCTGCCGCGCGATCGCCGTCACCAGCCAGGACCGGATCGCCTCCGCGGACGGCTCCGCCGCGGATCCCTCCGTGGACTCCACGCTCTCGGTGTCCGCCTCGTAGTCCTCGAGTTCGTCCTCCGGCGACCGCATCGGACCCGCCGACAGCGCGAGCAACTCGCCGGACAGATACGCCGCCCGGCACGCCGAACGCTGGATCTTTCCGCTGCTGGTCTTGAAGATGGTTCCCGGCCGGATCAGCAGCACCGCCGCGAGCGCCAGCCCGTGCTCGGTCGCCACCGCAGCTCGCACGGCACCCTCGATCGTGGCCCGCTCGCCGGGGTCCTCGCCGCGCACCTCGGCCACCACGACCGGCTGCTCCCCGTCCACCCCGACGTCGACGGAGAACGCCGCGACACAACCCGCCCGGACGGCCTCGTGCGCCGCTTCGACGGTCGCCTCGATGTCCTGCGGATAGTGATTGCGCCCGTCGACGATCAACAGGTCCTTGCGGCGGCCGGTGACGAAAAGCTCTCCGCCGGAAAGGAATCCTAGATCCCCGGTGCGGAGGAAGCGCCGGTCGTCACCGGGTAGTCGCGCCCCGAACACCTCGGCGGTGGCCTGTTCGTCCCGGAAATATCCGGCGGCCACGCTGTCTCCGGCGACCCAGATCTCGCCTTCGTCCCCGGCGGCGTGTTCGGCGCCGCTGCCGGGGTCGACGATCGCGATCGACATCCCCTCGGACGGCTTGCCGACACCGACCAACTCGGTACCGCGAGCGCGGTTTCCGGCGGCGGCACGCCCCGCCGCGTCGAGGATCGTCGGCGTCGCGGCGGTGGACGGCGCGGTCACGATCAGGGTGGCTTCGGCCAAACCGTAAACCGGCTGGTGCGATTCGGCGCGGAACCCGGCCCGGCCGAAGGTCTCGGCGAATCGCCGCACCGTCGCGGCACGCACCGGTTCGGAGCCGTTGAACGCGACCCGCCACGAGCTCAGGTCGAGCCGATCGATCTGCTCCGGTGCGATCCGGCGCACACACAGTTCGTAGGCGAAATTGGGGCCGCCGCTGGTGTGGGCGCGGTAGGCCGAGATCGCCTGCAGCCACCGCTCGGGCCGCTGCAGGAAATGCAGCGGCGACATCAGCACCGAATTCCCGCCGAGGTAGACGGTGTGCAGCAGCGGCGCGATGAGTCCCATGTCGTGGTACATCGGCAGCCAGCTGGCGAACAGGGCCCCGTCCCACGACTCGGCCAGCGCGCGGTCGTGGCCGAGCCCCGCGGCGATCGCCGCCTGGTTGTGCAGCAGGTTCCCGTGGGTGAGCAGCACGCCGCGCGGCGCACTGGTCGAGCCGGAGGTGTACTGGATGAACGCGACCGAATCCGGACCGAGATCCGGCTCCCGCCACCGCGATGCGTCGTCGCCCTCGATCTCGTCGGTGGCCAGCCACCGCATCCCCGCCAGCTCGGGTATCTCCGCGCACAACGCGGCCGCGTCCGCGACGACCCGCCGCGGCGCAAGCACCACGTCGACCTCGGCGTGCGCCACCATCCGCCGCAGCCTGCGCAGCGACCGGTGCTCCCATTCGGGCAGCGGCGCGGGAACAGCGATCACGCCGGCCACCAGGCATCCGAAGAACGCCTCGGCGAACTCGGGGCCCGCCGAGTACAGCAGCAGCGCCCGCCGCGGCGTCGAATCCTGTAGTGCGGCACCGATCGCCCGAGCGCGGACGCCGAGGTCGGCGTACGTCATTTCGCGGACGACACCGTCGACATCACCGCTGTCCAAGAATCGATACACCAGCTCGCCCGGCCGGTTCTCGACCCGAGCGAACAGTGTGTCGACGAAAGTGTTGAGCACGAACTACTTCCTCTAACGGTGAAACCCGAGATGGGAGCCGGTCCCGCCGCCCCTGGCGAACAAGGAGCGACAGGCGGCGCATTGCTACCGACAGCGCCAACAATATAGCCGTCACGATGCTTCCTGCCGGGTCTCTCGAGATCGAAGCAATCCTTGTGAGCCCCTGAAAATGGGGGCATCGGCCACGCGATTCTCCTTGCCGCCGCGGCTGTTTCGCGTTTGCAAGTCGGCCGGACAGCAATCAGGATGGCTGGGTGTCACACCCCTCGGTATCGCTGCGCGCACTCCCCCGGCTACGCACCCGCCACCTCGGGCAGATCGGTGGATTGATGCGACCCGGCACGCATGATTCCCCCTTGCTGGAGCTCGGGGAACGGTTCGTCGTCACGCCGCCCGGATTCCCGGCCATGCTGGTCACCCACGACATGGACGATGTGCGAGACCTTTTCGCCAATCACGACGACTTCTCGGTCGGGCAGGTGCTGAGCCGGTTCTCCAGCCACGACCAGATGTTCGGCAAGCAGACGTTGATCTTCCTCGACGGCGACGAGCACCGCCGTGAACGCAGGCTGTTCGCTCCGCCGTTCCAGAGCAAGGCGCTTCGATCCTACGAAGATCTCATGGTGGAAGTGGTTCGGCGCGAACTGCCCTCCTGGCCGATCGGCACACCGTTCGAGTTCCTGAAAGCGGGCTACGACCTGGCCATCGGCGTGCTGCTCGGCGTCGTCTTCGGCGATGTGGCCCCGGCCCGCAGGGACCGGCTGAAGCAGGCGGTGAGCCGATGGTTCGGGGAGATCGAAAGCCGCGGCTTTCTCGCCGTCACCTTGCTCACCCCGCTGATCGGCGGCTATACGGTGCCCTACCCGCCGCTGCGTCGCCGCCAGTCCGAGGTCGACGCCGTCATCATCGAGGAGATCGCCGCGCGCCGCGCCGCGCCCGGGGAGCAGAACGAGCGGAAAGACGTGCTGTCACGGTACGTCGGCACCGAACTGGATCAGCACGACGACGCCGCGCTGGCCCGCAATATGCGCGGCATCCTGCTGGGCGCCTACGAAACCACCGCCATCACGCTGGGCTGGATCGCCGCCATGCTGGCAGGCCACCCGCAGGCCATGGCCGAACTGGATGCGGCGGCCGACGCGGGCGACAGCGCGCGGCTCGACGCGTACCTCGACGCCGTGGTCGCCGAAACGATGCGGCTGCGGCCGGTGTCCCCGTTCACCGGGCGGCGCGCACTCCGCGACACCGTGATCAACGGCGTGCACATTCCCAAGGGCGCCATCGTCATCGTCCCGATCCTGCTCATTCACGAATCACCCAGGCACTACCCGGATCCGATGGTCTTCCGCCCGGAACGCTTCCTCGAGGAGCGGCCGAACGGCCACACCTGGCTGACCTTCGGCGCCGGTCCGCATCGCTGCCTCGGCGCGCAGTTCGCCCTCGCGGAAGCCCGCATCCTCTTCCGGACCGTGCTCGAGCAGCGCCGCATCCAAGCGGCGCCCGGCCCCATCGAACCCCCGCGCCGCTACCACACCGGCCTCAGCCCGGCCCAGAACGCCCGAATCACCCTGCTGCCGCGCTGAGCGTCCTCCACCGCCTACACTCGCCGTACTAGAACCTGTTCTACAAGGTGGTGGTGCAGTGCAGGAAGACCTGATCTTCGCGCTCTGGGGTGCCGGCGACCTGCGCGACGCTCGGCTGACGCGGGAACTGGTCGCCGCGGGCGCCGAGTCCGTGCGGCTGAACATCTCCGACGCCGACGTGGCCGAGGCGATGCTTCGGTTGACGACCTTCGACCCGCCGGTCGACGCCGTGCTCGCCCTCGCGTCCTCGGCAGGCTGCGACCGCGCCGCCGTGCTCGCCGCGCTCGGACGCGTCAGCGAGCGCTGCGAGGGCTGGCGGGTCGAGGTCAGGACACCGCTGCCGCCGCCGCGGGTGGCTATCGGCGCGCGCACTCCCGGCCTCGCCAATATCGCGTTCCTGCGCAGGCCGCCGGAACTGCCGTACGACGAATGGCTCGACCGGTGGCGCAACCGCCACACCGAAGTCGCCATCGCCACCCAGGCCACCTTCGGCTACGTGCAGAACCGCGTCCTCGAAGCCGTCACCGACACCGCTCCGGACGTGGCCGCGGTGGTCGAGGAACTGTTCCCGCTGGAGGCGCTGCGCGACCCGCATGCCTTCTACGGCAGCGGCGGCGACCCCGCCGAGCTGACCCGGCGCATCCAGCGCATGATGGCCAGCGTTGCCACGTTCGGCGCCGACCGCGACATCGACGTGGTCCCCACCAGCCGGTACGTATTGCACTGAGCCGCACCGCATCCGGACGCCGTCACCGATCGCCTCGGCGAACTATGCGGCGCAGAACTCGTTGCCCTCCGGGTCGCGCATGATCCACCAGTGCCCGGCCGGTCCCTTGTCGATCTCGCGGACGCGGGTCGCGCCGAGCCCCTCCAGCCGGGCCACGAGCCCGTCCAGGTCGCCCGGTGCGCTGTGCACGTCGATGTGCAGGCGGTTCTTGCCGGACTTCTCGTCGGGTACGTCCTGGAAGAGCAGTCGCCTGCCCTGGCCGATACCGCTGGTTGTGTCGAAGGGATCGTCGGGGTGGCGAATGGCGGCGTAGCCCCGGAAGATCTTGCGGCCCCGATGCTCGACGACCGCGTCCGCGCCGAGGTGACCGGCGTTCAGTAGTTGCTCGATGAGCGCGCTGGGGTCTTCCACCTCGTATTCCAGGGCCGCGGCCCAGAAGTCGGCGAGCGCGGCGGCGTCCTTGCTGTCGATGACCAGTTTCCAGTTCAAAGCCATGGGACTTCTCTACCACCGCCCTCCGACAACTCGACCCGACACACGGAACCGGCAATCCCCCAGCCCCCTCAGGGGCGGTCGACCGCGACGGCGTCGTACGAGGTGGTCGGCTCGGGCGGGGTGTCGAAGCGGGCGTTCGGCAGATAGAGGCGTCCGCCGAACGCCGCGACCGTGGCCGGTACGTCGAAGCGCGGGTCGGTGATCCGCCGCACGACCGTGCCTGTCGTGCCCGCGGGGTCGAGCGTGATCACGGCGATCGCGTTGCGCCGGTTCTGCACGACATACAGTGTGCTGCCCTCCACCAGCAGTCCGTCGCCGTCGGGAAGCGCCTCGCCACCGAGATCGAGCTGCCGCGTCGCGCCCGTCGCCAGATCGACGCGGAACAGCAGGCCGGTCACCGACTGCACGATGATCAGTCCCGTTCCGTCGGGCGTGCGCACGATGCCGTTGGCGTTGAATGCCGCAGGTACATAAGCGATGTCGCCGGTCAGCGGCAGCCGCTGTACCGCTTCCGGGGCGGGCAGCGCACCGTCGGGGCCGAGGGGCAGGTGATACAGCACGGGTGTGCGCGAGTCGGTGAACCACGCGCCGGTGGGGGTGAGGACCACGTCGTTGACGAAAGTGTCCGGCGGCGTGGCGAATTGGTAGTTCGCCAGTACCGCACCCGTCCAGGCGTCCACAACGCGGACGTCTCCCCCGGTGCCGCCCGCGACGAACAACCGGCCCCGGTGATCGATCTGGAGGCCGAGCGCTGGCGTCCCCGGCCCGCGGCTCAGGATGTCGCCCTGCCCGGTCACCAAGTCGGCACGGTAGAGGGAACCGTCTGCCATCGAACCGAAGTAGGCCACCGGCAACACGCCGATCGCAATACCCTCCGGACGGAACCCGGCGGGCAGGGTGATCGTGCCGGGAAACACCGGACTGTCGGCCGCCGCCCGGCCCGCGGGCACCAGCGCTGTCCCGACGAGGCAGGCCGACGCGGCCAAGATACCGAGAATTCGCTTCATCTCTTCCTTCTGTCGATCGGCGCGTTGGTGCGCCCCAGCTCTTCGGTCTAGTTGCCGACGGTGAAATGTTTACTGCCGGACGGGTTCTCGACCTCGTCGAGGATGGCGAACTTCATCGAGGTGTTCCTTCGAGGATGCGTGATGCAACAGCGTGGGGTGAGCGAGTCGGCGCGGGCAGCTGTCCCGCGACGATCGCGGCGAGTGCGAGCCCGAACCCGGCGAGCTGGATCGGGCCGAGCGTCTGGCCGAGCAGGACGGCGCCGAGCACCGCGGCGACCAGCGGCGAAAGCAGAACCAGCACCGCGACCGAGGTGACGGGCAAGGTGGCGATGCCGCGGAACCACAGGACATAGGCGATCAGGCCGCCGACCAGGCTCAGCCAGAGGTAGCCGAGCGCTGCGGCCGGGTCGATCGCGGGCGGCGGCCCCTCGACGAGAAACGTGACGGGCATCAGGAACAGACCGCCCGCGGCGAGTTGCCAGCCCGCGAACGCGGTGGGGCCGACGTCGGCGGGGCGTCCCCACCGCTTGGTGAGCGTCAGCCCGAGCGCCAGCGAAGCCGCGCTGCCGAGGCCCGCCGCGATCCCGGTGGCGTCGAGTGCGGCCGCGGGCCCGAGCACCACCAAGCCGACGCCTGCCACGCCGGACGCTCCCCAGGCGAGGCGCCACGCGGACGGACGCTCGTGCAGGACGACCACGGCCAGCAGGGCGACGACGAGCGGCTGGGCCGCCGCGAGGGTCGCGGCGACGCCGCCAGGCAGGCGTTCGGCCGCGACGAACAACAGCGCGGTGAGCAGGCCGATGTTCAGCACGCCGAGCACCGCGGCCTTGCCCCACCACGCGCCGCGCGGCAGCGTCCGGGTGATCGCCAGCGCGATCAGGCCCGCGGGCAGCGCACGCACGAGTCCCGCGAACAGCGGATGTCCGTGCGGGAGAAGCTCGGTGATGACGACGTAGGTCGTCCCCCACGCGGCGGGGGCGAGCGCCGTCAGGACGGTGAGCGACAGCGTGCCGTGGCGTGCACCCGTACCCGCGGGCAAGGAAACCCGCTGCGCTGCTGGACTTTTCATACTCCCGATCTCAGCCGAGATCGATCTATGAATCCAATACATGTTTGTCACCGCATCAATCGTGATTCAAGATCGATCCATGGAGCTTCAGCAGCTGCGCTACGTCGTCGCCGTCGCCGAGACGAACAGCTTCACCCGCGCCGCCGAACGGTGCCTGGTCGTGCAGTCCGCCCTCAGTCACCAAATCGCGCGCCTGGAAAGGGAACTCGGCGCAAAAATGTTCGAGCGCACCAGCCGCCGGGTGCGGCTGACGGCGGCGGGCGCCGCGTTCCTCCCGGCCG
>NZ_BDBP01000093.1 GCF_001613045.1 Nocardia lijiangensis NBRC 108240 | reverse complement strand
GGTCGGGTCGCCGAGCGCCTCCCTCGCATTGGCGGCGCGGGCCAACTCGCGACCGGACGCATCGAAGACCACCGCGCCGACGGGCACATCGCGCGGGTCGGCGGCCGCGGCCGCGTCGAGCGCGGCGCGCATCATCGCGACGTCGGATACGAGCGGATTCTCGGGCAGCACACTCATGCCCGCGCCTCGCTGGCGCTCGGCTCCGGCATGTGCGAGGCACGCTGGCACATGATTCGCTCGCAACGCTCGCTCATGCGCGTACCGCGATCACCGCGGCAGCTTGTCCAGTACCGCCGAGAGTTCGTTGGCGAAGCCAAGGCGCTGGGCGATCATGCCGAGCTGCTCGTCCGGGTACAGGTCGGTCTCGGCGAGAATCACGCTCAGTACCGGCTCGGGCAGGCCCAAGTCGGCGAGCACGGCGAGATCGCCCTCTTCCCACGGCTCGACGTCGTCCAGTTCGTCGGGATCGATATCGGGGATTTCGATATTCAAGGCCTCGAGCACATCGGCGGCGATGTCGTAGTCGATCGCGGCCGTGGCATCCGAGACCAGCATCTTGGTGCCGCTCGGCGCGGGCCGGAGCACGATGAAGAACTCGTCATCGATGTCCAGCAGCCCGAAGACCGCCCCTGAGCTGCGCAATGCCTTCAGCTCGCTTTCCGCGACGGACAGATCGGTGAGCGCCGCCTGGCTCAACGGACTACACCGCCATTTGCCTTCTTCGCGGACAACCGCCACTGCGAACCCTTCCACGTCGTCGTAATCTTCCGACGCCGCCCTGTTCGTGCCCGAGCGCTGTGCTGCCATGGCCGCAACGGTAGTCGGCTCGAGCTCAAATGTTGAAGTCGTATGCGAATCTGTTCCGGTGACTCGCGACCAGAAAGCACCGGTGTGTGTCCTCGGGACGGGCCTGATCGGCGGTTCCCTGCTGCGCGCCGCCGCGGCGGCGGGCTATGTGGCTTTCGGCTACAACAGATCGCAGTCCGGGGTAGCGGCCGCGCGGACCGCCGGTTTCGACGTCGACGACGACCTGCCCGGCGTGCTCGCACGCGCCGCGGCCGAGGACGCGCTGATCGTGATCGCGGTGCCGATGCCCGCGGTCGACCACATCCTGTCCTCGGTGGCCACCTTCGCGCCCGACTGCATGCTGACCGACGTGGTGAGCGTGAAGGCGCCGGTCGCCGCGGCGGTGCACAAGCACGGATTGGGCGCGCGCTACGTCGGCGGGCATCCGATGGCCGGTACCTCCGAATCCGGTTGGGCGGCCACCGATCCCGATTTGTTCCGCGGCGCGGTGTGGGCGGTCGGCGTCGATCCCGGCACGCACGCGGATCCGTGGCGGCGGGTGGCCGGGCTGGCGCTGGACTGCGGGTCGGTGGTGGTGCCGGTGGTCGCCGAGGAACACGACCGGGCGGTCGCGCGGATCTCGCATCTGCCGCATGTGCTCGCCGAGGCGCTGGCCGTCGCGGGCTCGGGCGGCGGCCCGCTCGCGCTGGGCCTGGCCGCGGGGTCCTTTCGCGACGGCACCCGGGTGGCCGCGACCGCGCCGGAGCTGGTCCGCGCGATCTGCGAACCGAACGCCGACGCCCTCCTCGCGGTGCTGGAGGAAGCGCTGACGGTGCTCGGCGCGGCCCGCGACACCCTGGCCGAGAACGGTTCGCTCGCCGACCTGACCCGCGCGGGCCACGACGCAAGGAACGCCTACGAGACCGCGCAACGCTGGGAGATCACCGACATCCGCCCGGGCGATCACGCCTGGCTGGAGCGACTGCACGAAGCCGGCCAGCGCGGCGGCGTGATCACAACCGTATGACCACCCCCACCGCGACCGGACATATTCCGGCCGAAGGTGACATTCAGTCCGTCTGACGGCGTGGGAGTCACCTTCAGTCGGAGACCACGGTGTTCAGATGCGTTCGGCGAGCCCCGGGTAGTCCAGCAGGAAACCTTCGTCGTCGACGGTGACCGTCGCGCTGGAGACCGGCGACAGCACGCTGATGCCGTCGGCGGCGCTGCTGTAGATCAGGCTGGCCTCCTGAACCAGCAGGTCGGGCAGGCGCACGTACACCACAGGCACTTGCACGTCCTCCACCGCGTGCTGGAGTCCGTAGCGCCGGATCGGCAGGGTGTTGAAGAACGGGCTGAGCACCACGTCCACGTCGAGCGCACCCGCGAAGGTGGAGCGGACGTGGCTGCCGCCCGCGTCGACCAGCCAGTAGTTCTCCTCGTCCCTGGCGATCGAGGCGTGCCGCTCGCCCGCCGCGGTGGTCGTGCGCAGCGACAGTCGTTTCGTGGCGCCGTTCTCGTCGGTGACCAGGTCGTAGGACGCGCTGAAGGCGGGGTGGTCCTCGCACGCGCCGCCGATCATGCGACCGGCGGCGCGGATGCGGTTGCCGTTCAGCGTCACGCGTACCGACTCCATCCGTGTCGCGTTGTGCGCGCGCCACGTCAGAATCGCCGGCCACCGAGGTGCCGCCGGTTTGCTGTCGGGGGCGGGGGCTGGATTGGTCACGTATCTACCGTAAGCGAAAAACCCCGGCACGCTGATTTTTTGCGGCGCTCGCGGGTCCCCGCGTGGTCACGCTGCGCTACCTCCTCCGGGCCCGTCGCGAACACCGCGGGCATCACACGAGTGACTCGCGCCATGCGGCGTGCAGTCCGGCGAACCGGCCGCTGCCCTCGATCAGCTCGGCGGGAGCACCGTCCTCGACGATCCGGCCCTGTTCGAGCACCAGCACGCGGTCCGCGATCGCCACGGTGGACAGCCGGTGCGCGATGATCACGGCCGTGCGGTCACGCAAGACCGTCTCCAGCGCCCGCTGAACCAGCCGTTCGCTGGGGATGTCGAGGCTGGAGGTGGCCTCGTCGAGCACGATGACCGCCGGATCCGCGAGGAACACCCTGGCGAACGCGACCAACTGCCGCTGCCCCGCCGAGAGCCTGCCGCCGCGCTTGCGCACGTCGGTGCCGAAACCCTCCGGCAGTTGCATGACGAAGTCGTACAGCCCGACCGCGCGAGCCGCCGCGTGCACCTCGGCATCGGTGGCGTCCGGCCTGCCGAGGCGGATGTTGTCGGCGACCGACCCGGAGAACAGGTAGGACTCCTGGGTGACCATGACGACGTTGCGCCGCAGGTCCGCGTCGGAGATCCGGCGCAGGTCGATCCCGTCCAGCGTGACCGTGCCCCCGGACGGGTCGTAGAACCTGGTCAGCAGTTTGGCCAGGGTCGACTTGCCCGCGCCGGTCGCGCCGACGAGGGCGATCACCTGCCCGGCCGGAAGCTCCAGCGAGAACTCGGGAAGCACCGGCCCGCGCCCCGCCGCGGTCGCCGCGTCGAGCGCCTCGGGACCGGGCGCGGAGTCGTAGCCGAACCACACCTCGTCCATGCGCACCGCACCGGCGGCCTTGCCCACCGGCACCGGATCCTTCGGTTCCGGCACCGAGGGCTCCTCCTCCAGCACGCCGGAGATCTTCTCCAGCGCCGCCGCGGCGGACTGGTAGGAGTTGAACACCTGGGCGAGTTCGTCGAGCGGGCCGTAGAACTCGTTGAGGTAGAGCAGGTAGGCCGCGAGCACGCCGACGGCGAGGTTGCCCTCGATGACCTGCCACGCGCCGACCACGATGACGATCACCGTGGTGAGGTTGCCGAGCAGCCGGGTGAGCCCGGCGTAATCGCCCATGCCGCGCATGGCGGCGGTGGTCGCCGTCCGGTACTCCGCGTCCTCGATCGCGAGCACCGCCTCGTTGCGCTGCTCGCGGCGGAACGCCTGCACCGCACGCATGCCGCCCATGGACTCGACGAACTGCACGACCACCTTGGCGATCGCGCCGCGGGTGCGCCGGTAGCCCGCCCGCTGCCTGCGCTGCGCCCATCTGGTCACCAGCGCCAGCGGCACGAAACCGACGAGCACGATCGCCGCGAGCGTCTGGTCCAGGTAGACGAGCAGCACCGCGATGGTGACCACCGAGAGGATCGCGCTGAGCGCCTGATTCAGCGCGCTCTCCAGCAGCTCCTGGAGGGTTTCGATGTCGCCGGTGAGCCGGGCCACCGCCTTGCCCGAAGTGTACTTCTCGTGGAAGCTCACGCTGAGCCGCTGCATGTGCCCGAACAGCCGCACGCGCAGGTCGAACAGCACACTCTGGCTGAGCCTGCCCGAGACCCGCAGGAAGCTGAAGGTGGTGACCACGCTGATGCCGACCGCACCGAGGTAGCCCGCAACGGTCAGCGCCAGCGGCGTCCAATTGCCTTTGGCGCCTTCGGAAATACCGGTGTCGAGCCCGTAGGCGACGAACAGCGGCGCCGACACGGTGGCGGCGTTGTCCACCACGATCAGCACCAGCGCCAGCACCGCGAGCCTGCGGTACGGGCGCGCCAGATCGAGCAGCAATCGCCTGGATCGTCCGGCCAGCACCAGGTTTCCGGTCTGGGTGACCTCTTTGTCCTCGCTGGCGATGCCGCGCCAATCGGCGACCTCGTCGCGCGCCGCCGAATCCGGCTCGCTCGCCGCGTCTTTCGGCACGGTCTCGGTCGCGTTCACGATTCCCCTCCCATCAGTTCGCGGTAGCGGGCGCTGGTGCGCAGCAGCTGGTCGTGGCTGCCCTCGGCGACGATGCGACCTTCGGCGAGCAACGCCACCCGATCGGCCAGCGCCGCGGTGGAGGGCCGGTGTGCGACGAGCAGCGTTGTCGCGCCTGCCAGCACGGTGCGCAACCGTTCCTGCACCCGTTCCTCGGTTTCCACGTCCAGCGCCGACAGCGGATCGTCGAGCACCATGATCCGGGTACGGTCACCGGCGCTCGCGCGGCCGAGTACCGCGCGGGCCAGGGCCAGTCGTTGCCGCTGGCCGCCGGACAGACTCAGGCCCTGCTCGCCGATCCTGGTGTCGAGACCCCACGGCAGCTTGTCCACGAAATCCGTGGCCTGGGCGATGTCCAGCGCGCGGCGCACGTCCTCGTCGGTGGCCTCCGGGTCGCCGAGGGCGACGTTCTCGCGCACGCTGGCCGAGAACAGCACCGGCTCCTCGAACGCGACCGTCACCAGCGAGCGCAGGTCCGACACCCGCATCGAGGCGATGTCGATGCCGTCGATGGTGATCACACCGCCGGTCACGTCGTAGAGCCGCGGAATCAGGTTGAGCAGGGCGGTCTTTCCGCTGCCCGTCGCGCCGACCAGGGCCACCGTCTCGCCGGGCCGGACCTTCAGCGAGACGTCGTGCAGCACTTCGCGTTCCGCGTCCGGCGTCGGGTCTTTGCTTTCGTCCTCGCCGCGCGGGAACGCGAAACGCACGCCGTCCAAGGTCAACTCGCCCACGATGTGCTCGGGCAGCCGCACCGGATCGGCGGGATCGGTGATATCCACCGGGGTGTCGATGATCTCCCAGTAGCGGTCGGCCGCGGTGCGCGCGTCGTTCAGCTCGGCGAGCAGGAAGCCGGTCCAGATGATCGGCCACTGCAGGAAGGTCGCCAGCGTGATGGACGCGACCAGGGTGCCGAGCGTCATCGTGCCGTGCGCCACCGCGTAGCCGCCGTAGCCGAGTGCGAAGGCGATGGCCAGCTGCGGCAGGCCCATCATCGCCGACCAGAGTTTGGCGTCGAGTCGCACCTTCAGCAGTTCGGTCTGCTGCAGCTCGCGCGACTGGGCGGTGAATCGCGAACCGAAGAACAGGCCGCGGCCGAACGCCTTGAGAACGCGCACGCCCTGCACGGATTCCTCCGCGGTGGTGGCCAGGTCACCGGACTGATCCTGGGAGCGCCGCGAGGCCACCGCGTAGCGCCGCTCGAAGCCGGTCGCGATGAACACCAGCGGGATCGAGATCAGGCCGAAGATCAGGCCGACGCGCCAGCTCAGCGCGCACAGCACGAGCAGGCCGATCGGGATCACCACGATGTGGATCACCAGAAACGGTCCGGCGAACGCGACGAAGCGCCGCATGGTGGCCAGGTCGTCGACGGCGCGCGAGAGCAGCTGGCCCGACTCCCACGCGTCGTGACGCCCGATCGCCAGCGTCTGCAGCTTGCGGAAGATCTTGGCGCGCAACGTGATCTCGAAGGCGGTGGCGGGCTTGGAGACCAGCCAGCGCCTGCCCCAGATGCCGAACGCCTCCAGCATGCCGAGCAGCAGCACCAGCAGGACGGGCGCCACGATGCCGCCGAAATCGCGGTGCGCGATGGGGCCGTCGATGATGCGCGCGATCAGCAGCGGGATGACCACGGCGGTCAGGGTCGCCAGCACCGCCAAGGTGGTCGCCCCGATCAGGGCGGCCCGGTGCGGGCGTAGGTACGGCTCGAAGCGCCGCAGCGAATGCAGGCGGCCCGGCGGCGGCGCGGCGGGCCGCTCGGGTATGTCCGCGTCCGATTCGGCCGACGGCAGCTCCAACGTGGCTGACAATGCTCCCCCTCGTGGTTCGTGGATCGCGGTGTCCAGAGTCCGGCGCCCGGCGATGTTCGCGACGGGATCCGACATCCCAGGGTCGCACCGACACTCGCTTCGGCCAACCGATTTTTCGCCACACTGCATTCCCGCGGCGGGTCTAAGCTGCGGTAATGCTGATCGTCGCCGGATATCTACGGGTCACCGACCGCGACGACTACCTGGCGCGGTGCCGGGAGGTCGTCGAGCAGGCGCGAGCGGCCGAGGGCTGCCACGATTTCTGCCTCGGCGCGGATCTGGTGGAACCCGACCGCGTCAACGTGTACGAGCGGTGGTCGACCCGCGCCGACGCGGAACGCTTCCGCGGGGAAGGTCCCTCGGGCGGTCTGGAGACCCGCATCGTCGGCGCGGACGTGCGCGAGTTCGAGTACACGGTCGAGACCCCGCTGTAGGACTCGGTCCGCAGCGGACGCCCGGCGGATCAGCCGATGCTCGCGCCCTCCGGTTCGCATTCCAGCGCGTCCGGGAAGGACTGCTGCCGATACCCACCGCGCAGCGTGCCTTCCAGATACGCGGTACGGCAGGCGCGCCGGGCGATCTTGCCGCTGGAGGTGCGTGGAATCGAGCCAGCGGGCACCAGCAGCAGGTCGCGGACCGGCACGCCGTGGCGCTGTGCGATGGCGCCGCGCACCGCGTCGGTGATCGGCGCGGAATCCGCTTTGGCCGCACCGGTGCCGCGCTCGGCCACGATGACCAACTGTTCGGAGGTATCCTCGGCATCGAATCGCGTTCCCGCGCTGCCCTGTTCGAAGATCTCGGCCGGTAACTGGTTGGCGGGCACCGAGAACGCGGCGACGAAACCGGGGCGCAGCGCCGTGCTGGCTTCCTGCGCCGAATATTCCAGGTCCTGCGGGTAGTGGTTGCGGCCGTCCACGATCACCAGGTCCTTCACCCGGCCGGTGATGTAGAGCTCGCCGTCGATGTAGGCGCCGAAATCGCCGGTGCGCATCCATTTCGCGTCCGCGGCGGCGCCCTCCGCGTGGCTGCCTTCCGACAGCCGGTCCAGCCGGTTGTGGAAGGTCGCCGCGGATTCCTCCGGCCTGCCCCAGTAGCCGATGCCCATGTTGTCGCCATGCAGCCAGATCTCGCCGACCTCGCCGTCCGGCCGCTCGACGCCGCTCTCGGGATCGACGATCGCGGCCCACTGCGACTTCGCCACGTAACCGCAGGAAACCTGCGCGATGGCATTGTCGGTGCCCGGCTCGACCCGGACCATCCGGCCCGCGTTGAGCTCGCCGCGATCCACGTACACCACCTTGGCCTCGTCCTCGGCCTTGGTCGCCGAGACGAACACGGTCGCCTCTGCCATGCCGTAGCAGGGCTTGATGGCGGACTTGGGCAGGCCGTAGGGGGCGAACGCGTCGTTGAACTTCTTCATCGAAGCCACCGAGACCGGCTCGCTGCCATTGATCAGACCGATGACGTTCGACAGGTCCAGCTTCTCGCCCGCCCGCGGCAGACCGCGCGCCGCGGCGTGCTCGAACGCGAAATTCGGTGCGGCGGCGAAGGTTCCGGCACCGTCGGAGACCGCGGCCAGTTCCTTGATCCAGCGGTACGGGCGGCGCACGAACGCGCTCGGCGACATGATCGTGATGAATCCGCCGCCGACGGTCGGCAGGATCACCGTCAGCAGGCCCATGTCGTGGAACAGCGGCAGCCAGGTGACGCCGCGCGAATTCTCGGTGACTCCGATGGCATCGATCATCTGCAGCAGATTGGTGCCGACCGCGCGGTGGGTGATCTCCACGCCCGCGGGCGTCCTGGTGGAACCGGAGGTGTACTGCAGATAGGCGATGCTGTCGATGTCGATGTCCGGGCGTACCCAGCTCGACCCGACGCCGTCCGGGACCGCGTCCACGGCGACGAGGCGCGGCCGCTGCGCCGCGGGCAGATGCCGGAAGAGGTTCCGCACGCCCGCCGCTGCCGTCGAGACCGTGAGGATCACCGACGGGGTGCAATCGGCGAGCACCGCGTGCAGCCGGTCGGTGTGCCCCTGCTCCTCGGGATCGAACAGCGGCACCGCGATGGTGCCCGCGTAGACCGCGGCGAAGATCGAGATCACGTAGTCCAAGCCCTGCGGGGCGAGAATCGCGACCCGCTCGCGCGGCTGCGCGACCTGCTGCAGCCGGGCCGCCACCGCGCGCAGCCGCACGCTGAACTGGCTCCAGGTCAGGTCCTGGTATTCGCCCTCGCGCTCACGCGAGTAGTCGATGAAGCGGTACGCGAGACCGTCCGGGCTCGCCGCAGTGTGCTGGTCGACGAAGTCGATCAGGGTCTTGTCACCCGGGATGGTGATGTTGCCCTGCTCGTCCAGGTAGTCGTCGAAGGTCTCGCGGATCATCGCCATCCTTTTCCAACGCACGCACGAAAACCGTGCAGTGACACCGAACACAGATCGACACCGCAGCGCCGGGAGGGCTAGCAGGTAGACAGCCCGGAGTTATACCTCACAGGCATCACCCGCCACCTTCCCGGCGACTCAATACTTTCCGAACGCGATCGCCACGTTGTGCCCGCCGAAACCGAAGGAGTTGTTGACCGCGTAGTCGATGCGGCCCGCCCGCGCCCCGCCCTTGACGACGTCCAGGTCGATGTCGGGATCCTGGTTCTCCAGGTTCAGCGTCGGCGGCACGATGTCGTCACGCACGCTCAGCACGGTGATCACCGACTCCAGCGCGCCGACGGCGCCGATCGAATGGCCGAGCGCCGATTTCGGGGCGTAGACCGACGCGTGCGAACCGACCGCCTTGCCGATCGCCAGCGCCTCGGCGGTGTCGCCGATCGGGGTCGCGGTGGCGTGCGCATTGATATGCGTGACATCGCTTTTCGTCAGCCCGGCCAGCTCCAGGGCCCGGGTCATGGCGCGCGCGGCGCCGGTGCCCTCCGGGTCGGGGGCGACCAGGTGGAAGCCGTCGGAGGTGATCCCCGCGCCGAGCAGGCGGGCGTGGATGGTCGCGCCGCGTGCCTTGGCGTGCTCCTCGGTCTCGAGCACCATCATCGCGCCCGCCTCACCGAAGACGAATCCGTCGCGGTCCACGTCGAACGGCCGGGAGGCCCCCTTCGGGTCGTCGTTGCGGGTGCTCATCGCGCGCATCATCGTGAACGCGGCGATCGGCAACGCCTGGATGGAGCCCTCGACGCCGCCGGTCACGACCATGTCGGCGTCGCCCATCACGATCATCCGCCAAGCGTTGGCGATCGCCTCCGAACCGGACGAGCACGCGGAGACCGGGGTGCAGACACCGGCGCGCGCACCGACCTCCACGCCGACGCACGCCGCCGGCCCGTTCGGCATGATCCACTGCACCGCCAGCGGCGAAACCTTGCGATAGCCGCCGTTGTGCATCTTGTCGCGCTGGTCGATCACGGCCTCCGCGCCGCCGAGCCCGGTGCCGAGCGAGACGGCGAGCCGGTCCCGGTCCACCTCGGGGCTGCCCGCGTTACGCCAGGCCTCGCGGGCGAGCACGGTGGCCATCTGCTCGACGTAGGCCAGCCTGCGGACCTCGTCGGAACTCAGACAGGAACGCGGGGTGACCTTCAGGTGCCCGCCGATGCGCACCGGCAACTCGAACTGCTCGATGAATGGATCGTCCAGGGCATCGATGCCGCTCTCGCCGTTCAGTAAGCCCTTCCAGGTGGAGTCGACATCACCCGCGATCGAGGTGGTCGCCGCGAGGCTGGTCACCACGACATCGGGGAAGTTGCCACGCTTGGTGGACGAAAGCTGCATCGAAACTCACTTTCCTGGCGATCGCATGGGGTGTTCCGGGAACTGCGCGCCGACGCCGAGGCGTCGAAAGGCCAAGCGGGAGAAGCAGCCGTGGTCGTTATCCGGCCGATTCGCATTATCGAGGAGCCCGAGCTAATCCGCAGCAAGACACGCAAATCCGTAGCGTGGCCCGGACGGCGGTCACGGGGAGCCCGGTGCGCTGACGGTGGTCCTCCCGGTGGTCCGCGCCGTAGGGCTCGAGTAACGTGCTTGTGCGGGGCACGGTGCGCGGACGCGTTTGGCGCCCGTCGTGGAATCGCGAGAAGGGACGACTGTGACGGGCGGGCGGATGGTCGGGCTGTTCGCCGGGATCGGCGGACTCGAGCTCGGCCTCGCCGAGCACGGCTGGCGTTCCGAGCTGCTCTGCGAGATCGATGCGGGCGCACAAGCGGTGCTCGCGGCCCATTTCACCGACGTTCCGCTGCAGTCCGATATCACCAGGCTGCGCGGCATCCCGGCGGGCACCGAACTCGTCGCGGCGGGGTTTCCCTGCCAGGACCTCTCCCAAGCCGGGCGCACCGCGGGCATCACCGGACAGCGCTCGGGACTGGTCGACGAGGTGTTCCGCCTGGTGCGCCGCAAGCGCGGGCCGCGCTGGCTGCTGATCGAAAACGTCCCTTTCATGCTGCAATTGGGCCGCGGCGCGGCCATGCGGCACATCACCGAGGCGTTGGACGAACTCGGCTACACCTGGGCATACCGCGTCGTCGACGCGCGCGCGTTCGGCCTGCCGCAGCGCCGCCAGCGCGTGCTGATGCTGGCCTCGCGCACCGAGGATCCGCGCCGCGTGCTGTTCGGCGACGACGCGGGCCCGCTCGAGCTCGGCGATGCCGGGGCCGACCCCTGCGGGTTCTACTGGACCGAGGGCGTGCGCGGACTCGGGTGGGCGGTGAACGCGGTGCCGACCCTGAAAGGCGGGTCCGCGCTTGGCATCGCCAGCCCGCCCGCCGTGCGCCTGCCGTCGGGCGAGGTCGTGACGCCGGGCCTGGTCGACGGGGAACGGCTACAGGGCTTCGCCCCGGACTGGACCGCACCCGCCACCACGGTGCGCGGCATCCGGCACGGCCACCGCTGGAAGCTGATCGGCAACGCGGTGAGCGTGCGGATGGCGGCCTGGGTCGGCGCCCGACTGGCCGCGCCGCTGGATCCGATACCGCACGATCGCATCCTGCTGACCGGTCAGCCGTGGCCGATGGCGGCGTGGGGCCGCGCCGGGACCGCCTATCGGGTTCCGGTGTCCACCTGGCCGGTGCACGAACCCTACGAGGATCTGAAGAACTTCCTCACCGACTCGCGGCTGCTCTCCGCGCGCGCCACCGCCGGGTTCCTGCGGCGAGCGGGGATGGGCACGCTGCGCTTCCCCGACGGGTTCCTCACCGACATGGAGAACCATCTGGACCGCATGGGCGGCTGGGCGGCGTGAGCCGATGACCGAGCGCCCACGCACCGATGCCGCGACCAGCGCGCGGCTGGCCAAGCAGCGGCGCAGCGGGACCGCGCCGGAACTGGCCCTGCGCCGCGAACTGCACCGGCGCGGCCTGCGCTACTTCGTGGATCGCGCTCCGCTTCGCGGCCAGCGCCGCCGCGCCGACGTGGTCTTTCCGCGGCGCAAGGTCGCGGTGTACGTCGACGGGTGCTTCTGGCACAGCTGCCCCGACCACGCCACCTCCCCGAAGAACAACGCCGAATGGTGGGCCGCCAAGCTCGCGGGAAACGTGGCGCGCGACCGCGCCACCGACGCGACGCTGGACGCCGCAGGGTGGCAGGTGGTGCGGATCTGGGAACACGAGGACCCGGCCGCCGCGGCCGATCGGGTGCAAGCCGCGCTGGGCCGGGATCCCGGCTGACTTCGGGCGAGCCGCTAACGGTGGCGCACGCGCACCAGGGTGCGTGGTGCGTGCGCGGCGAGATAACCCGACACCGCCATGGCCGCCATCACCGCCAAACCGGCGGCGGCTGTCGCATATCCGCTCATGGAAACCTCCTCACTCGCTTCCACTCCAGACTTGCCGGACATGCTGACAGTAGCCTGTGCACCACGTGTCGATGCCGTACGAACCGCTGGCAACACGCTTGTTCCGCCTCGAACCACGGACAATGGGCAGGGTGACCGACGACGGGAGCAAGATCGCCGAACGACGCGCGCCGATCGCGTCCTGGTTGATCGCCGCGGCGATAGCGATCGCCGGGCTCTGCTACTCGTCGTGGGTGCTGGAGTTCGTGCTGCCCATCGATTCCGACCCGGTGAACTCGTTTCTCAGCGAGCTCGACGCGGAAGGCAAGCCCTACCGTGAGGTGTTCGGGACGGGCGACAAGATCACCGGGGCGCTGCTCATCCCAGCCGCGCTCGGCGGGCTGCTGATCTTCCCGCGGCGCAGGCTCACCACCGTCGGCTGGGTGGCGCTGGCCTGCTTCGGCGCCGCGACCATCGCCGACGCGCTGCTCCCGCTGCGCGATTGCACCCCGGGCGAGCCGGGCTGCGGCGGTCCGAGCAAGTTGTTCCCGCAGCTGCATCAGCCGCACGCGCTGACGAGCACACTCGCGGTCACCTCGATCGCGGTCGCGGTCTTCGCGTTCAGCCTGGCGGCGTTCCGCTACCACCGCTGGCGGATTCTGCGCGAGTTCGGTGTGGTCGTGCTGGTGGCCGGGTCGGCCGCGACGGTGTGGATGCTGGTGGCCGACAACCTGCCCGGCGACTACGCGCTCGGCATCGCCCAGCGCATCCAGGTCGGGTCCATGTCGTTGTGGCTGCTCACGCTGGCCGTGGCGGTCGTGGTGGAGGGCAGGGAATGGACCGAACCGGTCGCACCCGATGCATGACGGTGGCGGGTAGCACCGCGCGCACCCTCCCGCTCGAACCGGCCGATCGCGGGTCGAATCCCGGTGCCGGCGTGATCTTTTCGTTCTGGGCAGTTGATCATTGGCCGCGGTGGACACCGGCGGCGCATGCTGTCGCCATGACCGAGCGCGTGAACATCTCCTCCGAATCCGAGTTCGAAGACGTCGTCGGCTACTCGCGCGCCGTGCGCGTCGGCAACCTCGTCGCGGTCAGCGGGACCACCGCGGCGGCGGCAGGCGGCACGGCCGTCGGCGGCGACGATATCGGCGAGCAGGCCAGGGAGGCACTGCGCCGCATCGCCGCCGCGCTCGACGAAGCGGGCGCGCGCATGGCCGATGTCGTCCGCACCCGGATCTTCGTCACCGACATCGGCCGGTGGCCCGAGGTCGCCGCCGCGCACGCCGAAGTGTTCGGGGATATCCGTCCGGCCGCATCGATGTACGAAGTGCGGGCGCTCATCACGCCCGCACTGCTGGTGGAGATCGAGGCCGACGCGGTCGTCGCCGATGAGCGCCTCGATCGGCTCGTCGCCGGGTAGGCGTACCTCCGCCTGCGCTCCGGCCGTGCGCGGGGCTATGGACGGACTACGTCCGGCAGCGCCACCCTTGCGTACCTCCGCGCCGTGCGCGCTGTCGACGGCCTGCGCCCGGCTACATCCATTAGGGTCGAGACCGTGACCAGCGACGCGCAGGATCCCACTCCGCACGAACTGCTCGACCAGGTCGCCGACGCGACCGCCCGGTTGCTCGAGACCGTGAGCGGTCTGCGCGACGGCGACGTCATCGAACCCTCGCTGCTGCCCGCGTGGAGCCGCGGGCACGTGCTCGCCCACCTCGCCCGCAACGCCGACAGCCTGGTCAACCTGCTGATCTGGGCCCGGACCGGCGTCGAGACCCCGCAGTACGCGAGCTCCTTCGTGCGCGAGTTCGACATCGACGCGGGCGCGCCGCGGCCGGTCGCCGAACAACTCCGCGACAACGAGGCCGCCGCCAACCGCTGGTCCGCGCTCGCGAGCACCGCGCCGCGGGAAACCTGGACCGCCACCGTCCGCACCCGCGCGGGCCGCACCATCCCCGCCGCCGAGGTCCCCTGGATGCGCCTGCTCGAAGTCGAAATCCACCACGTCGACCTCGCGGCCTCCTACACCCCCGGCGACTGGCCCGCCTCGTTCGTCACCCGCGCCCTCCCCCGCGTCGCCGCCGACCTCGCCAAATCCCTCGCCCCCGACACCCCGCCCTTCGACATCCGAGCCACCGACCTCGACTTCACCGCCCCCCTCACCCCCGGCACCCCCACCCACACCGTCACGGGCCCCGCCCCCTCCCTCCTCGCCTGGCTCATCGGCCGCTCCCCGGGCGACGACCTCACCTCCCCCCTCCCCACCCTCCCCGCCTGGCGTTGAACAGTCGCCCGGAGCTGCAAAAGCTAAAGTAACGGGTCACATACTTTAGTTTCTCCGCTTAACCTATAATAAGCGGAAGCATAGTTGCGTTTTCTTCCCAAGGGGGTCCCAGTGGAGTGGCCGCGACACCGTAGAGAACCGCGAGAATGGATCCCGCGACAGCGTCAGGGTTCCCGCGCCGATCGGACGCTGGACGGAATCGAGGTCTCGATTCCACCGCGAATATCGGATCTCGACTACGTCCTCGCTGGGCCGGTCGCGCGGGCCCACGAAGACGCCGTGATCGCCGTCGCGCGACTGGAGGCAGGGTGCGGGCAGCATCTCGCCCCGCTCGCCGACTTCCTGCTGCGCAGCGAGTCCGTGGCTTCCTCCAAGATCGAGCACATAGATGCCGGCTGGCGGGCGTTCGGCAAGGCGTTCGCCGGCGGGAAGGCCGGCAACGAAGCGCAATCACAATTGGCGGCGGTGCGAACATTGGCGGCGCTGGTCGCCGTAGCCACAGAGGGCCCCGTGACGCTCGAATCCGTGCTGAACTCACACCGCCTGCTGATGGCCCCCGACTACTACACCGCCCGCGACTCCGGCGCGCTGCGTGAAGTTCAGAACTGGATCGGCGGCAGCGACTACACGCCGATCGAAGCCCTCTATGTCCCGCCCCCTCCGGATCTTGTCCCGGAGTTGATGGATGATCTGCTCACATTCGCGGCACGCACCGATCTGCCGATCCTCGCCCAAGCAGCTATCGCGCACGCCCAGTTCGAGTCCATCCACCCATTCACCGACGGCAACGGCCGCATCGGGCGCGCGCTGATCAGCGCCATACTGCGCCGCCGTGGACTCACCCAACGAGTCACCGTCCCGCTCGCATCGGCGATGCTTGCCGACACCGGCCGCTACTTTGCCCAACTCGACCACTACCGAGAAGGGCACGCCGACAAGTTCGTCGAGTATGTCGCCGTCGCGACCACACAAGCCAGCGACGCCGCTCAGGACTCGGCCCGGAACCTCGCCGAGTTGCCCGAACACTGGCACGCCCTCGCCAAACCCCGGGCCAATTCCACGGAAGCGACTGTGATCGCGGCACTGCTCGACAACCCGATCTTCAACGCGGAGACAGCGCAAAAGATCACCGGCACAACGGAAGCCAGCGTGTACCGGGCACTTGCCAAACTCACCGACTGCGGCATTCTCGAGGTCCTCTCGGAGAGCAAACGCAACCGCATCTGGGCCGCGACAGACGTCCTCGCGGAACTCGACGCCCTCTCCGCCGCGATCGGCCGCCGCACCACCGCACGCCTGTGACGAAGGTCGCCCGCAAAGGCGAAAGGCCCCTCCCACAATGGGAGGGGCCTTTCGAAATGTGCGCCCGGAGAGACTCGAACTCCCAACCTTCTGATCCGTAGTCAGATGCTCTATCCGTTGAGCTACGGGCGCAGTACCTGTTCAGTTGTTACCCGGCGAACCGGGTGTGGCGGAGGCGAGAGGATTTGAACCTCCGGTCCCCGTGAAGGGACAACTCATTAGCAGTGAGTCCCATTCGGCCGCTCTGGCACGCCTCCTGGAGCCTTCTCTTCGAGGGCACCGGTCCTTTCGAACCGCCGAGCATGAAGGTTACATGACCCAACGTCCGGATAACAAAACGCCTGGTTATCAGCGTAAGTTGCTGTCGAACCAGTCGAAGATCCGGGTTTGCGAGTCGATGGTGGAGTTGTCGTCCTCCTCCTCGGTGCTCGGGGTGTCGGCGCGGTGGTGCAGACCGGGGTAGGTGACCACGAGGCTGGCGACGGAGGCGCGGGCGACGGCGTCGCGCAGGCGGTCGACGTCGTCGGGCGGGGTGGCCGGATCGTCGGAGCCGAAGAGGCCGAGCCACGGGGCCTGGAGGTCGGGCGCGACCCGCACGAGGGCCTCGGCGTCGTCGGCGAGCGGTTCGGTGATGCCGGCGGCGGCGATGCTGACCGCGGCGCCGATGGGCCGGTTGGTGGCGACGAGGAAGGCGGCGGTGCCCGCGTGGTCGAAGCCGAGCACGCCGACGCAGTCGGGGAAGACGCCCCGCCGGGTCAGCCAGTCGAAGCAGGCGTCGAAATCGTCGAACAGCTCGTCGCCGAAGACCTCGTGCTCGGGGTCGCCGTTCGCCCGATGGAACAGGTTGGGCGCGACGACCGTCCATCCCTCGGTGGCCAGCGCGTTCATGAACTCCAGCAGCACGCCGGTGAACTCCCGAGATTCGTGCAGCACCACGATTCCGCCGCGGGCATTTCCGTCCGGTTCGATCACGGTGATGGGCACCCGGCTGCCTTCGGTGGGGCGCTGCTCGAGGTCTTCGACACCGCGTAGCGGGGCGATATCGTCATAAATGCCCGACATGAAACCAGCGTAGGGCGAGCCGCTGTACTTCGCGAGAAATTGCACCTGAGCGGCCATTACCCGCAACATTTCCGGTATGGAAGCCGCGATTCCGGCACCGCCGGACGACGCTCGTCGCCGGACCGCGGCGGAGGCGTCGGTACGCCTGGGTGCCGCTCGGGGCGGGCCCTTTAGGGTAGAGGGGTGACTGCGCGCATCCGGCCCGACCTCTCCGCCATCCCGGCCTATACGCCAGGGCGCAGCCATCCGGGGGCGGTCAAGCTGGCCAGCAACGAGACCACCCTGCCGCCGCTGCCCGCCGCCGCGAAGGCGATCGCCGAGGCGGCCGAGCTCGCGCACCGGTACCCGGACAACCAGGCGGGCGAGCTGCGCATCGCGCTGGCCGAGTTCCTCGGGGTCACGCCCGCACACGTCGCGGTGGGCTGCGGCAGTGTCGCGCTGTGCCAGGAGCTGGTCCAGATCACCTGCGCCGCACCGACCGACGAGGTGCTGTTCGCGTGGCGCTCGTTCGAGGCGTACCCGATCGTCACCCAGGTGGGGAACGCGACGGCCGTGCAGGTCCCGTTGACGCCGGAGCTGACGCACGACCTGGACGCGATGGCGGCCGCGGTGACCGAGAACACCCGGCTGATCTTCGTCTGCAACCCGAACAACCCGACCGGCACCGCACACGGCCGCGAGGCGCTGATCCGCTTCCTGGACGCGGTCCCCTCGCACGTGCTCGTCGTGCTGGACGAGGCGTACTACGAGTACCTGCGGCTCACACCGCAGGACCGCCCGGACGGCGTCGAATTGGGCCGTAATCGGCCGAATGTGGTTGTGCTCCGCACTTTCTCGAAGGCCTACGGCCTGGCGGGGCTGCGCGTCGGCTACGCGGTCGGCGATCCGGAGGTGATCGCGGCGCTGATGAAGGTGCACATCCCGTTCAGCGTCAACCGGGTGGCCCAGGCCGCGGCGATCGCTTCGCTGGATGCGCGCCACGAGCTGCTGGAGCGCACCGACGCGGTGATCCTGGAACGCGCTCGGATGAGCGCGGCGCTGGTCGCGGCCGGTTACGCGGTGCCGCCGAGCGAGACCAATTTCGTCTGGCTGCCGCTGGGCGCCCGCAGTGCGGAGTTCGGCGAGGCGAGCGCGGAAGCCGGTGTGCTGGTGCGGCCGTACGGGACCGACGGCGTGCGGGTCACCGTCGGCGACCCGCACGAGAACGACCTGTTCCTCGGCTTCGCCACCGACCCCGGCGTGCTGGCGCGCTTCGCCTGAGATCCGGCGCGGCCGCCGGAAGCCGGTCCGGCCCTACGCGGCTGCCGGGACCGGCGGGTGAGACCGCCTGCGGTCAGCGCAGCGCGGGGTATACCGTCGGCCACGACGCGGCGAGTTCGTCGCCCCAGTACGGCCACGAATGCGTCCCCGTGGCACGGAAATTCACGGTGACCGGCATGCCGAGCGAGGTGAAGCGGTCGACCAGCCTGCGGGTGCACGCGTTGGTCGCGGCCTCCAGCGGTCCGCCGAATCCGATGGTGCTGACCAGGTCCGGCTTGCCCGGCACGTCGTACTTGCCGGGCAGACCGCTGCCGGCGGACAGATAGATCGCCTTGCCGCGCAGCGCGGCCGCGTTCAGCATCACGTCGTGGGCGAGCCAGTCGGGATGACTCTCGTCGCCGAACATGTTGTCCGGCTCGCCCTGATAGGTGGCCACCACGGCGCGGGCGTGCGCCTGACCCATATCGGAGCCCGTGGAGAAGCAGCCGCTGTGCGCGGCCACCGCGCGGTAGAGGTCAGGCCTGCGGAACGCGAGCATCATGGCGGCCTCCGCGCCCATCGAGACGCCCATGATCGCGTTGCGCCCGTTGCCGTGGAATTCCGCGTCGATGAGCGGCGGGAGTTCCTTGGTCAGGAAGGTCTCCCACAGGTTGGTGCCGAGCACCGGATCGGGGCGCTGCCAGTCGGTGTAGAAGCTGGCCGGACCGCCGACGGTGAACACCACGTTCACGTCTTTGTCTTCGTAGAAACGGTCGGCATGGCCGAGCTCGATCCAGTTGTTGCTGTCGGCTTCGGCGCTGCGCCCGTCGAGCATGTAGACGGTGGGCCTGCTGCGGCTCTGGTCGCGAGGCAGCAGCACCTGCACTTGCACGGTGCGGCTCATCGCGGGTGATTTCACGAACACGCGCAGCCTGCGGTCGGTGATCGGTTCGATGCGCTCGATCGAGGGCGCGTCGGCCGGCGCGGTGGTCGGCTCGGCGGGGGCGGGTCCGTCGGAGGACCCGGTGTTCGGTTTGTCGGGCGCGGCCATCGAGAGGGGTGCGCCGACCCCTGCCGCACTGGTGAGTAATGCGGCGCTCATGGCGACGACTGCGAGCCGTCGCCGCGCCCAACGCCGAGACAGCATGCCCGCCATGGTGCCAGACGGCAAGCACGAGTGCCACTTTCGATGTTTCGGCTCCCGCGCGGCGAAGTGCGAATCTTCCGAATTCGGGCACACCGCCAGCACACTCGCCATACGCTGCGTCTCGGACGTTTCTCGGGACGTCGATGGGGACCGCCATGACCGCAGACAGCCACGACCCTGCCAGAGGGCGGCATTCGGCGCGCCCGCGTCCGTACCGGCCGACCGGTTCGATGGCAACGCGAGGGCTAATTCACCGAATCCTGCTAACACCTGCCCGCGCACCACCGAACAGATCGGTGCGCCGGCCGTGCCGCGCGCACGGATTCTCTGCTCGATCGATGTCTGTTTGCCGTGGTACCTGATGCCCGACCGGAGAAAGACCGTGAACCACGTGTTGCCTGTTCCACCGATCGAAACCACCGCCGACACCGAGCCTTTCGACTCGGGGCTGGCCCGTCGCCTGCGCGAGTGCGACGACTTCTTCCGACAACCCGAACTCGCCCACCTCGACGCCCAGCGCCGCCGCTCGGCGCTGCAGCAGCTGCGCCGGACCGGCACCTACCTGCAGACCGCCGAGGAGATCCTGATCGGCGCCCGGCTGGCTTGGCGCAACCATTCCCGGTGCGTCGGCCGAAAGCATTGGCGCTCACTGAAACTGCTCGACGCCCGGCGCGTGCGCTCGGCGCGCGACCTGGCCGAGGTGTGCTGGCAGCACCTGCACATGGCGACCAACGGCGGCGCCGTGCAGTCCATGATCACCGTCGGGCCGCCGCGCCAGGCCGACGGGCGCGAATCCCGCGTCGTCAGCCCGCAGTTGCTGCGCTACGCGGGTTACCGCAACGGCGACGGGACGGTCACCGGCGACGCGGCCCATGTCGCGATCACCGAGTTCGCCAGGAAACTCGGCTGGCGCGGCGCGGGCACGCCGTTCGATCTCCTCCCGGTACTGATCAGCACGCCCGACGAGCCGATCAGGTGGTTCGAGGTGCCGCGGGAGCTGGCGCGCGAGGTGGAGATCGAGCACCCCGATTTCGACTGGTTCGCCGGGCTCGGCCTGAAATGGCATGCGGTGCCCGCGGTTTCCAATTTGAACTTGGAGATCGGCGGCGTCACCTATCCATTCGCGCCGTTCAACGGCTGGTACGTGGGCACCGAGATCGGCGCGCGCAACCTCAGCGACACGAACCGCTACAACATGCTCCCGCTGATCGCCGACATGATGGGCCTGGACACCTCGCACCCCCGCACCCTCTGGCGCGACCAGGCGTCGATCGAGCTGAATCGCGCGGTGCTGCACAGCTATCGCAAGGCGGGCGTGCACATCGTCGACCACCACACCGTGGCGAAGCAGTTCTGCGAGCACGCCGAGAAGGAGAAGGCCGCGGGCCGCGCCTGCCCTACCGACTGGAGCTGGATCAACCCACCGATCTCCTCGGGCCTGACCCCCACCTTCCACCGCTACTTCGACCCGCCGGACGACGGTCTCCGCCCCGGCTTCGTCCGCCGCGACACCACCTGAGCCCGCGCACTTCCCCTACCCTCCAGACACTTCCATTCGCCAGCCGTGCAGGCCCGCGCTGTCTCGCGGGTCACACACGAGCTTTCCGGCGAGCAGATGCTGTTACGGTAAACGGAGCATGTACCTCCGGTTAAACGATTCGGCGAATCTGTTCAATGGCGAAGGAGGCCACGGGCGATGGTGGCTGTCGGATTCCCCGGTCCGCATCTGGAGCTCGGCACCGCGGGCGCCGAAATGCTCGAACGGCTACGGTCGGCGGTCCACGGCCGCGGCGGTGAGGCGATTCGGCAGCTGGCCCTGATCACCGTGCTGTATCTCGGCTATCGCGTCGGCCGGATGATCACCGCCGACGACACCGCGCGCGCCTTCGGCAACGCGCACGCACTCCTCGACGTCGAAGACCGGCTGGGCATCCTCGCGGAGACCACGGTGCAGGCGCCGTTCCTGCGGTGGGATCTTCTCGCCATACCCGCCAACTTCTATTACGCGACAGCCCATTTCACCGTCGCCGTCGCGGTGATCGTGTGGCTCTGGGTCTTCCGCCCCCGGCACTACCGCATGACACGCAACCTCATGGTCGGCCTGACCGGCACCGGGTTGCTGCTGCACGTGCTGCTGCCACTCGCGCCGCCGCGCATGCTGCCGGAACGCGGTTTCGTCGATCTGGCCGCGCTCCACGGCCAGTCCGTCTACGGCCCTCGGGATTCCGAAGGCATGTCGAACCAATTCGCCGCCATGCCCTCACTACACGTCGGCTGGGCACTGCTACTGGGCGTCGCGGTAGTGGCCGCAACACGCACCCGCTGGCGCTGGCTCGCCCTCGCCCACCCCACCCTCACCACGGTCATCGTGATCGGCACCGGCAACCACTACTGGCTCGACGCCATCATCGCCGTCCTCCTGCTCGCCGCAACGGCGGTGGTGCACCGGATGATCGTCCCCGCCGCGGCAACGTTGTGGGACGCGAGTGAAACTGCCGCACAGCCCCGATCGCCTTCCCGGGTCCCGCTGCCCTGAGCGCCCCGTACCCGACGGTCCTTCGTCCGAGCGGAGCCAACGGGAAGGCTGCCGCACAACCCCGATCACCCGGCCAGGTCTCGCTGCCCTGAATGCCCCGTACCCGACGGTCCTTCGTCCGAGCGGACCCAACGAGAAGGTAAGCGAAGCTGCCGCACAGCCCGCCCGCCCAGGTCTCGATGGCTCGAATTCCACGTATCCGAGGGGCTTTCATCCGAGCAGACATAACGGGAAGGCATTCGAACGAAGGCGTCCGAGGCATGACCAACCCGACCACAGGCGGGGGTCCGGGGGCGAAGCCCGCCGGGCGGGGTGTGGGGGTTGCACCCCCACAAAACATTGCGAAGCGAACCCGGCCCATGCTCTCCATGAGCATGGGCCACCCATGAGCGGAGCGGAGACGGAGGGATTTGAACCCCCGGTCGCTCTCGCGACGCTCGCTTTCAAGGCGAGTGCATTCGGCCGCTCTGCCACGTCTCCAGGCCCATGATCCTAACGGACGGCTCAATCGGCTCGCTCGCCGATTATCTTGTCGACGCGGGCGAACACTTCGCCGATCACGGTGAGGTGTTCGGGGACGAGCAGGTCGATGAAGTCGCTGCGGACGGCTTCGACGTGGCCGGGAGCGGCGGCTTCGAGGCGGCGCATGCCCTCGTCGGTGAGCTCGGCGACGACACCGCGGCCGTCCTCTTCGCAGGTATTGCGACGCACCATGTCCTGCGCTTCCATGCGCCGGATCTGATGGGTCAGCCTGCTGCGGGAGGAGAGCACGCCGTCGGCGAGTTCACTCATGCGCAGTGCGCGACCCGGCGCCTCGGACAGCAGCACCAGGATTCGGTACTCGGCGAGGCTGAGGTCGCTGTCGCGCTGCAACTGCTTGTTCAGCGACGTCATCAGCCGCTGGTGGCCGTCCATGTAGGCGCGCCACGCGCGCTGTTGGGTCGGGCTCAGCCAGCGGGGTTCGGACATGCGACCGGTCGGTTCGGGATCCACCGCCCTATTCTAAACGGCCCTGAACTGGGCAAACCCCGATTCTGTTCACCGGGCGACGGAGATCATGGAGCGGTTCAGGTCGGCGACACCGGCGCATCCGGACAGCCCGAGCGCCGAGTCCAGGTCGGCGAGCAGCAGCCGCAACGCGTGCCGGACACCGTCGCGGCCGGCGATGCCGAGGCCGTAGGCGTACGGCCGCCCGTACAGCACCGCCTTGGCGCCGAGCGCCAGCGCGATCAGCACGTCGGAGCCGCTGCGCACGCCGGAGTCGAACAGCACGTCGGCCCGGTCGCCGATGGACGCGACGACCGCGGGCAGCGCGTCGAGCGCCGCGATCGCACCGTCCACCTGGCGGCCGCCGTGGTTGCTGACGACCACCGCGTCGGCGCCCGCGTCCACCACGAGGCGGGCGTCGTCGGGGTGCAGGACGCCCTTCACGGCGATCGGCAGGTCGGTCCATTCGCGGAGGTGGGCGAGGTCGGCGGGGCGCAGGTTGTGGTTGCCGAACAGCCCGACCCAGGTGAGGATCGCGACCCGCATGGCGTCCTCGCTCTCCTCGGGCGGCGTCGGCAGCTTCGCGCGGAACACCGGGTCGGACAGATAGTTGGCGATGCCCTTGCCGTGCAGGAACGGCAGGTGCGCCAGCTGGAGATCCTGCGGCCGCCAGCCGAGGGTGGGGGTGTCGACCGTGACCACGATGGCCTTGGCGCCCGCGCGCTCGGCCCGCTGCACGAACGAGCGCGCCAGTTCCGGATCGTTGGGCCAGTAGAGCTGATACCACCAGTCGCCTGCCGCCGCACCGACCTCCTCGATGGTGGACGAGGCCGCGGTGGACAGCACCGACCCGATCCCGAGTTCCTTGGTGACCTCGCCGACGATCACCTCGCCGCGGGCGTGCATCAGTTCGAGCACCCCGATCGGCGCGGTCAGCACCGGCGCCGCGAGCCGGGTGCCGAGCACCTCCACCGAGAGGTCGCGCATGCCGGGCCCGGTGGTGCCGCGCAGCATGCGGGGGACGATCCGGTATCTGTCGAAGGCAGCACGGTTGGCCGCCGCGGTGCGCTCCGCCGATGCGCTGCCCGCGACGTAGGCGTACTCGGCCTGCCCGAGGACCTCCTTGGCGCGCTGTTCCAATCCCGCGGCCGTCATGGGCAGTTCGGGCACGAGGCCGCCCAATCCGCCCAGGTAGATCTCGTTTTGGAAGTCGATGAAGCTGCTCACGCGGGGAACGCTAGTCCTATGTTTCCGCTCTCGCAGCGTGCTGGGCGAATCCACGGCGATCCGCCCGTCGAGCCGAATACGCGGCCGGGTCGCGCGGGTGGCGCGGCGATCGGCGGGCACTATGGGGTGATGCGTGCGATCGAGCTGAACGAATTCGGCGGACCCGAGGTGCTCACGTGGGGCAAGGCGGCCGATCCGGTGCCGGGCCGCGGCGAAGTGTCGATCGATGTGGTTGCCGCCGGGGTGAACCGCGCGGACCTGCTGCAACGCCAAGGTTTCTACGCACCGCCCGCGGGCGCCAGCGAGATCATCGGCCTGGAGTGCTCGGGCGTCGTCGCCGAAGTCGGCGAGGGCGTGCGGGACTGGCGGGCAGGCGACCGGGTGTGCGCGCTGCTGTCCGGCGGCGGCTATGCCGAGCGGGTGGTTGTTCCCGCGGGCCAGGTGCTTCCGGTGCCCGACGGCCTGGACCTCGCCGCGGCGGCCGCGCTGCCCGAGGTGGCGGCCACGGTGTGGTCGAACCTGGTGATGACGGCCGGTCTGCACGCGGGTCAGCTGGTGCTGATCCACGGCGGGGGCAGCGGAATCGGCACGCACGCCATCCAACTCGCGGTGCACAAGGGCGCTCGGGTGGCGGTCACCGCGGGCTCGGCCGAGAAGCTGGCGCGCTGCGCCGAGCTGGGCGCGAGCGTGCTGATCAACTATCGCGAGGACGATTTCGTCGCCGCGGTCCGCGCCGAGGAGTCCGGCGCGGGCGGCCCCGGCGCCGACATCATCCTCGACAACATGGGCGCGGCCTACTTGTCCCGCAATGTCGAGGCGCTGGCCGAGCACGGCCATCTGGTGGTGATCGGCATGCAGGGTGGGGTGAAGAGCGAGCTGAACCTCGGTGCGCTGCTGTCGAAATGGGGTTCGGTGCACGCGACCAATGTGCGCAACCGCCCCGCGACCGGCTCGGGAAGCAAGGCCGAGATCATCGCCGAGGTGCGCGGGCACGTCTGGCCGCTGATCGCCGACGGCACCATCGTGCCGGTGGTCCACGCCGAATTGCCGATCACCGAGGCCGCCGAGGCGCACCGGATGCTGGACGCGGCGGACACATTCGGCAAGGTCGTGCTGCGCGTGCGCGAAGACGCGAGTTCGGCTCACTCCAGCGCGGCGAGCGCGCGGCCGAGCTGATCGATCTCGAATTTGGTTGTGTAGGGCGCGAGTCCGACGGTCACGGCGCCGCCCTCGTCGTTGACGCCGAGCGCGTCGAGCAGCCTGCTCCCGCCGTGCACGCCGCTGAGCGTGCCGATCCTGGCGTCGGCCAGCTTGGCGGCGATCTTCTCCGCCTGCATCCCGGCCATGGTGAAACTGACGGTCGGGATCCGGGTGGAGGCGCGGCCGATCACGGTCAGGCCGGGGATCTTGTCCAACGTGTCCATCAGGTGCTCGAAGAGCTGGTCGTGGTAGTCCTGCAGCGAGGTGATGGAGATTTCCAGCCGCTCGCGGCGGGTGCCCGAGGCCCGCTCGTCGAGGCCGGCGAGGAAGTCGATGGAGGTGGTGAGCCCGGCGAGCAACGCGTATTGATGCCCGCCGACCTCGAGCCGCTCGGCGCCTTTCGCGTACGGATTCAACGACATCGAGGGAATCCGGTCCAGGAACGCGGGATCGCGGAACACCAGCGCGCCGATCTGCGGCCCACCCCACGCGGGTGCGCTCAGCGCGACCACGTCGGCGTTGAGTTCGTCGATATCGATGAGCGCGTAGGGCGCCGCGCCGAACGCGTCGGCGACCAGCAGACCGCCCACCTCGTGCACCCGGTCGGCGGCCACCCGCACGGCAGGCGCGGAGCCGACGATGGGTGAGGCCGCGGTCAATGCCACCAGTCGGGCCGTCGGCCCGATCAGCTCCTCGAACTGCCAGGACGGCATCTCACAGGTCTCGATCTCGACCTCGGCCCAGCGCACGTGCGCGCCATAGCGGTTGGCGATCCGCAGCCACGGCGCGACATTGGCCTCGTCGTCCAGGCGGGACAGCACGATCCCGGTGCCGAGGCCGAGCCGGGAACTCAGCGATTCCGCGAGCCAGGCCAGCAACACCGCCCGGTCCGGGCCGAGCACGACGCCCGCCGGATCGCCGCCGACCAGATCGGCGACGGCCTCGCGGGCGGCGTCCAGAATGGCCGCGCTGCGCACCGCGGCGCCGTTGCGGCCGATGTGCGAGAACGAGGAGGTACGGAAACCCGTTGACACGGCGCGGGATACCGAATCCGGGACAAGCATGCCCGCCTGCGGATCGAGATGGATCCAGCCGTCGCCCAGGGACGGTATCAGGCCCCGAACCCTCGCGACGTCGTAAGTCATGCTGGCCACTCTAAGGGCAGCGGGCAAGCCTGCGTAACCGCCTTCCCCTTCTCTCCTGCTCGCGAAGCCGACGGCAGCGCACTCGCCGCGGGCCGGACGACGGACGCCCGCGGCGGGCCCGGCACCACCCGGGAACTGGAGATTCGCTCCGGGGTCGGCCGGAACGGGCGGGGCGGCGCGAGGCGGGACCGATGGGGGCGGGACCGCTCCGTGCTCAGTCGCTCGGAACTGGGCCGTTCAGGACTGGGCGCCGATGCGCAACGACGCAGCGACCCGGGAATCAGCATGGCAACCGACTTTCAGCAAAATCCGAACCACACGACGCAAACAGAATAGTCGGCGCCGCCCGGCCGCGGCACCGACCTGCCGCCTCCACCCGGACAAGCCTGTTTAGCGCGTCCGGCGACAACGCGACATGATAGGGAACATGACGCACTCGGATGAGGCACCCGATTCCATCGTCGTGGTCGGACCCGACGGGCGGCCGCTGGTCATCCCGGCGGACGCGGGCACCCCGCTGACCGGACAGGTGGTCACCGACGGCGACAAGAACACCGACGACCCGGACGACCGCGACGACGCGGGCGAATCGCTTGCCGACATGGTCGAGCAGCCCGCCAAGGTCATGCGCATCGGCACCATGATCAAGCAGCTGCTCGAGGAGGTGCGCGCGGCTCCGCTCGACGACGCGAGCCGCACCCGGCTCAGGGAGATCCACAAGTCCTCGGTGCGCGAGCTCGAGCAGGGCCTCGCGCCGGAGCTTCGCGACGAACTCGAGCGGCTGACCTTGCCGTTCACCGACGACGCCGTACCCTCCGACGCCGAGCTGCGCATCGCCCAAGCCCAGCTGGTCGGCTGGCTGGAGGGCCTGTTCCACGGCATCCAGACCGCGCTGTTCGCCCAGCAGATGGCGGCCCGCGCGCAGCTCGAGCAGATGCGCCAGGGTGCGCTGCCGCCGGGCATCCACGCGATGGACCCACGCGGCGGGCGCGGTGACCAGGCAACGGGCGGTTCGGGCCAGTATCTGTAACCCCGTTCGGCGGGCGACGAGTTTCTCCGCCCCGGCGTGTGCCAGCGGACCCGATGCGAGGATGCAAGGGTAGGGTCGAGCACCGTGCCCGCCGCTGCCGCTCGCCCCGACTCCGATGAGAGTTCGGCGCGTCCTGAAGAGAGCCCAGTGCGTTCAGATGACAGCTTGCGTTCAGACAGTTCCACGACCACCGAGGAAAGTCCGGTGAGTGCCGAGAGCACTGCGCCGGTCGAGCCGAGCGGAGCCGAGGCGATGCCGCCGCTGGTCTCCGATTCGCAGACTTTCCGGCGGGCGGTCAAGGACATGCGCGACGGCTTCAGCCAGCGCGAACTATGGCTGTCGCTCGGCTGGCAGGACATCAAACAGCGCTACCGGCGCTCCGTGCTCGGCCCGTTCTGGATCACCATCGCGACCGGCGTGCAAGCCGCGGCGATGGGCATCCTCTACGCGACGCTGCTCGATCAGCCGCTGCGCGAATACCTGCCCTACGTGACCGTCGGATTGATCGTCTGGAATGTGATCCAGGCGAGCATTCTCGACGGCTCGGAGGTGTTCATCGCCAACGAGGGCCTGATCAAACAGCTTCCTTCCGCGCTGAGCGTGCACGTGTACCGGCTGGTGTGGCGGCAATTGTTGTTCTTCGCCCACAACATGGTCATCTACGTGGTGCTGCTCGCGGCGTTCGGAATATGGGAGAACCTGCGCTGGTCGAGCCTGCTGGCGATACCCGCGATCGGTTTGATCTTCCTCAATTCCATGTGGGTGTCCATCGTGTTCGGCATCTTCAGCACCCGCTACCGCGATATCGCGCCGATTCTCAGCAGCACCACGCTGATGCTCTTCGTGCTGACGCCGGTCATGTGGACGACGAAGACCCTGGAAGAGCAGATCGGCGGCGCGAGCGAACGGGCCAGGCTGGTGGAGATCATTCCGACCTTCCACTACCTGGAAATCGTGCGCGCTCCGCTGCTCGGCGAGCCGCAGGAACTGCGGCACTGGGTGATCGTCGGGACGATCACCGTGGTGGGCTGGATCGTCGCTGCCTTCGCCATGAAGCAGTACCGTTCGCGCGTACCGTACTGGGTATAGGAGCCGCTGCGATGAGCCGTGTGAGTATCGAAACCCGTCAGGCGTGGGTCGAGTTCCCGATCTTCGACGCCAAATCGCGGTCTCTGAAAAAGGCGTTCCTCGGCAAGGCCGGCGGCGCGATCGGGCGCAACCAGTCCGACGTGGTGGTCGTCGAAGCGCTGCGCGACATCACGCTGTCGCTGAAGGAGGGTGACCGGGTCGGCCTGGTCGGCCACAACGGCGCCGGGAAATCCACGCTGCTGCGCCTGCTTTCGGGCATCTACGAACCGTCCCGCGGCAGCGCGCGCATTCGCGGGCGGGTGGCGCCGGTGTTCGACCTCGGCGTCGGCATGGACCCGGAGATCTCCGGTTACGAGAACATCATCATTCGCGGGCTCTTCCTCGGCCAGACCCGCAAGCAGATGCTCGCCAAGATCGACGAGATCGCCGAGTTCACCGAGCTCGGCGAATACCTGCAGATGCCGTTGCGCACCTATTCGACCGGTATGCGGGTGCGGTTGGCGATGGGCGTCGTCACCTCCATCGACCCGGAAATCCTGCTGCTGGACGAGGGTATCGGCGCGGTCGACGCGGAATTCATGAAGAAGGCACGGCTTCGGTTGCAGGAACTCGTCGCGCGTTCTGGCATTCTGGTGTTCGCCAGCCATTCCAATGAATTCCTCGCGCAGCTCTGCGATTCCGCGCTGTGGATCGACCACGGACAGATCCGCTTGCGCGGCGGCATCGAAGAGGTGGTGCGCGCGTACGAGGGCCCGGACGCCGGAAACCACGTCGCGACCGTGCTGAAGGAAATGGCAGCGGAGCGGGCGGCGACCGAAAAGCCCGAGGACAGCGCACGAGAACTGGAGCGGAACAACGCATGAACGAGCCGACCGGGCAAGACGCCCCGATCACCGCTGGGGCCGACGCCCCGGTCGACTCGACCGCACCGGAGGTGGCGTACACGCCCACCGACACCGGTCCGGACGCGCGCATCGTCGCGGTCGTGGTCACCCACAAGCGCCGTGAGCTGCTCGCCGAATCGCTGAAGGTCGTCACCTCGCAGTCGCGGCCGATCGATCACCTCATCGTGGTGGACAACGGCAACGAGCCCGAGGTCGCCGAACTGGTGGAGCAGCAGCCGATCGAGACCACCTACCTCGGTTCGGCGCACAACCTCGGCGGCGCGGGCGGCTTCGCGCTCGGCATCCTGCACGCGCTGACCCAGGGCGCGGACTGGGTGTGGCTGGCCGACGACGACGGACGGCCCGAGGGCGGCGAGGTGCTGACCACCCTGCTCGACTGCGCGAAGCGGTACGGGCTCGCCGAGGTCTCCCCGGTGGTCTGCGATATCGACGACCCGGACCGGCTGGCCTTCCCGCTGCGCCGCGGCGTGGTGTGGCGGCGGCTGCGTTCCGAACTCGGCGACGAGGATTTCCTGCCGGGCATCGCGTCGCTGTTCAACGGCGCGCTCATCTCCACGTCGGCGGTCGACCTCATCGGCGTGCCCGACCTACGCCTGTTCGTGCGCGGCGACGAGGTCGAAGTGCACCGCAGGCTGGTCCGCTCGGGCCTACCCTTCGGCACCTGCCTGCAGACGGCCTACCTGCATCCCAACGGCGCCGCCGAATTCAAGCCGATCCTGGGCGGCCGGATGCACACCCAGTACCCCGACGATCCGGTGAAGCGCTACTTCACCTACCGCAACCGCGGCTATCTGATGGCTCAGCCCGGTATGCGGAAGCTGTTGCCGCAGGAGTGGATTCGGTTCTCCTGGTTCTTCCTCGTCACCCGCCGCGATCCCGCCGGGTTGAAGGAGTGGTTCCATTTGCGCTCGCTCGGGCGCAACGAGCAGTTCGGGAAGCCGGAGAAGTAGGGGTTCGATCCCGGGGGCGGGGGTCGGTCGATAAATCGGTTGCGGGGGCGCCGCGGCGTCTGGCATTCTTCGGGGACATTGCCGGTTCGAGACGGAAGTGAGGAGGTGGAGATCGTGACGACGAATGTTCGGGTTGTCGTGCCCGTGTGCGCCGCGCTGACGCGCGTTGCCGCACCGCACTCCACCTCTCCCTCCCCTCGCTGAACCCCGGTCGGGTTCGGCGCCCGACGAATGGATTCTTCCCATCATGGTCGACTACGACCTGCTCGTCCCTTACGGCTGGACGGAAGCCGTAGCCAATGAATACGCCGCGCTCATCGAAGACGGGTGCGTGCCGGCGCGAGTGATCCGGATGGATCGCAGCGAATGCGATGTGGCGACGCCGGACGGCTCGACGCGAGCCCGGTGTCCGCGTTCGGATTCCGAGCTCAGCGGATTGTGCACCGGCGACTGGGTGAGCATCGACGCGCAACGGAATGTGCGCACGTTGCTGCCGCGCCGTTCCGCCATCGTGCGTTCCACGGTCTCGCGCCGTTCCGAGGGCCAAGTGCTCGCCGCCAATGTCGACACCGTGCTGGTCTGCACCGCCGCCGACGGCGACGTGGACCTCGGCCGGATCGAACGGATGCTCGCCCTGGCCTGGGAGAGCAACGCGCAACCGGTCGTCGTGCTCACCAAAGCCGATGCGGCGGAGGAGCTTCCGGTCGAGGCGGTGCAGGCCGTCGCGCCGGGTGCGATGGTGCTCGCGGTCAGCGCGGCGAGCGGGTACGGGATCGATGTGCTCACCGCCGTGCTCGACGGGACGGTCGCGTTGATCGGACCTTCGGGCGCGGGAAAGTCGACGCTGGCCAACGCGCTGCTCGGCGCGGAAGTGTTCGCCACCAACGCCGTTCGCGCGGTGGACAAGAAGGGCAGACACACCACCGTGCACCGGGAGCTGCGCCCGCTGCCCAACGGCGGCACACTCATCGACACCCCGGGCCTGCGCGGCATCGGTCTGTGGGATGCCGCCGAAGGCATCGAGAAGACCTTCAGCGACATCGAAACCTTCGCCGCGGACTGCCGTTTCGGCGACTGCTCGCACGAGGGTGAACCCGGCTGCGCGGTGCGCGAGGCCATCGACACCGGGGCGCTCACCCAGCGCCGGTTCGACAGCTATCGCAAGCTCGCCAAGGAGAACGCCTGGATGGAGTCCAGGGCCGACAAGCGGTTGCAGGCCGAACGCGATCGCGCCTGGCGCGGCATCAGGAAACAGCAACGCCAGATGTACCGGGAGCGGGGGTCCCGGCGCTGAGCCCCTGAGCTGAGCCCCTCAGGCCCCTATGCAACTGGTTGCATAGGGGCCTGAGTTACGCTTAGCGTGCAAGGCGTGGCGTCGCGGGCGCATCTCGTCCGCGGCACGAACGACAGGAGCAGGTCATGACGGAACCGGGTTCGAAGCCGCTGGCGGGCAAGACGATGATCATGTCGGGCGGCAGCCGCGGCATCGGTCTGGAGATCGCCAAGCGCGCCGCGGCCGACGGCGCCAACATCACGCTGATCGCCAAGACCGATCAGCCGCATCCCAAGCTCCCCGGCACCATCCACACCGCGGCCGCGGAACTCGAGGAGGCGGGCGGGCAGGTGCTGCCGTTCGTCGGCGACGTGCGTATCGACGACTCGGTGGCCGAGGCGGTGCGCCTGACCGTGGAACGCTTCGGCGGCATCGACCTCGTCGTGAACAACGCCTCGGCGATCGACCTGTCCGGCACCGACGCCCTGTCGATGAAGAAGTACGACCTGATGCAGGACATCAACTGCCGAGGCAGCTTCCTGCTGTCCAAGCTGAGCCTGCCGCACCTGCGCGAGTCGGCGAAGGCCGGGCGCAACCCGCACATCCTCACCCTCTCCCCGCCGCTGAACCTGGACCCGAAGTGGGCGGGCGGCTCACTCGGCTACACCATCGCCAAGTACGGCATGTCGCTCACCACGCTCGGACTCGCCGAGGAGCTGAAGGGCGACGGCATCGGCGTGAACTCGCTGTGGCCGCGCACCACCATCGCCACCGCCGCGGTGCGCAACCTGCTCGGCGGCGAGCAGATGGTCGCGACCTCGCGCACCCCCGACATCTACGCCGACGCCGCCTACCTGGTGCTCACCGCGCCCGCCGAGAAGACCACCGGCAATTTCTTCATCGATGACGACGTGCTCGCCGCGCACGGCATCACCGATCTCGAGAAGTACCGGGTCGTGCCCGGCGACGCCGAACTCACCACCGATCTGTTCCTCTGATCTGTCCGCTCGCGCCCGGGTCGCCCGCGGCCCGGGCTATTGCCTCGGCGACCCGGGCGGAGCAATGTGAGAAGCACCGGTGGCGCCACCGGGGCGCTGCCCCTAGCACAGAGGGGGTGGACCGTGTTCGCACGTTCTACCACTATTCATGCGCGACCCTCCTCGATAGACGCCGGGATTGCGCACGTGCGCGACGAAACCATGCCCGCGCTGGAGGGCATCCCAGGCTGTATCGGACTGTCGTTGCTCGTCGACCGGCGGTCCGGGAAATGCATCGCGACGACGGCGTGGGAAACCGAGCAGGCGATGCGTGACAGCGCGGTCCGGGTCCGGCCGATCCGGGAGCGTGTGGCCGAAACCTTCGGTGGCAACGCGGAAGTCGAGGAGTGGGAGATCGCCGTGCTGCACCGCGATCATCGCTCGCGAGAAGGCGCCTGCGTGCGCGCGATCTGGGTGGAAGGCGACCCGAATCGCGCGGATCTGGCGATCGATACCTACAAGTCCCGCGCGCTGCCAGGGATGGAAACCCTGGAGGGTTTCTGCAGCGCGAGCCTGATGGTCGACCGGGCGTCCGGGCGCGGCGTCTCGTGCGTCACCTTCGACAGCGCGGACGCGATGGACCGCAACCGCGAGCAGGCCGCCGCGATGCGCGAGACCAACACCCGCCACGCGGGCATCCGAGTGACCGAGGTCCGTGAATTCGAGCTGGCACTCGCGCACCTGCGCGTACCCGAATTGGTGTGACCACTCCGCGGCGCCGTCACGACGACGGCGCCGCGGACGGGCTCAGTCGTTGATGCCGTAGAGCCGCTCCCAGTTGGCGCGGCTGGTGAGTTCCGGCATGGCGGCGCGGTACTGCTCCTGCAGGGTGGGCAGTTCCTTGCGCAGGCGACGCAACACGTTGAACGTGCGCCGCAGCAGCGCGCGAGCGCGGGCCTTGTCGCGCTGCCGGACCCGGACGCCGGACTGCGAGGCGTCGGTGACCACGACGTGGTCGAACAGCGAGACGTGCCACCAGTACGCGTCCTCACGGGTGACCCCGATCAGGCCGTGCTGAGTGCGGCCGAACCACTGGTTGATCGCACGCTTGACCAGCACCAGCATGGTCCGGCTCGGCTCACCGCTCGCCCGGCGCAACTGGATGTCGGCCGCGCGCACCGGCGGCGTCGCGGCCGGGTGCTTGATGGTCTCACCGTACTCGGCGCGGCTGGTGCGGGCGGCGGCCAGCGCGGCGATGCCGCCGTCGCGCAGCACCTTCGGACCTTCCAGGAAGTCCTCGATGCCCTGCAACGTCGTGTGCACCAGCCCGTACTGCATGGCGACCAGGTGCTCGGCGATATTACGGAACAGCTGCTTGGTGATCTTCTTGCCGTCCAGCTCGGCGTGCATGGCTCCGACGATGAGCGAGTTGCGCGTGCTGAAGTAGCGCGCCCAGTCGTCGTAGTCCTTCCAATAGAAGTCCGCGTGCCAGACCGCCGCGTTGGGCAGCGTGACGGTGACGAAGCCGTGCTCGCGCGCACGCACGCCGTACTCCACGTCGTCCCACTGGAAGAAGATGGGAACCGGCAGGCCGATCTTCGCGACCACCTCGGCCGGGATCAGGCAGGTCCACCAGGCGTTGTAGCCTGCGTCGACGCGGCGCTCCTGGTTCTTCTTGAGCATGCTGGTGTTGCGCAGCGCCTTGGGCACCTTCTGGCCGTGCCGCAGCTCGTGCAGGTGCACTTCTTCGGCGCCGACGTTGAGGTAGTCCGGGTTGAGCAGGAACAGCATCTGCGCGCCGACCAGCATGGGTTCGACCGTCATGTTGGCGAAGGCGTTGAGCCGCAGCACCGTTTCCGGTTCGCAGAGGATGTCGTCGTCCATCAGGATGACGTCGGCGTGCTCGTTCACCGCGGAGACCTCGTAGAGCCCGCGCGTGAACCCGCCCGCGCCGCCGAGGTTCGGCTGACGGATGTAGCGCAGCTTGTCACCGAAGGCGGGCTGCACCTCCTGGTAGCGCGGCCGGTCCTGCACCAGGTCGGTGCCCTGATCCACCACGTAGACCGCGTCGATGGCGGCGAGCACGGTGGCGTCGGAGGCCAGTGCGGCCACCGTCTCGGCGCAGTCCGCGGCGCGGTTGAAGGTGCAGATGGCGATGGCCACCGGGCGCACCCGCTCGGGCGCGGCGGAGGACCAGGTGAGTTCGGAGATGCCGAGCTCACCGCCGTCGGCGTCGAACTCCAGCCAGATCGCGCCACCGTCGACGTACTGGTCCAGCGGTGCGGTCAGGGTGAGCGGGCCGCTCGCGTCGACCTTGGCGGTCTCGATGATCCTGCGGTGACCCGCGATGTCCGAGGCGACCAGCCGGACACTGGCCTTCTTCGTCACGTCGAGCACCATCGTGGCGCGCACCTCGGTGACGGTGGTCCAGCGCTGCCAGTAGCTGGCCGCGAACCGGCCGAAGTAGGTGTTGGTGTGGGCGGTGGCGCCCTTTTCCAAGTGCATCGCCAGCCGGTCGCGCGCCGCGCGGCCCTTGACCACCGCGTAGAGCTCGTCGCTCACCTTGGCCGAAGGACCGGTGAAGATGCCGCGCTGCAGGACCAGCCGGTCCGGCGCCCGATGGTCGGCACGCAGCGAGGCGGGCGCGGCGGCGGGCGTAGCGTGCTCGTTCGGTTCGGTAACGGCCTTGGTAGCCGACTGCTCCATGAAGTCCTCGAAATCCTCATTTATTGCGGCGGGACAGACACGCCCCTGGATGCCGTGCGCGGCGGGAGCGAGGATATCAACCGACGTCGGAGCCCGCCCGTCCAGCAACCAGGGGTATCACACCCGCTATTGTTGCTGTTTGTTTGCTACTTCGCCGGTAAAGACGAATTTGTCGTAGGCCCAATACCGGAAGACCACCGCAACGATCTGACCGACCAGCGTTCCCGAGATGTTGTCCGAGAGCGGGCTCGACAGGTCGAGAACGTAGCGGGAGAAGCCGAGGCAGCCCAGTTGCAGGCCGATGGCGACGACGTTGAACACCGCGTACAGCAGGTACTCCCGCGCCGGGTTGCCGGTCTGCTTGTGGCCGAAGGTCCACCACTTGTTGCCGAAGTAGGTCACCACCGTCGCCACCGCGATCGCGATGATCTTGGCGGGCAGCGGCGCGTGGTACAGCACGCCTTCGCCACCCCAGAACACCAGCACGTTGTAGGTGCCTGCGTCGACGAGGAAACCGATCGCGCCGACCACGAGGAACGCCGCGCCCTTGCGCAGCGCCGCGATCACCTTCGCGGTCAGCGGCTCGGCGGCGACGGACGGCACGGGCTGCTCAGGGGTCGCCTGCGCGGGTCGATCCTGCGTGGATCGGATGGAGCGCTCGGGTATCGACACGGGCTGCTCGGGGGAAGACACCGAGCGACGGTACCCCAGCAGGCGAATGCCTCGGGTGCGCGCCGGAGGTCTCGAGCCATGTACCCTCCCCGTGTTCCCCATTCACGCCGACATCGAGGAATGACCCGGGTGGACTCCACCGAGCTTCGTATTGCCGCCGTGGTCCCGTGCCACAACGAGGAGGCCTCGGTCGCCAAGGTCGTCGCCGACCTCCAGGCCGCCGTGCCGGGAATCGTCGTCTACGTCTACGACAACCTGAGCACCGACCGGACCTCCGAACTCGCCCGCCAGGCAGGCGCGATCGTCCGTCAGGAACACACCAAGGGCAAGGGCAACGTGGTGCGGCGTGCCTTCGCCGACATCGAGGCCGACGTCTATCTGATGATCGACGGCGACGACACCTACGAGGCCGCCGACGCCCCGCTGATGATCAAGACGCTGCTCGACGGCCCCTACGATCACGTGCTCGGCGTGCGCAGGCAGGACGCCTCCGGCACCGCGTACCGCGCGGGCCACGAGACCGGCAACCGGGTGCTCAACGGCGTGGTCGGAAAGGTGTTCGGCGAGAACGTCGAAGACATGCTCAGCGGCTTCCGTGTCTTCTCGCGCCGCTTCGTCAAGAGCTTCCCCGCGGTCTCCCGCGAGTTCGAGATCGAGACCGAGCTGACCGTGCACTCGCTGCACCTGCGGGTGCCGCAGACCGCCGTCCCGGTCGGCTTCCGTGATCGCCCGGCGGGCAGCGAATCCAAGCTGCGCACCTACCACGACGGCTTCAAGATCCTCGCGCTGATCATCGGCTTGGCCAGGCACGAGCGCCCCGTCGCGTTCTACGGGCTGTTCGGCACCCTGAGCTGGCTGGTCTCGATCGTGCTGACGATCCCGATCGTCATCGAATTCACCAGGACGCACGAGGTCCCGCGCTTCCCCACCCTGTTCCTCGCCTTCACCCTGCTGCTGCTCGGCAGCCTGGCGTGGACGGCCGGGTTGATCCTCGACGGCATCCGCCGGTCCCGCCACGAAGCGTCGCGCCTGGTCTACCTGCGCTATTCGGCCGTCGTCGCGGAGGACGACCCGTTCCGAAACGGCGGTGACGCGCCGGCTCGTGGGGACGCTCGGTGACCACATCCGCCGATCGCGGCACCACCGAGGGGTCCGGCCCGCTATCCAACGGGCACGAGAACGAGCAGGGCAAGGCCGCAGCGGCGAACAGCACGAAAACTGCTGACGCGCCCGGCACGGAACAGTCCGCGACTGCACCCGAACAGGAATCGACACCTTCCGGCGCACTCGGCACGGCCGGAAAGGCCGGGCGCGCCATCGTGACTCGCTTCGGCGCGGCGACCGTCGCGTTCGCGGTGATCACCGCACTCTTCGGCAGCCTGTTCGCCGTGCTCTCCCCACCGTTCTGGGGCCACGACGAGATCACCCAGTTCGGTCGCGCCTACCAGGTCGCCTACGGCGGCTTCCTGCCGCAGCAGATCCAGGACGACCGCGGCCTCGCCTACGGCGGCGATGTGCCCGTCAACGTCGACGCGCTGATGGGCTACTCGTTCCGCGACTACCAGGACAACCCGGAAGAGCCGGGCGCGATGGTGGCCGACCCCGGCGTGTACGACCGGCTGGAGAGCGCTCCGGTCGACTCGCCCATGACGGCCGTCTGGTTCACCAACACCGCCGCCTACTCCCCCGTGCCGTATGTGCCCGCCGCCCTCGGCATTCGGGCCGCGGGACTGTTCGACCTCGACGTGGGCGGGATGGTGACCCTGACCCGGCTCGCCGGTCTGCTCGGCTACCTGATCGTGGTCGGTTTCGGCCTGTACGCGCTGCGGGAGCGTCGGGTGCAGTGGCTCGCGTTCACCGTCGCGGTGCTGCCGATCGCGGTGTTCCAGGCGGGCACGGTCACCGCGGACACGCTCACCAACGCGTTGGCCATCATGGTGTCCGCGCTGCTGATCAAGGCGCTGTTCCTCGGCGACGGGCTGACCCGCACCGAGACCGTCGCCCTGCTCGGCGCAACACTGCTGCTGCCGGTCAGCAAGCCGACTTACGTGCTGCTCGCCATGCTGGTGGTGCTGGTTCCGGTGGACCGCTTCGGATTCTTCGGCGGCGCTGTTGTTTCCGGATTCCATTGGCGTCGCCTCGTGCCGTGGGCCTTCGCCGCCGCGGGCGGGCTGGCCTTCGCGGTCTGGATGAAGATCGCCGCACCCACCGGCGACGGCATGAGCCTGATGCGGCCGCGCCACCAGTGGTACACCGTCAAGCCGGGTGAGCAGCTCGGCGAGATCCTCGGTGATCCACTGCATTTCCTGAGCGTCTTCCGCGACAGCATCTTCTACCGCGACCAGCGCTGGTTCACCCAGTTCTTCGGTGAGCTCGGCTTCGCCTACATCGACGTGCCCGCCGTTGCGGTGCTGGCCTGCCTGCTCGCCTTCGCGGTGAGCATCGGCATCGCGGACCGGATGAACCCGCGCACCGCCACCTTCGTGCGGACGCTGGTCGTGGCACTCACGGTGGCGGCCAGCGTCGCGATGATCTACGTGACGCTGTACATGTCGTTCACGCCGGTCGGCTACTACATCATCGACGGCGTGCAGGGCCGCTACTTCGTGCCGCTGGCACTGGTGGCTTTCGCGGCGCTGCTGCGCTGGATGCCATTGCGGCTCACCGACGCTCGCGGAAAGACGCCGATGTGGGGACCGGCGGTCACGATCGTCGTCGCGAGTTCGGTCGCGCTGATCGCCTCGGTCGCGAAGTACAGCACCATCGTCTGGGGCTGACCCAGCCGAGCCGAACGGCGCACCGCGCCGATCGCCCACCGACCGGCGCAGAACTCGAACAGCAGCATTTCCGTGATGCTGGTATCACAGGCAGGGTGATCGCCGGATCGGGGACTACCGTTGGAGCATGCGAGCTTGGCCTGTGACGATCACGGCACTTGTCGGTGCCTTCGCGGCCGCGATGCTGGTCTACCCGCTCACCGTCTACTACCTTCTCCGCCCCGAGCCGATGCTGATCGTTCTCGGTACGGGCGCACTACTGGCCGGCGTCCAGCTCGGGGCCGGCTTCGGCGCGGCGGTGGCGTGCGCAGTCGCCGCTGATCGTCGTAATGGCGGCTACCGCTGTCGTAGCGAGAAGATCTAGCTGCCGACGAACTACGCGAGGCCCAGGGTCTGCTCGCCTGCGGCCGCGTAGGCGCGTTCGGTCACGGCTTTCTCGGGGCGCCACCAGGATTCGTTGTCGCGGTACCACTGGATGGTGGCCGCCAGACCCGCGCGGAAGTCGGCGTAGCGCGGTGTCCAGCCGAGTTCGGTGCGCAGCAGCGTGGCGTCGATCGCGTAGCGCTGGTCGTGGCCGGGGCGGTCGGTGACGTGGTCGAAATCGTCGGGATCGCGGTCGAACGCCTCGAGCAGCATCCGCACCACGGTCTTGTTGTCGAGTTCGCCGTTCGCGCCGATCAGATAGGTCTGGCCGACGCGGCCGTGGTCGAGGATGTCCCAGACCGCCCGGTTGTGGTCGTCGACGTGGATCCAGTCGCGGATCTGATGACCCGCGCCGTAGAGCCGGGGACGCACGCCGTCGATCAGATTGGTGATCTGGCGCGGGATGAACTTCTCCACGTGCTGGTAGGGCCCGTAGTTGTTACTGCAGTTGGACAGCGTCGCGCGCACGCCGAAGGAGCGAGCCCAGGCCCGGACCAGCAGATCACTCGAGGCTTTGGTCGCGGAGTACGGGCTGGACGGGTTGTAGGGGGTGGACTCGGTGAAGGCGGGCTCGTCGGGGGTGAGATCGCCGTACACCTCGTCGGTGGAGACGTGGTGATAGCGCACGTCGTGGCGGCGCACGGCCTGCAGCAGCGCGTAGGTGCCGACGATATTGGTCTGCACGAACGGCCACGGCTCGGTCAGCGAGTTGTCGTTGTGCGATTCGGCGGCGAAGTGGACCACCGCGTCGACACCGCTGACCAGTTCGTCGACCAGGTCGAGATCGGCGATATCGCCGTGTACGAAATCGATCCGGTCGGCCACCGGATCCAGCGAGGCCTTGTTACCCGCGTAGGTCAGGGCGTCGAGCACGGTCACCCTCGCGTCGGGCCGCTCGGCCACGGTCTGCTGGACGAAATTCGCACCGATGAATCCGGCGCCGCCGGTTACGAGCAATCGCACCCCACGACCTTACGTCGACCGGACCGCGACCTCCATGGCGGAGTGCTATGAAAGGGGTGCGGACAGCTCCGCACAGCATACCTGTGACCTTCGTCTCACTACGTTTGAGTAGAAAGGGGCGACCAGTTCGATTCGCCGCCGAAATCCCTGTTCCGCGTGTACGTTTCCGGAAACGCACCAAGCTGTGAGACACGATGGTGAACAAAATTTGAATTAACGGTCACAAACGGTTCACCACGCGTTAGCTGGTCTAGATTTCGATCATCTAGTCCCCTCCGAACGCTTCACATCGAGGTTCCAAACAAAATGCTGATGAGGAAATTCGCCGCCACCTCGGCGCTGCTGATCGCCGCGCTTGGCGTCACCGCAGGCACCGTCAACGCGGCCCCCGAAGCTCCGGCTGCCGATGCGCCGATCAACTTCACCGCCAAGTCCACCGACACGCAGTCCATCATCACCATCGACTCGGGCTCGCTCGTCGTCGAAGAGGACGCACTGAAGATCAAGGCCGCCGACGGCACCGTCGTCGCCGGCACCCCGCTGACGTTCCGCCTCGACGACTTCGAGTTCCCGATCGCCGCGGACATCTCGGACCGCACCGCGACCCTGAGCCCGCAGCTCGAGCTCGACAAGGCCGTGTACAAGCCGGTCGCCCTGCCCTACGAGGACAAGGCGCCGTGGAAGAACGAGTACGACCGTGAGCTCGCCGCGTTCAACCGCCTGAAGGACACCATCGGCATGGGCGCCACCATCGGCACCCTGGTCGGTGGCCTCGGCGGCGCCGCCGTGGGCTGCGTGCTCGGCGGCATCGTCGGCGCGACCGTCGCGTCGGCCACCATCGTCGGCCTGTTCGGTCCGTTCCTGCCCGCCGCCGCGATCGGCTGCATCGGCGGCATCCTGGCCGTGGGCGCCCTCGGCACCCTGGCGGGTCAGATCTTCATCACCGCCCCGGTGGCCATCGGTGCTGCGATCCAGTACTTCACCACCCTCAACCAGCCGTTCGTCCCCCCGGCCAAGTAATCCCGAACGGCTTGCCGCACAACTGAAGACGTAAGTCAGGAAGCCCCACCCGGGCCGGCCGGGTGGGGCTTTCGCATGTCCGCAGGCGCGGGCCTCGCACACTCCCTGCAACCGCGCACTTGGCCGCCGTGGCCCGGGTCACCGCGGACTTGACCTCAACAAAAGTTCAGGTCCTACCGTCGATGCCGAGCCGGAACCACAACGGCTCCGAACACCGGGAATACGATTCGGACGAATAGTTATCTGAACAGAGTCTTAACATTGCGGACTCATTCGGTTACCAGTTGTTTTCTACTGTCCGCGCGGAATTCCCGGCACACCGCGAAAAAGGAATACGGACAAATGTTGATGAGGAAATTTGCCGCAACCGCGTGGCTGCTGGTCGCCGTCGTGGCGAGCACCGCGGGCACCGCCGCCGCGAACGGGAATCCCGACGCGGGCCGGGTGGGCTTCACGGCAGGCACGACCGCCGGCTCCGCCGTGCTCGGCATCGACGCCGGGAGGTTCGCGATCGCCGACGACGTCCTGCAGATCAGGACCGACGACGGCACCGTCCTCGCGGGCACACCGCTGAAGTTCCGCGTCGACGACTTCGAGTTCCCCATCGCCGCGGAGATCTCCGGCCGCACCGCCACCCTCACGCCGCAGCTCTCCCTCGACAAGGCCCGTTACCAGCCCGTCGCGCTGCCCTTCGAGGACAAGGCGCCGTGGAAGACCGAGTACGAACGCGAGCAGGCCGCCTGGTCGCGGATGACGAGCACGATCGGGCTCGGCGTGAGCACGGGCGCGCTGCTCGGCGGCCTCGGCGGCGCGGCGGTCGGCTGCGTGCTCGGCGGCGTC
>NZ_BDBP01000092.1 GCF_001613045.1 Nocardia lijiangensis NBRC 108240 | reverse complement strand
CGAGGACTCGGCCGCGGCGCCCCGGGGCGCCCCCCACGCCACCGCGGAGAACGCGGGCGAAGGCCGCAGCGCGACCACGGCCGGCGACACCCGGAACGAGGGATCCAGCGCGGAGCGGACATCCGGCGCAGGGGCCGATGCCCCGAGCGCGGGAAGCACGGCCGAGAGCGCGTCATCCGGCAGGCGCCGCCGCCCACGCCGCAGGCCCCCGTCGGCCCACACGTCCTCCGGCGAACCGAGCCGCACCGAGTCCACCGCACCGGCCGCGGAGCCTCCGGCCAGGTCCTGGCTCCCCCGGCTCATCGCCTCCGGCGCGCGACCCGAGGACACCCGCGCGACACCCACCTCGGGACGCACCCGCCGCCCCAGGGCGTGCCGCCCCGCGGGCGCACCGAACCCCGCCGGATCGCAAGCATCCGCCGGTCCTGTTGCAGGACAAGCCGCTTCGGCGAATCCGGCACCGAAGAACGCGGAACCCACGGCGGACCCGGCCACCGGCGCGAACCACAGCGCCCGCCCCCTGACCGCGCGCCACGCCGGATCCGGCGCACCCGCCGAGCCCACCGCACATCAGACGGCGGCAGAATCGGCACCGAAGACCACTTCCAGCGGTCGCGCCCGGCGCGCCCGCGCTCGGCGCGTCCGCACGCGAACACTCGAGCAATCGGCACGAACAGAATCGGAGCAGCAGTGACAGAGCCGAGTCGTATCCAGGTCCGCACCGCCGACCCGTACCCGGTGATCATCGGTCGCGGCTTGCTCGGCGAGCTCGTCGAGTCGGTGACGGGCGCGACCAAGGGCGTGCGCACCGTCGCGATCTTCCACCAGCCTCCGCTGGCCGAGACCGCCGAGGTGGTGCGCAAGGCGCTGGCCGATACCGGCCTGGACGCGCACCGCATCGAGATTCCGGACGCCGAGGCGGGCAAGGACCTCGCCGTCGCCGGTTTCTGCTGGGAGGTGCTCGGCCGCATCGGGCTGACCCGCAACGACGTCGTGGTGAGCCTGGGCGGCGGCGCGGCCACCGACCTCGCCGGTTTCGTCGCCGCCACCTGGATGCGCGGCGTTCAGGTGGTGCACGTGCCGACCACCCTGCTGGCCATGGTGGACGCGGCGGTCGGCGGCAAGACCGGCATCAACACCGAGGCGGGCAAGAACCTGGTCGGGTCCTTCCACGAGCCGTCGGCCGTGCTGGTCGACCTGGCGACGCTGGAGACCGTGCCGCGCAACGAGATCGTGGCGGGCATGGCCGAGATCATCAAGGCCGGTTTCATCGCCGACCCGGTGATCCTCGACCTGGTGGAGCGCGATCCGGAGGCGGCGATCGATCCCACCGGTGACGTGCTCCCCGAGCTCGTGCGCCGCGCCATCCAGGTCAAGGCCGACGTGGTCGCCGCCGACCTGAAGGAATCCAGCCTGCGCGAGATCCTCAACTACGGCCACACGCTGGGCCACGCGATCGAGCGCCGGGAGCGTTACCGCTGGCGCCACGGCGCCGCGGTCTCCGTCGGCCTGGTCTTCGCCGCCGAACTCGGCCGCCTGGCCGGGCGACTCGACGACGCCACCGCCGACCGGCACCGCGCCATCCTGTCCAGCGTCGGCCTGCCGACCGGCTACGACGCCGACGCGCTTCCGCAGCTGCTGGACGCCATGCAGACCGACAAGAAGACCCGCTCCGGCGTGCTCCGTTTCGTCGTCCTCGACGGTCTGGCCAAGCCGGGCCGCCTGGAGGGCCCCGATCCGTCCCTGCTCGCCGCGGCGTACTCCGCCATCGCCCGCGCGGAGAGCCCGAGCGGCGGCGCGATCCTGCTCTAGCGAGTCACGGCACGCAACAGCAGCGCCCCGCCGATCTCGGCGAGGCGCTGTTTCGCGTTCCAGGGTCAGGCGCCTGCGGGAGCAGCGCCCTCGGTGAGCGAAGGCGTGGAATTGCCGCCTCGCCGCCCCGCGAGCATCCGGCCGATGCCCACGCCGATCAGCCCGGGGATGAAGATCAGCAAGACGATGAACGACGCGCCCGCCGTGAGTTCGAACAGCAGGCCGTTGTCGCCGAGGTCGAAGCGGGGCAGGAAATCCAGCGCCCAGGAGACCGCGCCGCTGCCGAGCCCGCCCGCCACGCCCGCCTTCAGCCACCGAATGGTCAAGTCCGAGCCGCGTTCCGGGTCCGGATGCGCCGCGCGGTCCTTGCGCCCGTCCAGCACGCCCCAGGCCACGATGACCACCACCAGCACGAGCAAGCCCAGCATCCGCATCCACGAACCCTGCGTCGGCCACTGCACCATCGCGAACCCGAGCACGGTGCGCAGCGCCACGACCAACGCGCCGAGCAGGACGGCCCGCACTACCCAAGCAATCATGGGAGACACCTTAACGCGCAGGCCCGGCGAACATAACTAGAACCCGTGTCAGAAATTTCGCAACGGTCAGCCGTCCAGCGCGGCGGCCATCTCGGCGCGTGGCGCCGGGCGCCCGGTGAACTGCTCGACCTGCCCGTAGGCCTGGTTCAGCAGCATCTGCAGCCCGCTCACCACCGTGTGCCCGGCCCGTTCGACGGCCGCGGCCAGCGGGGTGGGCCACGGGTTGTAGATGGCGTCCAGGACGACCGGTGCGATCGCCACCGCCTCGGCGACCAGTGCACCCGCGTCCGCGGGGATCGTGCTGACCACCGCGCCCGCGCGCGCGCTCGCCTCGCGCACGGCGTCGCTGTCGAAACCGATCACCCGCGCCGCCATCCCGAGCTTGTCGGCCAGTTCCAGCGCGCCGCGGGCGCGTCCGGCGTCCCTGGCGACCACGGTGACCGACCGCGCGCCGAGTTCGGAGAGGGCGAGCAGCGCCGGGCGTGCCGTGCCGCCCGCACCGAGCACGAGCGCCTCCGCGATCTCGGTGACGCCCCCGCCGCGGAGCGCGCCGAGCACGCCGTCCACATCGGTGCAGTCCGCGCGCCAGCCCTCGGCCGTGCGCACCAGGGTGTTCGCCGAACCGACGAGCACGGCCCGTTCGGTGCACTCGCCTGCGTAAGCCAGTGCCGCCTCCTTGCCCGGCATGGTGACCGAGAGACCGACCCACTCCGGCCCGAACCCGTCCACCAACCCCGGCAGCTGCTCGGCCGTGCACTCGATGCGCTCGTAGGTCCAGTCCAGGCCCAGCGCCCGGTACGCCGCCAGATGCAGCTGGGGCGAACGGGAATGCGCGATCGGCTTGCCGAGGACCGCCGCCTTGCGCGTCGTCACCGCGCCGTCCGCCGTCGGCATGCCGGTCGATTCACCGTCCACTGTCGAGAATTCCACTCTGTCTTGCCTTTTCGATATTGCGCAGGTGCTCGGAGTAGCTCTCGGTGAACAGCGTGGTGCCCTTCTGATCGATCGTCACGAAGTACAGCCAGTTGCCGGGTTCCGGATTCTCCATGGCGCGCAACGCATTCAGCGAGGGCGCGGCGATCGGGTTGGCGGGCAGGCCGGACATCGCGTAGGTGTTCCACGGGGTGCGGGTGGCCCGGTCGTCGTCGGTGGTGGCGACCTCGGTGCGGTCCAGCGAGTAGTTCACCGTGGAATCGAACTGCAGCGGCTGCTCGACCTCGAGCCGGTTCACGATCACCCGCGCGACCTTCGGCATGTCCTGCGGCAGCGCTTCCCGCTCCACCAGGGACGCCGCGATCAGCGTCTCGTAGGGGCTGAGTTCGGTCTCCGCACCGGATTTGAGCAGCCCGGTCGATTCGTAGCTCGCGGCGCTCGAGCTGATCAGCTGACGCAGAATCTGCTGCGGCGTGCCGCTGGGGTCGAAGTCCCAGGTGCCCGCGGCGATCAGACCTTCGATCTGCCGCTTGCGGTCCGGCGCTTCGCGCACCGACTGCTCGGCCCAGGACGGGACTCCGAGCGCGGCCAGGTCAGGGCTGGAACCCGCGGCGTCGAGCTGGTCGTAGGTCACGCACTTCTGCTGTGCGCCGGTGCCGATGCAGCTGGCGGCGGCGATCTTGGTGTAGATCCCCTCCTTGCGCGCACCGGTGTTGACGTCGTGCTGGTCGTGCAGCAGCCGTCCCTCCGAGATGACCAGGTTGCCGACCCGGGCGTTCTTGCCGAGCAGGGCGGCCACCGCTTCGGCGGCGGGGCTGCGGCTGGGGATCTGGTAGTACCCGGGCTGCACCGAGCTCATGCCCGAATTGCGCACGGCCGCTTCGAAGAACGCGCCGGTGCTCGCGACGACGCCCTTCTCGACCATGGTCTCGGCGATCTGCGACGAGGTGTCGCCCGAGTGCACCTGCACCACGACCAGCGGCCCGGCGGGACCCGCGAAATCCTCCGCCGGGCCGAACTCCCCGATCAGTTTCTTGACCGCGAAACCCCCCGCACCCGCCAGCAGCAGCGCGAACACACCGCCGATGAGCCACATGTTGCGGCGTTTGCGCTTTCGTTCCGCGGCCTTGCGGGAGGCCATCCGGGAACGCTTGCCGCGCGAACCGCGCGCGGGCCGCGCCGGTTTGCCCTCCGCGGCGGTCTTGCGGGCCGACGACCGCTGCGTGCGCGGTGGCGGGGCCTGCTGCTCCGGCTCCTCGTACTCCGGCTCGTCGTACTCCGGCTCGTCGTCGTAGCCGTCGTCCTCGTACAGCGGCGAGTCGTCCTCGTAGAGCGGCTCGTCGTCGTCTGTGTAGCGGGGGATGACGTTGGTGTCGTCGTCGTAGTCGTCCCAGTCGTCGTGCGGCCCTGCCGCGCGCCCGCCCGTATCCCCGCCGTCTCTGCCCCAGGCTCGGTCGTCCCGTCGGTAGCGCCGATCAGCCTCGCGCTGTCGGTACCGTTCCTCGGCCCGTGCCCACCGATCAGTCATGCATCGTCTCCGGACGACGCGTCCCGCGTCGCTTCCTCGACCGCCCTCAACACCGCACTCCGTTCGTCCAACCATCCTTGCAGGATCGACACGGCCGCCGCCTGATCGATCACCTGCCGCTGGCCACGCGCGCGAACTCCACTGTCCCGCAATGCACGTGCAGCTGACACCGTAGTCAAACGTTCGTCGGAAAGCCTGATCGGCACGGGGGCAATTTCGGATCGCAAACGTTCAGCGAACGCAATGGCCAACCCCGCCGCGGTTCCTTTTTCCCCGCGCAACGTGCGCGGCAAGCCGACAATAACCTCAACGGCCTCATATTCCCGCACAATTTCGGCAATTCTCGCTATATCGGTTGCCGCACCCGCGCCGCGCGCATTCTTCTTGGCGCGCGGCACGGTTTCCACCGGGGTCGCGAGAATGCCGTCCGGGTCGCTGGATGCCACGCCGATGCGGACGCTACCGACGTCGATGCCGAGGCGTCGGCCCCTGCCGGGATCGGCCGCCGGATCGGGCCGGTCCGCTGCGTGCGGCCGGCCCGTCGAATGCGAACTCTCCGAGTCGCGCATCACCCGGCGATTTCGGCCACCCGGGCACGGACCGCGGCCAGACCCGCCGCGATCCCGGAGGGATCGGAACCGGCGCCCTGCGCCATCTCCGGCTTGCCGCCGCCGCGACCGGCGATGCTCGGCCCGAAGCTGCCGACCAGATCGCCCGCCTTCACGCCGAGCTCCTGGGCGCCCTTGTTCACGGCCACCACGAACGGCACCTTGCCGTCGACGTTGCCGAGCAGCACCACCACCGCGGGCTCGCTGCCGAAGCGGCCGCGAATATCGGTGGCCAGGGTGCGCAGATCACCCGCGGCGACGCCCTCCGGCGCGGCCGCGGCGACCAGCAGCAGACCGCCGACGCGCTCGGCCTCCTGCACGAACTTCCCCGCCGAAGAGAGCACCGCGGCGACCTTGGTGCGCTCGAGCTCCTTCTCGGCCACCTTGAGCCGCTCCACCAGCTGCTCGACGCGCGCGGGCACCTCGTCCGAGGGCACCTTCAGCGAGGCGGCGACACCGGCGAGCAGCGCGCGCTCCTTGGCCAGGTACTTGTAGGAGTCCAGGCCGACGAACGCCTCGACGCGGCGCACGCCCGAACCGACCGACGACTCGCCGAGCAGCGTGATCGGGCCGATCTGCGAGGAGTGCTGCACGTGCGTGCCGCCGCACAGCTCCATCGAGAACGGGCCGCCGATCTCCACCACGCGAACCTCGTCGCCGTAGTTCTCGCCGAACAGCGCGAGCGCGCCCATCTGCTTGGCCTTGGGCAGGTCGGTGACGAACGTGTTGACCGGGAAGTCGGCGCCCACCGCGTCGTTGGACACCGCCTCGATGTCGGCCTTCTGCTGCTCGGTGAGCTGGCCCTGCCAGTTGAAGTCGAAGCGCAGGTAGCCGGGCTTGTTCAGCGAGCCCGCCTGCACCGCGTTCGGGCCGAGCACCTGCCGCAGCGCGGCGTGCACCATGTGCGTGCCGGAGTGGCCCTGGGTCGCGCCGCTGCGCCAGGCCGGATCGGCCTGGGCGAGCACCACGTCGCCCTCGGTGATCTGCCCCTGCTCGACCGTGGTCTTGTGCACCCACAGCTTCTTGGCGATCTTCTGCACGTCGTTCACGCGCAGCTTCAGACCCGCAGCGGTGATACTGCCGCGGTCGGCGATCTGGCCACCGGACTCGGCGTACAGCGGGCTGCGATCCAGGATCACCTCGACGTCGTGCCCCGCGGTCGCGGTCGGCACCCGGACGCCGTCGGCGATCAGGGCGAGCACGTGCGCCTCGGAGGTCAGCTCGTCGAAGCCGGTGAACTCGGTGGGGCCGCGGTCGACCAGTTCCTTGTAGATGCTCAGGTCCGCGTGCGCGTGCTTGCGCGCGGCGGCGTCCTCCTTGGCGCGCTGGCGCTGCTCGGCCATGAGCGTGCGGAAGCCCTCTTCGTCGACCGAGAGCCCGGCCTCGGCGGCCATCTCCAGGGTGAGGTCGATCGGGAAGCCGTAGGTGTCGTGCAGGGTGAAGGCGTCCGATCCGGCGATCTTGGTGCCGCCCTTGGCCTTCACCGTGGCCGCGGTGTTGTCGAACAGGGTCGAGCCGGTGTTGAGCGTCTTGAGGAACGCCGTCTCCTCGCCGACCGCGACGGTCTCGATGCGGCCGAAGTCGGTGCCGAGTTCCGGGTAGGACGGCGACATGAGGTCGCTGACCACCTTCATGAATTCGGCCATCACCGGCTTCTCGGCGCCGAGCAGGCGGGCCGAGCGCACGATGCGGCGCAGCAGGCGGCGCAGCACGTAGCCGCGGCCGTCGTTGCCCGGGTTGACGCCGTCGGAGATGAGCATGGCGGCGGTGCGGGCGTGATCGGCGATCACACGGAAGCGCACGTCGTCGGCGTGCTCGACGCCGTAGGAGCGACCGGTCAGCTCCTCGGCCTTGTCGATGATCGGGCGCAGCAGATCGGTCTCGTAGACGTTCTCCACGCCCTGCAGCAGCATGGCGACGCGCTCCACGCCCATGCCGGTGTCGATGTTCTTCTTCGGCAGCGAGCCGACCGGCGGGTGGCCGAGCTTCGGGCTCAGCTCACCGCGGACGTCCTGCATGAAGACGAGGTTCCAGATCTCGAGGTAGCGGTCCTCGTCGGCGACCGGGCCGCCTTCCTTGCCGTAGGCGGGGCCGCGGTCGTAGTAGATCTCCGAGCACGGACCGCCGGGGCCCGGCACGCCCATGTCCCAGTAGTTGTCCTTGCCGTCGCGGAACTGGATCCGCTCCTTCGGGATGCCCGCGACCCGGTGCCAGATCTCGGCGGCCTCCGGATCGTCTTCGTAGGCGGTGACCCAGATGCGGTCGGTGTCGAAGCCGAAGCCGCCCTCCTCCTGGGACTTGCTGATCAGCTCCCAGGCGAGGGTGATGGCCCCCTCCTTGAAGTAGTCGCCGAAGGAGAAGTTGCCCGCCATCTGGAAGAAGGTGTTGTGCCGTGTGGTGACGCCGACCTCTTCGATGTCGCCGGTGCGCACGCACTTCTGGACGCTGGTCGCCCGCGGGAAGGGCGGCGCCTCCTGACCCAGGAAGTACGGCTTGAACTGGACCATGCCTGCGTTGACGAACAGCAGGTTGGGGTCGGCCAGGATCAGCGAGGCACTCGGCACCTCGGTGTGTCCGGCACGGACGAAATGGTCCAGGAAACGCCGTCTAATCTCGTGGGTCTGCACAAATATCCAGCCTACCGGTGCGGCGCACCTGGTTTTTCATCGACCGGGCGCTCCGGACCGCGTCACCGTCCACGCACGATGCGGCGCAAACGGTCGACGCGTGGCCCGACCTCACGCTCGTAGCCGTGGTCGGTCGGGCGGTAGTAGTCGGCGCCGACGATTTCGTCGGGCGGATACTGCTGGGCGAGCACGCCGTCGGGGTCATCGTGCGGGTACTTGTAGCCCTGGGCATGGCCGAGCAGCGCCGCGCCGGAGTAGTGCCCGTCGCGCAGATGTGGCGGCACGGCGCCCGCCTTGCCCGCGGAGATGTCGGCCATGGCGGCGCCGAGCGCGGCCGGGACCGCGCCGGACTTCGGGGCGGTGGCCAGGTGGATGGTCGCGTGGGTGAGGGTGAGCTGGGCCTCGGGCATACCGATCAACTGCACGACGTGCGCGGCCGCCACCGCGGTCTGCAACGCCATCGGGTCGGCCATGCCGATGTCCTCGCTGGCGGAGATGACCAGCCGTCGCGCGATGAAGCGCGGGTCCTCCCCCGCGCTCATCATGCGCGTCAGATAGTGCAGCGCCGCGTCGACGTCGGAGCCGCGGATCGACTTGATGAAGGCGCTGATCACGTCGTAGTGCTGGTCGCCTGCACGGTCGTAGCGCACGGCGGCCTTGTCCACGCTCGCTTCCACGAGGGTCAGGTCCACCGTGCCGTCGAGCGAGGACTCGGCCGAGGCCTCCAGCGCGGTCAGCGCCCGGCGCGCGTCCCCGCCCGCGATCCGCACGATGTGGGCGAGTGCGTCGTCGGTGACGGTGTAGGCGCCGTCGAATCCGCGGGGATCGGTGAGCGCGCGCTCGAGCACGGCGCGGATGTCGGCGTCGGTCAGCGAACGCAATTGCAGCACCAGCGAGCGCGACAGCAGCGGCGAGACGACCGAGAACGAGGGATTCTCCGTGGTCGCGCCGACCAGCAGCACGATGCGGTTCTCCACCGCGGCGAGCAGCGCGTCCTGCTGGGTCTTGGAGAAGCGGTGCACCTCGTCGATGAACAGCACGGTGCGCTCGCCGGCCGTGAGACGCCTGCGCGCCAGGTCGATAACGGCGCGCACCTCCTTGACCCCGGCAGACAGCGCCGAGAGCGCCTCGAAACGACGGCCGGTCGCCTGCGAGATGAGCGAGGCCAGCGTGGTCTTGCCCGTGCCGGGCGGACCGAACAGCAACACCGACGCCGCGCCGGAGCCTTCGATCAACCGCCGCAGCGGCGAGCCGGGTCCGAGCAGATGCCCCTGCCCGACCACCTCGTCCAAGGTGGCGGGCCGCATGCGCACGGCCAGTGGAGCGGCGCCGCCCGGCCCGCGGAAATCCACGCCTGCGCCGCCCAGCGCATCCGACTCCGGCGCCGCATGGCCCGGCACGTCGAACAGCCCCTCGCTCATGCCTGCGCCTCGCTGACGCTCGGCTCCGGCATGCGCGATGCGCGCTGGCACATGATTCGCTCACTTCGTTCGCTCATGCCTGCGCCTCGCTGACGCTCGGCTCCGGCATGCGCGATGCGCGCTGGCACACGATTCGCTCACTCCGTTCGCTCATGTTTTCGACCGTACAACCCGGCCACGACAACACCGGCGCGGCCCGCGACCCGTTGGCGCGAAGTGCGGTGCACCGTCTCGATTTGCCAGTCCGCCCCGCATCGGCTGTGATCAACACTCGTGGCTGAAAACGTGGTCGTTTCAGATATCGTCCAGACCGGTCCGTTCGGCAGGCGCACCCTCTTTAAGGGCGGTGCCGCCGCGGCGGCCGGTGCGGGCGCGCTGCTCGTCACGACGCCCGCGCGCGCCGCGGGCCCCGTGTTCCGGCACGGCGTCGCCTCCGGCGATCCGCTGCCCACCGGCGTCATCCTCTGGACCCGGGTGACCGTCTCCGACGACGCTACGCCCGGCTCCGGCCTCGGCGCGGCCGCCGCGGTCCGCTGGGAGATCGCCGAGGACGCGGGCTTCGCCTCGCTCGCCGCTTCCGGAACAGCAACGGCCACCGCCGATTCCGATCACACCGTCAAGATCGACGCGAGCGGCCTGACTCCCGGCCGCGACTACTGGTACCGATTCACCGCGCTCGGTGAGACCTCGCCGGTCGGACGCACCCGCACCGCGCCAGCACCCACCGACACACCCGACCGGTTGCGCTTCGGCGTGGTCTCCTGCTCGAACTGGGAGGCGGGCTATTTCAGCGCCTACCGGCACCTGGCCACCCGCTCCGACCTCGACGCGATCATCCATCTCGGCGACTACCTCTACGAATACGGTCGCGGCGAGTACGGCGGCCGCCACGGCGCGGTGCGCCCGCACGATCCGGCCAACGAGATCGTCACGCTGACCGACTACCGCATCCGCCACGCCCAGTACAAGACCGATCCCGATCTGATGGCGCTGCACGCCCTGCTGCCGTTCATCTGCACCTGGGACGACCACGAGTCCGCGGACAATTCCTGGTCGGGCGGCGCCAACCATCACGATCCCGCCGTGCACGGCAGCTGGCAGGATCGCCGCGCCGCCTCGGCCCGCGCCTACCTGGAGTGGATGCCGGTGCGCGCCACCGGATCCGGCGCGAGCGTGCAGATCTACCGGCGGCTGCGCTTCGGCACCCTCGCCGAGCTGTCCATGCTCGACCTGCGCAGCTACCGCGATCAGGAGGCCACCCCCGGCGCGAGCTGGCGCGAGGTCGACAACCCGGCCCGTACGATCACCGGCAAGGCCCAGATGGACTGGCTCACCGCGGGTTTGGTCTCGGCGCCGGTGCGCTGGAAGCTGGTCGGCAATTCGGTGATGATCGCGCCGCTGGTCTTCCCGCCGCTGGAGCCCGCCACCACCGCGGCAATCACGAATGTGCTCGGCGTGCCGCAGTCCGGCGCGCCCGCCAATGCCGACCAGTGGGACGGCTACGCCGCCGACCGGCAGCGCCTGTTCCGCGCGATCACCGAGCAGCAGGTCGGTGACGTCGTCTTCCTGACCGGCGACATCCACTCGTCCTGGGCCTCGGACCTGCCGATCGACGCCGCGAACTATCCCGGCGGACCGACCGCGGGCGCGGAGTTCGTGGTCCCGTCGGTCACCTCGTCGAGCATCGGCGAGCTGCTGAAGGCGGCGCCGCGCACCGTGGCGGTGCCGATCGAGGATTCGATCAAGAGCTTCAACCACCACATGCGCTACGTCGAGCTGGAATCGCACGGGTACGGCGTCCTCGACGTGACCGAGCAGCAGACGCAGATGGACTGGTTCTATCTGGCCGACGTCACCGACGCGGCCACGGGTGTGCGGCACGGGGCCAGCTTCGCCGTGCCCAGCGGCGGGCGCATCGAGCCGCGTCCCACGCCCGCGCTCTGATCACCGGCGGAGCCGGACGGCTACTCGGACCAGCGCTCTTCCAGCATCGCGGACACCTCGTCGGCGAAATCGCCGATCACGTCATCGCCGGTGCAGCGCGCGTCCTCGGCGAGCGCGGCCCAGCGGTTGATCAGCGCCGCCGAGCGCGGCACCGACAGCCCGTGCTCGCGCGCGGACGCGATGCGGGCGTGGTCGGCGGGCAGGAACCAGTAGGTGGTGAGCCACACCCAGATGAGCCGGGCCTCCAGGATGCGTTCGGCGAACGCCTCGTCGTCGGCGAGCGCCGGGAACACCCCGACGACCTCCGAGCGCCAGGCCTCCACCATCTGCCCGGCGCGTTCCCTGGACAGTTCGAAATCGCACAGGCAGCCGGGGAAGGAGACCAGCGCGTAGGCGATGTCGAGGGTGGCGTCACGGAAGCCGCCCCACTCGTAGTCGAGGAACCTCGCGCCCTCCTGATTGAGGATGACATTGTCCGGGCAGAGGTCCGACGGGCTGAACGCCCGGAACCGGCCTGCCGAGAACAACCGGTTACCGCGCACGATGCGCTCGGCGATCTCACCGGGCACCTCGATGCCCAGCTCGCGCTGCAGCAGCCCGGGCACCTCGGAGATCGCGGACTCGGCCTGCTGGGCGATGCCGTCCACCCGGTGCACCACCTCGACGCGGCGCAGCAATGCGACGAAATCGGCCTCGCGCCCGACGGTCGCCGCGTGCATCCGGCCCAGCGCCTGGGCGAAGGCCATCAGCGCGTTGCGGGTGGCGGGTTCGGCGCCGGACTGCAGCACCGCGGTCATCCTGGCGTTCTCGCCGAGGTCGGACAGGATCAGCAGGCGATCGGGCAGGCTATGCGCGATCAGATACGCGCCGGGCCGCTGCTCGCGGCTGAGCGCGGTGGTGAACTGGTAGGAGACGGCTTCCCGGAGGAATGCCGAATCGATACTGGCGACGCCGGGGGCCAAGCCTCCGGTGCGGCGGTCCTGGGCGGCGCCGCGCACCTGCTTGACGATCAGCGTCCTGGGTAGCGAGAACGAATTCTCGGCAACACGCACACGTAGGACTGTCGTCCTACCACTACCGCTGAGTTCCATCGGATCGCTCAGCTTCACCGGAGCACCCATTCGCTTTGTGAGCAACTGTTGTGCTGCGGACACGACTTCGGCGGCGCGTTCGGCCAATAGTGCGGTCATCGCCTCTCAAGCTACTCGCATGGGGTCACTTCTAGCGAGCGGTTACGCAACCTTTCCGCTTCGCTCGGCGTGTCTCGTGTCGTGGTCGCGGACGGAGCCGCGCTCGCTTGACACCATGGCGCGTGTCCGGTTTTCTCATCGTGAACTGCTGTGCGCCACATCGCAAACCAGTTGCGTCGAAAGGTCTCCGACATTGGCCGACACACCGTCCTCCGCGCCGAAGGACCCCGCAGGCGGCACACCCCAGCAGGGCGGTGGAAGCGAACAGTTCGCGGCCCAGCCCGGGCAACACGAGGGCGGTGACCCCTACGCGCCACCGTCCGGCGCAGGCCATGCCCGCCACGAAATGCCTGGTGGAGCGGGATATCCGCAGTTCGAGGGCCCGGGTGCGGCCCAGTACGGCACCGAGCCGCTGGAGCCGCCGCCCGCGGTGGCCACGCAGCACGCCTCCTACGGAATGCCACCGCAGACGCAGCAACAGTACGGCATGCCGCAGGAGTACGGCGTGCCGCAGCAACCGGGGACGATGCCGCCGCCCGGTGCCGCACCGGGACAGCCTGTTTACGGCTATCAACTCGGCACGCCCACCGGGCTCGACGTCGGCCATGCACTCAGTTATGGACTGGAAAAGTTCCGGGCGAATCTTGCTCCGTGGCTAGGAATTACGGCGCTGGGCGTCATTATCTATTTGGTCTTCGTGTTGGTCGTCCAAACATTCGAACCGAATTCGCTGCTGCCGCTGGTGTTGCTGTTTCTCGCGGTAATGGCGGCGCTGTGGCTGTTGCAGGCCGCGATGGTGCGCGGGGCGCTGTACGAAACCGACGGCGTCAAACCGGTTTTCGGTTCGTACTTCAAGTTCGTGAATGCGGGCAATGTCTTGCTGACCGCCCTGCTCGCGTTCCTCGGCACCTGGATCGGTTTGGCGCTGTGCGTGTTACCCGGACTTGTCGTCGGCGTGTTGTGCATGTTCGCGCTGCACTTCGTCGTCGATCAGGATCTGGGCCCGTTCGACGCGATCAAGTCCAGCGCCACGCTGGTGGTCGGCAACATCTGGCCGGTGGTGCTGCTGACGCTGTCCGTCGCGGTGATCACCTTCCTCGGCCTGCTGCTGTGCGGCATCGGACTGCTCGCCGCGGGACCGATCTCGATCCTCGCGGTCACCTACGCCTACCGCACACTGACCGGCGGACGCGTCGCCGCGGTCTGATCGGCACGCTGGGTCGTCCGCTCGAACCGGGGCGACCCCACGCCGGGCAGGCACGTTCGCCCGCCCGGCAGCTCGGCCCTATTACTCGGTGATCTCGACCTTCACCTCGACCTTGTCGTGCTCCGGCTTGACGTCCAGGCCCGCCTCCTTGCGCTGCTGCGCGGTGATCGGTGCCGGGGCGTCGGTCAGCGGGTCGACGCCGCCGCCGGTCTTCGGGAAGGCGATGACCTCGCGGATGGAGTCCAGGCCCGCCAGCAGGGCGGTGATGCGGTCCCAGCCGAAGGCGATGCCGCCGTGCGGCGGGGCGCCGAAGGCGAAGGCGTCCAGCAGGAAGCCGAACTTCTCCTGGGCCTCGTCGTGGCTGATGCCCATCACCTTGAAGACGCGCTCCTGAACGTCGCGGCGGTGGATACGAATCGAGCCGCCGCCGATCTCGTTGCCGTTGCAGACGATGTCGTAGGCGTAGGCCAGCGCCGAGTCCGGGTCGGTGTCGAAGGTGTCCATCGACTCGGGCTTCGGCGAGGTGAACGCGTGGTGCACCGCGGTCCACGCCGAGTGACCGAGCGCCACATCGCCGCTCGCGGTCGCGTCGGCGGTGGACTCGAACAGCGGCGCGTCCACGATCCACACGAACGACCAGGCGTTCTCGTCGATCAGCCCGACCTTGCGGGCGATCTCGCCGCGCGCCGCGCCGAGCAGCGCGCGCTGGGCCTTCGCCGCACCCGCGGCGAAGAAGACGCAGTCGCCGGGCACCGCGCCGACGTGCTTGGCCAGCCCTTCGCGCTCGGCCTCGCTGAGGTTCTTGGCGACCGGGCCGCCGAGCGTGCCGTCCTCGTTCACCAGCACATACGCCAGGCCCTTGGCCCCGCGCTGCTTGGCCCACTCCTGCCAGGCGTCGAGCTGGCGCCGCGGCTGGCTCGCGCCCCCCGGCATCACGACCGCGCCGACGTACGGCGCCTGGAACACCCGGAACGGGGTGTCCGTGAAGTACTCGGTGCACTCGGTGATCTCGACGCCGAAACGCAGGTCCGGCTTGTCGGAGCCGAAGCGGCGCATGGCCTCGGCGTAGGTCATGTGCGGCATCGGCGTCGGGATCTCGTGGCCGATCAGCTTCCACAGCGCGGCCAGGATCTCCTCGGCCAGCAGGATCACGTCCTCCTGGCGCACGAAGCTCATCTCGATGTCGAGCTGGGTGAATTCGGGCTGCCGGTCGGCGCGGAAGTCCTCGTCGCGGTAGCAGCGCGCGATCTGGTAGTACCGCTCGATGCCGCCGACCATGAGCAGCTGCTTGAACAGCTGCGGGCTCTGCGGCAGCGCGTAGAAGTTGCCCGGCTGCAGCCGCGCGGGCACCAGGAAGTCGCGGGCGCCCTCAGGGGTGGAGCGGGTCATCGTCGGGGTCTCGACCTCGACGAACTCGTGGTGGGCCAGCACCGCGCGGGCCGCGGCGTTGACCTTCGAGCGCAGCCGGATGGCGTGCCCGGGGCCCTCGCGGCGCAGATCGAGGTACCGGTGCCGCAGCCGCGTCTCCTCACCGGGCTGCTCGTCGAGCTGGAACGGCAGCGGGGCGCTCTCGTTGAGCACCTCCAGCTTGCTCACGTTCACCTCGATCTGGCCCGTCGGCAGCTCGGGGTTCTCGTTGCCGTTCGGCCGCGGCTCGACAACGCCGGTGATCAGCACGCAGTACTCGGCACGCAGCCGGTGCGCCTGCTCGGCGGCTTCGCCTTCACGGAACACCACCTGCGCCACACCCGACGCATCGCGCAGATCGATGAAGATCACGCCACCGTGGTCGCGCCGCCGGGCCACCCATCCGGTGAGGGTGACGGTCTGACCGGCATGCTCGCTTCGCAGCGAACCAGCCAAGTGGGTGCGCAGCACGGGATTCCTTTCGACGACTACTCCGGCACCGGCGTGGGGTCACCGGGTGCGGTTGCCATCGTAGTTAGACACATTCTCCAAGTGGAAACCGATATCTGCACGGCCGTGTCAAGCTGTAGCCGGCAGGTTGCCCGACACCCGCACAAACGCCACTAAGGACGATCATGACGTTCAACGAAGGGCTACAGATCGACCCGGGCCGAGCCTCTTCGGGCGGTGGCCCCGGCATGGGTGGCAAACTCGCGCTCGGCGGCGGTGCGGGCGGTCTGATCCTGCTGGTCATCACGCTGCTGCTGGGCGGTGACCCCGGTTCCGTCCTCGGCCAGTTCACCGGCGCCCAAAGCACCCAGCAGGCCCAGCCGGGCACGGCGGGCAGCCCGCCGCACTGCAAGACCGGCGCGGACGCCAACCGGTACGTCGACTGCCGGGTCGTGCTCACCGCGCAGAGCCTGGACGCCGTCTGGTCGGCCGAACTGCCCGAACAGACCGGCAAGCGCTACGTGCAGCCCGAGCTGGTGCTGTTCTCCGGCGCGGTCGCGACCGGCTGCGGCAACGCCACCAGCGAGGTCGGCCCCTTCTACTGCCCCGCCGACCGGACCGCCTACTTCGACGTCAGCTTCTTCCAGGAGCTGACCGACCGCTTCGGCTCCAGCGCCGGCCCGCTCGCCCAGGAGTACGTGGTCGCGCACGAGGTCGGCCACCACATCCAGAACCAGCTCGGCGACATCGGCCGCGCCCGGCACGACCCGCGCGGACCGGAGTCCGGCGCGGTGCGCACCGAACTGCAGGCCGACTGCTACGCCGGCATCTGGGCCCACTACGCGGACAAGACGCCCGCGCCCGGCGGCAACCAGCCGTTCCTGCAGCGGCTGTCCGATACCGATATCAACGACGCGCTCTCGGCGGCCGCCGCGGTCGGCGACGACCGGATCCAGCGCGCCGCGCGGCAGCGGGTCAATCCGGAGGCGTGGACGCACGGATCGTCCGAGCAGCGCCAGAAGTGGTTCCTCACCGGCTACCGCACCGGCAAGGTCGGGGCCTGCGACACCTACTCCGCGCCGGACCTGAACAATCCGCCCGCGCTGCGCTGACCCGCGCACCCTTGTTCGCGGGCCCGTTCACGAACTACCGTGAACAAGTGCTCAGCTGCGGCGACCGGCAGCGCGACTTCCCGCACCGCCGGTACGGCGAGCCTGCTCGAAGGCGAGCGCCGTACCCGATCGGACGGCGATTCCACCATCGCCTGCCCGAGGGAAACGCAGGGTCGCATCGAGCGGAATCCAGAACGGTCACTCGGTCGCGAACGGGTCTCGGCAGCTACAGCAACGGCGCCAAGTCCGGCTCGGCGAGTTCGCTCGCGACCGGGAACGCGCCGGGTACCGCGGGCGCCCGTACCGCGCCCCCGCAGACGAAGCCGTCGCCGCGTCGCGCACACGGCCTCCGGGACACTCCGCCGTTCGCAAGGCCGTCCCGACTGATTGCCGCCCCCTCGGTGCGCCCTGTCGTGGTGAAGGGACATCCACTCCGAAGGGCATGATGATGCGTTATCTCACAATCGGTTACGGTGCCGTGGCCTATCTGGCATTTGTCGCCGCTTTTCTCTACGCGATCGGCTTCGTCGGCAATTTCTGGGTTCCCCGCAGCGTCGACGCGGGCGTGACGGCGTCGATCGGTGAGGCCATCGTGGTCAACGCGTTGCTGCTCGGCGTATTCGCCGTCCAGCACAGCGTGATGGCCCGCCCGGCGTTCAAACGCTGGTGGACGCGGGTGGTGCCCGCGTCGATCGAACGCAGCACGTATGTGCTGCTGGCCAGCCTGGCGCTGTTCCTGCTCTATTGGCAGTGGCGAACGATGCCCGCCATCGTCTGGGACGTCGACGCCACCGCGGGCCGGGTCGTCCTGTGGACGCTGTTCTGGATCGGCTGGGTGACCGTGCTGCTCTCGACGTTCATGATCAACCACTTCGACCTGTTCGGGCTGCGTCAGGTTTATCTGGCCTGGCGTGGCGAGCCCTACCGCGACCTGCCGTTTCGCACCAACCTGTTCTATCGCGTGATCCGGCATCCGCTCATGCTCGGCTTCCTCATCGCGTTCTGGGCGACGCCGACCATGACGGCCGGACATCTGTTCTTCGCCGCCGCGACGACGGGCTACATCCTGATCGCCCTGCAAATCGAGGAGCACGATCTGGTGGCCTTTTTCGGCGACCAATATCGCGACTACCAGCATCGCGTGCCGATGCTCGTGCCCTGGCCGCGGCACCACGACACCCCAGCGCCGACCGTCCAGCATCGTCCGGCCTAGCTTCGACACCGTCTTCGAGCGGCGCGCACGAACCGCGGTGTCGTGGAGCGGCGCTCAGGTTGCACCGGCTCGCGCCCGGGAACGGCACCCCGCGACAGCACACCGGAGCACCATCGGCGCTAGGCTCAACGGCACCCTGAGCCGCTGCGCCGGAAAGAGACTCGCTCGCTTCCCGGACGTCGCGGACGGTCGACGCCTATCGAGATGGGGAGTTCATGCGACGAACGATATCGGCCCTGCTTGTCCTCGCGATGACGTTCACCGCCGGGTGGGGCGTTGCCGCCGCCGATCCGGCCGCCGAAACCCATACGCCCGCAACGGAAAATCCGCCCGCGCTCGCCGCTCATCCGCCCATTCCCCTACCGCAACCCACGCCTGCCCGGTCGGCCGTCGCGCTTCTCACGCTCACGACGCTGCCCGCGGGCTGGCAGGAACGGATGGATCTGCGCCCCGTCCTCGAGGTCTACGCCGACGGCCGCGCCATTCGCAAACCGGATGCCGTCGCGCCCGAACGGGATCCGAACACCCCGCCGCGCCAGGTGGACGGCTCGGTCCGGCGCGAGGTTGTCGACGCCGCACTCGCCGAGATCACGGCGCTGTCCACCGTCGACCTCGGCATCCCCGCCTCGGCGGGCGACGGCGGCAGTCAGATCATCGACGTGATGCCCGAACCGCCGGGCCAGGACCTCCACCTGATCGTGTACGTGCCCGACTCGACCGAGGGCCTGACCGCCGATCAGCAGAACGCGCGCAAGCGCTTCGCCGACGTCTACCGCAGCCTGCTCGACGCTTTCGTCGCCGACCGCTGACCGACGGCCGCACTGACGGTATTACGCGGAAACCGACGGGAGAGATGGTGTTTCGAGGCATGCTCGATCACCGCATCTCTCCCGTCGGAATCGGCTCACGCCCTGGCTCCCGACTGCCGGATTCGATTCAGGAAGCGGCGGATTGGACGGTGGCTGCCGAGCGGCGGTCCCAGTCCTCGGCGCGGATGTGGCGGCGGTCGCGGCGGACGCTGCCGGTGCCGCCGGGCCAGGTGAGGGTGTTGATGCCGGTGGAGGTGACGAAGTAGCTGGTGCAGCCGCCGATGGTCCACACGCGGTCGGCGAGAACGCGGCGGCAGTGATCCACGAAGCGGCGCTGGGCGGTGTCGGTCGGCGTGTAGCGGGTGACCGCGCGATCGCGCATGTGGGCGATGGTGCGTGCGATGAGACCGGTGGTGGGTTCGATGGCCTGGAACTGGGAGGTGTGCGGCAGCGCGGTATTGGGGCCGGTGACGCAGAACAGGTTCGGCAGCCCCGCGAACGCGATGCCGCGATACGCGGCGAAACCGTTGCGCTCGTAGCTGTCTCGCAGCGAGAGGTCGGGCGTGCGGAAATCGGGGAAGCGCGGGATCGAGTCCTGGACGTGGTATCCGGTGGCCCACACGATCGCGTCGACCTCGTGGACGGCGCCGTCGGCGGTGCGCACACCGGCCGGGGTGAGGTCGACGATCTTCTCGGTCACCAGGTCGACGTTGTCGCGAGCGAAGGCCGCGTAGTACTCGTCGGACACCATCGGCCGCTTGCATCCGAAGCGATAGTCCGGCCGCAGCGCCTTCCGCGTGCGCGGATCGGGCACCTGGTTGCGCAGCGCACGCAGGCACACCTGCTCGAAGACCGGCAGCAGCCGAGGATGGAACTCGGCAAGGTGCACCAGCTCCAGCAGCGAGAACACCATGCCGCGCAGCGCGAGTCGCGCGGGCGGGAACTTGCGCAGCACCGTCCGCACCGGTCCGGCGATCGCGCGGTCTCCGCGGGGCAGCACCCACGCCGGACTGCGCTGGAACGACACTACGTGCGCACCCTCGCGCGCCAGCGCGGGCACGATCTGCACCGCGCTCGCGCCCGATCCGACGACGGCGATGCGCTTCCCCGGCGGCTGGAAGCCGGAATCCCAGGAGCCGGAGTGCATTTGGACGCCGGGGAACAGTTCCCGGCCGGGGATGTCCGGGACGTACGGCACGTGCAGCGAGAAGTACCCCATGACGACGGCACGCGCACTGATCACGCGCCCATCGGCCAGCCGCACCGACCACCGGTGCTCGGTCTCGTCGAACTCGGCCCCGACGACCTCGCTGTTCAGCCGCACGTTGCGTCGCAGATCGAAAGCGTCGACCACGGATTCGGTATAGGCGCGCAGCTCGGGTTGGGTCGCGAACAGCCGCGACCAGTCGCCGGGGAAGAACGAGTACGAGTACAGCACCGACGGCACGTCGACGGCGCACCCCGGATACACGTTGTCGCGCCAAGTCCCGCCGACCGCCTCCGCGCGTTCGAGAATCACGAAATCCTCTATGCCGCAACGCTTCAGGTTGATCGCCACGCCCAGCCCGCTGAACCCGGAGCCGATCACCGCGACTTCACAACGTTCGGTGATCTCGGTCATCGCCTCTCCTCGCACACTCTCGTGATCAGCACTGACATCGGTCATCTCGCGGTGATACCCGCATCGGCCTCGCGGCGCAGCGCGGGTGTCCTGGCTTCGACACGCATGGGCAGGCTCTCGGGATGCACCAGCGCGCCGATGACGGTCTCGCGCGCCGCGAACCCGGGCTCCAGCCGCAGCCGCCAGCGCCCGCACAGGGTGGCGATCTGCAACGCCACCTGGGTCAGCGCGAACACATTGCCGGGGCACTGCCGTGCGCCCATGCCGAACGGGATGTGCGCGCCGCGCGACATCCCCGCCGTCGCCTCGGGCAGCCAGCGATCGGGGTCGAACCGGTCGGGGTCGGCGTGCACCTGCGGGTCGCGATGCACCGCGATCGGGCAGACGAACAGCATCGCCCCCTCGGGCAGCGCGTGCCCGCCCAGCTCGTAGCCCGCGGGCACGTGCCGCACGGTGAGCCACGGCGAGTATCGGCGCAGTGTCTCCAGCACGAGTCGCTTGGTGAGGTCCAGGCGGGGCAGGTCGGTGAATTCGGCGGGCCGGCCGCCGAGCACCTCGTCCAGCTCGGCGTGCAGCGCGCGCTCCACCTCGGGGTTGCGCGCCAGCTCGTAGAGCAGCCACGTGGCGGTCATGCCGATGGCCTCGGTGCCGCCGACGAGGAAGTTGACCAGTTCGTCGTGCACGTGCTTGTCGGTCAGCGGCGCGCCGTCCTCGTCACGGGCCCTGATCAACGTGTCGAGCAGGTCGCCGTGGTCCAGCGCCGGGTCGGCGGCCAGGTCGGCGCGGTAGGCCGCGATGATGTCGGCGGTGGCTGCCTTGAGCTGATCGACCAGTTCGAGGAAGCGGCGGTTGCCCGGCGTGGGGAGCCGGTCCAGCCATGCGGGCCGGGTGACGCGGCGCGCGAGCAGCGTCATGACCTCGGGCAGCAGCTGGTGGACGCGCCGGGCGGTGACCTCGCCGAGTTCACCGGAGAACAGCGCACCCGCGACGGTGCGCAGCGCCAGGTCGTGCATCTCCTCGTTCACCGCGAGCATCGCGCCGTCACGCCACTGGCCCGCCCGCGCCTGCCCCATCGTCGTCATCACGGTGGCGTACTGCGCGATACGCGCCTTCGCGAATGCGGGTGCGATGAGCCTGCGGGAACGGCGATGCGCCGCACCGGAAACGACGGTGACGCCCGCTCCGAGCAGCAGTTCGGCGCGCTCGATCATCGAGCCCTGATCCGACAGCCCGGTGAACGCCTCCCTGATCAGCTCCGGTTCGGTGACGACATACGTTTCGTAGCCGGGGATTCCGATGCGAACCAACGGTCCGTGCACGGACAGCGTGGACAGGAACCGGTGCGGTGCGCGGCCGAACCGGTGCCAGTGCCCCAGGAACGGCAGCGCGCCCGGTGCGGTGGGCACCGTGGACGAAGCGCCGGAACGACGCCCTCGCACGGTGGACAGCAGTGATGTCACGAAACCAACCTCCGATTCGGCGCGATCCGTTCAGCCGCGGGCCAGCAGGGCGTCGACACCGCCGACCGAGTGCACCCACTCGACGTAGCGCGCCAGGCCCTCCGCGCGGGAGACGGTCGGGTTGTAGTCGAAATCCTTACGGGCGGCGGAGGTGTCGTAGGTGCTGGAGACGGTCAGCGCGGCCGTCGTCCAGCTCGACAGCGGGGGCGCCCACCGTTCCTTGACGGCGGGAATCCGCCAGAGGGTGTCGAAGACGGCGATCGCCGCGTCCAGCACGGGACCGGGCACCGTGCGCGTCGGCGGGGTCAGGTCGAGCGCGACGGCCAGGTCGCGGACGAACTCCCACAGGTCGATGTCCTCGGGATCGGCCAGGAAATAAGCGTTTCCGGCGACTTCCGGGGAGCGGGCAGCCTGCAGACACGCCGCCGCCGCATGCTCGCAATAGGTGATGGACGCCATGACCCGGCGTCCACCCGAAAGGTCGGGCAGCCGACCGCTTTTCAGCTTGCGCAGCAGCAGGCTCATCCACCCGGCCGAGCGCGGGCCCCAGATCATCCTCGGACGCAACGCGCACGTGGTGAAGCCGGGCGAGTCGGCCGCGAGGACGTACTGCTCGGCCACCACCTTTGTGGCGACGTAGAGGCTCTTGGGCGCGTCCACATAGGGTTCGGACTCGTCGATGCCGAAGCGGTCCGTCTCGTAGGAGGTGGCGACCGACGGGCTGCTGACGTACACGAACCGCGACACGCCCGCGGCGCGCGCGGCCGCCATCAGGTTGCGGGTGCCTTCCACGTTCGCTCGCCAGAACTGTTCTCGCGCACCGACTTCCGCAACCAGGCCCGCGCTGTGATAGACGACGTCCACATCGCGGCAGGCCGCCCGCAGCGAGTCCATGTCACCGAGATCGCCCAGGGCGTTCTCGAGTCCGGGCACGCCGGACAGGTAGCCGAGGTCGCTGCCCGCGCGGACCAGCGCCCGCACCTCGTCGCCCGCGCCGGTGGCGGCATCGACGATGTGGCTGCCGAGGAATCCGGTCGCACCGGTGACGAGAACCTTCATCGGTCCGTTCCTTCCTTCGTTCGCGGGAATCCGAGCCGATCCGAGGCCCAGTGCGCCAGCCGCTCCCGCCCGATCTTCGCGTTGTGCCGGATGTCGACGGGAAACTCGCTGTGCGGCAGGAATGTTCGAATGCGCGTGGTCTCCGCCCTGCTCTGCGCGAGGGTCCACAGTTCGCGCCGTACCCTGGTGAGCTCGGCGGGCGCGAGATCCGCGACGGGCTCGAAGCACAGCACCGGGATCTGTTCACCCGGCGCGCCGACGCCGACCAGCGCGGTCCTGGCGACATCCGGGTGGGCGTTGAAGATCTGCTCGCACCGGACCGTGTACATGTCCCCGGCGGCGGTCCGCACGCGCTGGGAGAGCCGCCCGCAGAACCACAGGCGGCCCGATTCGTCCACGCGCGCCAAGTCGCCCATGCGGTGCCAGCGCCGGACGCTGCCGCCGGGCAGCGTCTCGTCGATCTTGTGCCGCGCATCGGCGGCGGCATTGCGGTGGTAGGCGCGGCTGACCTGCGGTCCGCTCGCGACGATCTCGCCGATCTGCCCGGCGGGCAACACCAGGTTCTCGTTCCAGTCGGCAATGGGCTCGTCGGTGACGCCGATGATCCGGACCAGGGTCGCGCCGCTGCCCTCCGGCAGCGGGCGGCCGACGCACACGCCCGCGCCCTCGGCGGTCGCGGCGCGTGTCTCGTCCAGCTCGGACCATTCCAAGGTGGTCAGCGGCAGCGCCTCGGTGGCGCCGTAGGTGGTGAACACCGCAGCGTCGTCGGGGAGGGCGGCTCGGATACGTTCCAGTGCAACCAGATTCGCGGGTGCGCCCATGGAGATGACGCGCTCGATGCCGGGCAATGTCTCGCCGGATTCGGCGAGATGCTCGCCGAGCCGGACCAGCAGAGCGGGCGAGGCCGTGAGGTCGGTGGCGCCGAAGGACCGCGCCACCTCGGTGAGCAACGCCGGATTCGCCTTCGAGACGCGCACAGGGTCCACCGGGCCGAGCACGACGTGCGCGCCCTGCAACAGATCGAAGAGCCCGAACAGGGGCACTGAGGTGAGCGAGACGAATCCCGTTGGGCGGCGATGCAGTTCGGCGACGACATCGAGAGCCGCGGCGAAGCCGGACCTGGTGAACTCGACCCCCTTGGCCGGTCCGGTGCTGCCGGTGGTGAACGCGATCATGAACAGATCGTCCGGATCATGGTCGGCCGCAGGGATTTCCGGCTCGTCGCGCAGATCCGGCAGGCTGTGGCCGCCCCAGTACGATCGCCCCGCCGTGACGTGCACGCGGATCGAGCCGAACGTGCGCCGCGCGGCCAGCCGCACCAGGTGCGCTTCGGGGATTCCGATGAACGCCTCCGCGCCGACGCTGTGGAAGCAGTGCAGCATGCGGCGCACACCCATGCCCGGATCCACCACCACCGGCACCGCGCCGACCCGGAACAGCGCGAACAACACCGCGAACAGGTCCGGGTCGGGGCGCACGAGCACAATGGTCTTGACGCCCTTGGTGATTCCGATCCTGGCGAAGCCCGCCGCGTACGACCGGATGCGCCGCCCCAGCTCGGCGTAGGTCATGTCCGCGAACCGCAGGTCGGCACCACGCTCGGCCTTCGCCGCATCCGAGCGGGTCGGGTAGCTGATGGCGGGCCCGTCGGCCCCTTCCGCGATGCGACGCTCGAGCAGGGCGCTCGGGTCCTCGTATCCGGTGGCGCGCGTCACCCGGCACCGCCGGCGGGCACCCGGTAGCCGACACAACCCGCCGTCGGCCCCGATCCGCCGGCGACGAGCAGCAGCCTGTCGCCCTGGCCGACGGCGCCGGAGCGGATCAGCTGGTGGTAGGCGATGATGAGACCGGAGCTCCCGGCGTTCCTCGACCCGGTGTCGGCCTGGTGGTGTCGCGCGAAGCCGAAGTCGGCGGCCAGCGTCGCCGCGAAGTCCGGCGCGGGATTGCTGGTGACCAGCACCGTCGAATCCGATGCCATATCAGGGTGATTCGCGAGATAGTTCCGCACCGCCGTGCGCGCGACACCGGTGACCTGCTCGGCGAAATCGACGGCGACGTCGACGGTGATCGTGCGCGCGCCGTCGCGGCCCATCGCCTTCAAGTCGAGATATCCCGCCACGCCGGGGTGCGCGCCGTCCGGACGCAGCGCGGGCTGCAGGTGCACCGCGCCGAGCCCGGTCGCGTCGTCGAGGCCTTTCGTCACCAGAAACGCACCACCCACGGTGGCATAGGGAAAGTCGGCCGCGTCCGCCCGGCCGCCGGGGTGGGCATCGCTGCCGACGATGAGGACACGCTCGGCGGTCCCGTTGGCCAGCAACGCATTCGCGGCCTGGAGCGCGTTCAGCACGCCGCAGGCGCCGTTGCGCAGGTCGAGGGAGAAGCCGGGCCGGGAGGAGCCGGATTCGTAGTCCGGGTGCATGCCGAGCTCACGCTGGATCAGCGCGGCGTTGGACGGTTCCACGATATTGGCGTCCCGATAGACGCCGACGTTCACCAGCACGTCCACGTCCGCCGCCGACAGGCCCGCCCCGGCCAGGCACTCCCGCGCCGCCGCGACCGCATGGCCGATCGAGCCGAGCGCCGGATCTTCGCTCACCGCCGAATTCTGCAGAATGGTCACCACGATTTACTTCACCAACTCACCGATGGTCGCCGACAGCACTCCGAACACCATTCCCGAGGCGGTCGGCACGAAACAGATCTTCGAACCCGGCGGAATCAGGCCGCGCGACAGATAGTCGTGCAGCACCAGGAAATGCGTACTCGCGCCGGTATTTCCGTACTTTTCGACGCACGCGAGCCGCGGTGGCATCGGAGCGCCGTGGATCTTGCTGCCCGACTCCGCCAGTTTCTCCGTGAACCCGACCCCGAGCTGATGGAAGACGATGAAATCGAAGCCCTCGTCGGCGAACGTCGTTCCGTTCTTCGCGAGCACGTCGCGATGGAATTTCGCCCATGTTTCGCGCCGTGGCGCGGCCTGCATGGTGAGGTTGTCGGTCAACATGATCATGTTCTCGGTGGCATCGCTGGGTTTCGCGATACACAGGCCGGAGTATTCCGCGCAGGTGATCATGTCGATGTAGTGGATGGCCTCGTCGTCGTCGACGGCGCGGTCGAGCACCACCGCGACGGCCGCGTCGGCCAGGGTCAGCGCCGCGAACTGCGGGTCGCGGGCGTCCACCGCCTCGGCCAGCGCGCCCTCGGTGACCGGCGAGATGACCTCGGGGGTCACCACCATGCCGGTCCGGACGATGCCGGCGCGAATCAGGTTGTCCAGCAGGTAGATACCGGTCATGGTGCCGCCACACGCGTTGGCGACGTCGTAGCCGGTGGCGTTGACCGCGCCGATGCGGCGGGCGATCTCCCCCGCCGCGGACGGCTCGAACACCATGCGGAAGCCGTCGTGCACGGTGGTGCCGCCGCAGATGATCACATCCAGATCGGCGGGGTCGTACCCGGATCCGGCCAGGCAGTCCAGGGCCGCGGCGACACCCAATGTCAGGGTGTCCTCCTCGGTGCGGTCGACCATGTGCCGGTGCGCGATACCGGTAATGCGTTCGACGTCGAACTCGCCACCGCTCGACATACGGTCGAGCACATCGTTCGTGGTGAATTCTCCGGCGGGGAGAGCGGCCCCCAGCGCGCGAATTCGAGAGCGATTCATATGAGATTTCCTCCGATGGCCGCGGTCACCACGAAAATGGCGAAACACGGCGCTGAGACAGCAAGGGGGCGATGGGAACCCGGACCGACCGGACGGTTGCGACACTACGACCAGACCGCGACAGCAGTCCACTTCCGCTGCCGATCGAGTGAGGGGGATCACCAATCGATATGAGCGCCTTGCTACTTCGAGACAAATGTTCGGAGCGAACCTCGTCTCCCGCGATGAATTACCGTCTCCGATTGCACCGAACACTCGATTCGTGATTAGGCTCGGTTCGATGTCCGCTCCGATGTCGCTCCTCGATCTCCCCGGCCCCGAGGGCTGGCCGGTATTGGGCAACCTTCCGCAACTCACACCGACGCGGCTGCACCGGCAACTCGACCGCTGGTGCGCGGAATACGGCCCCGTCTACCGGCTGAGCATGCCGGGCAGGCGACTGGTCGTGGTCGGCGATCCCGAGCTCGGCAAGGAGATCCTGCGGCAACGTCCAGGGACCTACCGGCGACAGTCCTCGATCGAGTCGATCATGAGCGAGATGGGCTCCAACGGACTGTTCTCCTCCGAGGGCGAGGCGTGGCGGCGGCGCAGGCGGCTGGCCATGCCCGGTTTCAACGCCGCCCATCTCACGCGGTTCCACACCACACTCGAGCAGATCACCGAGCGACTGCGGAGGCGCTGGCTCGCGGCGCCGCCCGAGGACGTGCGCGCCGACCTGACCCGCTACACCGTGGACGTGACCGCCAAGCTCACCTTCGATTACGACATCAACACCATCGAGCAGTCCGGCGATGTCATCCAGCAGCATCTCGAGCACGTCTTCCCGATGCTCAACCGCCGCTTGAACATTCCGCTCCCGTACTGGCGCTGGGTCAAGCTGCCCGCCGATCACGCGCTGGACCGGGCGCTGGATGCGCTGCGCGCCGAGGTGAACGCGGTCGTCGCCCGTGCGCGCACCGCGACACCGGAACAGCCGACGAACTTCATCGAAGCGTTCCTGCTCGCCCACGACGGCGGGGAATCGTTCACCGACGACGAACTCTTCGCCGAGGCGCTGACGATCCTGATCGCCGGACAGGACACCACGAGCAATGCCGCGGCGTGGCTGCTCTATCACCTGGCCTCCGAACCCGAAGCGCAGGAACGCATCCGGGAGGAGATTGCCCGGATACCGTCGACGCTGGAGCGTCAGCCGTACCTGGAAGCCGTTGTCGCCGAATCGATGCGGCTGCAACCCACCACTCCCCTGTTGCTGATGGAGGCCGTGCACGACACCGTGCTGCGCGACATCGCGGTGCCCGCGGGCACGTGGGTGTTGGTCAACGTGCGTTATCCGGGCCTCCAGGAGGAGAACTTCGCCGATCCGCAGCGGTTCGACCCCGAACGGTGGCTGCGCGACGCCGACGATAGGGCGCACCGCCCCGAGGTCGCGATCCCCTTCGGGTCGGGGCCGCGGTTCTGCCCGGGCCGCGGCCTGGCGATGCTGGAGGTCAAGAGCGTGGCCGCGATGACCTGCCGCACGTTCGATTTCCGGCTCCCGGACGGTGTGCCGCCGCCCGACGACCGGTTCCATTTCGCCGTGATCCCGGTCGGCCTGCGGCTCGACCTCGCGCCGCGCCAGGCAACCGGCCCCGAATTCGAAGGATAGGAGGCCGGTTTGGCGATCAAGCGATTGTCGGCCACCGACGCGACCTGGTTGTCGCTGGAGTCGCCGGAGATGCCGATGCACGTGGCGTTCCTGATGGAATTCCACTGTCCCGAGGGCGATGCCGAGGGATTCGTGCGCCGCTGGCGCGCGCGGCATGCGGCACCGTTCACCGCGCCGCCGCCGTGGAACCTCGCCCCGGTGCGCGGCCGCCTCGCCGAATCCCTCGCCCTGGTACGGGAAGTCGATGAAGTGGACCCGGCCGACCACATCAGGCAGTGGCTGCTGCCCGCGGGCACCGGCCACGAGGAACTGGTCGAGCTCGTGACGCGCATTCACGGCGAGCAGCTGGACCTGGACAAGCCGCCGTGGGAGCTGCACTTCGTGACGGGGCAGTCCGAGGACCGGTTCGCGGCGGTATTGAAGACGCATCACAGTCTGCTGGACGGTGTTTCGCTGGTGCGGGTCATCACCGGCGGTCTGTCCCCCGACGCGCAGGCGCGCGACCTGCCACCCTTCTTCACAGTGGGACCCGAGACCGGTCCGGACCGCGCAAGGGGGATCCGTTCGCTGCTCGCGGCGGTGCGCGGATTCTTCGCGGTACTGTCCGGCGTCGCCGGAGCCGCGCGAGATGCGTTGCGGCGCAAGGCAGGACAGGAGACCGCGCAACAGACGTACCGGCAGCCGCCCTCCGTCCTCGACGGTCCGATCACCGGCGCGCGGGACCTCTCGCTGCGCCGCTACCGGCTGAGCGAGATCAAACGACTGGCGCGCGCCGCGGACTGCACCGTCAACGATCTGGTGCTGTATCTGGTCGCCACCGCGTTGCGCGGCTACCTCGCCGACCACGCCGCACTGCCCGAGCGCCCGCTCACCGCCGGTGTGCCGACCGATCTGCGCGACGGCGACCAGCGGGTGGGCACGCGCGCGGGGCTGATGTTCACGGCGCTGGCGACCGACGTCGAGGACCCGGTGCGACGCCTCGCCGCCGTCAAGGACGCGATCGACGCCGCCAAGCGGCACATGGGCGCGATGTCGCCCGGCGCGGTCATCGGATACGGCCTGGCCACCACCTTCCCGTGGGTCTTCGCGCTGCTGCTCGGCATCCGGTCGGCCCCGTCCTCGCACCCCATGGGGATCTCCAATATCCCCGGCCCGCGGGACGCGCTGTTCTGGGATGGCGCTCGCCTGGACGCGATGTATCCGATATCCCTGCTGATGCACGGCAATGCGCTGAACTTCACCTGCTTCGGCTACCGCGACGAGCTGTTCCTCGGCGTGCTGGGCGCCGCAGGCAAGCTGCCGCCGATCGAGCACCTGACGGCCGCCATGGACGCCGCCCTCGGGGAACTGGACGGGCTCCTCGCACCCGCGACGGCGGTCGGGCAGGACTGAGATGTGCGCCATCTGCGGCATTGCCGACTTCGCGGCGCCGGTCGACCCCGGACCGCTCGCCGCGATGTGCGCCGTGCTGCGTCACCGCGGCCCCGACGACCACGCCACCTGGAACGACCGGCACGCCGCGCTGGGGTTCCAGCGCCTGTCGATCGTGGACGTGCGGCACGGCGCGCAGCCGACCGCCGACGAGAGCGGTGCGGTGCGTGCGCTGCTCAACGGCGAGATCTACAACCACAAGGCGTTGCGCCGCGACTTGGCAGCGCGCGGGCACCGGTTCCGCAGCGACAGCGACGCCGAGGTCGTCCCCCACCTGTACGAGGAGTACGGGGACGGATTCGTCGAACACCTGGACGGCGATTTCGGCATCGCGATCTGGGATGCCGCCCGGCGGCGGCTGACGCTGGCCCGCGACCGCGTCGGGGTGAAACCGCTCTTCTACCACGTGCGCGGCAGCCGCCTGACGTTCGCTTCGGAGATCAAGGGCCTCTTCGCCTCCGGCGCGTGCACGCCGGAGATCGATCCGCAAGGGCTGAGCGACTGCCTGTTCTACGGGCACACGATCGCGCCGGGCACGTTCTGGCGTGACGTGCGCGACCTGGAGCCGGGCACCGTCCTCACCGCGGACGCCGACGGCATCCGGAGCAGGCGCTATTTCCGCGTCTTCCAGCGCAACGACCCCGACGCACCGCTGCTCACCGGACGCGCGGCGATCGAGGCGTTCGACGAGGTGTTCACCGCCGCGGTCGCCAAGCGCGTCCCCGACGAGGTGGACGCGGGCGTCGCGCTCAGCGGCGGACTCGACTCCTCCGCCATTGCCGCCGTCGCCGCCCGGCGCTGCGACGCGCCGCTGACCACGCTCAGTGTGCGGCTGTCCGGTGCGATCCACGACGAGACCGACATGTCGCGGCTGGTCGCGCACTGGTTGCGGGTGCCGAACGTGGAAGCCGAGATCACCGGAGCGCGCGTCTGCGAGCTGCTGCCGAAGAGCATGTGGCACTTCGAATCTCCGTTCTGGTACGGCGGCGTCGCCTCCCCCTTCCTCGACCTCACGGCGCTCGCCCGAGATCGAGGGCTCAAGGTCGCGATGAGCGGCGACGGCTCGGACGAGCTGCTCGCGGGCTACGACTTCTACCGGTTGATGCGGCTGAGCTCGCGATTGGAGAAACTGCGGCTGGACGCGCTACGACCGCTGGTGTGGCGGCAGGCGACGAAATGGATCGGCGCGCCGAGCGGCATCGACCGCCACATCGTCGAGATCTCCGCGCAGCGTGCGCGATACACCGAACGGTACGGACAGATGCCGCCCTGGGTGTATCTGTGGAGCGCGCTGTCGGGTGTGGCGCGGCCCGCCGTGCTCGCCGACCTGCCCGAGCCGTCGGCGCTGCCGCGCCCACCCGAGCACAGCACGCTGCACCGGCAGATGCACTTCGAATTCCACACCCGCCTGCCGCACTGGGTGCTGCCGATCTCGGACCGGCTCGGCATGGCGCACGGCCTCGAGGTGCGGGTGCCGTTCCTGGACCGCGCTGTCCTCGACGTCTGCGCCGAGCTCGACCCGCGCATGCTCCTGCGTCTGGGCACCGAGAAGTACGTGCTCAAGCGGGCGATGGCCGATGTGCTGCCCAAACAGATCGTGCGGCGGCGCAAGAAGCCGTTCATGACGCCGGTCGGCCCGTGGTATCTCAGCGGGCCGGGCGCGGAGCTGGCCGCCGGCCATCTCTCCCGCGCCGCCGCGCGACGCTACGGGCTGTTCGATCCCGAAGCGACGGAACGGATCTGGCGCACGGCCGTGGACCGGCCCGGCACCTGGGAGGGCGTCACGGCCGAATGGGCCGCGATGGCGATCCTGTGCACCCACCTCGTGGTCGACCAGTTCAGCGCCGACCGCTTCACCCCCGATGCGATCGCGGGAGCCCGCACATGACCGTTACCCTGCCGGGCGCCGCCGAATGGCACGAACTCGCCCTGCACGCCGCCGCCCAGCCGGGCCTGGCGCTGCTCGCGCCGCTCGGAGCCGCCACCCGGCCGATCCGCAGCGTGCCGAAATTCGGCTGGGTGGTGTCCGATCCGGAACTCGCGCGCGAAATCCACCGCGACAGCGAACATTTCAGCATCGCGACGGACGGCGCGTCGGGGCACTGGTGGTCACAGATGCTGGGCGAATTCGGCGCCGAACGCTTCGAGGGTCCCGAGCACCAGCGATTGCGCGCCGGGCTCGGGGATTTGTTCAGCAGGCCCGCGTCCGAACACCTCGTCGAGGACGCGACGGGCGCGCAGCTCGAGCGCCTGCGCACCGATCTGGCCGCGGGACGGACGGTCGACATCGCCGAGTTCGGCCGGGTGTTCACGGCGCGCACGATGGTCGACGTGGCCGGTCTGCCGCGCGAAACCGGCACCGACACACCGTATCTGGATCTCTTCGCGGCCATGGAGCGACTGGCCGACCTAGGCAAGGGCAACTGGGCGACGACCGTCGTCCCTCCGCGCAACCGGCGCAAGGGCAACGAGCTGGCGGCACTGATCGGCGCGAACGTCGAGCACGTCTACGACTCGGCCGAATCCGGGACCGTCATCGGACGCTGCCGTGACATCGGGCTGACACTCGAGCAGACGCGGGGATTCACCGTGCTGCTCGTGGTGGCCGGGACCGTCACCCTCGCCAGTACCCTCGGCCGTCTGGTCGCGCTGCTGCACGACACCGGCGCCCAGCACCGGCTGCTGGCCGATGCGGGCCGGATCCCCGACGCGGTCCGGGAGGGGCTGCGGGTGACCAGCTCGATGCCGGTCGTCGGGCGCGGCGTCGTCGGCGATGTCGAACTCGGCGGCAGGCGGTTGCGCGCCGGTGACCGTGTCAAGGTGATGACCTGGTACATCGGCAATTCCGTCGGCCGGTTCGACCTCGATCTGGGTTATGTGCCGCAGACGCGGCAGCTGTGGTTCGGCGGCGGCAAGCACTTCTGCCTCGGCGCCGCGCTCACCCACGTGCAACTGACCCGTTTTCTGGAGACGTTGCTCGCGGCGGGCCGCCCCTGGGAGATCACCCGCCGCCGCTACCGGTTCAACGCGTTCGTCCCGCTCTACCGCAGGCTCGACATCCGCTTGCGCTGAGTCACTTACCCGCGCTGAGACATCTACTTGCGCACGCGCGGGGCGGGCAGCCACCAGTTCCAGCGGCCGAGCAACCGGAGGGTGGCGGGTACCAGCACCAGTCGAACGACGACCACGTCGAGCAGGACCGCCACGGCCAGCGCGAAGCCGAGCTGTTTCAGTTCGAGGGTGCTCGCGGTGAGGAAGCTGGCGAACACCACCACCATGATCGCCGCCGCGACCGCGACGGGTTTGGCGGTGGCGCCGATCCCGTCCGCGACCGCATCGCGGTTGGCCTCAGCCGGATCGATCGCGCCGCGCGCCGCGGCCGCGTCCCAGTTCTCCCTGATCCGGCGGATGACGAACACCTCGTAGTCCATGGAGAGGCCGAACAGGATCACGAACACGATCAGCGGCATCACGACCTGGACGAAACCGGGACTCGTGAAGTCGAAAAGCGGTTCGCCCCAACCCCATTGGAACACCGCGACGGTGATGCCGAGCGCGGCCGCCGTGGCGAGCACATTGACCGCGACGGCCTTCACCGGCACGGCGAGGCTGCGGAAGACAACCAGCAGCAGCGCCAGCGCGCACAGCACCGTGATCACGACGACCAACAAGTAGGCGCCGCGAATCGCGTCGCTGATCTCGAGCAGGCCGGCGGGCGCACCGCCCGCGCTGACCCGCAGGTCCGGGGTCGAGGCGGCGAGGGTGCGCGCCCGCGCGTCGAGTTCGGCGACCAGGTCCGAGCCCGCGGCCGAGTCGATCAGCGTGCGGGTCACGACGGTCAGGTGGACACGGCCGTCGGACCGCTGCGTCAACACGGCGGCGACGCGGGAATCGGCGCGCAGCTCGTCGGCGAAGCCTTGCACGACGCTCGCCGCGCCGGGGTTCAGCGGCCCGCCGTCGGACCCCGTGGCGACGAACTCCATCGGCGAGAGCATGCCGGACGGGAATTTCTCCGCGACCGTGCGGGCCGCGACACCGGAGGGGTAGTCGGTCAGCGACGCGATGCCGAGGTCGAAGCCGGTGCGCAGGCCGGTCAACGGCAGCGCGGCCACGACGAGCAGGCTCGCGGCGGCCAGCCCGAAGACGACCGGCCTGCGCATCACCCGACGTGTCCACTGGCGCGCGGCGGCGCTGTCGTCCGAGTCGACGCCACGGCCGCGCACCCGCCAGCGGTTCACGGCGGGGCCCAGCACGGTGAGGATCGCGGGCAGCAGGGTCACGGCGGCGAGCATCGCCGTCGCCACGGCCACGCCGACACCGAGCACGATGCCGCGAAAGACCCCGGCGGGCACCACCAGCAGCGAGGCCAGCGACACGATCACGACCGAACCGGACGCCAGGACCATGCCGCCCGTGGTGGCCATGGTCGCGGTCACGGCGGCGCGGATCGCGGCGCTGTCGGCGCGCGAGGTCACCCCGCGCGCCGACAGCTCCTCGCGAAACCTGCTCACCACGAACAGGGCGTAGTCGATGCCGACGCCGAGACCGATCATGGTGGCGATGGACAGCATCAGCGGGTCGACGGACGTCACGGTGTCGGCGACCAAGAGCACGCCGGTGCACGTCAGCAGTCCGGCGACGGCCATGAGGATCGGCAGCAACGCCGCGCACACCGCACCGAGCGCGAGGACCAGGAGCGCGAAAGCCACGGGAAGGCCGAGGGATTCGGCGCGGCGCGCGTCGGCCTGTTCGGCGATGATCACATCGTTCTGGATCGCGGTGTAGCCGGTGAGGTCGACGCGGACCACATCACGACCGGGCAGCGCGGACAGCGCGTCCTGCAGAGCGCCGGAGACGTCGACACGGTGGGACTGGTCGCCTTCGATGGCGACGACGGCCAGGGCGGTGCGGTGGTCGTCCGAGATCAGGTGTCGCGCACCGACCTCACCGGGGGCGGCGAGCACCGTCGCGCCGCCGACCGATTCGACAGCGTGCCGGGCCCGCTCGATCTGGGCGCGGTATTCGGGGGTGTCCACGACGGCGGTGCCGGAATCGAACACCAGCAGCGCCTGTTCGGCCCGCAGGCCGGGGAAGTGCTCGGCGATCAGGCGTTGCACCGCCACCGATTCGGCACGGTCCACGGTGAGATCCGGTGCCTGCAAGCGTGATTCGAGCACCGGGTAGCCCGCGCCGCACAGCGCGAGCACGACCAGCCAGACCGCGATCACCGCGCGCGGATGGGTCGTCACACGACGCGTCCAGCGCGCCAGCGGACCACGGCGCACGGGTTCGGCATCGGGCGCGGCGGCGGACTTCTCGGATGTGCCGAGGCTCATCGGGCGGCACGCCCCGCGCGCACGATCATCGTGCCCGCACCGAGCCGACCGAGGTCCGAAACGCCAACCACCACACCGCGTCCTTTCCCGGGGCACAAGAAATCGACCCACCGGTGGGCCGGTGAATCACCGTAGGCAGCGCGGCGGCCGGGTGTCACTGCATCGTCGGGAGAACATTCGCGCCCGATGTTGTTCGGGGAGACGAACGGCGCCGCAAACGGGCGGCGATCACGCACCGCTGTCGATCAGCTTGCCGCGCTTCACTTTCCGACCATCGATTCCCGATCGGGTAGCGGCCGTGTGCCCGCACCCAGGTCGAATGCGCGAGGACTCTGAGTGAGCCCGGTCATAGTGGCGCGGATTCGTGGCGTGCGTTACCGTTGCGACGGCTTAGGGGAACGGAGTAGTTCCTCATTGCGGGAGGGTTGGCAAGCATGATCAGACGTCGTGGTCCGATCGCCGTGGCGGCCGCAGCGCTGTCCGCGTTCATCGTGATGGCAGGCGGGGTGGTGTCCGCGCCGCCTGCCGAGTCGACGCCGGCGCGCGCCGGGCTCGACGCGCAGTTCATCGCCACACACAATGCGCCGCCGCAGTATCCGCATGTCTTCATCGAATGGGATGTGCCGATCACCATGAGCGACGGCACGGTGCTGAAGGCGAACGTCTACCATCCCGCCGACGCGACGGGTCAGCCGATCCAGGAGCCGACACCGACCGTCGTCAACCTGACGCCCTACACGAAACTCGTTGCCAACCTTGCCGATTCCGCACTGGCTATTCCGGGGCTCGCGGACCCGTTGATGCATGTGCTGCGCAATCTGGATTTCTCGGCCTTCGGAATGAGCGGGCTCAGCGATCTGATGCGTGCCCTGCCCGGCGGCGCGGCCCGGACCTTCGGCGTGGACCGCAAGCTGATTCAGAGCGGCTACACGCAGGTCGTCGTCGATGTGCGCGGAACCGGGTTCTCCCAAGGCGTCTGGCAGGTCTTCGGTCATCGCGAACAGGAGGACGGCGCCGAGGTCGTGGACTGGGCGGCACGCCAGCCGTGGTCCAACGGACGGATCGGCATGAGCGGAATCTCCTATTCCGCCATCAATCAACTGCACACCGCCGAGCGCAGACCCGCTGCGCTGCAAGCGATCTTCCCGGTCGTCCCGGGGAGCGATCTCATCCGCGACGTCGCGGCGCCCGGTGGCGCGCTCGGCATCGGTTTCATCCCAGAATGGCTGCTCGCGGTCAATGCCACGAAGTTGCTTCCCGACGTGGTCTCGATGCTGACCGGCAGGTTCGACTGGACCTGGCTGGCCGACCGCATCCGTGACCCGTTCACCTTCTTCAACGTCGTCATCGCGGCGCTGGTCACGCCGAGCATCGACCAGATCCCGCCGGAGATGCTTGCGGTGCTCGACGACGAGAGCCCGCTGCGGACAGCGTGGGTCGGACATCCAGAGCGGATCCAGGTCCCGACCTTCATCTACGGCGGCTGGCACGACATCTTCACCTACTCCTCGCCCCGGGTGTACAACGCCATCGACGTCGCGGACAGCGAGAAGAAGCTGGTGATGGGCGACACCTACCACGTCACCACCGGCGCGGGCATGGGCGTCCCCGGCGCCCCGCCGTCCCTGGACGTCCTCCAGCGCGCGTGGTTCGACAAGTGGCTCAAGGGAATCGACAACGGCATCGAAGGCTACGACCAGGTGACGTCGTGGCAGCAGGGTGGCGGATGGAGCGACAGCCCGTCCTTCCCCCGCCCCGGCATGGAGCACCGGCGGCTGTACCTGAACGCGGTCCCGTCGGGCACCGCGCCGACGGCCGCGGGCGACGGCTCCCTGACCACGGGGCCGAGCGGACCCGCGCGGCTGACGATCGCCCCCGGACTCGCCACCCTGTGCTCACGCGATGCCGCGCAGGGGACGGCGGGCATCGTTTCAGCACTGGATATCTGCGCCGAAGACGCGCGGATCAGCGAGGTGAACGCGCTGACGTTCACCACGGCGCCGGTGGGCCGGCCGACCCAGATCTCCGGTCCGCTCGCCGTCCACCTGAACACCGTCCTCGACGCCACGGACGGCTACTGGACGGTGACCCTGAACGACGTTGCGCCGGACGGCCGTTCGACGGTGTGGACGACCGGACAGCGCACCGCCTCGCTGCGCGCGGTGAACGAGGCCGCCTCCACCCGCTCGCCCAACGGCGACTACACCGATCCCTACCCGATCCTGACCTTGGCGAGCCGCGAGCCCGTCGTCCCCGGTCAGACGACCGTGCTCGATATCGGGCTCTTCGCCACCGACGGCGTGCTCCAGCCCGGGCATCGGCTCCGCATCGACGTCTTCGCGAGCAACTTCCCCAGCAGCATCCCGCTGCGCCCATTGCTGAACGAAAGCGGGCTGCGGCCACAGCATCTCGTGCTGGATCCCGGCCAACCCAGCTGGGTGAACATTCCGGTCGAAGGCGACCCCGGCTGGTGAGAAGGTGCCAGCCCGCGGCGCGCACTCCGCTCGGCATGGTTTGTCACGCACGGAAGGCGATGCCACCATGGTGGCGTGACCGTTCCCGAGCTCGGCGCCCCCGGCCGTAAATACCGGGGCGCCGGGCCCGAACAGCGCCAGCAGCAGCGTCGCGCCAGGCTCGTCGACGCGGCGATCGAGGAATTCGGCACCCGCGGCTATCGCAACACCACCATCGATGCCGTCTGTGCCCGCGCGGGCGTCGGCAAACGCTACTTCTACGAATCATTCGACGGCAGTGAGAGTTTGCTGCGTGCCGCGTACGCCGTCGCCACCGATCGGCTGCGCGGGTCCATCGTCGACGGAGCCGCCACGTGTCCCGGCACCCTCGCCGCCGTCGTGCACGGCTCGTTGACCGGCTTCTTCCGCGGCATCGCCGACGACCCGAGGGTCGCGCGGATCGCGTTCTTCGAAATACTCGGCATCAGCTCGGCCGTGGACGTGGACTATCGCAGGGTGACGGGATCGTTCGTGGATACCTTCCTGGAGCTGGCCACCCCGATGATCGACATCGAATCCGTACCGCGCCCGCGCCTGCGCATCATCGCCACCGGCCTGGTCGGCGCTGTGCTCACCATCGCCCAGCAGTGGGTGCTGGAGGACTACCGCCAGCCGTTCGACGCGGTCGTCGACAGCGCCCACACGGTGCTGACCTCGGTGCTGGAGGGATTGGGCCGGTAACCCGGACACTGCTGATCAGTTCGGTTCGCCGACTTCGCCGCGGATCGGGTCGCTGCCGTCCCGGGTGGCCGCGACGTCCTGGTTCGCTGCACGTCATCCCTCGGTGTCGGCGTCGATCTGTTGAGCGCGGCGCAGGAGAACGGGATCGTGTGCGTTGACCAGAAGCAGTTCACGAGCCTGCGTGGTCCACAGTTCGGCGAGGCGTTCGTGGTTGGCCCGGACCCTGGACATGTCGTGGGCGACGAAGCGCTCCATGGTCGTCAGAGCTCGTGGCACGCGGCCGGTGCCGTCGATCTGCCCGTGGTGATAGAACGCATCGCCCGCATGCAGGATCCATCGTTTACCGGTGTCGATCGCGAAGGCGGCGTGCCCGCGACTGTGGCCGGGCAGGCCGATCATGACGAGGCCGGGTGCGATGTCGGTGAGCTCTTCGGCGGCGGGGAAGCCATGCCAGGGCTCGCCGTAGCCGGGCATGTGGCAGACCAGCGTCGGATGGTGGTCGCGTTGTGTGGGCAGGTACCGGCCCCTTTCGATCGATCCTCTCGGGTGCAGCGCCGCGTCCGCTTCGCTCGCGGTGAGGTGAACTCTGGCCCAAGGAAAGTCCGCGAGACCGCCGGTGTGATCGGCGTCGAAATGCGTGAGAACGATATTGCGGACATCACGCGGGTCGAAGCCGAGGCGTTCGATCTGCCGGATCGCGGTTTCGTTCTCGTCGAACCGCGGGCGGACGTAGAAGCGGGCAGGCCCGAACCGGGCACCCGGATCGGCGGCGTCGCGCAAACCGAGTCCGCTGTCCACCAGCGCGAGGCCGGTGTCGGTTTCCAGGAGAAGAACATGGCAGACCAAGCCCTGCGGGGTGCGTGGCGGGCGCATGGTGCCGCAGTTGAGGTGGTGGACCTTCATCATTCGTTCGAGTCGAGGGCGGCGGTCAGTCGCCGAGGTTCGGTGGCGTGGTGGCCAGCAGACGCGGATCTGGTTCGCCCCCGGCCGTGGCGGCGGCTCCGGCGAGAGCGCGCGCCAGAGTGAGCAGATCGCGGGGGTTGCGTTTGTCCAGCCCGCCGAGCAGTTGCTTCAGGACGGTGAGCTGGTCGAAATAGATCCGTTCGATCACGAGGTTCTCGTGTTCGTCGAACACGAAATAGGCCGTCATCCGGGTCCGATGTTTCGACCCGGTCGGCGGGATCTTGCCGAGCGGTCCCAGATGGGTTCCCAGCAGCCAGAACTCTACGATCACCGCGTCGTGACTGTGGCGCAGGGCGATGATCTCGTGGTCCTGGTCGGGAAAGGCGCGGCGGGTGTCGCTGTAGTAGCCGCGCACCTCGTCGTCGCCGTCGTGGACGACCATCGGCGCGATCAGCTCGTAATGGGGGTGCGGGAACGTCGAAAGCGTTGCGTCCCAGTCCTGGGCCACCTCGTCGTGGAAGTGGTCGAGGACGAGTTTCTCCCGCGCGCGCAGGACGTCTTCGGGTGGCAAGGTGAATCGTGACGACATCGGGGTCTCCTCAAAGATGCGATCCGTGCGTGATGTGGCCGTGGCTGAACGTGGGGTGGGTGCCCGGGTTGGTCCACACCCCGGTGAGTTCACTGGAGGGGAAGAACTGCAGGAAGCGTGAATCGGCTTGGCTGCGGTCGGCCAGTGTCTTCTCGAGGATGATCGAGTTGTACTGATCGGCGGTGGTTTCGATCGTGTTGGCGTTGAGCACGACCTCGTGCTGCCACTGCCGCGCCCACCGCGCGAGCCCCGGCAACCGGGAGTGTTCCGGCGTCAGCGCCTCGGTGGCGATCACGTTCTCGCTGCTGACCCAGATCCCGGTCGAGGTGTTGACCACCAGGCTCTGATTGCCGAACACGTGCCCCGGGGTCTTGACCACGGCGACACCGGGACCGAGGACGACCGATCCCTCGATGGGCAGGAACGCTTCGGCGGGGACATCGCGGTATGCGGCGGGCTGGTACCACGGTTTCTGCAGCGGATGCAGCTCTGCCATGCCTGCCAGCTCGTCGCGCTGAACTATGACCTTCGCGTTGGGGAACAGCGCCACCGGCTTGGTGTCGAGGTCGTTCTGATGTGCGGTGGTGCCGATCCAACGCCGCAGGTCCTGGGTGTGGAGGTGGTCGAACATCAGATAGTCGACCTCCTCGCGGGCAATCCCCAGGCGCGACAGATGGTCCAGCACCGTGCCGTGCTCGCGGACCATGCGCCGTTCGATCACGGCCGGGGTGCGCTGCGAGAGAGTGTCGAAATACGGTGTGTAGCGCCCGAGTTCGACGTCCGAGGGCTCGAACAGCAGCGTGCGGCGCCTGCCGTCGGAATCGTGCCAGCGGATCACCAGCATCCGGTTGGTGATCGACAAGAACGGCGCGATCGCGCGCGACGCCCGGAACAAACCGAACCGGGTCGGATACGGCAGCGTCACCAGGTCACAGGTGGTGATGCTGCCGGGTGTGCCGGTACTCGGGAACTCGCGGCGGAACACCTCTGCCTGTTCGCGAGCCACCCGCAAGCGCGCGCCCGGACCGCCCTCGACGTGCGCGAGATCGGTGAACGTGTCGATGCGGTCCCCGACGGTCGGAAGATCGGTGACCTCGGAGGTGCCCCAGGGAAGACGCATGTCGGGACTCCAATATCCACATCGTGGGTTAATTGCCCTGGAACCATATACCCACGCCGTGGATTTAATCAAGGGGAGAATGACCGCATGACCAGCCCAGCTCCCTGGACGCGCCGCGGACGACCCCTGCAAGGCTCCGGTCAGCTCACCCGTGCGGGCATCGTCGAAGCCACCCTCCAAGTGATCGATCGCGACGGGTGTCGGCGCTGTCGGTATGGCGCGGCGCTGACTGCCAAACGGCGTCACAGTGTCGAGGCAGGCGGCGGCAGGGCTGGTGCTGGCGGCGGCAGTCCCGGATCTCCGGGGCGCCGGTCGCGGGAAAACCCGCTGCGGTCCGGAAATCGCATGGCCCCAACGGGATTCCGCTGAAGTCGGCGCCCGAGGTCAACGATCGGATCGACCGTCTCGCACCGGAGAGAACGGCGGATCGCCGGGAGACGGAGCCGGAGCCTCCTGCTCGGACTGGATCTCGATGTCGATCCGGGTTCGCGCTCCACCCGGATCCCACATCTCCTGGAACGGTCCGACGATCGAGCCACCGAGGCCGCGGCGACGCGCGCGCGTCACCGCCCAGGCGAAGCCGAGCGGAACGAGGACTAGGGGAACGACCGACAGCAAGAACAGCACAACACCGTTCATGCTCTCCCATAGTAGAGATGCGGGGGCCCCGGGTTTCGGCACACACCATCAGCCATCTTGCGACAAACGGAGGGTTCCCCTGACCGCGACCTGCACTCCTCCGTCAGGCCACGGCGACGCCCACCCGGCCCCGAACGCGCCCAACCGCAAACAAAACGGCGCCCTCCCCCGAAACTCGGGAAAGGGCGCCGTTCGCGAAACCCGTTGCGAATCCCTAGAACTGATCCTGCTCGTAATCGGAGCTGAGCAGCTCGTCGGTGTGCGTCGCACCGATGACATCCGGCGTCGACTCACCCAGCGGACCGGTGAGATCGTCGTTGCCGGTGCGGCTTTGGTACGGCTGCACGTTGCGCGAGTGCTCGTCATCGTCGGACTGGCGGGCTCCGGCCGCACCCGGCGCGCCCCCGCCCATGAACGAGCTGCCGGTGCCCGCGGGCGTCGTCGCCGCACCGAGACCGGTCGGCAGCGTCGCGCCGGGCATGCCGATCGGGCGGACGGCGGGCA
>NZ_BDBP01000091.1 GCF_001613045.1 Nocardia lijiangensis NBRC 108240 | reverse complement strand
CCCCACGGTCCGCGCGGCTCGCGGCGGCCGGTGAGCACCGCGCCGACGTGCACCGGCTGGGCGGGCAGCGAGTCGATCAGCTCGGCGATCTGCTCGTCGGTCGGGCGGCGATCCACCGCAAGCGCCTCGACGGCCCTGGTGTTCGTGCCCGGGAGCACCACCTGGGCGATGCCGTAGACGGTCAGGTCGCGTGCACCGCGGGAGATGTTGCGCGCGGCCACCTCGAACAGGCCGGGCAGCAGCGTGGTGGCCAGCTCGGCGCGCTCCACGTCGAGCGGGTTCAGCACCCGGGTGGTGGTGCGGCGCGGGTCGTCGGCGTCCAGGCCCCAGGTGTCGAAGACGCCCGAGGGCAGGAACATCGGCGGCGGCACCTCGATGCCACCGGCGAAGGCCAGCGCCCGGCTGACCGCGCGGCGGCGGCGCTGTGCGGCGGTGAGCCCACGCCCGGCGGGCGCGGTCGGCAGCACCGACGGGATCTGCTCCAAGCCCTCGAGCCGGAGCACCTCCTCCACCAGGTCGGCGGGCTGAGTCAGGTCGGGCCGCCAGCTCGGCGGGGTGACCACCAGCTGACCGTGCCCGGTCTCCTCGTTCACCGCCACCTCGACGGTGCAGCCGATCTGGGCGAGGCGACGAGCGGACGTGCCGGTCGGGTAGGTGACGCCCGCGACGCGGTCGGCCAGGTCGATGTCGATGCGGATCGGCTCGGCGGGCGCCGTCGGCACCCGCACGTCGGTGAGGGCGGGCTCGATGGCGCCGCCCGCGATCTCGGCGAGCAGGGTGGCGGCCCGGTCCAGCGCGATGACGTTGATCTCGGGATCGACCACGCGCTCGTAGCGCTTGCCCGCCTCGGACACCAGCTTGTGCCTGCGCGCGGTGCGGTAGACCAGCAGCGGGTTCCAGGTGGCCGCTTCGAGCACCACATCGGTGGTCTGCGGGCCGACCTCGGTGCTCCCGCCGCCCATCACGCCCGCCAGCGAGACCACGCCGGAATCGTCGGCGATCACCACGTCCTCGGCGTCGAGCACGCGCTCCACCTCGTCGAGGGTGCGCAGCGTCTCGCCCTTGTGCGCGGTGCGGACCACCAGACCGCCGCTGAGCTTGTCGGCGTCGAACGCGTGCAGCGGCTGGCCCAGCTCGAGCATCACGTAGTTGGTGACGTCGACCGCCGGGGAGATCGGGCGCACGCCCGACAGCAGCAGCCGACGCTGCAGCCACCACGGGCTGACCGCGTTCGGGTCGATGCCGGTGACCCGGCGCACCGCGAACCGCGTGCACTGCGACGACGGCTCGAGCTGCACCGGCCAGGAGTCGGCCTCGTCGTCGAGCAGCGTGCGCACCGCCGGGTCGGCGTATTCCAGATCGAAACCGCAGGCCAGCTCGCGGGCCAGGCCGCGCGCCGAGAAGCAGTAACCGCGGTCGGGGGTGATGTTCAGCTCGATGACCGTGTCGTTCAGCCCGAGCAGCTCGTTGGCGTCCGTGCCGGGCTCGGCGGTGCCCGGCTCCAGCACCAGGATGCCGGAGTGGTCCTTGCCGATGCCGAGTTCGGCGACCGAGCAGATCATGCCGTGGGAGACGTGACCGTAGGTCTTGCGCGAGGAGATCTTGAAACCGCCCGGTAGCTCGCCACCGGGCAACACCACGACGACCAGGTCGCCGACGGCGAAATTCCTTGCGCCGCAGACGATCTCCTGCAATTCGGGGTTACCGACGTCGACCTTGCAGAAACGGATCGGCTTCTTGAATTCGGTCAGCTCGGTGATCTCGGCGACGCGGCCGACGACCAGCGGCTTGTCGATGTCACCGGCCACCCGGTGGAGCTTGTCGACCTCTTCGACTTCCAGCCCCACACGGACGAATCCTGCATCCAGTTCCTCCGGCGTCACCGACCACTCGGGCGTGGTGCGCTGGATGATCTCGGTCAGCCAGGACTGCGCTACTCGCACTTGAGGTTTCGCTCTCTCGATCGAAGGGAGTTCGGGAATCGGGCCGGTTCAGGACCGGATGCCGAAGGGCAGGGTGAACCGCGCGTCGCCCTCGACGATGTCGCGCATGTCCGGGATGCCGTTGCGGAACTGCAGGGTGCGCTCCAGGCCCATACCGAACGCGAACCCGCTGTACACCTCGGGGTCGATGCCGCTGGCGATCAACACCTTGGGGTTCACCATGCCGCAGCCGCCCCACTCGACCCAGCCCGCGCCGCCCTTCTTGTCCGGGAACCAGACGTCCACCTCGGCGGAGGGTTCGGTGAACGGGAAGTAGTTCGGGCGCATGCGGGTGCGCGTCTCCGGGCCGAACAGGGCGCGCGCGAACGCGTCCAAGGTACCGCGCAGATGCGCCATGGTCAGGCCCTTGTCCACCGCGAGGCCCTCCACCTGGGAGAACACGGGCGTGTGGGTGGCGTCCAGCTCGTCGGTGCGGAAGGTGCGGCCCGGGCACACCACGTAGATCGGCAGGTCGCGCTCGAGCATGGAGCGCACCTGCACCGGCGAGGTGTGTGTGCGCAGCACCTGGCGCGAGCCCTCCGGCGCGATGTGGAAGGTGTCCTGCATGGTGCGGGCCGGGTGGTCGGGCAGGAAGTTGAGCGCGTCGAAGTTGAAGTGCTCGGTCTCCACCTCGGGACCCTCGGCCACCTCCCAGCCCATCGCGACGAACACGTCGGCGATCTGCTCGGAGATGACCGTGATCGGATGCCTGGCGCCGATCGGCTCGCGGCGGGCGGGCAGCGTGACGTCGATGGCCTCTGCCACCAGCACGGCCGCGTCGCGCTCGGCGAGCAGCACCGCACGGCGGGACTCGAACGCCTCGGAGACCCGCCCCCGCGCCACGTTCACGCGCTTGCCCGCGTCGGCCTTCTCCGACTTGGGCAGCCCGCCCAGCGCCCGCTGCGCGAGAGCCAGCGGGGCCTTGCCGCCGAGATGCTCGGTCTTGGCCACCGCGAGAGCATCGAGATCGGCGGCCGCCGCAAACGCCTTCTCGGCCTCGGCCGCGGCCGCGGCCAGCGCCTCCTCGGACAGCGCGGCGGCCCGCTCCTCGGCGTTCTGCTCGACTCCGGTGTTGTCGTCGGCCACGATGGTTCGTCTCTCCCCTGGGGATCGGTTCGCGAGTCCGGCTTATTGCCTACCCACATTGCTGCTGGTGGAATCCTATTGGATCGGCCACGGCAGATTCACGCGGATTACCCGCCGGCGGGCCGCACGGCCGTGTCCGCGACGCGCGCGGGCCGCCGCTCGGCGCACGGAAACAGGCATCCGTGCAGGTATCCCCCCTCGCTCGGGCGATCACCAGAGCGGTACGTACACCGCCTCGCCCTCCAGGTCGGGCGCGACCGGCAGGAAATCCGGGACCGTCCGCGCGGCGCTGGCCCGCATCTTCGCCACCGCCTCGCCCACGCCGGGCGCGGCGATGCCGAGCCGGTCGAGCAGCTCGGCGCGCACCTCGAGGAATTCCGGCCGGTCGACGGCGAACTCCTCCTCCAGCTCGGCGACGGGACGGCCGGTGCCGAGATCGCGCCAGTACGGGTAGGTCGCGATCAGAGTGACGGCCTCGACCAGATCGGCGGCCAGCAGGACCGCACCGCCGTCGGAATCGGCGTACAACACCGGCCGCTCGGTCCCGGCCGCCCCGCACAGGAAGAACGTGCCGCCCGCTCTGTCACCCGCGATCGGCGTGAGCGGCGTGCCGTTCGGCAGCCGCAGGTCCTCGACGGGCTCCCGTCGGGTGATGTCGAAATCCCCCGGCCAGGCAAGCAGCCCGGCCAGTTCGGGATCGCCCTCGATCCGGCGCAGCAGTTCGTCCCCGGCGCTCATGATCGAACCCTAGAACGCCCCCGCGTGTCGCACACGAGAACTGGCATACAGACAGATGGCCGCGGCGGCGGCGAGGTTGAGGCTTTCGGCGCGGCCGTGGATGGGGATGCGGACGCGGTGGTCGGCGCGGGCGGCGACGGCGGGGTCGAGGCCGTGCGCCTCGTTGCCGAACAGCCAGGCGATCGGGCGCTGGAAGAGCTCGTCGGCCTCGTCCAAGCCGACCTCGCCCGCGGCGGTGGTGGCCAGCAGCGTGACGCCCGCGGCGGACAAGGAATCCAGCGTTTCGGCGACGTCGTGGTGGCGGGCCACGGGCACGTGGAAGAGGCTGCCCGCGGTGGCGCGCACGCACTTGCCGTTGTGCGGGTCCACGGTGTCGCCTGCCAGCACCACGCCGTCGGCGCCCACCGCGTCGGCGACCCGGATGAGGGTGCCCGCGTTGCCGGGCTCGGCGATCTCGACGGGGACCGCGAGCATCCGCGGCCCGGCGCCGAGAATGTCGCTCAGCGGCACGTCGATCAGCTCGCAGACCGCGACAAGGCCCGGCGCGGTGACGGTCTCGCCGAGATGCTGGGCGGCCCGGTCGCTCACCAGCGTGGTGCGCACCCCGGCGGCGTCCGCACCGGCGATCAGCTCGTGCTCACGGGTGGCCGCGCCGGCGGAGTAGAACAGCTCCCGCACCCGCCCGGTCTCCAGAGCCGCGGTGACCGAATTCGCGCCCTCGGCGAGGAAGAGCCCGGCCTTGCGGCGCTGCGGCGCGCGATGCAGCTTGACAGCGGAAACGACCCGCGGATTGCGCTCGGAGAGCGCGTCCGCGGGTCGTTCCGAAAGGTTTCCCTCGGTCAACAGGGTCGGCCGAATCAGGCGGCCGGCGCGTTGACGTCCTGCGGGAGGGCGGCCTTGGCGACGGCGACCAGACCGGCGAAGGCCTCGGCGTCGGAGACGGCGAGCTCGGCCAGGATCTTGCGGTCCACCTCGACACCCGCGGCCTTCAGGCCCTGGATGAAGCGGTTGTAGGTGATGTCGTTGAGGCGCGCCGCGGCGTTGATGCGGGCGATCCACAGCTTGCGGAAGTCGCCCTTGCGCGCCCGGCGGTCCCGGTAGGCGTAGGTGAGCGAGTGCAGCTGCTGTTCCTTGGCCTTGCGGTACAGCCGCGAGCGCTGGCCCCGGTAGCCCTTGGAGGCCTCGAGGATGGAACGGCGCTTCTTCTGAGCGTTGACGGCCCTCTTGACGCGTGCCACTTGGTCAGTCCTTGATCGAATAGGGGGCGCGTGCGGCGCCCGGGAGGTTGGTCGGGGGTGGCGTCCGGAAATTCCGGTCGCGGTGCTGCCCGAGGGGGATCAGATACCCAGCAGCTTCTTCACGCGACGGACGTCGGCAGCCGCGACGACCTCCGTGCCGTCCAGACGACGAGTCCGGCGGGTGGGCTTGTGCTCGAACAGGTGGCGACGGTTCGCCTGCTGGCGCAGCAGCTTGCCTTTACCGGACACCTTGAATCGCTTCGAGGCGCCGCTGTGGCTCTTCATCTTCGGCATGGATTCCTCTATCTGGTCGTCCCGGCGGCCGTCACCGACCGCCGGTGTCTGTTCGTATAACTGCGGGCGTGGCCTACTCGGCCTGCTCCGCGGCCGGGGTCTCACCGGCGGGTGCGGCGCTCGCGGCAGGCCGTCCGGCCGAATCCTGCTGCGCCTTCACGCGGGTCTTCGCGCCCTTGTGGGGTGCGAGGACCATGGTCATGTTCCGGCCGTCCTGCTTGGCCGAGGTCTCCACGAAACCCAGGTCCGCGACGTCGGAGGCCAAACGCTGCAGCAACCGGAACCCGAGCTCGGGCCGGGACTGCTCGCGACCCCGGAACATGATCGTCACCTTGACCTTCGACCCGGCTTCGAGGAAGCGGACGACATTCCGCTTCTTGGTCTCGTAGTCGTGGTCGTCGATCTTGGGCCGGAGCTTCTGCTCCTTGATCACGGTCTGCTGCTGGTTCTTCCGAGACTCACGCGCCTTCTGCGCCGTCTCGTACTTGAACTTGCCGTAGTCCATGATCTTGCAAACCGGCGGACGGGCATCCGGAGCCACCTCGACCAGGTCGAGATCGGCCTCGAGGGCGACGCGTAGCGCATCTTCAACACGCACGATCCCAACCTGTTCGCCGCCAGGTCCGATGAGTCGAACCTCGGGAACTCGGATGCGATCGTTGATGCGGGTCTCAGTGCTGATGGGGCCTCCTAGGTCAAGCGGTGTCGTCTGACGACCGCAGGCAATAACTGCAACCCCTTGTTCAACACAAAAGCCCCGGTGCGGTATTTCACCGCAACGGGGCCCGAGTCGACCGATCACCGATGCCAGGCATCGACTCTTGCGCGCGAGAAAACTCTCCGCGCAAAAACCCACCGCGAGGGCGGGCGACCGGACCGTTTGACCTTTACGATTGCTCGCAGGCAACGGTGGGAGTCGGGCTCCACTTATTCAGCCCCGGGTCGTGCTGCACTACGGCGACACATTTCGGGGCGGTCGTCAGCGGAAAGTCTAGCATTGCCGTCCGCTATCGCCGAATCGGTCCGAGAACGTGTTGCACGCCATACCGCACGGTGCCGCTCTCCCCGGTGCAGCCGAGGAAGAACGCCGCGGAGATCGGCCAGCTCCGACCGCTCCGGGCGGCCTCGCTAGCCTGATGGGCATGACTGACGAGCTCGACTCCACTGTGCGTGACCTGGCCGACATCCCCGCCATCGAGGTGATCAGCCGTGCCGCCGTGATGCTGATGAGTTCGGCCGCGGAAAAGCTCGGACTCGGCGACTCGGACCCGGACCTCAGCCCGAGCCGCGATCTGGACGAGGCCCGCCGCGTCATCACCGCGCTGGCGGGACTGGTCACGGCCTCGGTCGAATACCTGGGGCCGCACGCCGGGCCGATCCGCGAGGGTCTGCAGTCCCTGCAGCGAGCGTTCCGCGAGGCCTCCGCCCACCCGGACGAGCCGGGCAAGGGGCCGGGCGAGAAGTACACCGGACCCGTCTACTGAGCCGGGTCCGCCACCCGGTGCGGCGCGGCGTTCACCGATCATTCGCTCACCTGACCTGACATGCCGAGCGGCCGATCACGCTCTCGCATACGTGAATCGGCCGCGGCGGGCGCTCGATGCGGCATGCTGGCAAGCATGGCGACACCGATCTTGCTTGTTCCCGGATTCTGGCTCGGCGCGTGGGCGTGGGACGAGGTGGCCGACGAGCTGCGCGGACACGGCTTCGAGGTGCGGGCGCTGACGCTGCCCGGGCTGGACCCCGACGACGAGGAACGCCTCGCGGCCACCATCGAAGAGCAGGCGGGTGCGATCCTCGCGGCCATCGACCCCGCGGAATCCGCTGTGCTGGTGGCCCATTCGGGCGCCGCCGCGCCAGGCTACCTGGCCACCGACGTCGCGCCGGAGCGCTTCCGGCACGCGGTGTACGTCGACTGCGCTCCGGTGCCGGACGGATTCGTGCTCAACGATTCGCTCGGTGCGGCGCGCGAGTACCCGCTGCCGAGCTGGGAGCAGCTGGCGGAAGAGGGCGACAGCCTTGTCGGGCTGGATCCGGCGCAGCTGGCCCGGTTCCGGGAGCGCGCGGTGTCGGAGCCCGCGAGCGTCGCGGGTGCGCCGCTGCGGCTGAGTGATTCGCCCGCGCGCCTCGCGGTGCCGACCACGGTGGTGTGCACCAGCATCACCGCGGAGCTGGTGCGGCAGCTGAGCATGAGCGGCGAGGCGCCGGTGTTCAGCGAGATCGCCCGCTTCGACGCGACGCTGATCGACCTGCCGACCGGCCACTGGCCGATGTGGTCGAAACCCGCGGAGCTGGCGGGAATCATCGCGACCGCCGCGGCGGGCTGAGCGCGGCGGGGCCGAGACGGGGCGGGCCTACTGCGACCGGCCCCGCCCGGCGCGATCACTGCCCGGGGGTGACCGAGATCGACGAGCCGGTGGCGATCATGGTGGCAATGGCCTGGAAGAGGCTGGTCAGCCCGGCGCTTCCGCTGTCCATGGGGTTTCCTTTCGCTGTCGGGCCCGCTCAGGCGCCCGGGTTGTAGTTGATGGACGATCCACCGCTCAGAAACGTGAGGATCTGCGCGACCAGCGCCGCGATGTCCACGCCCTCCATGGGTGTGTTCCTTTCTCTCCCACCGGGTTTCGGGCGCATGTGCGCCACCGTCCGGTGCACTCACCGCTACTGTCCGGGACGCGTCCGGACACGGTGAGCCGATCTTACACACGCGTGTTTCACTTTTGTCCCCGTTTCCGGGACCCCAATGCGTGGGGCACTCCCCCGCGCCCACCGAAACGACGAGTGGCCGCGCCCTGGGGACGCGGCCACTCGATCGATCACTGGGTCGGCGCAGCTCAGCGCAGCGCGGCGGCCTTCCTGGCGAGACGCTTGGCCGCGGCCGTCTCCGACGGCGCCTTCTTCGCCGCGGGCTTCTCGGCCGGAGCCTTCGCCGCCTTGGTCGCCTTCTGAGCCGCAGGCTCCGACGGCGCCGGCTTGGCCGACGCCTTCTTGGCCGCGGCCTTCTTCGCAGGGGCCCGCTTCGCCGGAGCCGAGGCGGCAGGCTGGGCGAGCACCTCCGCGAGGAACTGGCCCGTGTAGCTGTTCGACACGGCCGCAACGTCTTCCGGTGCGCCCTCGGCCACGATGGTGCCGCCGCCGGAGCCGCCCTCGGGACCCATGTCGACGACCCAGTCGGAGGTCTTGATGACGTCCAGGTTGTGCTCGATGACGATGACGGTGTTGCCCTTGTCGACCAGACCGTTGATGACACCGAGCAGCTTGCGGATGTCCTCGAAGTGCAGGCCGGTGGTCGGCTCGTCCAGGATGTAGACGGTGCGGCCGGTGGAGCGCTTCTGCAATTCCGCCGCCAGCTTCACGCGCTGGGCCTCGCCGCCGGACAGCGTCGGCGCGCTCTGGCCGAGGCGCACGTAGCCGAGGCCGACGTCGACCAGGGTCTTGAGGTAGCGGTGGATCGAGGTGACCGGCTCGAAGAACTCCGCGGCCTCCTCGATGGACATGTCGAGCACCTCGGCGATGGTCTTGCCCTTGTAGTGCACCTCGAGGGTTTCCCGGTTGTAGCGCGCGCCATGGCAGACCTCGCACGGCACGTACACATCGGGCAGGAAGTTCATCTCGATCTTCAGCGTGCCGTCGCCGGAGCACGCCTCGCAGCGACCGCCCTTGACGTTGAACGAGAACCGGCCGGGCTGGTAGCCGCGCACCTTCGCCTCGGTGGTCGCCGCGAACAGCGTCCTGATCTTGTCGAACACGCCGGTGTAGGTGGCCGGGTTGGAACGCGGGGTCCGCCCGATCGGGGACTGGTCGACCTGCACCAGCTTGTCCAGGTGGTCGAGGCCGTTGACCCTGGTGTGCCTGCCCGGCACCTGGCGGGCGCCGTTGAGCTTGTTCGCCAGCACGGTGGCCAGGATGTCGTTGACCAGCGTCGACTTGCCCGAACCCGAGACGCCGGTCACCGAGGTGAGCACGCCGAGCGGGAAGGCGACATCGATGCCCTTGAGGTTGTGCTCGGTCGCGCCGACGACGGTGAGCTTGCGCTTCTTGTCCACCGGGCGGCGCACCATCGGCACCTCGATCCGCTCACGACCCGACAGGTACGCGCCGGTCAGCGAATCGGGATCGGTGAGCAGCTCCTGGTACGGGCCGCTGTGCACCACCCGGCCGCCGTGCTCGCCCGCCAGCGGGCCGATGTCGACCACCCAGTCCGAGGCACGGATGGTGTCCTCGTCGTGCTCGACGACGATCAGCGTGTTGCCGAGATTCTTCAGCCGCGTGAGGGTTTCGATGAGCCGCCGGTTGTCGCGCTGGTGCAGGCCGATGGACGGCTCGTCCAGCACGTACAGCACGCCGACCAGCCCGGAGCCGATCTGGGTGGCCAGCCGGATGCGCTGTGCCTCACCGCCGGACAGGGTCGCGGCCGCACGGGACAGCGACAGGTACTCCAACCCGACGTCGAGCAGGAACCCGAGCCGGGCCTGAACCTCTTTGAGCACCTGCCCGGCGATCGCGGCCTCGCGCTCCCCCAGCGTCAGCGAGTTCAGGAACTTCGAGCAGTCGCCGATCGACAGATCGCTGACGTCGGCGATGGACTTCTTCTCCTCGCCCGCCGAGATGGTGACGGCCAGGATCTCCGGCCGCAGCCGCGCACCGGAGCAGACCGGGCACGGAATGTCGCGCATGTACCCGTCGTAGTGCTCCTTCATCTGCTCGGACTCGGTGTTCTCCATGCGCCGCTGCAGGAAGGGCATCACGCCCTCGAAGTCGGCGTAGTAGGAGCGCTTGCGTCCGTAGCGGTTGGTGTAGGAGACGTGTACCTGGTCGGCGCTGCCCTCGAGCACGGCCTTGCGCGCCTTGAGCGGCAGGTCTTGCCACGGGGTGTCCATGGAGAAGCCCATGGTCTCGGCGAGGCCCGAGAGCAGCCTGGTGAAGTACTCCGCGGTCTGCCCGCGCGACCACGGCGCGATGGCGCCCTGGGCGAGGCTGAGCTCGGGATCGGGGACCACCAGGTCCGGGTCGACCTCCTTGCGGATGCCGAGGCCGGTGCAGTCCGGGCAGGCGCCGTACGGCGAGTTGAACGAGAACGACCTGGGCTCGAGGTCCTCGATGTCGAGCGGGTGCCCGTTGGGGCAGGCCAGGCGCTCGGAGAAGCGGCGCTCCCGGTCGTGGGCGTGCTCGTCGCGATCGACGAAGTCCAGCACCACGATGCCGTCGGCCAGGCGCAGCGCGGTCTCGATCGAATCGGTCAGGCGCTGCTTGGAGGTCGGCTTGACGGCGAGCCGGTCGACGACGACCTCGACGTCGTGCTTCTCCTGCTTCTTCAGCTTCGGCGGATCGGTCAGCGGATACACCACGCCGTCGACCCGCACCCGGGAGTAGCCCTGGGTGTTGAGCTGGTCGAACAGGTCGACGAACTCGCCCTTGCGGGTCCGCACCACCGGCGCGAGCACCTGGAACTTGGTGCCCTCCTCCATGGCAAGCACCTGGTCGACGATCTGCTGCGGGGTCTGCTTGGCGATCAGCTCGCCGCAGACGGGGCAGTGCGGTGTGCCCGCGCGCGCGTAGAGCAGACGCAGGTAGTCGTAGACCTCGGTGATGGTGCCCACGGTGGAGCGCGGGTTGCGGTTGGTGGACTTCTGGTCGATCGACACCGCGGGCGAGAGGCCTTCGATGAAATCGACGTCGGGCTTGTCCATCTGCCCGAGGAACTGCCTGGCGTAGGCCGACAGCGATTCCACGTACCGGCGCTGGCCCTCGGCGAAGATGGTGTCGAAGGCGAGGCTGGACTTGCCGGAGCCGGACAGTCCGGTGAACACGATCAGGCTGTCGCGGGGCAGATCGAGATCGATCCCCTTCAGGTTGTGCTCCCGCGCTCCGCGCACGGTGAGGCGTTCCGCCACCAGGTGTGTCCCTTCTCGATCATGTTGACATGCAGACAGACCCCCGCTCGCCATGCTAAGCGCGGGCACCGACAAGTTTCGTCCGAGCGGCGGCCCACCCGCGCGGACGAGGCGCGCGACAGCCGTCACCCGGCCCGGCGCGTGCCCTCCGATCGCCCGGTGACCTGCCATCCGTGCGCGTCCACCGTGACGGTCAGCACCTCCGGCCCGACCCGCAGCCCGCTGATCCGCAGCGGCAGGTAGCGCGCGGGCACGGCGGGCGCCACCTCCGCGACGCCCGCGCCCGGCTCCAGCCGGACCAGGCTGCGCAGGAACAGCAGCGGGGCCGCCGCGGCCCAGGCCTGCGGCGAGCAGGACGTCGGGTACGGCACCGGAGCGTCGAACTCGGCGCGATCGAAACCGCAGAACAGCTCCGGCAGCCGGTGGCCGAACCGCACCGAGGCGTCGAGCACCGCGTCGATGACCCGGGTGGCGTGCTCGGTCAGTCCGTAGCGCATCAGTCCGGCCGCGCAGATCGCGTTGTCGTGCGGCCACACCGAACCGTTGTGGTAGCTGACGGGGTTGTAGGCGCCCATGCCGCTGGCCAGGGTTCGGATGCCCCAGCCGGTGAACATGTCGGGAGCGAGCAACCGGTCCGCAACCAGCGCCGCCTTGTCCTCGTCCACGATACCGGTCCACAGGCAGTGGCCGATGTTCGACGTGAGCGCATCGATCGGCCGTTTGTCCCGGTCCAGGCCGACGGCGTACCAGCCGCGTTCGGGCAGCCAGAATTTCGCATTGAACTCGGCCTTCAGCCGGGCGGCGGCGGTGCGCAGCCGGTCCGCGGTGTCCCGGTCGCCGAGGTCGGCGGCCAGCTCGGCCCTGGCCAGGTAGGCCGCGTAAACGTAGCCCTGCACCTCGGCGAGCGCGATGGGCGGGGCAGGGAGGGTGCCGTCGGCGAAGTTCACCCCGTCCCAGGAGTCCTTCCAGCCCTGGTTGTCGAGGCCGTGGTCGGCGCGGCGCCGATACTCGACGAACCCGTCGCCGTCGGCGTCGCCGTAGCGCTGGATCCATTCGATGGCGCGGTCGGCGTGCGGCAGCAGTTCGTCGCGGGTGGCGTCGTCGAGGCCCCAGCGGTGCAGCTCGCCGAGCACCATGACGAACAACGGGGTGGCGTCGACCGTGCCGTAGTACACGCTGTCGCCGCCGAACAAACGCGTGGCGGCGCGGCCGAACCGGATCTCGTGCGGTATCCGGCCCGGCTGTTCCTCGGTCGGGGTGTGTTCGCGGACGCCTTGGAGGTCGGCCAGGCTCTGCAGCGTGCCGATGGCGAGCCTGCGGTCCACCGGCAGCACCATCCACGAGGTGAGCAGCGAGTCCCGGCCGAACAGCGCCATGAACCACGGCGCGCCCGCGGCGACCACCGCGCGGCCGGGACTGGCCGGGTCGAAGATGCGCAGCGCGCCGAGGTCGGCGACGGCACGCCGCAGCACCGCGGCCAGCGTCGGATCGCCGGTGCGCACCCTCGGCGAGTTCTCGTACCAGGCACGCAGCCTGCGGGCGGGGGCGCTGTGCGCGATCGAGCTGCCGCAGGCGTGCCGCGGTGTGACCTCGGCCGAGCCGAGCAGCGGAAGGTACTGAACGCAGGTCGACCAGGAGCCGCGGGCGGGCAGCCGGACGCGCCAGCGCAGGCAGCGGCCGTCGACGGTCGCCGCCGTGGCGCGCACCGCAAGCGCGACGCCGAGTGCGGGCGCGGCGATTTCGAGGCCGCCGTCCTCCGCCCGGTGCTCGGTGACCGGGCCTTCGCCGAGCCTGCCGTCCTTGACCTCGAACAGGTCCGCGAAATCGGCGTCGACCGCGAGCGCGATCGTGCACTCGATGGGCTCTCCCGAGAGATTGCGCACGGTCAGGTCCTCGCGCATGCCGTCGCCGACGTGCCGTCCGACGATCACCAGCGCGGTGCTGTCGGCGCGGCCGGGCGGCGGTGCGGTGCGCGCGAGCAGCGTGACGCTGTAGGGGTCGGCGTACTGCACGCTCAGCGGTTGCGGCGCTCGGTCGTCGACGGTCAGCCGCCAGCGGGAGAGCACCCGGGTGTCGCGGACGAACAGGCCCTGCGCCCGGCGCGGCTCGATCGCGCCACCCGAGTCGCTGAGGCAGAAGGTGGTTCCTTCGATTAGCGTCACCGCGCCCGTCGTCCCGTGTTGCGCAGGTCCGCTGCCCCACGGGTCCATTACGTCACACGCCCTTGCGCTGCGGATCGTGCTGGGATCTCCTTGGCCGCGTGCGCTGTTCGCGGACGGTACGCACCACGAGGTCCGCGGGCCGGATGCCGCGCGCCCGCCCCGACGCCCGCGGCTGCGCACCCGCGGTCCGCGCGGTGCGAAATCCCGAGGTCGCCGCGTGTATCCGGTGTCGCTGAATCGGTCATCGTTCGACAACTTCCACGCGTTCGGTTCAGAAATCCAGCATACTCGGAACATCAATACGCCCAGCGTTTTTCGGTCCGGCCTGTTCGCTGCACATTCGCTGCGGCGGGTTCGGGCGGCCGGATCGGCGATGGGATCGGTGCGCGAGGAGGGGCCGCGATGATCAAGGTGTTTCTGGTCGACGACCACGAGATCGTCCGGCGGGGCCTGACCGACCTGCTGGAGAGCGATCCCGAACTCACGGTGATCGGCGAAGCGGGCGATGTCACGCAGGCCATGACGGGCATTCGCGCGGCCCGGCCCGATGTCGCGGTGCTGGATGTGCGACTACCCGACGGCAACGGCATCGAGCTGTGCCGCGACCTGCTCGCCGAATTCGACGGGCTGCGTTGCCTGATCCTGACTTCCTACACCGATGAGCACGCCATGCTGGACGCGATCCTGGCGGGGGCCTCGGGATACGTGGTGAAGAACATCAAGGGCATGGAGCTGGCCGAGGCCATCAAGGCGGTCGGGGCGGGCCGCTCGCTGCTGGACAACCGGGCGGCGACCGCATTGAAGGCGCGCCTGCGCAACAGCGTCGAGGCCGACGGACCGCTGGCCGGGCTGACCGAACAGGAGCGCAAGCTGCTCGCACTGCTCGGTGAGGGCCTGACGAACCGCCAGATCGCGGCGCGGATGTTCCTCGCCGAGAAGACCGTCAAGAACTACGTGTCGCGGCTGCTGGCCAAACTGGGCATGGAGCGTCGCACCCAGGCCGCCGTGCTGGCCACCCGCCTGCGCGAGCCCTGAGCACGCGCACTGTCCGCGATGCCACGCTGCATCCGCGGACCACGCTGCGGTTCAGTCGGTTTCGCCGGGCGCGACGACCGTCAGATCCCCGTCGTAGCGGCGGTACAGCAGGTGACCGCGCAGCGTCTCGCGATCGGTGAAGAACAGGAACGGCAGGCCGTCCCGGCACAGCGTGGTCGCCGCCTCGGATTCGCGCAGCACCGGGCTCGGCTCCGGATGCACGGTCAGGGGTAGTGAATTCGCACTGAGCGGCCGCGACATCCGCTCGTCGAGCGCGCTCGTGGTCCGCTGGCGGACGAGTCGCACACCGAACGGGTCCGACCAGTGCACGATGGCGTCCTCACCGGTATCCGCGTCGGTGAACAGGTACGCGTCGTAGTCCATCGCATCCATCACCGCGGTGGCCTCGGCGGGCGTTCCGGTCATCAGCTCGCAGTACTTGCGGCGAATGATGGGCCGCTGCTCGGTGACCCTGGCCAGCGGCGGCCGCGCCGGATCCGGCCAAGCCCGAGACTGATTGGCGACCAGCCTGCTGAGCTGGCGGTCCAGCCGCTCGACGGCGAAGGTCACCGCGAACCCGCGCGGCCCGGTGACCTGCACCCGGGTCGGGGTGTCGTGCAGCCGCACATTGGCCTGCACCACCGTGGGTTCCTCCCTGTTCCGCGGGGCCGTGACGCGCACTCGCGCGGGCACGTCCAAGTGGTGGCGGCGCAGCACCCGGCCGATCGCGCGGACGGCCCGCGTCACGTCGGCGGGCGGAACGGCCCCCCGGGTGGTCACAGCGAGCTCCGGATCCGCGGCGCTCGACCAATGTTCCGAGGAGTACAACGATTGCGACGAATTCATAGGACACCTCTACTCTCAATTCACCCAATGTCGCTATCCCACCGTCGCAACGTCACCGCGAACAGGGCCGAAAGTCCCCGATCCGCGAATTAGACTGGCCGAGGCGCTGTTCACGCGCCCACCTGAACAGGAACCGACATGACCGAAGACAGCGGTAACGGCCTGTACTCGGTACGCGACACGCTCTCGCAACTACGCCTGCGCGAATTGCTCAGCGAAGTCAAGGAGCGCGTCGAGCTGATCATCGACTCGCGCGACCGGATGGACGGTCTGGTCGAGGCGATGCTCACCGTCACCTCGGGCCTCGATCTGGACGACACGCTGCGTGCGATCGTCCGCACCGCGACCAACCTGGTCGACGCCGGATACGGCGCGCTCGCGGTGCGCGGACACGACCAGCAGGTGGTCCAGTTCATCGACGAGGGCATGGACGAGGTGGTCCGGGAGCGCATCGGCCAGCTGCCCGCCGGGCACGGCGTGCTCGGCGTGGTGTTCAATCGCGCGAAACCGCTGCGGCTGGACGACCTCACCGAACATCCTGAGTCCGTGGGGTTTCCGGCGGGGCATCCGCCCATGCACACCTTCCTCGGCGTGCCGGTGCGCATTCGCAACGAGGTGTTCGGCAGCCTCTACCTCACCGAAAAGGCGGGCGGACATCCGTTCACCGAGGACGACGACGTGCTGGTGCAGGCGCTGGCCGCGGCGGCGGGCATCGCGGTCGACAACGCGCGCCTCTACGAGTCGGCCCGGACCAGGCAGGCCTGGATCGAGGCCACCCGCGACATCGCCACCGAATTCCTGGCGGGCACCGAATCCGAGAGCGTGCTCGCGCACGTGGTGGATCACGCCCGCACCCTGACCGGCTCGCACCGCTGCTTCCTCGCCGGACTCGACGAGCACGTATCGCCCGGCGAGATCGGCGAACTCGTGCTCACCCAGTGGTCGGGTCCCGGCGCCGGGCACGAGGGCTGGCTGGCCTCGACCGAGGGCACCGCGCTCGGCGAGGCGTTCACCCGGCGCACGCCGCTGCGTTTCGACGACGCGTCGCGCATCGATCTCGGTGTGCCGCTCGCCGATGTGGGGCCCGCCCTGATCCTGCCGTTGTGCACCCCCGACGCCACGCTCGGGGTGCTCGTCGCGGTGCGGCCGAGCGGATCCGCGCCCTATCCCGACGAACTCGTCGAACTCACCGCCGCGTTCACCGACCAGGCGGCGCTGGCCATGCAGCTGGCCGACACCCAAAGGCGGATGCGCGAGCTGGATATCCTCGCCGACCGCGACCGCATCGCCCGCGACCTGCACGATCATGTGATCCAGCGGCTGTTCGCCATCGGCCTCACCCTGCAGGGGTCGCTGCCGAAGGCGGTGGTTCCCGAAGTGCGCCAACGATTGTCGACCTCGATCAACGAGCTGCAGGAAGTCGTCCAGGAGATCCGCACCTCCATCTTCGACCTGCACGGCGGCGACGGGCACAGCGCGGGATTGCAGCAGCGCCTCGAGCGCGCGGTGCGCCAGCAGACCGCCGAGACCACGCTCAAGGCCACCGTCCAGGTGACCGGACCGCTCTCCGTGCTGGAAGCCGAACTCGCCGACCACGCCGAGGCGGTGGTGCGCGAGGCGGTGAGCAACGCGGTGCGGCACTCGGGCGCCGACACGATCGCGGTGGAGATCAGCGTGGCCGACGATCTGACGATCGTGGTCACCGACAACGGATGGGGCGTGCCGCATCACGTGATCCGCAGCGGGCTGCGGAATCTGGAGCAGCGGGCCGAGAAATCCGACGGCAGTTTCACGGTCGGTCCCGCGGGCAGGTCCGCCGACAGCGCGGGACTGCCCGGCACGCGGCTGCACTGGTCGGTGCCGCTGCCCGCAGACTGAACGCGTACCGAGCCGACACCCCGGTCCCGGCGACCTCACCTACTGGACGCCGGGCCCAGCACCACCATCGAGTTGTGCCCGCCCATGCCCAGCGAGGACTTCAGGGTCAGGCCGCCCCCGAATGGCGTCGGGCCGTCCAGCAGCCGCGGGTGCGCCGGTGCCACGATCGGCGGGACGGGCAGCACACCGCGTTGGTAGGCCATGGCCGCGACCGCCACCTCCACGCCCGCGGCCGCGCCCTGGCTGTGCCCGGTGAGCGGTTTGAGCCCGTACACGTGCGGGCGATCGTCGAGCACCTGTGACACCAGATCGCGCTCGGCCAGCTCGCACTGCCGGGTTCCGGTGCCGTGCGCGTTGAAGTAGGCGATCTCGTCCGCGGTCACCCCGGCCTGGGCCAGGGCGCGGCGCGCGCAATCGATGATCTGCGCGTGCTCCGGCTCCACCGACACCACGTGGTACCCGTCGTTGGTCATGCCGCCGCCGAGCACCGCCGCGTAGGGCCGATCGGCGTTGCGGCTCAGCACGAAGGCCACGGACGCCTCGCCGAAGCCGAAGCCGCGGCTGCCCTCCTGGAAGGGACGGCACGCGTCGAGCGGGTCGACGTCGGTGATCGCGGCGCCGAGGCGGACGAAGTGCTCCACCATGTCCGGCGTCGCGGACATATCGGTGGCCACACAGATCACGTCGTCGGCGATGCCGCTGTCGAGCCAGAGTTTTGCGGTGATCAGCGCGACGTTGGCCGAACTGCACGCCGCCGACACGTTCATCGACGGACCGTGGAAGCCGAACTCCTGCATCAGCACCGAGATCGGCGTGGACGGCAGCAGCCGCAGATAGTCGCGGGAGCGGCGATGTCCCTCGTCGATCTGGTAGAAATCGCGCCAGTTCACCACGTCGCCGAGCACGATCGCGTGCAGCAGGCCCACGGTGCGGCCCGGCCGCCAGCCGCGCGCGCAGGCGTCGGCGATCGCCTCGCGCGCCGATTCGTGCATGGCGCGGCCGTAGCGGCTGGTGCTGACGGCCTGGTCACCGCCGTCGGGCACCAGCGTCACCCAGGCCTGCTCGTTGCGGCCCGGCCCGTACCCGGGTTGCAGCTGCGCGGCGGACTTGCCGCTGAGCAGGCCCTGCCACAGGGACTCGCGCCCCCACCCGTATCCGGTCACCGCACCGATCCCGGCGATGGACATATGATCTTGGTACCGAACTCTGTGCTCCGGATTACCGCCCGGCATGGCATCGCCCCTTCACCGGATCCCCGGGCCGAACACTCTCGGTCCGGCCTGTTCCCGGAGGAACCGGAGTCTGTAATGATCACCGGAGAGAGCCCGATGAAGTGCCCGAACCGTGATCGAAGCAAGTGCGTCGACGCTGTCATCCCGCGCGCGTCGACACCAGAATAATCCCATGTTCCAATGGCCATAGGTCGGTCGACGATCGGGGGTTTGCGAGTGGGTGAGGAGACGACCGGCGGCGCCGTCGACGCCGAACAGCTGGCGCAGCGCTACCGGTCACTGGTCGAGCACACGCCGGACGGTATCTGCGTGCACGAAGACGGGGTCATCGTCTACGTCAACCACGCCACCGTCCGGCTGCTCGCCGCCGACAGCGCCGACGAGGTCGTCGGCCAGCCGCTCACCCGTTTCGTCCATCCCGACTCGATCCCGGCGATGCGCGAACGCATCGAACTGCTGACCAGCAAGGGCACCGCCTCGGTGCCGACCGAGATGCTGCTGCTGCGCGCGAACGGCGAGACGGTGCCGGTCGAGACGGTCTCGGTGCTCACCCCCTGGCACGACCACTTCGCGTATCAGGTGGTCATCCACGATCTCACCGCGCAGCGGGCCGCCGAGGACGCCCAGCGCCGCGCCGAACAGCACTTCACCACCGTGGTCTCCCAGCTGGAGGAGGGCGTGGTCGTCATCGATCGCACCGGGCGCATCGAGTCGGCGAACCCGGCCGCCCGGCGCATCTTCGGCACCGACGAGCGCCATGGCGACATCATCGGCCGGACCATCGACGAGCTGCCGATGGTGCTGCTCGACGCGAACGCCCAGCCGCTGCCGCCGAGCAGGCATCCGATGGCGCGCACCCTGGCCACCGGCGAGACGGTCACCGGCTACATCTTCGGCGTCGACCGCAGGGACGGCCAGCGCCGCTGGCTCTCCGGCAGCAGCAGGCTGCTCAATCCCGGCGACCCCGACTCCCCCGCGGTCTCCTCTTTCGCCGACATCACCGAATTCCGCGCCAGCCGACGCCAATTGGAGTACCAGGCGACGCACGACTCGCTGACCGGACTGGCCAACCGCTCGCTCATCCTGTCCCAGCTGGCGGGCGCGCTGGCCATCAGCGAGGACCTGCCCTACTCGACGGTGCTGTTCATCGACCTCGACGGCTTCAAGTCCATCAACGACAACCTCGGCCACGCCATCGGCGACACCGTCCTGCAGATCGTCGCGCAGCGGTTGCAGCGCGCGCTGCGCGCCGACGACCTGGTCGGGCGGCTGGGCGGCGACGAGTTCCTCGTCCTGCTCTCCGGCCACACCCGCCGCGTCGATCTGGACGGGCTGGTCCGCCGGCTGCGCTCGTCCATGTCCGAGCCGATCATCGCGCGCGGGCACCGGATCGCGGTGGACGCCTCCATCGGGGTCACCGAACTCAGCCCGGGCGATCGCCGCACACCCGAAGCCGTGCTGCACGACGCCGATGTCGCCATGTACCGGGCCAAGCCGACCGGTCGCGACAGCGGCGTCGGCAAGGGCCGCACCAACAACACGCACGCCTCCTGAAAGACACCGCATGATCGTCGAACACGCACTGCTGCCGGTCCGGCCGGAACTGGCCGCCGATTTCGAGGCCGCCTTCGCCGAGGCGAGGCTGCTCATCGCGAGCATGCCCGGTTTCCGCTCGCTGACGCTCTCGCGCTGCGTGGAGACGCCGGGCACCTATCTGCTGCTGGTGGAATGGGAGCGGATCGGCGATCACGTCGAGGGGTTCCGTGGTTCACCGGAGTACCTGCGCTGGAAGGCGCTGCTGCATCACTTCTACGAGCCGTTCCCCGTGGTCCAGCACTTCGAGCCGGTGCTCACCGGCTCGACTTCCGGGGTCCCACCTGCGGTTACGGCGGGTGTGCCGAACTCGCAGTAGACTCGACAACTCTGTTTTCCGACGTGCGCGGGGATCGACGCGCGCGTTCGCCCCCTCGCGGTGACAAGGAGTCCAGTTTGCCCGACCGCCTCGCCCACGACCGTGCCGCCACCGACGGCGCGGTCGCGCGGACCCGCGAAATCGACAAGGAGCAGGCCTACCTCGCGGTGCTCTACGACCGGCTCGACGGAATGCGCACGTACGCCAAGAACCGGCTGCGCACCGTGCTGCTGGAGACCGGCGGCACCCCGCAGGCGCGCAGCGAGCGCGAATCGTTCAGCCAGCTGTACTCCGAGGATCTGGCCAAGTACGACGCCGCCGAACACGGCCTGTGCTTCGGCCGCATCGACCTCGACGGCGACGAACCGCGCTACATCGGCCGCCTCGGCATCCTGGACGAGAAGGACGATTACGCCACCCTGCTGCTGGACTGGCGCGCCCCGCTGGCCCGCCCGTTCTACCTGGCCACCACCGCCACGCCGGACGGCGTGACCCGGCGCCGCCACATTCGCACCCGCAACCGGCGGGTCACCGCGGTCAACGACGAATACCTGAACCTGACGGCCGCCGAACAGGCGGGCACGGTCGAGTCCGACGGCGGCGTCGGTAGCGAGAGCGCCCTGCTCGCGGCGCTCAACGCGGCCCGCACCGGCCACATGAACGACATCGTCGAGACCATCCAGAGCGAGCAGGACGCGATCATCCGCTCCGAGCACAAGAGCGTGCTGGTGGTGCAGGGCGGGCCAGGCACCGGCAAGACCGCCGTCGCGCTGCACCGCGCCGCCTATCTGCTCTACACCTACCGCCAGCAGCTGGCCAAGAGTGGCGTGCTGATCATCGGCCCGAACGCGACCTTCCTCGACTACATCGGCCAGGTGCTGCCCTCGCTCGGCGAGACCGGCGTGCTGCTGTCCACCATCGGAAACCTGTATCCGGGCGTGAAGGCGACCCGCGAGGATTCGCTGCGCGCGGGTGAGATCAAGGGCGCGCTGGGCATTCTCGACGTGCTCAAGCAGGCGGTGCGCGACCGGCAGGAGGTCCCCGCCGAACCGGTCCGGCTGAGTTTCGACGGCTATCCGGTGACGCTGGACAAGAAGATCGCGACCAAGGCCCGCGGCCGGGCCCGCTCCTCGCGCCGCCCGCACAACCTGGCCAGGCCGATCTTCGCCAGTTCGGTGATCGACGCGCTCACCGACCAGCTGGCCCAGACCATGGGCGCCGATCTCTCCGGCGGTCCGAGCCTGCTCAGCCGCACCGATCTCGCCGAGATCCGCGACGAGATGAAGGCCGATCCCGGGGTGCAGGCGGCCATCGGGCGGCTCTGGCCGATCCTGTCGCCGCAGGAGGTGCTGGCCGACCTGCTGGCCGACCCGCAGCGGCTGGACCGCGCGGCGCCGCGCTTGACTCCCGAGGAGCGCGCGGAACTGGTCCGCCCCGACGACGGCGAGTTCAGCGCCGCCGACGCACCCCTGCTCGACGAGCTCGCCGAACTGCTCGGCGTCGACGACACCGAGGAGCGCGAGCGGTCCCGCCGCCGCTGGCGCGCACAGCTGGCCGAGGCACAGGACGCGCTGGACATCCTGACCGGCTCGGCGCCGCAGGATCTGGAGGACGAACTCGACCCCGAGATCCTGATGGCCTACGACCTGATCGACGCGAGCCAGCTGGCCGAGCGCCAGGACGTGCGCGCCAGGCAGACCACCGCCGAACGCGCCGCGGGCGACCGTACCTGGACCTACGGGCACGTCATCGTGGACGAGGCGCAGGAGCTCTCGGAGATGGCGTGGCGCATGGTGATGCGGCGCATCCCGAACCGGTGGATCACCGTGGTCGGCGACGTGGCCCAGACCGGCGATCCGGCGGGCGCGTCGTCCTGGCAGCGGATGCTGGAACCCTATGTGGCGCAACGGTGGAAACGCACCGAGCTGACGGTGAACTACCGCACTCCCGCCGAGATCATGGCGGTCGCCGCCGAGGTGCTCGCCGTCATCGACCCGGAGGCCAAGGCCCCGCGATCGGTCCGCGAGACCGGGCATCCGCCCCGGGCCGAGCGGGTCGGCGCGGCCGAATTGCCCGGCACGGTAGCGCATTTGGTGGCGGCCGAGCAGGGACCGGGCACCACCGCGGTGATCGCCCCGCACCCGCTGGTGGCCGACCTGGCCGAGCTGGCCGGGGAATCGGTGCGGGTGCTGACGGTGCACGACGTGAAGGGCCTGGAGTTCGACGCGGTGATCCTGGTGGAACCCGCGCAGATTCTCGCGGAATCGCCGCGCGGGATGAACGACCTGTACGTGGCGCTGACGCGAGCCACCCAGCGGCTCACGGTGGTGCACAGCGAGGACCTACCCGAGGTGCTTACGACCCTGGAGCGATCGGTCTCGGGCTGATCGGCACGGGATTTCGCGGGTCGCCGCCCGAGCGGAGGGCGGCGACCGGCGGCCGTACCGCCTACGACACGTTCCCGGCCGACCCCGCCGAATGCGCGAAAGCCGAACTCGGCATCGCACCTGGACGGGCGACGCGGAGTTCGGCTTTCGCGGGAATTCCTATCGGACGGTGTGCACGATCAGCACGTCCGAGCGGGACTTGCGCGCCACATCGGAGGGCACCGAGCCGAGCAGGCGGCCCGCCAGGGTGTTCAGGCCGCGGTTACCGACGACCAGCAGGTCCGCCTGGGTCTCCTTGATCAGGCCGAGCAGCGACTCCACCGGCTCACCGACGATGGCCCGCTCGACGATCTCCTCCGCGCCCGCGGCGACCGCCTTGTCCCTGGCGGTGCGCAGGATCTCGTTGGTGGGGGCGGAGCCGCGCACCTGGTAGGCCTCTTCCTTGAGCACATCGGCCGCGGCCGCGACATCGCGATCGTCGGTCGGGTAGTAGGCGCAGGCCACGACGAGGGTGGCGCCGGCATCGGCGGCCAGTGCCGCGGCCTTCTCGACGGCTACGTACGACGACTCCGATCCATCGGTACCGACGACAATGGTCCGGTAGGCGGTCATGCCCGCACCTCGCTAGCGCTCGGCACCGGCATGGCCGCCTGTGGCGCTGCGCCTTTGGTTCGCTCGCTTCGCTCGCTCACAGTCTCTCCTCCAACTATGCGGGTCGGGTGCCTGCGTCCGGCGGCCCGGCATGTCGGGCCTCGGCGCGGCGACTGCGCTCGACCATAGCCGCAATCCGGGCGGAAACAGCAGAAATCGCAACACATCACACTTTCCGATGTCGGCCTTTCCGGTCCGGCGCTCGCGCATCGAATGCCGAAGGGCCTTACCGACCTGCGCAGATTCTATTTCGCGCCGATAATCCTGTGATACATCACAACCGTGGTGAACGTTCTTGCGCGCCTGGGATATTCATCACAAGATACCCGTTCCCGCCGCGCCGCCACTTCGCGGTGTCGCGTGGGCGCGCATGCGACCCGGCTGAGCCCTTGACCAGTTGCGTTGCGGGCTGTCGCGCGAGCCCTCGCCGCGGGCCGGAACCCGTCCCGGGGGCGACGTGCCTTCCGAATAACGGCCGCGTTATCGGCGGGATTCACCCGGCGGGCGGGGTCGCCGCGACCAAATCGGAGGCCGCGCGCAAGGAATGCCGCGCATACTCCAGCGGCGCCATTCCGACCTCCGCGGTGAACTCACGGGAGAAATGCGCCTGATCGAAATAGCCGAGTTCGACGGCCAGGTCGGCCAAATCCGCGTGCCGTCCCTTGGCGAGCAGATCCGCCCCGTCCTGCAACCGATAGCGGCGCAGCACCCACTTCGGCCCCGCCCCGACATAGCGCCGGAACATCCGCTGCAGGGTCCGGATCGGCACACCGAATCGCTCGGTGACCTGATCCACCCTCGTGAGCGACCGGTCGTGTTCCATGTCGTGCACGATGCGCGACACCAGCAGGAAAGTGGGGTCGTGGCCCCCGGCGCGCGGCGCGAGGAACTCCTCGACCAGCGCGCGGCGGTCCTCGTCGGAGGAGGCCGCCAGCACCCGTTCGGCGAGCCCGGCGGCGTCCGGGAAGACCTCGGTCAGCGGCAACGATCGGTCCCGGAGGGACCCGACGTCCAGTCCGGTGAAGGCGCCGAACCCGCCCGCGCGGAACCGCGCGCCGAAGGTCAGCCCGCGGCCCGTCAGCTCGCGGGTGTACTTGGTGGTGCACACCCCGGTCACGAAGCCGCCGACGCGATGCACGGAGTGTTCGAAGGTGACGTTCACGCAGGGGAACGACAGCACCTCCGCGACATACGGCGGGCGATCGCGCAGGTCCCAGTGCACCACCCAGTACCAGTCCACGAACCCGGCGACCCGCGGCCCCGGCGCGAGCCGGGTCAGGCTCCGATGCCGAGACTGTTCCCGCGGGTGCAGGATTCCCTTCTCGCTGTCCATCGGGGCCGGCTCGTCAGCGGCCATCGCGCGCCCTCCCCGAAGGTTGTCGCTTTCTTACAAGAGCGAGCGTCCCCGGCCTGCCAGAGTCGAAGTCATGACGACAACGGTGAATCCCATCCCCTCCGGCTACCACTCGATCACCTGTTTCCTCGCGGTCGCCGACGCGAACAAGGCCATCGAGTTCTACTCCGCGGTCTTCGGCGCGAAGGTGGTCAGCCGCAGTGACCTGCCCGATGGTCAGCCCGCGCACGCCGAACTCGAGATCGGCGATTCGACGCTGCAACTCGGTATGCCCATACCCGCCAACGGGGTTCAGGCCCCGAACGGCGAATGGGTGCACACCTCGATCGTGCACTACTGTCCCGACGTCGACGCCGTCGTCCAGCGGGCGGTCGAGCACGGCGCCCGCAATGTCGAGGAGCCGCAGACCTTCGTCACCGGCGATCGCTTCGGCGTCGTGATCGACCCGTTCGGCCACCGCTGGGCGGTGATGACGCGGGTCGAGGACGTCCCGCGCGAGGAGGCCCAGCGCCGGGTCGACGAGTGGATGGCGACGCAGAGCTGACGACACGGCGGACGCCCTCGCGACTCAGCTGAGTCCGGCGGCGTCCATGCCGCGCAGTTCTTTCTTCAGGTCGGCGATCTCGTCGCGCAGCCGACCCGCCAGCTCGAACTGGAGTTCGCGGGCCGCGTTCATCATCTGCGCGGTGAGTTCCTTGACCAGATCGGCGAGTTCGGCGCGCGGCATCGACTTGATGTCGCGGCCCTCGTAGACTCCCGCGCTCACCGCGCGGCCCGGCTCGCCCTGCGCGCGGCGACCGCGGCTGACGTTGCGACCGGAACCGCCGACCTCGACCTCGCTCTCGTCGGCCTCCCGGTACACCTGGTCCAGGATGTCGGCGATCTTCTTGCGCAACGGCTTCGGGTCGATGCCCATCTGCTCGTTGTAGGCGACCTGCTTGGCCCGGCGCCGCTCGGTCTCCTCGATCGCGTGGCGCATGGAGTCGGTGACTTTGTCGGCGTACATGTGCACCTCACCGGAGACGTTGCGGGCCGCGCGGCCGATGGTCTGGATGAGGCTGGTGCTGCTGCGCAGGAAGCCTTCCTTGTCGGCGTCCAGGATGGCGACCAGGGAGACCTCCGGCAGGTCGAGGCCCTCGCGCAGCAGGTTGATGCCCACCAGCACGTCATAGTCACCGAGGCGCAGCTGGCGCAGCAGCTCGACGCGGCGCAGCGTATCGATCTCCGAGTGCAGGTACCGCACCCGCACGCCGAGGCCGAGCAGGTAATCGGTGAGGTCCTCGGCCATCTTCTTGGTGAGCGTGGTGACCAGCACCCGCTCGTCGCGTTCGGTGCGCTGCCGGATCTCGTGCACCAGGTCGTCGATCTGTCCCTTGGTCGGCTTCACCACCACCTGCGGATCGACGAGGCCGGTCGGGCGGATGACCTGCTCGACCACCTCGCCGCCCGCCTGCCCCAGTTCGTACGGGCCGGGGGTCGCGGACAGGTAGACCGTCTGCCCGATGCGGTCGGCGAACTCCTCCCAGGTCAGCGGGCGGTTGTCGATCGCGGACGGCAGCCGGAAGCCGTACTCGACCAGATTCCGCTTGCGCGACATATCGCCCTCGTACATGCCACCGATCTGCGGCACGGTGACGTGCGACTCGTCGATGACGAGCAGGAAGTCCTCGGGGAAGTAGTCGAGCAGCGTCGCGGGCGCCGATCCGGCCGGGCGGCCGTCGATGTGGCGCGAGTAGTTCTCGATGCCGGAGCAGAACCCGACCTGCCTGATCATCTCCAGGTCGTACTGGGTACGCATGCGCAGGCGCTGCGCCTCCAGCAGCTTGCCCTGACGCTCCAGCTCGGCGAGCCGGTCCTCGAGCTCCTGTTCGATGTCGCGAGTGGCCCGCTCCATGCGGTCTGGGCCCGCGACGTAGTGGGTCGCCGGGAAGATGCGCACGGTGTCCACCTTGCGCACCACGTCACCGGTCAGCGGGTGCAGATAGTAGAGCGCCTCGATCTCGTCGCCGAAGAACTCGATGCGCACCGCCAATTCCTCGTAGGAGGGAATGATCTCGACGGTGTCGCCGCGCACCCGGAACGAGCCGCGGGTGAAAGCCATGTCGTTGCGGGTGTACTGCACGTCGACCAGCAGCCGCAGCAGCGCGTCGCGGTCGATGTCGGTGCCGACCTCGAGCTGGACCGAGCGGTCCAGGTAGGACTGCGGCGTGCCGAGGCCGTAGATGCAGGACACCGAGGCGACCACCACCACGTCGCGCCGGGACAGCAGGCTCGAGGTCGCCGAGTGGCGCAGCCGCTCCACGTCGTCGTTGATCGAGCTGTCCTTCTCGATGTAGGTGTCGGTCTGGGCGATGTACGCCTCGGGTTGGTAGTAGTCGTAGTACGAGACGAAGTACTCGACCGCGTTGTGCGGCAACATCTCACGCAGTTCGTTGGCCAGCTGGGCGGCGAGCGTCTTGTTCGGCGCCATCACCAGCGTCGGGCGCTGCAGCTTCTCGATGAGCCAGGCCGTGGTGGCCGACTTGCCGGTGCCGGTTGCGCCGAGCAGGACGACGTCGCGCTCCCCGGCCGTGATCCGGCGCTCCAGTTCCGTGATGGCCGCGGGCTGATCGCCCGCGGGCCGATGCTCGCTGACCACCTGGAAGCGCCCCTCGGCGCGCTCGATGGCGCCGACGGGACGGAACTCCGAATGCGCGAGAGGAGTCTCGCCCTCGGCGGGGATCTCGGTAGCGAAAGCCATGCCAACCAGCGTAGGCGCAGGCACCGACAGATTTCGCGGCCCGGTGACGCGACCGGTGCGCGGTGGCTCCGAGTGGGGCCGAACTCCCCTCCTGCTCGGCCCCACTCCCGGCGGAGCGGAAACCGAACGGAACACTCGTGCCTGGGCCGCGGTCCAGAATATCGACAGCAGCAATTGATTGGCAAATCTTGTAATTTCAATTTTCAATTACCTCGCCTCGGCCCGCACGCCCGCCTGCGTGCCCTGCACCGTCGAAGCCCTCGAGCATGGCGCCGCGGCCGCACCGAACGATGTCCGAATTGCCCATTCCCGCAGGACGTTTGGGCATCGAACCGCAACTTTTCGGGCCGCGCCGAGCCCGCGGCCCGGGTGTACCCTGATCTGGCGCTGCACTAGGTAAGGACCTTGCCATGAGCACTCTGTTGCCCCTGTTCGTCGCCGCTCCCGCCGTCACGGGAATCGCCGGATACCTTGCGCGCGATCTGCGCGCCGCGGTGCCGAGCGCCACACCCGCCGCGACCGCCGCGCCGCCGCCCGGCACGCCGCCGCACCGGCCCCGGGTGGAGTACTTCAACATCGCCGAGCTCACCGTCACCGACGCCAAGGGCTTCGTCCGGCCGGTCGAGCGCTTCCAGGTCGAGCCGTGGGGCCTGTACATGGCGCGCATGGTCGACGGGTCCCGCTATCTGCAGTCCTGGTTGCTGCCGGACCTGTCGGTCCGCGCGACCGTGATCCACACGCGGGCCGGACAGCACCGCAGCCGCGACTACGTGCTCGACATCGGCGAGTACACCAAGATCGCGCCCCGGCGCTGGAAGGCCGTCGATCAGTATCTGGACGTCGTTGTCCGCCACCGTCGTTCGACGCAGCTGCGCGGCGTCGGCGAGCTGCTCGCCGCGCACGCCGCAGGCCTGGTGGACACCGCGCAGGCGCACCGGGCCGTGGAACGGGCCACCGCCGCCCTGGACGGGCTCGCGGCGCACGATCACGACGTCGAGCTCTGGCTCGCCGCCCGCGACATCACGTTGACCTGGATGTGACCCGCGTTCTGTCGCGTGCGCTCGACGGAACGGCCGCGACGGTAGATGCTGACTGCATGACACAGGCACCAGCAGTGAACGTGCACCGACCCAAGGTCGAGTACTTCGATGTCGCGAGCCTGACCAACACGGATCCCAAGGGATTCGTGCGGCCGGTCGAGCGCTATCGCGTCGAGCCGTGGGGCCTGTACATGGCGCGCACCGCCGACCATACCCAGTTCCACTACGTGGAGTCCTGGCTGCTGCCCGAGTTCGGGCTACGCGCAACGGTTTTCCACTACAACCCGGCCCACCGCCGGGACCAGGACTACTATCTCGACCTCGGCGAGTTCACCAGGATCGAACCGAAGAAGTGGCGGTCGGTCGACCACTACCTCGACATCGTGGTGCGCTCCGAGCGCGAGACCGTGCTCCTGGACGTGGACGAGCTGCTCGCCGCGCACGCCGCGGGCCTGATCGGCTCGGCCGAGGCGCAGGCGGCCATCCAGCACGCGACCGCCGCGATCGACGGCATCGCGGCGCACGGCCACTCCCTCGATGGCTGGCTCGCCTCCCACGACATCGAGCTGACCTGGCTCTGAGCGCACAGGCCCCGACAACGCCGATCGCCCGGCGGGAGCGTGGGTACGCAGCTACGCTGCGCCGTTTGCGGCACGCTTGCCCGTCCGCCGTCCGAGCCGCCGCGCCGAGGTAGCGGGATCGCATCGAGGAGAAATGCCGGAAATTCTGGGACGGCCGTTCGGTCGGCCGGAACGAACTCCGAGTACGGCCGATAAAAATGCCGCCCGCCCTCGGAACCCGATGCCGCGATCCGTCGCCGCGGCATCGATATCGACGGGCCGCCCGATATGACGACCGCCACTCCTTCCCGTTCCGGGATCACACCGTTCGGGATTCCGGAGAATTTCCGGCGAAAGCGTCCGAAATGGGTGGATTGCACCCACATCGGACACTCAGTCGAGCACCCGTCGATAGACCGCGTCGAACCACGGTTCCTTCACCGCGTAATACGCCTCCGACGCGGCTTCGCCCGTCAGCCCGGCCGCCTTGGCCTCCGCCTCGCGCTTCACCGCGAGGTACTCCTCGCGCGCCGCCGCGTCGCCGCGCAACCAGTCGCGGAAGGCCAGCGCGAACCGCTGCCCCGGCGACCCGTCGACGCGGAGGTGCACATGGGCGGGACGGCCGGGATCGGCGTTGCCGTGCAGCCGCTTGGCCCAGCGATCGGTGTCGGTCCCATCCGGGTCGCCTTCGGTCGGCTTCGGATTGTCATGTGTGACATGGACTTTCACCGGGAACCCGGCGGCGCCCAGCGCGTCGCGCAGGCCGTCGGCCGCCGCGAGATCGGCCACGGTGATCTGCAGATCCAGCACGTCCTTGGCGGGCAGACCCGGCACCGCCGTGGAACCGATGTGGTCGATGCGGGAGGCCGCGGAACCGCAGGCCACCCACAGTCGCGCGATGAGTCGCTGCGCCTGCGCGGCCCATTCCGGATCGTGCGGCACCAGTCGTAGCTCCCGCCGGCCCGCGGGTGTCCCGGTGCGCAGGTTGCGCTCGAACGGCGTCAGCCGCTCCTCCCACAGCCGGTGCACCGCGGCGTCGATCGCGCCCGCCGGGCCGCTGTTGTCCAGCAAGACATCCGCCACCGCGCGCCGCTGCTCGTCCGTCGCCTGCGCCGAAATTCGGGCCCGCGCATCGGATTCCGGGATGCCCCGGAATTCCGCCAGACGGTGAATTCGAGTTTCCGCGTCGACGTCGACGATCACCACCAGATTCATCAATGGCGCCAATCCATTTTCCACCAGCAGCGGAATATCCTGCACCACAATGGCGTCCGCCGGCGCCGCCGAAATCAATTCCGCGGTGCGCTTTCCGACGAGCGGATGGGTAATGGAATTCAGGGTTGCGCGTGCCGCGTCGTCGGCGAACGCGACGGCCGCAAGCGCGGGACGATCCAGGCTGCCGTCCGCGGCGAGGATGCCGGGCCCGAACGCCTCGACCAAGGCCGCGAGCCCCTCGGTGCCCGGCGCCACCACTTCCCTGGCGATCAGGTCGGAATCGATGATTACCCCGCCGCACTCGGCGAGGATCCGCGCCACCGTCGACTTGCCAGCTCCCATGCCTCCGGTGAGGCCGATCCGCAACATTCGTTCAGTTTCGCATCCGCCGCCCCCGGCCGCCCGGGCCGCCCGGTTCGGCTCCGCCGGCGGGTCCTCGCCCCAATCGGACGGATTACCCATCCGCGCCTCGTATTCCACGCCCGACGGTCCCATTTGCCCGTTCCGTGACGCGGCCGAGACCAATTCGCAACATTTACACCCGGACCCGGCCGTTGCCCGACGACTTTTCGACACGCCGAGGCAATTACTTCCGCAAAATACTGTGTTCGGCAGTTTCGTTCCGCTAATCTTCGCCGTGGCGATCCAGGCCAGTACCAGCAAGCAAAGGAAGACCAATTGGGCACCAGAATCAACCAGACGGGTCGCCACCGTCTGGGCATGGCGGGCGGAGTGCACTGCATTCTGATCCCCGCCGTCGCGGCCGCGCTCGCCGAGCACCGCCGTTCATGGTTCACCGCATTGATCAGTCCGGCCCGGCACAGCTTCGCCGCGATGCGAAAACGCTCCACCGTGGCTACGGCCTACTGGGTACCGGCGACCGCCAGCTGAGTTTGCCTCACGACAGTGGCCCAGCCTCTCGGCTGGGCCACTGTCGTGTGCAGGACGCGGCTCAGAGCTCGGCGCTCTCGACGACCGCGGTGAATTCGCGTACCTCGGCCCGGAAGCGGGCGAGGCCCTCCCGGTCGAGGCCGGTGGCGTCGGCGACCCGCCGCGGCACATCCCGCGCGCGTTCGCGCAGCGCCGCACCGGCTTCGGTCGGCCGCACCAGCACCGACCGCTCGTCCTCCGCGGAGCGCACCCGCGTGATCAGCCCCGTCGTCTCCAGCCGTTTCAGCAACGGCGACAACGTCCCCGAGTCGAGGTCGAGCGCCTCGCCCAGCTCTTTCACCGTCACGGTTTCGCGCTCCCACAGCACCAGCATCACGAGGTACTGCGGATAGGTCAGCCCGAGGTCGTCCAGCATCGGCCGATACAGCCGCGTGAGCGCCCGCGAGGCGGCGTACAGCGCGAAGCACACCTGGTTGTCGAGCTGAAGCTCGGTCGTCTGTGTCATGGTCACCACCTCTTTTTCGAAGGTAGTAGCCGATTCAGTCGCCTGCAATTCACCTGGTGCGATCGGGGGCGGGCGACAAGGCGATCTTGGCCTTGCGACCCGGGCGTTCGGTGGCGGCCGCGGCCTCGGCCGCGTCGTCGAGCGGGTGGACCGCCTCGATCGCCAGCCGTAGCTCCCCGCTCGCCGCCAGCTCCACGAGCTCGCGCAGCACCCGCGTGCGCTCGGCGGCGCCGATCTCCTGGGCCCGCTTCGCGCCCCAAAAGCCCTTCACAACCGCCTGTTTGAAGATGAGCGTGCCCGGCGAGAGGGTCCACGGCTTACCGGAGAGCGCGCCGAAGGAGACCAGCTCGCCGTTCGGCGCGAGCAGCTCGAGCAGGTCCGCACCCGCGGGACCGCCGACCTGATCCACGGCGCGCACGATCGGCGCACCCGACGTGGCCGCGGCTGCCTGGGCGAGCCAGTCGTCGGCCTCGGTGTCGACGACCGGTTCGTAGCCGAGTTCACGCAGCGCCCGCACCGACGCCTGGCCGCGCACCAGGTTCAGCACGTGCACGCCGCGCCGCCGGGCCAGCAGATTCACCAGCCTGCCCACCGCGCCGTTCGCGGCGTTGATCACCAGCCAGTCCCCGGCCGTCACGCGCAGATCGTCCAGCAGTACGGCGGCGCTGAACGGCATCGCGAGCAACTGGGCGGCGGTCTCGTCGTCGACCGAGTCGGGTACCGGCAGCGCCTGCGCCGCCTGCGCCACGAAATATTCGGCCCAGACCGCCGTCGCGCCGGAGACCGCCACCCGCTGACCCACCGTCCGGTCGGTCACGCCTGCGCCGACTGCGTCGATCCGCCCGACGCCTTCGGTGCCCGGGATCGCGGGCAGCGGCGGCCGGTAGCCGTAGACGCCGCGGATGATCGCGAGATCGTGATTGTGGATCGGCGCGAGATCCAAGGCGATCCGCACCTCGCCCGGTCCCGGCTCGGGCAGCGGCCGATCCGCCGCGGTCAGCACGTCCTTCGGCTCTCCGAATTGCTCGATGACAACGGCTCGCACCATGCCTCCTCTAGTCGTTCGACGGCGATACCGGCTCCAGAGTAGAGAACAATTAAATTGTGTCCAACCAAATTGGGCGTGTGTCGCGTCACCCGGACGACGCGACGGAAGACCGACCGATCCGCCCTGTCGCCCGGAGCCGATCCCCCGGCGACAGGACGGAAGCCCGATCAGTCGGCGACCGACTCCCCCGCGGCGCGACGCGCGGACCACGCCTCGACGACCCCGTTCAGCTGGGCCACCACGGATGCCAGCCCCGACAGGTCGCCGCCGATCTGGTACGACCGCAGCTCCGCGGGCGCGGGCAGTTTCGCGACGATCTCGGGCAGGTTGGTCACCAGGTTCGCCTGGATGCTTGCGTCGTTCTGCGCGTTGGCATTGGCGACCCGCTCCCGCTCCCGCTGCACGACCAGCAGCTCGCCCTCGTGTTCGGCGCGCTGCCGCGCCGTCGTCAGCGCCAGTTCGCCGTCCACCTCCTGGCGGCGCAGCTCTTGGCGCAAGCGCAGGTTCTCGAGCTGTTCGGCGTGCTGCTCGCGCTCCAAGCGCACGGCGTGCAGCGCGGTCTCCTTGGCCAGCTCCGCGACCGCACGACGGTCGTCGTGCTCGCGGGTGGTGCGCCGCATCTTCTCCGCGGTCTCGCGGTCGAAGCGCGCCGCCTCGTTCCGGTCGCGCAGCTGCGTGAGTTCGCGCTCGTTCTCGATGCGGCGTTCCTCCGCCGACCGCTGCGCGGCCGCCTCCCTGGCCGAAATCGCCTCCTGCGCGGTGAGTTCCGCCAGCCGGGCAACCTGATTCTGCTCGGTGCGGTAGGGCTTCTGCAGGTTCTCCCACAGCGTCGAGGAACTGACCACCGCCTCCTTGATCTGCACCGTGACGATGCGCAGGCCCAGACCGCGATCACCGCCGCCGGTCTGCGCGTCGCCGCTGCCCTCGGCCACCGCGCGCAACCGGGCGGTGAGCTCCTCGATGATCGGCTGCTTGTCGCTGAGCACATCGCGCACGCCCATCGTGGACACCTTGTCCTTGATGGCCGCCTCGGCCTGTTCGCGCAGCTGAATGTTGACCAGCCGCATGGGATCTTCGGCGTCGGAGAAGTCGAGCTTGCGATAGGCGGTGCCGAAATCCTCGATGATCCACTGCACGTAGCCCTGCACCAGCACGCCCTGGAGTTCCCGGCAGATGCAGTACGCGTTGATCAGGATGGTCTGCATCGCGCCGGGCACCACGAGGTAGGAGTCGATGGCCGGGTTGTACCGGAACGACACGCCGAGCCCGATGTGCAGCGGTTCCCCGCGTCCGCGCCTGGTGTGCACCACGAAAGCGTTGGGCGGCACCAGAACCGTGCGCCACCGCCAGAGGCCGGTGACCCGGACCTCCACCGGCCCCGGCCCCTGCCCCTGCGCGCTCTGGCCGACCCGTTCGGCCCGCTTCGCCAGCGCGCCCCGCGGCTGCAGCGGAGCGCCGGGAGCCTGCGGTGCGGGCGCGGCGGGCGCCTTGCGGGTGCGCAGATCGTCTTCCAACGCCGCCTGCTGCGCGACGACCTGATCGAGATAAGTGTTCTTGCCCGGATCACTCCCCATGGCCGGGCACACTACCGGCGAATACCGCCGCCCCCAACGGCTTTCGCCCGAGCAGAGTATTCCGCTGTGATCGAACTCGTAGGGCACGAGAAGCCGACATCGGTTAGCGATGTGACCCTCGCCATACCTGACAGTCACTTGCAGAGAGTGTCGCGGGCCGCCTAGGCTTGCGTAACAAATCTGATAGTGACTATCAGATACTTCCAACACGGAGGGGACATGTCGCTACCGACCCTGACCAAGGAGCGCGACCACCGCCCTGTCCCGCCGTCTCGCCTGCGCACGCTCGGTCGCTGGGGCGCGATCATGGCCCGGTACCGCAGGATCGTCCTCGGCGTCTGGCTGCTGCTCGTGATCCTCGGCGCCGCCGCCTACCCCCTGCTGCACGACCGGCTCGGCGCGCCCGACTACACGGTGCCGGGCTCGGCGTCCAGCGAGGTCGATCGCCTTGCGGCACAACACTTCACGCAATTCGGCGCGGAACAGGACCTGCTGGTCGTCCACTCCCCGCGGTTCACCGCCGACGCCCCCGAGTTCCGTGCCGCTCTCGATCGGGCGCTGGTCGCCGCGCGCGAGACCGAGGGCGTCACCGGTGCGCTCGGACCGTTCCAGGGCAATGCCGCGACGCAGATCTCCCCCGACCGGCACACCGCGCTCGGCATCGTCGGCCTCGACGGCGGAATGTCCGAGCGGGTGGCCGTCGCCACCCGGTTGCAGTCGGCCGTCACCGCGATCTCCGACGACGACATCCGGGTCACGGTCACCGGATACAGCGCGGTGCAAGCCGATCTCATGATCATCGAAACCGCCGACATGCAGCGCGCGGAAGCGATCGGTCTGCCCGTGGCGGCCGCCGTGCTGATTCTCGCACTGGGCGCGCTGACCGCGGCGACCCTGCCGATCACGGTGACCGCCGCGGGCATCGCCGCCGCCGTCGGCGGACTGTTCGGCCTGACGGCCTTCCTGACCTTCGACTCGCTGGTGCTCTCCGTCGCCACCATGATCGCCACCGGCACCGCGATCGACTACGCCATGTTCATCGTCAGCCGATTCAACGAGGAGCTGACCCGGCACGGGGTGCGCAACCGTTCGGCGCGCGCGGAGATCGACCGCGCGGTCGCCGTCGCACTGGACACCACCGGACGCACCGTACTCGCCTCCGGCCTCATCGTGCTGATCTCGCTGTGTTCACTGGCCGTGGTCGGCCTGCCGATGCTCGACGGCGTCGCCATCGGCGTGGTGACGGCGGTGCTCGCCACGCTCGGCGCGGCCGTCACGCTGCTGCCCGCGCTGCTGGCGACCCTCGGACCCGCCGTGAACCGCGGGGCATTGCCCGCGCGGTTACGTCCCGCGGAGACCCGCTCGACCGCGCCGTCGAATGCGTGGGCGCGCTGGGCCCATCTCGTCATGCGCAGGCCGGTGGTGTTCGGCTTGATCGGCGTCGCCGTGCTCGCCGTGGCCGCCGCACCGATCACCGGCATCCGGTACGGCATCGACATGGGTCTCGATTCGCTCGGCGACCGGCCGAGCGGCGAGGCGACCCGCCTGGTGCGGGACAACTTCGGCCCCGGCCTCCTCGCCCCGATCTCGGTGCTCGCCACCGGGCCCGGCGACGAACCCCTGCTGAGCGCGGCGCAGTCGGAGGTGCACGCGTTCGCCGGCGAACTCTCCCGCGACCCGCGCGTCGCGACGGTGCTGCCCCAGCAGTCCGCGGGGCGCATCATGATCGCGGTCGTGCCGAAGGAGGCATTCGACTCCACCGCTGTCGCCGAGCTCACCGACGAGATCCAGTCCCGCGCAACAGAAGTCGAGGGCGCCGAGGTGCGCGTCGGCGGCACACCCGCGACCTTCGCCGAGGTCTCCGAACGGATCACCGACCGCTTCCCCTGGGTGATCGCCCTGGTGCTCACGGTCTCGCTGGCCTTCCTGATCCTGGCGTTTCGCAGCATCGTGCTCGCGGTCAAGGCGATTCTGCTCAATCTGCTGGCCACCGGCGCGGCGCTGGGCATCACCGTGGCCGTATTCCAGGACGGCATCGGCGAATCCGTGCTCGGCTTCCAGAGCACCGGGTTCCTGCAGGTGTATCTGCCGATGCTGGTGTTCGCGGTGCTCTTCGGCCTCTCGATGGACTACGAGGTGTTCCTCATCCGGCGCATGAAGGAGGCGTGGGACCGCGACCGGGACAACGCCGCCGCGGTCGCCGAGGGCTTGCAGCGCACCGCTCGCCCGATCACCGCCGCCGCGGCCATCATGGTCGCCGTGTTCGCCAGCTTCGTGACCGCGGAAGTGTTGGAGCTGAAGCAGATCGGGTTCGCGCTCGCGGTTGCCATCACCATCGACGCACTCGTCGTGCGACTGATCCTGGTGCCCGCCTTCATGCGGTTGTTCGGCCGGTGGAACTGGTGGCTGCCGCGGTGGCCGGGCAGGACCGCGGACGCCCGCGTCAGCGAACGATCGCTGCCAGCGCGTCGATGATCGCTTCCACCGTCGCGGTGTAGATCTCGCTCAGCCGTCCGGCGAAACCCCTTCCCGCCCAGTGGTCCAGGGCCGCCACCCCGCCCCAGATCGCGGTGGACGCGGCCATCCGGACCTGGAGGTCGTTGGGATCGCGCCCGCAGCGCTCGGCGAACAGCAGGCCGAACTGTTCCTCCAGCTCGCGCATCTGCCGGGTCTGACCGTCGCGCACCTCGGGGAACGCGTGCACGTACCGCAGCCGCCGCGCGATGCGGCGCTCGGAATCCTCGGTGAGCAGGGCGGCGACCATCACCGGAACCAGGGGGCGCGCCACCGCGAGAAGCGCTGCGGGATCGAGGGTTTCGCCGTCGCCCGCGGTGCGCAGCACGTCGAGCAGCTGCGGGTCCGCCTCGTCGTAGAGGACGAGCATCTCCTTGGTGCCGAAGTAGCGGTAGACGGAACTCGGCGACACCCCGGCCGCGGCGGCCACCCGTTCGACGGTCACCTCGCGATATCCGTACTCGTCGAACAGATCCAGCGCCACCCGCTGGATCCGGCTCATGGCCTCGATCTTCCTGCGCTCCCACACGGTGGCGGGAATCCGGCGATGGGCAGCGGCCGTCACAGGCCCACCGCCCGCACCAGATCGAGCATCTCGATGCGGAAAAGCTTTGCCGGATCCTGCGATTGGGGGCGCAGGTGGCCGTACACCTCGAGCGCGATCGGACCGTGCATGCGCCCCCACATGCGCAACGCCAGGGCCAGCGCGGCGGGCGGCAAGCCGGGGAAGTCGGCGCGCACGTGCTCGACCAGGCCGGGGTCGAAGTCCGACCATGTCGAATCCCCGAGGGATTGCGTCGCGGCGGCGCGCGGCCACGCGGCGGCGGCGAGGCCGACGAGTCCGTCGCAGGCGCGCATCTCCGCCTCGCGCGCCGGACCTTCCGGCGGCGGCTGGTAGCCGGGCACCGGGTCGCCGTAGATCAACCGGAACCCTTCGGGATTCGCGACGGCCCATTCCCGGACGGCCTCGCCCCACGCGACTATGCGCCCGCCGGGGTCGTTCTCGGGCACCGCGTCCCGCGCGGCCTCCACCCGGTCGATCAGTCCGGTGTAGACGTCGGAGATGAGAGTGGTGATCAGCTCGTCGCGGGTGGCGAAATAGCCGTACAGCGCGCCCGCGGTCATGCCCATCTCGCGCGCGATGGCACGCAGCGCGATCGCGTCCGGACCGCCCTCGGCGAGCAGCCGCAGCGCGATCGTTTTGATCTCCTCCGTCGCCTCCGCGCGCAATCGTTCCCGTCGGCTCTGCACCTCGACCACGGTTGACACTCTACAGCGTTTGACTACTATCAGCCGTGTCGTCACTGAACGGTGTGTAGTAAATGAACTGCGTATAGAGGAGCGATTGTCGTGCGGATCGGAGTTTTCGGCGCGAGCGGCGTCATCGGCGGCCGGGTGGTGCAGGAGGCGCGGGGGCGCGGACACGAGGTGACCGCCTTCGCGCGGGACTCCGCCCGCTTCCCCGCCGACAGGGGCGAGGTGCGCTGGGCGGTGGCGGACTGGCTCGACACCGTGAGCATCGCCGAGGCAATCGCGGATCTGGACGTGGTGATCAGCGCGGTGAACGCCGGGCACGGCATCGCCGACACCATCGCCAACGCCGGCGCCTTCGTCACGGGCGCGCACGCCATGGTGGGCGCGCTGGAACGGCACCCCGATGTCCGGCTCCTCGCGGTCGGCGGCGGAGGCAGCCTCGAGGTCGCACCGGGCCGCCAACTCGTCGACACCGGAACGGAATTCACGCGCATCCTCACCGAGGACCTCGGCGTACCCGCGGAATACCGCGACGTGGTGCTCGCGCTGCGGGACGCGCTGAACGTCTACCGCCTGTCCAACCGCAATTGGACCTACCTGAGCCCGTCGTCGGGCCTGATCCAGCCCGGCGCCCGCACGGGCCACTACCGCCTCGGCGGCGACCAGCTCTTGACCGCCGACGCCGACATCTCCGCCGAGGACCTGGCTGTCGCGCTGCTCGACGAAGCCGAGAACCCCCGATTCCCGCAGCGCCGATTCACCGTCGCCGCGGCGTGAGCCACACGCGGCCGTCAGCCGCCGAGGAAAGGGCGAAGGCCCCGGTCCATGAGGACCGGGGCCTTCGCTTGTGCTCTACCCGAATCAGGCGTTGCCGGAGAGCTTCTCCCGCAGAGCCGCCAGCTGGGCGTCGCTGGCCAGCGAACCGCCGGCGGACTCGGCCTGGCTGGAGGAGGACTGCGAACCGCTCTCGGAGGAGTAGTTCGACGCGCCGCCGCCGTTCGCGGCCTCGGCCGCGGCGTCGGCCGCCATCTTCTCCATCTGCGCGGTGTGCATCTTGTGGCGACGCTCCGCCTCGGCGTAGCGGCCTTCCCACTCCTCGCGCTGCTTGTCGAAGCCCTCGAGCCATTCGTTGGTCTCGGGGTCGAAGCCCTCGGGGAAGATGTAGTTGCCCTGCTCGTCGTAGCTGTCGGCCATGCCGTACTTCGACGGGTCGAACTCGGCGTGGTAGTCCTCGTTCGCCTGCTTCAGCGACAGCGAGATCCGGCGACGCTCCAGGTCGATGTCGATGACCTTGACCATCGCGTCGTCGCCGACGGCAACGACCTGGTCCGGGACCTCGACGTGGCGCTCGGCCAGCTCGGAGATGTGCACCAGGCCCTCGATGCCCTCTTCGACGCGCACGAACGCACCGAACGGAACCAGCTTGGTGACCTTGCCCGGCACGATCTGGCCGATCGCGTGGGTGCGGGCGAACTGACGCCACGGGTCTTCCTGGGTCGCCTTGAGCGACAGCGAGACACGCTCGCGGTCCAGGTCGACGTCGAGAACCTCGACGGTGACCTCGTTGCCGACCTCGACGACCTCGGACGGGTGGTCGATGTGCTTCCAGGACAGCTCGGAGACGTGCACCAGACCGTCCACGCCGCCCAGATCGACGAAGGCGCCGAAGTTGACGATCGAGGAGACCACACCCTTGCGGACCTGGCCCTTCTGCAGCTGGTGCAGGAACTCGGAGCGCACCTCGGACTGGGTCTGCTCCAGCCAGGCGCGGCGGGACAGGACCACATTGTTGCGGTTCTTGTCCAGCTCGATGATCTTGGCCTCGATCTCCTTGCCGACGTACGGCTGGAGGTCGCGGACGCGACGCATCTCGACGAGCGAGGCGGGCAGGAAGCCGCGCAGGCCGATGTCGAGGATCAGGCCGCCCTTGACGACCTCGATGACGGTGCCCTTGACGGCCTCGTCCTTCTCCTTGAGCTCCTCGATGGTGCCCCACGCACGCTCGTACTGCGCCCGCTTCTTCGACAGGATCAGGCGGCCTTCCTTGTCCTCCTTGGTGAGAACGAGGGCCTCGACCTCATCGCCCACGGAAACGACCTCGTTCGGGTCGACATCGTGCTTGATGGAGAGCTCGCGGGAGGGGATGACGCCTTCGGTCTTGTAACCGATGTCGAGCAGGACCTCGTCGCGGTCGACCTTGACGATGGTTCCTTCGACGATATCGCCGTCGTTGAAGTACTTGATCGTGGCGTCGATGGCGGCGAGGAAGTCCTCGGCGGAGCCGATGTCGTTGACGGCTACCTGCGGCGAGGTGACGGTGGTGGGCATGTGTCGGTTTGCTCCGGACGGATTGTGGTCGGTTGCGGACATTGGAACTTTCGGTACGCTGCGAAATCACCGCGACGATGCGACGACGGACACAGAGGAACGTACCGCACTCATCCACTTGTGAAACTCAGCACGGGCGCTCTGTTATTTCAGTACGCAGATACGTCGGTAGATCGTTACTTCGGTACACCGGTACGTCGGTACAGCAGACACTCGCGCGGTTCAGCGTACGCGACCTTGGTCCGCACGGGCAAACCGGTCTGCACGCCACGCCGGAGCGGTTCCGGCGTGCCGCGATCGCTAAGCTCACGCGCGTGTCGGAAGATCGCCATGCCCATGCAAACGCCCTGCTCGGAACCTCCGGAACCGCTCGAACCCGGCTGGATTCGGCAGACAGTCAACGTGCGAGCAGGCGCTGGTGGGATGCCGACGCCGACCAGTATCACCAGACACACGCCGACTTCCTCGGTGTCGACTCCCCCGGCGGCGAGTTCGTCTGGTGCCCGGAGGGCCTGCACGAGGGCGATATGCACTTCCTCGGCGAGGACCTGACGGGCAAGCGTGTCCTGGAGATCGGCTGCGGCTCGGCACCCTGCGCGCGCTGGCTGGCCGGGCAGGGCGCGCTGCCGGTCGGCCTCGACCTATCGATGGGGATGCTGGAGCGCGGGCTGGCCGCGATGGCGCGCGGCGGGCCGCGGGTGCCGCTGGTGCAAGCGGGAGCCGAGGCGCTGCCGTTCGCGGACGCCTCCTTCGACCTGGCCTGCTCGGCGTTCGGCGCGGTGCCGTTCGTCGCCGATTCCGCGCTGCTGATGCGTGAGGTGGCCAGGGTGCTGCGGCCCGGTGGACGCTGGGTCTTCTCGGTGAATCATCCGATGCGCTGGATCTTCCCCGACGACCCCGGCCCGGCGGGCCTCACCGCGTCCATCCCCTACTTCGATCGCACCCCTTATGTAGAGGTGGATGCCGACGGCGCGGCGACCTACGTCGAGCACCACCGCACCATCGGCGATCGGGTCCGCGAGATCGTCGCCGCGGGATTGGTGCTGCGCGACATTGTCGAACCCGACTGGCCGGAGTGGCTGGACCGGGAATGGGGCCAGTGGAGCCCGCTGCGCGGCGAGCTCTTCCCCGGCACGGCCATCTTCGTGACGGAGAAGCCGGGCTCCTGACCCCGGCCGGGTCGTCGGCGTAGCGCCCGAAAGGGCTCTGCCAGGAAGTTTTCGCCGATCCGGTACGCGGACACATCCCAGACCCCGGGGTTTTCGCCCTACACTTGGCCGGTGCCCAGTGCGCGAGAGCTCCTCGATCGCGTCGAGCGCCACTGCCGAGCCGAACAGACGGCGAAGCGGCTGCGCGAAGTGGTTGTCGCCGATCTCCGCGCAGCCCTCCCCTTCGACGGGCACGTCTTCATGCTCACCGACCCGGTCACCAGGATCGCGACATCGCCCGTGGCCGACCTGCCCGGCCTGCGCTGGTCACGGCTGCCGGAGCTGATCCGGTTGCGCTACCTGACCGAGGTCACCCGCTGGAGCGATCTGCTCGAACGCGGCTCGGCGGCGACCTCCTTGCGCACCGCCACCGGCGGCGATCCCGCACGCTCGCGGGTGTGGCGCGACGTGCAACGCGACCTCGGCGTCTTCGATACCGCCACCGTGGTATTCGGCGACCGTTACGGATGCTGGGGCGTGCTGGAGCTCTGGCGCAAGTCCCCGCGCGCCTTCGACCCCACCCAGCTCACCACCCTGGCGGCGCTGGCTGCGCCGATCACGCGGGGGCTGCGGGCCGCGCTCGGGCGCACCTTCGTCGCGGAGGCCGGCG
>NZ_BDBP01000090.1 GCF_001613045.1 Nocardia lijiangensis NBRC 108240 | reverse complement strand
GTCGACGCGGCGGCGAACGCGGGCGTCGACCTGGGCGTCGGCGTGAACACCGGCGTGAACACCGACATCGATCTCGGCCTCGGCCTGAACACCGGGTTGAAAGGCGACATCGGCGCTGGCCTCGACCTGGGCGGCGCGCTCGGCGCGGGCCTGGAGGGCGCTGTGAACGCGGGCACCGATCTCTCCGCCGACCTGGGCGGCGCGTTGGGCACGACCCTCGGCGCGGGCGCACAGGTTGTCACCGATCTCGGCGGCAGCCTTGCTGCGGGCGTCGGCGGCGTCCTCGGTGCGGGCGCGGGTGTCGGCGGTGCGCTCGGCGCGGGGCTGGAAGGTGCGCTGGGTGCGGGCGCGGGTTTGACGGGTGCCGTCGGCGGGGCGGTGGATGGTGTCGCGGATGTCGCCGCGGGTCTCGGTGGAGGTCTGGATGCGTCGGTCGGCGCGGGGCTGGAAGGTGCGCTCGGGGCGGGCGCGGGCCTGACGGGTGCCGTCGGTGGCGCATTGGACGGCGTCGCTGACCTCACCAGTGGGTTGACCGCCGGTCTCGGCGGCGCAGTAGACGGCACGCTGGGTGCCGGCGCTGGACTCGGTGCTGGTTTGGAGGGCGCCTTGGGTGCTGGTGCCGAAGTGGGCGCCGGGTTGGAAGGTGCGATCGGCGCGGGCACCGAGTTGGGCGCTGACCTGTCCGCCGGTCTCGGTGGCGCGATCGACGCGGGTGCCGAGTTGGGCGCCGGTGTGGGCGCAGGCCTGGACGGTGCGCTGGGTGCGGGTGCCGAGTTGGGCGGCGATGTGGCCGGTGGTCTGGAGGGTGCGCTGGAAGCGGGCCTCGGTGCGGGCGCGGGTCTTGGTGCCGGGCTAGAAGGTGCGTTGGGCGCTGGCTTGGAGGGCGCGTTGGGTGCGGGCGCTGAGGCGGGCGCCGGTCTGGGTGCGGGGCTGGACGGTGCGCTGGGTGCGGGTGCCGAGTTGGGCGGCAGTGTGGCCGGTGGTCTGGAAGGTGCGTTGGATGCGGGCCTCGGCGCGGGCGCCGGTCTGGGTACCGGGTTGGAAGGTGGGATCGGTGCCGGTGCCGGTGCCGGTGCCGGGCTGGGTGGTGACCTGTCCGCCGGAATCGATTCCGCTATCGGTGCGAGCGGTGACCTCGCCACGGGTGTCGGTGCGGGCCTGGATGGCGCGATCGGCGCGGGTGCCGAGCTGGGTGGCGATCTGTCGGCCGGAATCGGTGGCGCGGTCGATACGGGCGCCGAGGTGGGTGCCGGTCTGGGTGCGGGGCTGGACGGTGCGCTGGATGCAGGCCTTGGTGCGGGCGCGGGCCTTGGTGCCGGTCTGGAAGGTGCGGTCGAGGCGGGTGCTGAACTCGGCGGTGACTTGTCCGCCGGTGTTGGTGGCGCTCTCGGTGTCGGAGGCGACTTCGCTACTGATGTGAGTGCTGGTCTGGGCGGTGCGTTGGATGCGGGCTTTGATGCGGGCGCGGGCCTGGGTGCCGGTCTGGAAGGTGCGGTCGACGCGGGTGCCGGACTCGGCGGTGACCTGTCGGCCGGTCTCGGTGGCGCAGTGGGCGCGGGCGTCGAGGCAGGCGCTGGTCTCGGCGGCAGCTTGGAGACCGGGCTTGGTGGCGCGGTCGATGTAGGCGCCGGGCTCGGCGGCGATCTGGCCGCGGGCCTCGACGGTGCGTTCGGCGCGGGTGCCGAACTCGGCGGCGACCTCGCTGCCGGCGTCGGCGGCGCGCTGGACGGTGGAGCCGAGGCGGGCGCGAATCTTGCTGCGGGCGTTGAGGGTGCGCTCGGAGCGGGTGGTGCTGTGGCCGGTGGGCTCGAAGGTGCGTTCGGTGCAGGCACCGAGGCGGGCGCTGAACTGGCTGGTGGTCTGGAGACCGGTCTCGGTGGCGCGCTCGACGCGGGTGTGAACCTTGGCGGTGATCTGGCTGCTGGTGTCGGTGGCGCGCTGGATGCGGGTGCGGACCTGGCTGGCGGTGTGGAGTCCGGTGTCGGTGGTGCGCTGGATGCGGGTGCGAACCTGGGCGGTGATCTTGCTGCCGGTTTTGGTGCTGCTGTCGACGCGGGCGCGAACCTGGCCGGTGGTTTCGAGACTGGACTTGACGGCGCGGTGGACGCGGGCGCGAATCTGGCTGGCGGTCTGGAGTCCGGTGTCGGTGGTGCGGTGGACACAGGTGTGAATCTCGGCGGTGACCTGGCTGCCGGTGTCGGTGGTGCGCTGGATGCAGGTGCTGGTCTGGGCGCGGGTCTGGGCGCGGGTCTGGAAGGTGCGGTCGGCGCGGGTGTGGAAGCCGGTGCTGGTCTGGCCGGTGGTTTCGAGACCGGATTCGACGGTGCGCTGGACGCGGGTGCGAGCCTGGCTGGCGGTCTGGAGTCCGGTGTCGGTGGCGCGGTTGACACGGGTGTGAATCTCGGCGGTGATCTGGCCGCTGGTGTCGGTGGTGCGCTGGGTGTGGGTGCTGAGGCGGGCGGTGGTTTGGCCGGTGGTCTGGAGACCGGTCTTGGTGGTGCGGTCGATGCGGGTGCGAACCTCGCCGCTGGCCTGGAGACCGGTCTCGGCGGTGCGGTAGACGCGGGCGCTGGCTTCGGCGGCGGTCTGGCCGGTGGGCTGGAAGGTGCTGTGGATGGTGCGCTCGAAGCGGGTGCCGGGCTGGAAGGTGCGCTCGGGGCCGGTGGTGAATTGGCCGGTGGCGTCGACGGTGCGCTCGGTGCGGGGGCTGAGGCCGGGGCCGGATTGGCGGCTGGGCTCGGGACGGCGGCGGAGTTCGGTGGGGAGTTCGCCGGTGGCATCGACGGTGCTGTTGAAGCCGGGGCCGGGTTGGGGGCCGGTCTCGAGAGCGGGTTGCAGGGGGCGGCGGAGGCTGCCGCGGGTGTCGGGTCCGGTGTGTCCGGCGGGGCGAACGTGGGTGGTCAGGCGGTGACCGGGCTGGAGTCGAGCATGTCGGCGGGGCTGGGCACCGTGCTCGGTGCGGAGCAGGAGATCGGTGCCGGGCTGAACAGCGAACTCGGCGGCGTGCTCGCCAGCGGCGCGCAGGGCGGCGCCGAACTGGGCGGGGGTCTGCAGGGTCTGGTCGGTGGCGTGACCGGGTTCGGCGGTGACCTGTCCGGTGGCGCGGAGGCCGTCGTCGAGGCGGGCGGCGAGTTCGGAACCGGTTTGGAGACAGGGCTTTCCGGCGGTATCGAATCCGGCGCGGCGGCAGGCGGGGATCTGACGGGCGGCCTCGGCGGCGCACTGGACGCGGGCGGCCACGCGGTGTCCGGACTCGAAGCGGGCCTGTCGGCGGGCATCGGCGCGGCCACCCAGGCAGGCGCCGGTCTCACGGCCGGGCTCGAGGGTGCCATCGGCGCGGCGGGTCAGGCAGGGGCCGGACTGGAATCGGGTCTTTCGGCCGGACTCGGCGCCGCAGGAAATGCGGGTGCGGGTCTGAGCGGTGGCCTGGAGACCGGTCTGGGTGGTGCGGCAGGCGCGGGCTTCGGCGGCGGTTTGGGGACGGGCCTGGGTGGTGCGGCGAATGCCGGTGCGGGCCTGAGCAGTGGTCTCGAAGCGGGTGTGGGCGGTGCCGCGAATGCGGGCGCGGGTCTGAGCAGTGGCCTGGAGACCGGTCTGGGCGGTGCGGCGAACGCGGGTGCTGGTTTGAGCAGTGGTCTCGAAGCGGGTGTGGGCGGTGCTGCGAATGCCGGTGCGGGTCTGAGCAGCGGTCTCGAGACCGGCGTGGGCGGTGCTGCGAACGCTGGTGCGGGTCTGAGCAGCGGTCTCGAGACCGGCGTGGGCGGTGCTGCGAACGCCGGTGGCGGCCTGGAAACCGGCCTGTCCACCGGAGCTTCCGGCGCGTTCGCGGGCGGCGCGGACACCACGGGCTCGCTCGGCGCCGGAGCGCAGGGTGCGGTGGGCGGCGGTGCGGACCTGGGTGGCAGCATCGGGTCCACGGCGGAGACCACCGCGAACACCTGGTCGTCGCTGGACGTTTCGAGCGCATTCGGCTCCGGCTTCGACGGCGGCCTCGGCGCGACCGGCGAGTCCTCGCTGTTCGCCGAGGGCGAGTCGAGCATCGACGTCGGCGGGTCGACGGACCTGTCGGGTGATGCGTTCCTGCACTGAGAAAGGTCGACAACGCGATGGGGACACCCGTATCCGCTTCCGCGCCCGCGGTACCGCTGCTGTCGGTACTGGGTGAAACCATCGCCGCGGCGCGCGCCGCGGGTCGCACCGATCTGGTCGGCCGCCTGGAGACGGCGGCCGACCGGGTCCGCGACCCGCGGCGTCGCATCGTGATCGCGGGCCAGCTCGGCCAGGGCAAGAGCCGTTTCGTGAACGCGCTGCTGAACGTCGACATCTGCCCTGTCGGCGACGACGCGACCACCGCCGTCCCCGCCACGCTCGCGAATGGCGAGCAGGCGCACGCGGAGCTGTTGCTCACCGACCCGTACGGCGGCGGCGAAACGCGGATCCCGGTGCCGATCGAACAACTCCCCGCGATCGACGCCCGGACCCCGCTCGCCGAGGGCAGGCGAGTGCTGCGCGTGGAGATCCAATTGCCGAACCCGCTGCTCGCGGACGGCATCGTCCTGATCGACACCCCCGGTGTCGGAGGGCACGGAACTGCAGGCGCCACAACGGTTCTCGGCATAGTCCCGGCCGCCGACGCGGTGTTCGTGCTGTCCGACGCCTCCACCGAGCTCACCGAACCCGAGCTGGTCTTCCTGCGCCAGGTGCGCGAGCTGTGCCCGACGGTCGCGTTGTTGCTCACCAAGACCGACCTGTACCCGCATTGGCGGCAGGTCCACGAAGCGAACGTCGGCCACCTGCACCGTGCCGGCCTGGATGTGCCGATCATCCCGGTCTCAGCGCTGCTGCGCGAGCACGCCATGCGCTTGCAGGACGCCCAGCTCGGTAGCGAGTCGGGTTTCGGTGTGCTGTACCAGTTCCTGCGCGAGCAGGTCGTTGCTCGCGACCAAGCCGCAACCCGCGCCGCCGTCGCCCGCGACATCCAGTCGGTCGCGGAACATCTGGCGCTCGCGCTGGGCAGCGAACTCGTCGCGCTGCGCGACCCGAACCAGGGCGCGGCAGCGATCAGGGAGCTCCAAGCCGCGAAAACCGCTGCGGAAGAACTGCATCGGCGCACCGCCGCCTGGCAGCAGACGCTCGCCGACGGAATCACCGATCTGGCAAGCGATGTCGACCACGATCTGCGAGATCGCCTGCGCGGCCTGACCCGAACCGGCGAGGAGTGGATCGACGACCACGACCCCGGCAGGCACTGGGACGCCATCTCCGAATGGCTCACCGGCACCGTCGACAGCGCGCTCGGTGACAACCTGCTGTGGACCCACAAGCGCGCGGTGCACTTGGCCGAGCAGGTCGCCGAGCATTTCACCCACGTCGGCGCTGTCGATCTGCCCGACGTGAAGGGCGGTCTGAACGCCGAGGACAGCCAGACCGGCACCGCCACCCTCGCCGATCTGGAACCGGACATCGGTTTCGCCAGCAAGCTGCTCGTCGGCATGCGCGGCTCCTACGGCGGCGTGCTGATGGTCGGTCTGGCCAGCACCTTCGCCGGGCTGGCCATGCTCAATCCGATCTCCATCGGCGCGGGTGTCATCGTGGGCGGCAAGGCATTTCGCGACGACAAGCAGGCCCGCCTCGCGCGCCGCCGCGCGGAGGCCAAGAACGCGGTGCGCCGCTTCGTCGACGACATCGCGTTCCAGGCGGGCAAGGAGTCCAAGGACCGCCTGCACCGCATCCACCGCGCGCTGCGCGACCACTACAGCGGCGTCGCCGAGCGCAGTCTGCGGTCCATCGAGGATTCGCTGCGAGCCGCGCATGAGGCGGCCAATATGGAGACCGCGCGCCGCACGGAGCGGTGCGCGGTGCTGGAACGACAGCTGCGCTTCGTCGCGGAGCTGCGTCGCTACGCCGACACCATGCAACAGCCCATCGCCGCGCCCGTGCGAGGAGCCCTCGGTACGGTATCGGGGTGATCACGACACCCCACTCGCGCTCGACCAGGGGCGCCGCCTCCTTCCGGTGCATGCCCGTCGAGGCCCGAATCGGCGTGCGCGCCGCGGGGCGCCGGTGACCACGAGAGTCGCGCCCGGCATCGTCGTCGAGGCGCACGGCTTGGTGGACGCGGCCAGGCAGGCGTTCGCGCGTGAACCGCGGCCACGGGCCCTGCTCGCGGATTGTGCGCGCAGGCTGGATCAGCCGTTGCGTGTCGCGCTGGCGGGTTCGCTGAAGGCGGGCAAGTCCACGCTGCTGAACTCGCTGGTCGGCCAGGACATCGCGCCGACCGACGCGACCGAGTGCACCAGGGTCGTCACCTGGTATCGCAACGGCCCGACCCCGAGCGTCACCGCCTACGCCCCCGACGGTGCCGCCGCGAACGTGGTGGTGCGCCGCGGCGGCGGCACCCACGGCCTGACCTTCGACCTGCAACGACTGAACTGGAACGCGCCCGGCCCCCGCGAGGTCGACCACCTCGAGGTCGAATGGCCCGCGGCCGCGCTGGCGCACACCACCATCATCGACACCCCCGGCACGTCATCGCTGTCCCGTGAGGTGTCCCGCCGCACCGCCCGCCTGCTGACGCCCGACGACGAGGACGCCGAGGCTGCGGCCGCCGAGCACGTCGCCGTTCCCGGCGCCGACGCGGTCGTTTACCTGCTGCGCAGGCTGGACGCCACCGACGTCCGCTTCCTCGAGCGGATCGGCGCGGGAACCGGTGCGCGACAGGGCGGTTCGGGCCTGGCCGGTCCGCTCGGCGTGGTCGGCGTGGTCTCGCGGGCCGACGAGATCGGTGCGGGACGCATCGACGCACTGGATTCGGCCCGCGATGTCGCGTCCCGCTTCGCCACGGAGCTGGAGCGAACCGGCTTGTGCCAGGCCGTCATTCCCGTCGCGGGGCTGCTCGCCTTCGCCGCGGCGACGCTGCGCCAGCAGGAGTTCGCCGCCTTCCAGGCATTGGCCGGCGTCCCGGTCGACGAGCTCACCGCGGCGATGCTGTCGGCGGACCGCTTCGCGCGCCCCGACATTCAGCTGCCCGTGCCGCCGGAGCTGCGCGCCCAGCTGGCGGAGCGCTTCGGCATGTTCGGTATCCGTATGGCGGTCACCCTGATTCGGCTCGGCGTCCGCGATTCCGCAACGCTCGCCGCCGAATTGACCAGTCGCAGCGGGGTGGACGAGCTGCGCTCCGTGCTCGACGTGCAGTTCGGCCAGCGCGCCGACCAGCTCAAGGCGCATTCGGCGCTGACCGCCCTGGCCCGGGTGCTGACCGTCTATCCCGGCACCTCCGCCGACCAACTCCTGCCCCGGGTTCGCACCCTGCTCGCCGACGTGCACGGTTTCGCCGAGCTGCGTCTGCTCGGCCGCTTGCGCACTGACGAATTGACTTTGCCCCCAGCCGATCTCGCCGAACTGCACCGTCTGATCGGCGGTTCCGGCATCGCACCGCACCTGCGTCTCGGCCTCCCGGCGGACGCGGGCCACGAGGCGCAGCGAGCGCAGGCCGTCGCCGCGGTGCGCAAATGGCGCGAACGCGCCCGCCACCCGCTGGCCGACCAACTCACCACCCTCGCCTGCCTGACCGCCGCGCGCAGCGCGGAGGGAACCCTGAGCATGTTGCCCCCGGCGCCCGAAATGCGCATGGGGCGTCGCTGACTCACCTCGTCGGCAGGCCCACCAACCATTTCTCTATCGACGGGAGTCATATGGTGCTGGCGGTAGTCGAACGGTGGCTCGGAGCCGGGCGACCTCACGCAGCGATGCGGTAGGGCCAATCGGCCGGTCAGGTGGGCAGGCCCTCGGCCACCTTGTCGTCGAGGGTGACGCGGACGAGCGCCGCGGCCAGGTCGGCGGCGTGGTCCCTGGGAGCCAGATCGGCCAGCTTGTCCGGGGCGGCGGGCAGGCCGACGCGGCGGGCGCCACGCAGGGCGCGGTCGTCGAAGTGGGGTCGCGCCCAGGACCAGGTGTCCTGGACCTCGCGCAGGAAGATGTCGCTACCCGTGGGACCGATGCCGTCGAATTCCTGGAGCAGGTCGGCGGCGTGGTCGGGATCCTCCTCCGCCGCGGCGGCCAGTTCACGCAGGTCACCGTGGTACTGCTCGAGTACCCGGTTGGCGTTCGCGCCGAGCCGGGTCGCGGTGCTCTCGTCGTAGCGCTTGTAGTGAGCGCGGCCGAGGGCGTCGACCAGGTCCTGCCAGTCGGCGTCGGCCACCTTCTGCGGTGTCCGATAACCGCTGTCGACCAGTTCCTTGGCGGCGGCGACCGCGATATCCGCGGAGATCCGCGTGCTCATGAGTTCCGCGAGCATCAGCAGTTGGAACAGCGGCGCGGGCTTGTCCGCGAGCTTGATGCCCGCCTCGGCGGCGTACCCCGTGCCCGCGCGATCCAGCAGGGCCCGCACGACTTCACGATCACTCATCGCACCCTCCTCGCTCGACTACCGGACGCGTACCCCGGCCCGCTGCGTTGATGCACGACGGAATCGACGGAGAGAAACCCTTCGGCGGGTGTGGAACCACCATCTCTCCCGTCGAAACCCTTCGACTCCCGTAAAGCAGGCTCTCAGGGAGCGACCGCCGAGCTGGTCGGGTCGATGAGGATCTTGGCGTGCCGCTCCGGGTTGCCCAACGCGGTGAAGGCGTTGTCGATGCCCTCCAGTCCGACGGTGCCGGTGACGAGCGGCGCCGGGTCGACCTTGCCGTCGGCGATCATGTGCAGCGTGTCGCGGAACTCGCCGGGGTCGTAGCCGAGCGCGAAGCGCAGCTCGATCTCCTTGTTGATCGCCATCGCCGGGTGAAAGCGGTCGGTCTCCATACAGACGCCGACCACCACGACCCGCGAGAGCGGGGGAGCCGCGGTGAGTATCTGGTCGATGATGCCCGGCACGCCGACGCATTCGAAGATCACCGGCCCGGCCGGTCCCGCATCGAACCTGTGCGCGAGACGAAAGACGTACCACCACGGCAGTTTCGGGACCCGGCGCAGTCGCTGCATAGTGTCGAATCCAAGACCGAGCAGCTCCGTGACGCTGCCGATCCCCTTCTTGGGCGCCGCCTCCCACGGCGATTCGGCAGCCGGATCCACCACCAGATCCGCACCGCACGTGGCGGCCAGCTCGCGGCGGCGCGGCGAGAAATCGCTCGCGATCACCGTGCGAACGCCCGCCGCTTTCAGCATGCTGATCACCGCGAGACCGATAGGCCCGCAACCGATCACGAACGCGGTGCGCCCCTTGTCGACTCGCCCCTTGCGGACGGCGTGCCAGGCCACCGCCATCGGTTCGGTGAGCGCGGCGAGCTCGGCCGAAAGCCCGTTCGGCACCGGCATGGTCATGGATTCCTGCACCACCACCTGCTCGGCGTAGCCGCCCGGCGCGGCCGTCGACAAACCGGTGAGATGCGGCTGCCCGTCGTGCCGGATGATCGGCAACGCAACCACTTTCGTCCCCGGCTTCCACCGTTTCCGGCAACCGGCACCGTATTCGACTATCTCCCCGCTGAATTCGTGCCCGAGCACCACGCTCTGGTCGGCCCGCATGAACTCGTCGTACCCGGTCGCGCTCGCCAGCTCGGCCATCTCGTCGGCATGCGTGCGAGCGTGCAGATCGGACCCGCAGATCCCGCACCGCACCACATTCAGCAGCACCTGCCCGCGCCCGGGCCGCGGCGTCGGCAACTCCTCGACCTGGAACTTCGTCTTCGTCACGACAGCGGCGCGCATAACGGAACTCCTCTCGGACACCCCGCGCCGAACCTATCACCGCCCGGCCTACTGCCGAGGCCGAACGACGTCTGTGTACTACGGGTGGGTGATCGGGTCCGTTGGCAAGCGCGGTTGACCCCGGCGGCTCGCGCCGAACCTTCGGCCTTCGATCCGTTCGCCGCCTCTGCGGGCGGCCCGCTCGAGCCCTATCAGCCCAAAGCTCGGGAAGTGGCCCATCCAGCTAGCGATTCGGCGCAGGTGGTGGGATTTCCGGCGTTCGGCGCTCAGCTTCGTCGGACGTGCTCGCGATCTGGATGAACCGGGCCAGTTGCCATTCGTAGCTCTGTGATGAACCACGGATAGCGAGCCCGATGTCTTTCCGCACCACCTCATAGAAGCCACGGCGCGCTCGGCTTGCCGCTTCGACTGCTTGCACCCATGGCACATCGGAGATTCTGCCGGTTGCTATCAGCTGGAGGCGGAAGGCGCTCTCGTGCCACTTGCGGGCGGCGTCGACCGCGTCTTCGCTTCCCAACATCAGGACCGACTCCCACTTCATCGTTCGTTCTTCCTCCGCGGAGGCGAGGGCGATCAGCCCTTCATCGAGCGGGAGTTTGTCGATGTCGGGGTGCATCCCCTGGTGTGCTGCGATCCGGACCGAAACACCGATCACTTTCTTCACCGCGTGGGCGTACTCGGTGTAGGCGGTGAGTCTCTTCTCGTCCCATCGGATCGCCTGGGCTCGGCGCCATCGTGCTCGCTCAGCGGCCGACGTCGAAAAGTAGGTGGCGGCAACTCCGAGCAGCACTCCGATCAGGGCGGGGAGCTGCTGTACCAACGACGTCACGGGCCGTTGCAGATTGATAGCAGGGTGATCCTGCCACCGCAACCGGTCAGTGGTGCCAAAATTCGCCGATACCAACAACTTCCGAACCGGACCGGTACTGACATTCACCGATCGACGGTCTCGTGATTCACCGATAGAACCACCGATGGCCTGGAGAGCCGACGGCTGGATGCCAGGAAAACTCACGGGATCTCTCTCGTTGCTCGGTGAGGCGGTCCGGCCGGAAGGGTGAAGGCGTGCATCCTGCACCTCTCCGAGCCGAGACCATCTTGCGTGCCTTCACCCTTATTTGCGCGAGGTGAAAGCGGCGTGGTGCGGGCAGGCCACGTGAACGCCCGGCTCAGGCGGGTACGCCCTCGGCCTCCCTCGACAGGTGCTCCCAGTCGGCCCAGGTGGCGAGCCGCTCTGCGTACGCCTGGCGGATCATCGGGAGCGGTTGGGACCGGAACACCACGCGCAGCGGCGGGTGTTCGGCGTCGACCAGCTTGAGCATCGCGGGGGCTGCGGCCTCGGGCAGCGGGTCCGGGACCGTCGCCTGAGCGGCGGCGTTCGCGAACGCCGCGCGCAGGCCGTCGTAGGCAGGGTTCGGGACGAAGTGTGCGGGCGGCGTGGTGCCAATGTCCGTGCGGTACTGCGCCGGTTCGACGATCGTGACCTTCACCCCGTACTGCGCGACCTCCGCGGCCAGGGCCTCGCTCATGCCTTCCAGGGCCCACTTGGTCGCGTTGTAGCCGCCCAATGTGGGGTGCGCGACCAGGCCGGACGCGCTGGAGATCTGGACGATGTGGCCGTTTCCCTGGGTGCGCAGGTAGGGCAGGACCGCCTGGGTCACACGCAGCGGCCCGTACAGGTTGGTCTCCATCACGGCACGCAGGTCTTCCTCGGCCAGTTCCTCGACCGCAACGCCGAACAACGCGGCGCCGGCGTTGTTCACGACCACGTCCAGGCGCCCGAAGTGCTCGTAGGCGCGCTTGACGGCGACGTCCACCGCCGCCTTGTCGGTGACGTCCAGGGCCAGCGGGAGGACCGCGTCGCCATACGCATCCCGCAGCTCGTCGAGGGCCCCGGTGTCGCGCGCGGTGGCCGCCACCTTGTCGCCGCGCTCCAGAGCAGCGGCCGTGAACGCGCGGCCGAGGCCCCGCGAGGAACCAGTGATGAACCAGATTTTGCTCATGTCGTGCTCTCGCTCTCGTGATCTCGCCGGGCATACACCCGCAGGGATGCGTGTCGCAGCCCCATTCAAGGGACGCTAACACGTAGATGGTACTGAGTACCGAAACAGGAATGGAGTACGCTGTGTGACATGCGCGATAAGTCGACGACCACGCCGCCTCGGCCCCCGGCTGCCCACCCGACCATCGCCGACCGCAAGCGGCAGCTGGTCCGAGAGGAAATCAGCGCAGTGGCAATGCGCCTGTTCCTGGAGCATGGGTTCGATCAGGTACCGGTCGAGCAGATCACCGCCGAGGCCGGCCTGTCCCGGACAACGTTCTTCCGGTACTTCCCGACCAAGGAAGACGTCGTGCTGTTCCAGAACGAACGGTTCGGCCCGCAAGTCCTCGACTCCCTGTGCGCCCGTCCCGACACCGAACACGCCTGGGAGGCGTTCACCCGCGCCTTCGAGGACGCCCTGACCGCCGCCGGCACACCCCAAGTCGGTCTGCCGGTCGTCGCCATCGTCTGCGGCAACCCGCAGATCCACGCCCGCAACCTGGAAAAACAGCGCGACTGGCGGCCCTTGTTCGCCCCCGAAGTCGCACGTCGCCTGGCCCTCGCCGGCGACGAGGCCGACGACACCCGGACCAACGCGCTGACCGCCGCCGCCTTCGCCTGCCTGGGAGTGGCCTTCGACGCCTGGACCGGCTCAGACGGCAAGCACGACCTCCTCGAACTCCTCCGCCAAGCCATGGAGGCCGTCTCCTCGTAAGGAGACGATGCGCGAGGGCATGTCCACAGAATGTCCCTGGCCTCCGTGCCTGTCGTCAAACGATCTTGGGCTCAAGTGGTCAATGCATCACCGCGTGGATGATCATGTTGCGCGGAGGGTGTGTTGCGGGATTACGGGTTGTCGGCGGGTCAGCAGGAAGAGGTGTGGCGGCAGTGGCGTGCTGGAGAGCCATTCAGCGTCATTGCACGATCTGCTGGTGTGCCGGTGCATCATGTGCGGCGGTTTCTGGCCCAAACTGGTGGCGTCCGACAGCCGCCGCTGCGACGTCGCAGCGTGCATCTGAGCTTGACCGAGCGGACAGCCGCATCTATTCGGCGACCAGGCAGCCCGGCTGCTGGACCTAGCGGCGCTGGACCGTGTGAACGGCTCCCTGCACACCCTGCAGATCCACGATGACCGCAGCGAACCCAACACCCTGTTTCGTCTCTGGCCTGCCGAGCAGGTGATGTGGGCCTATCTCGAGGAGATCCTCCGCGTCGTCGCAGGATCGGACACGTTCGCGGTGTTCTGTCACATCGACTACGCCGTGCGCGCCTGGCCGAGCGTCACGGCCGGTCCGTTCGACCCGCGCAGGTTCGAAGAAGGCTTCCGCACGGCGATGCGAGCCATCGCCGACAGCGGACGGGCACTCGAGATGAACACCCGCTGCCTGCGGCCCTGGATACCTCAATGGTGGGCCGAAGAAGGCGGCCGCGCAGTCACATTCGGCAGCGACGCCCACGTCCCCGAAGCGCTCGCCGACAACTTCCCCGAAGCCATCGCCATGATCGAGCACTTCGGATTCCGCCCCGGACGCCAACCCGAAGACTTCTGGACCCGATAAAGTCCGCTTCCAAGACAGCAGACGCGCACTGACGCCGCGTCTGCAGTGCAGTGATGCACTGACCCTTTGAGCGCAGCACCGAATACCGAACAGCACGCCGGCGCACGAGCTCGGTGAGTCGTTTACGCCCGGCCGCGACAACGGCCACCTGGTGTGGCGCCCGGGCGGGGGCGCCGTGGACCAGATGGCCGCTGGATCGATCGCCGCCAACCCGACGGGCGATCGATCCGGGAACGCGCGACCGGTGATCGGTGGGTGGGCCACCGATCACCGGTCGTACTTATGGATTTGTCATCGCGAGAGCGAGTTGCGCAGATCGGAGATGGTGGCGCGGCGCTCGTAGGCGATCCAGGCGAAGATCGCGGCGAGCACCAGTGGGAAGATCGCCATCGAGGGCTTGTCGGCGATGAAAGCCTGCGTCCCGGCGGCGAGCACGGTGAGAACGGACAGACCCGCGGCAGCAAGGGCACTGAGCCGCGGCACCATCAGGCCGATACCGCCCGCGACCTCTGCAACTCCGATGAAGATGAGCAGCCCGAGGGGGATGGTCAGATTCTCGGGGGCGTTGTCGGCCAGGGTGTTCGGTATAACGAGCTTCGGTCCGCCGGAGGCGATGATGAAGAACAGGCCGAGCAGGATCTGCAGGGTCCACAGCGCGCGGTTGCGGATCTTGCCGGGACGGTTGGTGACGTCGCTGGAGAAGTTGGTGGTGGGGTTGGCGGTGGTCATTTCTGGTCCTCCTGGTCGGTCGCGCCGGGTTGGTAGCGCGTTCAACCGATATGACGGAGCACCGTCCGAGAAGTCATCGCTGTCCGCGAAAAGTTTTTCGGACGGGATCGGCTGAAGTGATCGCGTCGGAGGTTGCGCGGGATGCCGAAGTGGTCGCACCCCGGGCTGTAGCCGCAGGGGCGTCCCGCAGAACCATCGACCGCCACCCCGCCGATCGAGCCGATCGACTTCGAGACCGGCTTGCTCACTCCGGCGGCGCGAGCCGCCATACTGCGTCAGCGACCGAAGGTGAAATTCTCTGCGGGGATGAACAATGCGGGGGCGGAATCGAAATGCACGCGCACGCCTGCAGGTTGCCAGTCTACGACGCTGATGACGAGTCGATGGTCGCTCGGGACGTCCACGAAGTGGCCGTATCCCATGTGCGGGTAACGACCGGCGTAGATCTCGTACGGCAGCTGCCGGTGGAACAGCGCACTGCGAACCTCGATCAGGCCGATGTAGTGGGTCGACCCGTCGGCGTAACGGATATCGGCAGGCTGCTCGAATCGCTGCAGCTGCTCGGTATCGCGCATCGAGGTATCGGCGAAAACCAGAGCACCCGCTACTGCCAGCACCAGGCAGACCGCGAACGCGATGAACCGGCGACGCGAAGACGGCCCGGTACCAGGTTGTTTCTCCGGTACCGAGCCGTTCACGGGGCAAATGTATCAGAAGTTGATCATATGGCTGACCAGGCCTGGATCGCTTCCTGCAGCGCCTCCGGCAGGGCAGCTCGAGCAGCAACTCCGAGACGCCGGACCGATGAGGTGGCCGACGGAACCTGCATGCCGCACAGGTTATCTGGGTGCCACCGTCCGCTATCGAAGGCTGGGGGAGCTACACCGAGTCCTATGAAGCCCTGTCGCCGGTCGAACTCGGCCAATTTCCGTTCCTCGGTGAGGAATTGGCCGTTATCCCCCCCATTCGCCACGAGTGACGTTGTCGGTCAACGCTACTGCCGGACACCGACACTTTCGCCCCCAACGGCGTAGCGCCGGATCCTGCACGCTGCCACTACTGCCCACTTGTCTATCCGGTGTGGACAGGAACGCTGGGCCCGGCGTCGACCAGGTTGGTGACGGTGGACCATTCGTCGAGTTCGGCGAGGCGTGCGGTGAGTGCGGTGCGCATACTGTCGGCGCCGGCGATGCCCAGGGCGAGGCGGCGGGGCGGATTGTCGCCGGCCACGGCTGTGCGGATGCCGGCGGCCACGCGATCGACGCCGGAGAACGCCGATGCCGGCAGCGCTTGGATCGCCTGCTGTAGGGCGCGCACCGTCTGGTCGTAGTCGGCGTGGGTTGCTGCAGCCGTGTCGAGGTTGGACAGGAAAGGTGTTGCGGTGAGGCCGGGCTGAACGAGAGTCACGTGGATCCCGAGTGGCGCCACTTCGGCCGCGAGCGCGTCGGAGAGTCCTTCGACGGCATACTTGGTGGCTGCGAGCAGCCCGACGCCGGGATCTGCGGTCTGGCCGTAGTAGGACGAGCCCTGCAGGATGCGCCCGGACCGCTGGCCCCGCAGCACCGGCAGTGTCGCGCGCAGCACGTTGAGTACGCCGAAGACGTTGGTGTCGAAGATCGCCCGTGCCTGCACGTCTGCTGCTTCCTCGACGGCCCCGAAGAGTCCGTAGCCGGCAAGGTTGGCGACGATGTCGATGCGGCCGAAGCGAGCCACGCTCTGCTCGACCGCCTTCGCGACGGCTGCCTCGTCGCGCACATCTGCCTCGATCGTGAGCAGTCGGTCGTGTTCTCCCAGTTCACCGAGGGTTTCGGCGCGTCGAGCCACAGCGACCACAGCTTCTCCGGCCGTCAGCGCCTGAACTGCGAGCTCGCGTCCGATACCCGAGGAGGCGCCGGTGATGAACCAGATCGGTGGGGTGTTTCCTGCATTCGTCATGTTGTGACCGTAATCGATTAGCTCACAACATTTCAAGTGGTTTCGGCGTAGGCGTTGTGACTAAACGGGCTAGCCGCTTGTAGTGTTGGTATCGTGGAGGAGTGGAGGCGACGCGTGAGGCACCGAAGTGGAGCGACGATGCCGCTGCTCTGGTGTTGCAGTTCGTCAACACCAGAGCCGACGGCGCGGGGCGCGTCGAGGTCTTCGACACGGCTTCGGGATTCGCGGACTGGGCGATCGAGCAGGGCCTGCTTGCCGCCACCATCGTGGTGACCGACTCCGATGCGGTGGCCGCGCGTGAGCTTCGCGACGCACTGGTCACGATGCTGCTGACACACGCGGGTGATTCAGATATCGGTGACGCCCTGGTCGCCGAGGCGGAACGGTATCTGCTGCAGGCCGGTGTTCGCTATCCGCTCGCAACGGTCGTCACTGCGAAAACGGCGCAGCTCCTCGCCGGATCGTCCGGCGTCCCAGGCGCTTTGAGTGCCGTTCTCGCCGCGGTGACCGAAACGGCGCAGCGCGGCGACTGGATGCGGATCAAGGCATGCTGCAATCCGCCGTGCCACTTCGGCTTCATCGATCGCACCCGCAACCGGACGGCGCGCTACTGCAGCCCCGGATGCGGATCGCAGGTGTCGATGCGCGCTCTTCGGCAGCGCCGCAAGCAAGCCGGCTCCTGAACAACTCTGTCCACCAGAACATCGACCGCTGCGGCAATGCTCGCCAGAGCATCGAGAGCCGCCGGATCGGGATGGGAGCCAGGGGCCTGGTCTGCCGCATACGATGCGTGCGTGCCCGCACTTCAGGAAGAACACGTCGTGCGGCTGCTGCGGCCGCTGCTGCGGACGCGCACCGTACTCGAGCCAGCCCAAAGCCCGCCCGAGACACGGGAATTCGCCGCCACTCGGTTCGGCGGGTTCCCGACGGTGGAGGAGGGCGAGACCTGGCCCCTGTGCGACGGCTGTGCCGAGAACCTCACGTTCGTCGCGCAGGTCGACTACTCCCGCGACGGCCTGCACGACAGGCTCCCCATCTCGTTCTTCACGTTCTTCTACTGCTGGAGGTGCTACCCGTGGGGACGGGAACGTGAACGGGGCGGATGGCTCGTGCGCTCCTACACCGCACTGCGGCGCCCCAAGGTTCTCGTGCACGGCACCGCGCCGGACTTCGAGGAACGCCACGCGGTGCCACGCCTGGAGAAGTCGCTGCCCGACGGGGTGGGAATGCACCTGCACTGCCCTGAGCTGTGGGCCCTCGTGCCGGGTGAGGGCGGGTCCCGGGAAGCGCGGGCGAACTGGGACGTCGTCGACCGTGCGGCACTCCATCTGACGCAGCAACGCCCCCGGCAACCGCACATGCGCAATACCGGGGTGGCGATCGGCGGATACCCGCACTGGGCGAACGGCGGGGACGAGACGCCGGTCTGCACAGAATGCAGACGGCCGATGGAGCTGCTGCTTCAGATCCGGCCGAGTGAGCTCACCGATGCGACATGGGGTGACGTCGGAACTCTGTATCTGTTCATGTGCCGGACGCACACCCGGCGCACCGGGCTGCGCATCCAGTGCACATGAAAAGAGATCCCCGGATACGGCGGCAAGTTGAAATAGCTCAGTTCCACAGTGCGCGGGATTAACCTTGCGGCGCTAGTTTTCTGTCTACTCGCAATGGAGCGAGCAGATCGGAGTCAAAACACATGCACATCACATCGACCATGCGCCGCCTCGGGATGGCCGCAATCACCCTGGTCACGACGGCCACCGCTGCACTCGGCATCGCCACGCCACCGGCCGCTGCTGCGCCGGTACGGGATCCGATCCTTTTCGTCCACGGATGGCAGGGAGGGGCGTGGAACTGGGATTACATGTGGGGCCGATTCCTGGCCGCGGGGTACCCCGCAAAAGAGTTGGCGCGATTCAGCTACGACAGCTCACAGTCGAACACGGACATCGCGCTGGAGGTGAAAGCGCAGGTCGATGCGCTACGCGCGAAAACCGGTGCCGCCAAGGTCGACATCATCACTCACTCGATGGGCGGTCTCAACAGTCGCTGGTACCTGAAGAACCTCGACGGCCTGGGTTTCGTCGACGACTGGGTCTCCATCGGCGGCCCCAACCACGGCACCGAAGTCGCCAACGGATGCGCCGACGCCTCCTGTGTTGAGATGCGGCCCGGCTCAGCCTTCCTGGCCGAACTCAACAGCGGCGACGAAACCCCCGGCCTGGTGAACTACGGCACCTGGTGGTCACCGTGCGACGAGATCATCAACCCCGATCAGAGCACCATTCTCAGCGGTGCCACCAACACTCAGACGCTGTGCCCCGGACATCTCACGCTGCTGTCGTCGTCGACGGTTTTCGAGGGCGTGCGCGACTTCGTGAAGTAGTCGGCTGAACCCTGCCGACGGAGTTGCTGAAGGGTCGCCGAGACTCTTGTCTCGGCGGCCCTTCGAAGGTGCCCCGGGGTGAAGGTGCCCCGGGGGTTCTGACTCTGCTCGGCGGTCTTTGTCAGGCGGTGCCGGACTCGATCCGGTGTTGCTCCACCACGTCGTCGTATTCCCGTCGGCGGTCCTCGCTCATCTCTTCCTCGGCATCGATGCCGAGGCTCCACGGGATCGGGCACGGAGGAGCGTGGTCGGGGTCAGGGCACAGGAGTCGCTCGACCTGCTCGGCGACTGCGCGTGCTTGCTCCTCGGACGCAATCACGCCCAGGCGGATCTCCCACAATCGCTTCTCGTCCGACATAACTCAGATCTCCTTGCAGTGACGCTTGTAGTGGCCCTGCGGAACGCTGCGGTCAGCATCCTTCTTCGCGGCAGCAACCGCATCCGGCTTGGTCTTTCCGCTTCCGGTCCCTGTGATGTATCCGAGTGTCTCGCCACCGTGCTTGACCAGCTGGCACTTGACAGTGGCGGTGAATCGAGCGATCGGATCTGCCTGAACGACCGACTCCACTGTATTCGTCGGCACCGCCGATGCGTTGGCCGCTCCGATCAACCCGGTAGCGACTGCCATCGGCAGAGCGAGGGCGACGATCAGCTTCCGCATACGCATGTGAGAGTTCCTCCCCATTGTGGCCGGGTCCGTTTGTCCGGCTCCTCACACATATTCGACGCACGCCCTTGCGATTTGGTTTCCACAATCTTGGATCGCCAACACCAAGCCCGGCTGCGCGGGGCTCCACTGCACCATTCACTCGGCGAACCGCTGCTCGGCTGGTGACAGCTCGGCATCCTCGTTGATCAGCAACAGCATCTGACGGCCTCCCCTGCGACAACCAACCTGTCGAGCCACAGGATTGGCCACCTGCCATAGCCAAGGTGTGGACTGGGTCCGGAGTGAGGTACCACGCGGGTGGTACGCAACCGGTAGGATCGGGTGGTGGCCTACGAATGGTGGTACGGCATTGTCACGGTCCTGGCGTTGGCCGGGATCGAGCGCCACGAGGTGATCGAGGTGCTCTATGCCGATCGTCGTTGGCCGCGTCGTGGTGTCGACCCGGTGACCGGGCTCTCGGCGCTGACGATCTGGGGTCGCACCGATGATGGGCGCCCGTTGATCGTCACCCTGCGGGCGTTGGACGGCCTCGATCGTCAGATCGTCGCGGCCCAGATGATGACGCCGGATCAACTCCAGGAATTCAGCAAGTGGGAGAAGACGCGATGAGCAGCACCGAATGGCCCGACACCCCCGAAGAGATGGCCGCTCTCGCCGCGCGTCTGGAGTACAGCGACGAACCGGTCGAGCTGCCCCCGACTCCTGGCCCCGAGGGCATCATGGTGTCGCGCTCGCTGAAGATGCCGACCGAGCTCGACACGCGGATCAAGGCCGCGGCCGCCGATCGAGGCATCACCCAATCCATGCTGATGCGCCAGCTCCTCGAGACCGGGCTCGCCGCGATCGAACACGACCATCCGATCTCGCTGACCGACGCTATCCGCGCCCTGTCCGGTCTGGCCAAGCCCGCCTGAATGGAGATCGGACTGAAGCGGCTGATCGATGAGGAGCTCCACGCTTACGTCGAGGAGAGTCGGCAGTTCAACGCGGCCTCGAAAGCTGTTGCAGGCCCGGCCACTGTCGAGGAGCTAGGGCAGGTTCGGGAAAGGCAGGCCAGGTCCCTCCAGCCGTTGGGCGACAGGGCTGTCGAGTGCACCGCCGAAGCCGGTGGGCGTCGAGTCTCGGTGCGGGTCATCGTTCCCCGCGAAACCGAGATCCGGGGCGCCTATCTCGACATCCACCCTGGAGGCTTCTATCTCGGATCGGCGGCGAGTGGGGATGCTCGCAATGCTCGGCTGGCCGACTCCCTCGGAGTGGCCGTGGTGAGCGTCGAGTATCGGCTGGCGCCCGAGCATCCATGGCCCGCGGCTCCCGACGACTGCGAAACCGCTGCCCTCTGGCTCCTGGAACAGGCGGAATCATTGTTCGGGACAACGGAACTGGCGATCGGCGGAGCATCGGCGGGATCCACTCTGGCCATGACCACCCTGCTACGTCTACGAGACCAGGGCATGGCCGATCCGTTCGCCGGTGTCGTCCTTCAGTTCGGCGCCTATGACCTCAGCGGGCAATCTCCCGGCGGCAAGCTGTACGCCGACGAGTTCTTCATCCAGGCGTATGCCGGGCACGTCGCCGACCGGACCGACCCCGATATATCTCCCCTCTACGGCGATCTCGGTGGCCTACCGCCTGCGCTGCTGGTGGTAGGTCGTCTCGATATTCTCCTCGAGGACAACCTGGCTATGGCCGCCCGGCTCTCCGCGGCGGGAAACGATGTGGACATCCGCGTGTACCCCGAGTCCACACACGCATTCACCCACCGCCCAACCGGTATGGCTGCCACCGCCCTTCGGGATATCGAATCATGGCTTGCCCACCGTCTGGCCAGGAAATAGCTCCCAGCTTTTGTTGGAGGCTGGGACTGGAGGCGCTGGTGGCCAACCGCCCCGACCGGGGGTACCGCGGTACCGCCGCGGCCGGGGCGGTTGTGCATCCGCTGGCCACCGCCGTAGAGGAGGGCCGGGACCTGTCCTCGATGAGCGGCGTCCTGGCCGACGGCTCTATTGTCTGCCGCTGGCCTGACGGGCCGGCCTCACTTCAGGTGCCGGGCGAAGAACCGGTTCGCCTCCTCACCCGCGTGCTGCGGGACTCCGGTGTGCCCGCCCATATTGGCATTCAGCGTCTTCTCCTTGGAGCCGAAGGCGTCGAACAGGTCCAGCGCCATCTGCCGGTCGTTTCCTTCGTCGTCCCACTGCAGCAGGACATACAGCGGAATGGTGACCTGCCGGGCCTCCTCGATGATGGTGCGCGGCACGTAACTTCCCGCGAACAGGACGGCGGCCGTGATGCGCGGTTCGACCACAGCCAGCCGTGTGCCGATGGAGATCACCCCTCCCGAATACCCGACCGGGCCGCCGATCTCGGGCAGCGCGAGCAGGGCGTCCAGAGCGGTCTGCCATTCCGAGACCGCCGGGTCGAGCAAAGGAAGTATGAGCCGGTCGACGATGTCGTCGGTGACCGGCTCGCCGGCCTCCAGCACCCGGCGCAGGTCGGCGCGGGCCTCCTCGGCGGCGGCGGAACGGGGCCGGTCACCGCTCCCGGGGAGCTCGATGGTGGCCGCGGCGAAGCCCTCCGCCGCGGCGTGCCGGGCCCGGGCCACCAGTCGGGGGTACATCATGGGCAGTCCGCCGGGGTGGCCGACCAGGATCAGCGGCGCCGGTGCGGATGCGGATCCGGGCGTCCACAGGATGCCGGGGATCTCGCCGAGGGTGAATGCGCGTTCGAGGACGCCGTCGTCGAGGCGCTGCTCGGAAACGAATTGCATGGTCGTGCCTTTCGGGAGTGCTCTTGAAGGGCACTCCCGGACGACCTATCGCCCGACCGCGACCCCAGAGGGGAGCGCCCATGTCGATACTGCGTTCACGGGTACCACCTCCTCGGTCTCTGGCACGGTCTCTCGAAACGTAGCAGTGGTCGCCGCCGTCTGCCATCAGGTTTTACGGAGGCAAGGGGTTGATCGGGTCGACCTGCTTCTCAGTGAAGAGAAACTGGGCGAAGTGACCGATAATCGGGCTCATGTTCGAACTGAACATCCCAATAGAAGACGTGGTTGTCGACTCCCGCCGGCCACAGCTCTACGTCTCCGGCAAAGTCTGGATCACCATCGACGGCTACGACTTTCCCGGACACGGCTGGACCGACGAGGTGCTGCCGTTTCTGGGGTCGCTACGTACCGCGATCGGGGAGGCTCGCAGCGGCGAGGAAGCCGACTTCTACTTCTGGGAAGGGAACTTCTTCGTCAAGCTCGTCCCCATACCGGTTGCTCCTGATGCGCGGTATGTCGAAGTATTCGCGGTGCACGAAGGCGCCGACCCTGAGGAGGGCGGCGCCGTGGAAGCAAGTTGCGTTTGCGCATTGACCGAGTTGGACGACTTGCTGCAGGCCAAAATCGGGGAACTGTCCCGGTGGGCGCACGACCATCAGGAGGCAGAACTGCTGGAATTCTTGTCTCGGATGAGAGATCGCCGTAGTACGCCTCTGCGCTTCGCTGATGGAGCCAGCGCGCGTAGCTACTGATCCGACAACCCGGCCGGTTTGCGCCAGACCGACACATGGCTTTCGCTGTCGTTGGTGAGGGGGTTACCGAGCCAGTCCGCGCTTCGCGATTCCAGCGACATCCCCCCTGTGCCTGGTTCGTGACACCGGCAGCATCGTTGCAGCACAACGAACTCGGAGCGATCGTCCACGGTGAAGGTGGATAACGTCGAATCTGCGAGCGCATGGCGCTAGAAGGCACTTGATTCGATCGTATGTTCGATTACTATGGGAGCGTCCCGCCTCCATGGGAGGTGTGCCGTCAGGTGAGCCGAATGACCACCCGTCTTCCGGGATGGTGCAACGGTTAGTCGACCTACTTCAGGTCTACTCAGGCGCGGGCAGGGTCGGCACTCCGGTCTGCGAACCGTGGCGCCTGGACTTTGGACACATTGCGACCCGTTTGCGGGGAGCGGACCGCGGCGGCGTGAGTGGATCACGCCGCCGCTCGTCCGATCACGCTGCTGTGGAGGCGAATTCGGCCGACGCGATGCCGAATCCACATCCGTGGCAGATGAATTCGCCCAACCGACGGCGCTAGCTGACGGCGAAGACGACCAACGTCGCGAGGACGGCGAGAACCGAGAGCGCAAGTCCGGTCGTATTTCCCAGTTTGATCCGGGACGCGCGGGTAGCTTTGTCCAGCCCTTCCTCCTTGGCCGAAGGCAGGAAGAACAACACGATGAAGCCGAGCGGACCGGCCGCGAGCAGCCAGGTCAACGGCTGCAGTCCCTTCTTGTAGGCGAGCGTGCCGACCACGGCCATCATCACTATCCCGATTGCGATCTGCATTCGTCCTCTTCCCCGAGCATGACGCTGACCTGCCCTGCATCGGCAACGCGGAAAAGGTTGTTACACAGCGGAATCGATGAGATGTACCGCCGAGTGGCGTCGGAATTTTCGCTTCCCGCCGCACGAAATGCCGTGGGCTCTACAGCATTTCAGATCGACTTGATGATCCCACCGTCGATCAGGTGATCGGAGCCCGTGATGCTGCCTGCCACATCCGAGAGCAGGAAGGTGATCAGCGCCGCGACCTCGTCGGGTTCGGTGAACCTGCCGGTGACCATGCCCATCCGCGCCGGGACGTGGGTGAGAAATTCGGACTGATCGAGGGCGACGGCCTGGGCCAGCTTCCCGCCGAAACCGTCCGGCGCTTCCCAGATGTCGGTGCGCACCGGTCCGGGCGAGACGGTCGCGACGCGGACCCCCTGCGGTCCGAGTTCCTCGGCGAGCCCCTTGCCGAACGCGGTGAGCGCGGCCTTGGCGACGTGGTAGGCCAGCGGCGGTCCGGCCGGACGCCGTGCGCCGATCGAGGACACGTTGACGATCGCGCCGCCGCCCGACGTCAGGAACGGCAGCGCCGCCCGGGTGACGCGCACCGCCGCGAAGAAGTTGAGGTCGAACACCTCTCGCCAGCGCGCGTCGTCGATGGTCGCGAAGTCGCCGACGTCGACCGCGTCGCCGCCGCCGACGTTGTTCACCAGCAGATCGATGCCGCCGAGTTCGGCCGCCGCGCGCTCGACCAGTTCGGTCGCACCTCCGGGCGCGGCGAGGTCCACCGCCACCGCCGCCGCACCCGTCGCCTCGAGTTCGGCGGTGGGTTTGCGCGCCGCGCCGACGACGCGCACGCCCTCGGCGGTCAAGCGGCGCACCGTCGCGAGCCCGATGCCGCGACTGGCTCCGGTGACGACCGCGGTCTTGCCGTTGAGCTGGAGATCCATGTGCCTTCCATTCTTTAACTAGAGGTACAAAATATGGGTGAGCGAAGGTGTGGGTCGGAAAAGGGAAGCCTCAGAGGGCGTCGATCACCGCATCGATCGTGCGCATCGAACGCTCGGGACCTTCGGCGGTCTTGGACAGCACCTGCATCCCGATCAATGTGCTGAGCAGCATGCTCGCCGTCGCTCGCGAATCGCGTCCGCGGGCGATCTCGCCCGCACGCTGCCCCTCCTCGATGGCGGACTGGAATGCCGACTCGGTGCGGTCGAACATCCGCCGGACCTGCTCGGTGGCCTCCGCATCCGCCCCGCCGAGCGCCGCGGCGGTGTTCACCGCGAAGCAGCCGCGCCGATCGGGATCGGCGAGATTGGTCTCGGCGACCAGTAGCAGTGCGGCGCGCAGCCGCTCTTTCACCGGCCCCGGCTGCTCCAGTAGCTCCGTGACGGTCGTGGACTGATTGTCCCGGTAGTGCTCGAGCGCCCGCTCGAACAGCGCCCGCTTGCTGCCGAAGGTGTTGTACAGGCTGCCTTTTCCGATGCCGAGCGCGTCCACGAGGTCTTGCGGAGTGGTATCGGCATAGCCCTTGCGCCAGAACACCTCGGTCGCCCGCGCCACGGCGGCGTCCGGATCGAACTGTTTCGGCCTGCCCACGGATCCGAGCCTAACACCGTTTTGTACCCACGGGTCAATTTCTTGGCCCCGGGAATACCGCACGCGGGTCGCAGGTTGAGCTTTTCGGACGACATTGAGCGTGTCGGACTCAAGTTTCAGTTGACGCCCGGTGTGGATTGGGTGCAGGATTGAGCCGACCACGCTCAGCGTTGCTGGGACCGTGCTCCGTGAGGTGCTAGGGGCGAGGTCTCGCGGCGGTGCAGAACACCCCGCAGAGCGGGCTTCTCGCCCGGCACCGACACAGATAAGTAAGTCAACTAGGAGGAATCAACATGGCTCGTGCGGTCGGAATCGACCTCGGGACCACGAACTCGGTCGTCGCCGTTCTCGAAGGCGGCGAGCCGGTGGTCGTCGCCAACTCGGAAGGATCGCGCACCACCCCGTCGATCGTCGCTTTCGCGAAGAACGGCGAGGTGCTGGTCGGTCAGCCTGCGAAGAACCAGGCCGTCACCAACGTCGACCGCACCATCCGCTCGGTCAAGCGCCACATCGGCACGGACTGGTCCGTCGGCATCGACGACAAGAAGTACACCGCGCAGGAGATCAGCGCGCGCGTGCTGATGAAGCTCAAGCGCGACGCGGAGGCCTACCTCGGTGAGGAGATCACCGACGCGGTCATCACCGTGCCCGCGTACTTCGAGGACTCGCAGCGCCAGGCCACCAAGGAAGCCGGTCAGATCGCCGGCCTGAACGTGCTGCGCATCGTCAACGAGCCCACCGCGGCCGCGCTCGCGTACGGCCTGGACAAGGGCGACAAGGAACAGACCATCCTGGTCTTCGACCTCGGTGGCGGCACCTTCGACGTCTCGCTGCTGGAAATCGGCGAGGGCGTCGTCGAGGTCCGCGCGACCTCCGGTGACAACCACCTCGGTGGCGACGACTGGGACGAGCGGGTCGTCGGCTGGCTGGTCGACAAGTTCAAGGGCACCTCGGGCATCGACCTGACCAAGGACAAGATGGCCATGCAGCGTCTGCGCGAGGCCTCCGAGAAGGCCAAGATCGAGCTCTCCTCGTCGCAGTCGACCTCGATCAACCTGCCCTACATCACCGTCGACGCGGACAAGAATCCGCTGTTCCTCGACGAGCAGCTGACCCGCGCCGAGTTCCAGAAGATCACCTCGGACCTGCTGGACCGCACCCGCGCGCCGTTCCAGTCCGTGATCAAGGACGCGGGCATCAACGTCGCCGACATCGACCACGTGGTCCTCGTCGGTGGCTCGACCCGTATGCCCGCCGTCTCGGACCTGGTCCGCGAGCTGACCGGTGGCAAGGAGCCCAACAAGGGCGTGAACCCGGACGAGGTCGTCGCCGTCGGCGCCGCCCTGCAGGCCGGTGTGCTCAAGGGTGAGGTCAAGGACGTCCTGCTGCTCGATGTGACCCCGCTGTCGCTGGGCATCGAGACCAAGGGTGGCGTGATGACCAAGCTCATCGAGCGCAACACCACCATCCCGACCAAGCGCTCGGAGACCTTCACCACGGCCGACGACAACCAGCCGTCGGTGCAGATCCAGGTGTTCCAGGGTGAGCGCGAGATCGCCTCGCACAACAAGCTGCTCGGCTCCTTCGAGCTGACCGGCATCCCGCCGGCCCCGCGCGGCGTGCCGCAGATCGAGGTCACCTTCGACATCGACGCCAACGGCATCGTCCACGTCACCGCCAAGGACAAGGGCACCGGCAAGGAGAACACGATCAAGATCCAGGACGGCTCCGGCCTGTCCAAGGAGGAGATCGACCGGATGGTGAAGGACGCCGAGGCGCACGCGGCCGAGGACAAGGCGCGTCGCGAGGAGGCGGAGACCCGCAACCAGGCCGAGTCGCTGGTGCACCAGACCGAGAAGTTCATCAAGGAGAACGAGGACAAGGTGCCCGCGGACGTGAAGTCCAAGGTCGAGGCGGCCATCGCCGAGGCCAACGAGGCGCTGAAGGGCACCGACATCGCGGCCGTGAAGTCCGCGGTGGAGAAGCTCGCCACCGAGTCGCAGGCGCTCGGCCAGGCCATCTACGAGGCCTCCGCCGCCGAGCAGGCCGCGTCCCCCAACGGCGCGTCCAGCTCCGCGAACGACGACCAGGTCGTCGATGCCGAGGTCGTTGACGAGCCGGTCGACACGGAGAAGAAGTGACAGAGGGCAACCAGGGCGAATCGGCACAGGAGCCGATCACCTTCGTCGACAAGCGCAAGGTCGACCCGGCCACCGGTGAGGTTCGGGAACCGGTCGCGGACACCGCGGCCGGGCCCGGCCCCGAGGGCGGGAACGGTGCGGAAGGCAATGGCGTGGTGACTCCCGAGGGAGCCGAAGCGCTGGCCGACACGATCGGTGTCGAGCTCGCCGAGCGCACCGCCGACCTACAGCGGCTGACCGCCGAGTACGCCAACTACCGGCGCCGCGTCGAGCGCGATCGCAAGACTGCCATCGACGGCGCCAAGGCGGCGGTGGTCAGCGAGCTGCTCGGCGTTCTCGACGATCTGGATCGCGCGAGGGCCCACGGCGACCTCGAGTCCGGACCGCTGAAGTCGGTGGCGGACAAGCTGGTCGAAGCGCTGCGCAAGCAAGGCCTCGAGGAGTTCGGCACGGAGGGTGAGCCCTTCGACCCGACTCTGCACGAGGCCGTGCAGCACGAGGGTTCCGGCGCCGATCCTGTGCTCGGTGTCGTGATGCGCAAGGGCTATCGGTTCGGCGATCGGGTGCTTCGGCACGCGCTTGTCGGGGTCACCGATGGCGTGGCCGATCTGGCCGACAACGAGGCATCGGATGCAGATGCCAATGCTGAAGATCAATAGTGCCGCTGCGCGAGCGACGGACCCGGAGGCGGTAGCGAAGCGTGGCCACGTAGGGGCCCGGGAGCGCAGCAAATCCAACACAGCGGAAGGAGGAGATACTCGGTGAGCCAACGGGAGTGGATCGAAAAGGACTTCTACAAGGAGCTGGGTATCTCCTCCGGCGCTTCGCAGGACGAGATCAAGAAGGCCTACCGCAAGCTCGCCCGCGATCTGCATCCGGACGCCAATCCGGGTGACACCAAAGCCGAGGAGCGCTTCAAGGCCGTCAGCGAGGCGCATGCCGTGCTGTCGGATCCGGCCAAGCGCAAGGAGTACGACGACACGCGAAAGCTCTTCGCGGGCGGCGGTTATCCGCGCGGCGGGTTCACCCCCGGCGGTGCGGGCGGCTTCTCGCAGGACTTCAACATCGGCGACATCTTCGGCGGCGCATCCGCGGGCGACGGCGGGCTCGGCGACCTGCTCGGTGGCTTGTTCAACCGGGGCGGCGCCCGCACCTCCAGCCGTCCGCGGCGCGGGGCCGACGTGGAGACCGAGACGACGCTCGGCTTCCGCGAGGCCGCGCAGGGCGTCACCGTTCCGCTGCGGATGACGAGTCCGTCGCCGTGCACCACGTGTCACGGCAGCGGCGCCAAGCCGGGGACCAGTCCCCGAGTCTGCGCCAGCTGCAACGGAACCGGGGTGGTCAGCCGCAACCAGGGTGCGTTCGGGTTCAGCGAACCGTGCGACGAGTGCCGGGGTTCCGGCTCGATCATCGACGACCCGTGCGTCGATTGCCACGGCAACGGCATCCAGAACCGCACCCGCACCATCACGGTGCGAATTCCGCCGGGCGTCAGTGACGGCCAGCGGATCCGGTTGGCCGGACAGGGCGAGGCGGGACTGCGCGGTGCGCCTTCGGGCGACCTGTTTGTCAGCGTGCACGTCAGCCAGGACAAGGTCTTCGGCCGCAACGGCGACGACCTGACCCTGGTGCTTCCGGTCAGTTACGCTGAGTTGGTGCTCGGCACAACGGTCTCCGTGCCAACGTTGGAAGGGCGCGTCGGCGTCAAGGTGCCGCCGGGCACCGCCGATGGCCGGATCCTGCGGGTGCGCGGCCGCGGCGTCCCCAAGCGCGGCGGCGGCGCCGGTGACCTGCTGGTCACCGTCAAGGTCGCGGTGCCACAGAAATTGGACAGCGATGCCACCGACGCGCTCAAGCGCTACCAGGAGGCGGAGCGGTCCAGCGGATTCGATCCTCGTGCGGGATGGGCAGGTGCGTGATGTCCGCTGATCCGAAGAAGGCGTCCGGTGGGTCGCGAACCGAGTTCTTCATGATCTCGGTGGCGGCTCAACTGGCGGGCATGCACGCGCAGACGCTGCGCACCTATGACCGCCTGGGACTGGTGACGCCGCAACGCACTTCGGGCGGTGGTCGACGCTATTCGGCGCGGGACGTCGAGCTGCTGCGCGAGGTGCAGCGGCTGTCCCAGGACGAGGGCGTCAACCTGGCGGGCATCAAACGCATCATCGAACTCACCAACCAGGTCGAGGAACTGCGGGAGCAGCTCGCCGAGATGCGTGTCGAGTTGGAGCGACTACGGGCGGGTTATCGTCCGGATCTCACTCCGCCGCAACGCAGTACGGCGTTGGTGGTGTGGAAACCGCGCAACCAGCGCTAGCGAGAAGGTATTCGGGCCTCGCCACCGACTCGATTTCGAGTCGGCGGCGAGGCCCTTTACTATTTGCTACGCGAGTACCCGAGTTTGCTGGGACGCAGTCCATTCCGCGGACTGCGCGTCACCTTCCGTAGAACCGACCAGTCTGCTTTGTTGCCCTCTGTGGGATGCGCGAAGATTGCTCCACCGCGGCAATCGGTACCGACCGGTGTGTTGCCACAGGATCGCTCAGCCCAAGTCAACTGGACGAGTCTTGCAAAGCGGGGCACGCGAATTCGGTGAGTGCGCGACCGAATTAGCCACTCTAGTACGGTCTTTCGGTCTGTTATTTGGGCTTTTTTCGCTTCCGATTCTTGTTTCCATGGAATTCCATGCGTGATGTTTAATCGTTGCATTCCGTTGCTGGCTAACCTCGCCTACACTCCTTGGCATCGGCTGCTGTCGAGTGTCCCGCAGCACTTCACTCGCCGGCGCGCGTTGCGTTCTCGTGCGAAATGGGGTTGTGAGACAAATGGATTCGCGGACTGTCGCTTTGATCAGAACGACGTTCAAGGCGGTTGCTGCGGAAGAGGGCGGGCCCGAAAGACTAGCCAGGACGTTCTACGCGATCCTGTTCACGGACTATCCGCAGGTCCGCGATTTCTTCCCCGCCGCAATGGATTCTCAGCGCGACCGTCTCGTCAAAGCCATTGGTTATGCCTTGGATCGGCTCGAGGAGCCGAACAAGTTGTTGCCGTTCCTCGCTCAGCTGGGCCGCGATCACCGCAAGTACGGTGTGCAGGCCGAACACTATGTCGCGGTGGCCACCTCGCTGAAGGCCGCGATGCGCCGCTTCGCCGGGACCGAGATGTGGACCGACGAGGTCGAGAAGGCATGGGACGAAGGGTTGACCGTCATCAGCGACACGATGATGGGCGCCGCCGAGAAGGAGGCCACGCCCGCCGTCTGGTCCGGCCGTGTGCTCGAGAACCGGCTCGTGCTGCGCAATCTGGCGATCGTGCGATTACAGCTGGACCAGCCGATGCAGTACGCCGCCGGTCAGTACATGAGCGTGCAGATCCCGTCGCGGCCGCGGATGTGGCGCTATCTCTCGCCCGCCGTGCCCGCGAATGCCAATGGCGAGATCGAATTCCACGTGCGTGGTGTGCTCGGCGGTTGGGTCAGCCCGGCCATCGTCGGCCAGACGCAGGTGGGAGACCAGTGGTTGATCGGCTCGCCGCTCGGCGGGCTCGGCGTGCCGCGCAACACCAAACGCAAGATGCTCATGGTGGGCTGCGGTACCGGTATCGCACCGCTGCGGGCGCAGCTCATGCAGATGGCGTTGCGGCGAACCAATCCGAAGGTGCACCTGTTCATCGGCGGCCACCACCCGTGCGATCTCTACGATCTGGAGACGCTGAGCAATCTGGCCATGGCCAACCGCTGGCTGACCGTGACGCCGGTCAGCGAGAGCGACGAAAACCCGTGGTGGCATTACGAATCCGGGGAAGTCGAGCGAATATGGCCGGGGCTGGAGCCGCGCATGACCGGCCAGATCGGCAAGGTGGTCGCCAGCTACGGCCCCTGGGCCGATCGTGACGTGCAGATCGTCGGCTCGCCCTCGATGGTGCAGACCACCAAGTTCCGCCTGATGGCGGCGGGCACCCAGACCAAGAGCATCCGCCACGACCCGCTGTTCTAGGCGGGCGCTCGTCGTTCCGGCGAAGGCCGGGATCCAAGCGGGTGACGACTATCCGCGGGTCTGCGACTGGATCCCGGCCTTCGCCGGAACGATGGCGGTCAAAGCCCTTCGTACTGAATGCGTTCGGCGGGCGTGCCGGTCTCGACGAGCCGATCCAGCGTGGCCCGCGTCATCGCGGGTGAACCACACACGAGCACCTGATGACGATCGAACGCGCCGTGCGAGCCGACCACATCGGCCAGGGTGCCCTGCAGCAGTTCGTCGGCGGGGAATCCGATGTCGACGCGCGTCTGCTCGTACCACTCGTCTTCCCAGCCCGGGTCGTCCAGGCTCTCCACCACCGGGACGACGGTGAGCCAGTCCAGCTCCTCGGCGAGCAGGTACAGCATGTCGGAGGCGTACAGATCGCGCGGGGAGCTGCCGCCGACGAACAGGTAGGTGTTCGGCGGTTCGGGCTGCCTGGCCAGTTCCAGGATCTGCGCGCGCATCGGCGCGAGGCCGGTGCCGCCCGCGATCATCACTACCTCGTCGCCCTCGGGATCGACGGTGAACGCGCCCTGCGGCGCGGCGATGCGCCACTCGTCGCCCTGCTGGGTGTCGGCGACCAACGAGCCGCTGAGCCAGCCGCCCGGCACGGTGCGCACGTGGAATTCCAGCTTGCCGTCCAGCGAGGGCGGTAGCGCGGGGGAGAGCCTGCGGTGCACGCCGGGTTGCTGCGGCACCCGGACCTCGACGGACTGGCCTGCGATGAACGGAACGAACTCACCGATCAGGCGGATCACCGCCAGGTCGTGGCGCAAACGGTGGTGACCGACGACGGTCGAGGTCCACTCCGATTGCGCGACTCCGTTGCCGAGCGCGCCCGGCTCCGTCATGGGAACTCCTCTGGTGTTGTGGGGCATCGCGGCGGGGGCCGCGGTGGATCAGACGGGATCGCAGCTGATGACGTGTTCCGGGGTGCCGACCGCGATGAGCGCCCTGCGGGTGTCGGCGATCATCCGCGCCGAGCCCGCGATCTGGATCTGGCGGTCGGCCCACGCGCCGAAGCTGGCCACCACCGCGCCCAGATTGCCGACCAGTGTGCGGTGCATGCCGTAGGGCGCGTCGGTGGCCGGGTGCGGGTACCACCACGGATTGGTCTTCTGCTCGCAGACCGGGACCACCGTGAGCCACGGATTGCTCTGCGAGAGCTGCCACATGTTCTCCACGTCGTAGAGGTCGCAGGGGTAGCGGCCGCCGATGAAGAAGTGCACGCGCGGGTTGATACCGCGCTGGCTCATCTCGATGAGCTGGGCACGCAGCGGAGCGATGCCGGTGCCCGCGCCGATGAGCAGCACGTCGCGCCCGGTGTCGCGCTCCACGTGCAGCCCGCCGAGCGGGCCGCCGATCAGCCAGCGGTCGCCCACCTGCGTCTCGTTGACGATGGCCGGGCTCACCCACCCGCCGCGGATCTTGCGCACGTGGAATTCGATCTCGCCGTAGGGATTCGACGGAATCGCCGGCGAGAAGTAGCGCCACATCTTGGGCCGCTGAGGCACCGCGACCGGGACGTACTGCCCGGCTAGGTAGGGCACGGGGCTATCGGACTGCAAGCGCACGATGGCCAGGTCTTCGAGCACCCTGCGGTGGCCGACCACCGTCGCCTCCCAGTACGGCTGGGACTTGTCGGAGTTGGCGCCGATGGCCATCGAGGCCGAGATCAAGATCGTGATGTCGCGCCAGCCCTCCTCGAGCTGACGGGTCCATGCCGCGCCGTTGTACACGCGGAACGCGGCGAGCAGCGCACGGCCCGCCTGGTCATAATGGGCGGCCTCTACACCGTATTTGCGATGGTCGCGCGCCAGCTGCTCGAGAAACCTCTGCGCGCGATCCCAATGTTCCAAGTGGTCGAGCACGAATTGGATGGCCGTGGCCAGCCGCTTCGGTTGCATGTCCATCGCGGGCGGGAACAGCTCGCGCAGGCGCGGGTTCTCGGCGAACAGATGACCATAGAACGCACTGATCAACCGCTCGGGTCCGCCTGGTGATTCGCTCACCCAACGGAAGTTGGCGCGGACCAGCGCTGCCGAACGCGCATCCACGACGAGATGTCCTTCCTTCCCGCTTATAGCTGCGCATCCGCTATCGACTGCTGCGCAGGGACTTGCCCGTAACCGGCGGTCCTCCGGAGACAAGTATCCCCGAAAAGTCCGTGGTCGTGTGGGTATGCGCAGCATGCTCTCGACCGCTCCGGGTTATCCCTCGGCTAAGTCGGCAGCTCGGGATGTCCGCCCGGCTGGCTCACGGCGCTCACGCGCCCGCTGCTGCCTCGCTGCGCTCGGCCCCATGGTTGGGCCTCCGACCAGAATAGCGGGGGCAGGTGAACCTGCGCACGGTGTGGTTCTCTGAATGGGTACCCGCAACGGGAGGACAGGGGCCGCTCGTGCGCCATCTACGCACAAGTTGACCGCATCACCGGCGACCCGATGTCAGGATGCCCCGGCAACGGCGGCGCGAACGGCGGGCGCGACCTGCTCGGCGTACCGGCGGATCTGCTGCCTCGGATCGCCCTCGGTGGGCCAGAAGACGAAGGCATCGATGCGCTGGGCGGCGTGCAGCGCGGTCAGATCGTCCACCCAGCGGCTCACCGGCCCCTCCAGGAAGCCGCGGTCCACGCTGTTGTCGGTGATGGTGCCCGAGACGTTGTAGACCCGGCGGATCGCGAGCGGGTCCCGGCCCGCGCTCGCCGCGGCCTCGTCGATCCGCTTGCCCGCTTCGGTGAGGAACTCCGGCGGCGCCCAGGCCGCCGAGGGCAGCCAGCCGTCGGCCAGCGTGCCGGTCAGCGTCTGCATGCGCGGTCCCATCGCGCCGAGCCAGATGCCCGGGGCGTGCTGCGGTGGAGGGCCCGGGTGCGCGCCCGCGAGGCGGTGGAAGGCGCCCGGTACCCGGACCGCGCGCTCGTCGCTCCACATCGCGCGGATGACGTGGATCGCCTCGGCCAGCGCCTGCACCGCCTCGCCCTTGCTCAGCCGTTCGCCGCCCATGGCCGCGATGGCGTCCCAGAACGCGCCTGCGCCGAGCCCGAGCTGGATCCGTCCGCCGGTCATGATGTCCAGTGAGGCAACGGATTTGGCGAGCACCGCGGGATTGCGCAGCGGCAGGTTCGCGACGTCGGGGAAGAAGGTGATCCGTTCGGTCCGCACGGCGAGCGCGGTGATCAGCGTCCAGGTGTCGAGGAAGCGGCGCTGATAGGGGTGATCCTGGATGCCGATCAGGTCGAGTTCGGCGGATTCGGCGTAGGCAGCCACCTCGGTGAGCTGACCGTAGTCGTCGGCGTCGGGGATCAGGAACAGGCCGAATTCGACGGGGCGGGTGCTCATTTCGCGCTCTCGCTCGCTCAGATGGCCAGCACGGTCTTGCCGCGCGCGCCCGCGGTGCCGAGGACGGTGGGCGCCTGCTCCAGCGGAACGGTCGCGTCGATCGGCACCACCACGTCGCCCGCCGCGACGCGCGCCAGCAGCCTGGTCAGTTCCGGTGCGCGGCCCTTGGATTCGAAGTTGCCGCCGCGCAGGCCGCGGTCGCGCAGCGCGGCCTCGTCGGCCGAGAAGACGATGGAGTACACCGCGCCGCCCGCACGCACCAGTTCGGTCAGCGACGCGAGCGCCTCGGGCGGGCTGACCAGGTCGAAGAGCACGTCGACGCCGTCGGGGTTGGTGAAGCGCACCGAATCGGCGACGGGCGCCTGGCTGTAGTCCACCGTCTCGGCCGCGCCGAGCCTGGCCATCCGATCGGCGGTGTCGCCGCGCGCGGTCGCGATGACGTGCGCGCCCGCGATATTGGCCAGCTGTACAAGAAACGAGCCGACGCCGCCAGTCGCGCCGACGATGAGCACCTTCTGGCCGGGCCGGATCTCGGCCGCGTCGACCAGGTCCTGCGCGGTGACGCCCGCGGTCGGCAGGGCAGCGGCGGCCAGCGTGGTGACCGATTCCGGGATAGGCACCAGCGTCGCGTCCTCGGGTAGGACCGAATACTCGGCGAAGCTGCCGTGGCCGACGGGCGGGACGAGGAACTTGCCGACGACGCGGTCGCCGACCGTGAACTTCGTGACGCCAGGGCCGACCGAGGCGATGCTGCCCGCGCCGTCTACGCCGAGGATCGCCGGAAAGTCGTGCGGCAGCTTGCCTTCCAGGATGCCCTTGGCCATCTTGAGGTCGAAGGGGTTGACGCCCGCTGCGTCGAGTTGCACCTTGACCGCTTGCGTGCCGGGCTCGGGCACCGGCATCTCGGCCATCTCGACGGGATCTCCGAACTTCCGTATCACGATCGCGCGCATCGGTTCGCTCCTCGGTTCGGCTGAAGGGTGATGCATCAACTAACCGGTCATGGTGCTTGTATGCATCCCTACACCACCGGCGCTGCGATTCATCGCATTCGACGATGGCGCGGCGTAGCGTTGAGCCGCTGGAACGGCCGGGTGGCGGGCCGCCGGAAAGTTTTTAAACTTGAGCGGAACAGACTCAACCTTTCCCACGTTGGACCGATAGGAACAGCACGAGCCCGCGCGTCATCTCGCGCGGGAAGGGCACTCGATGCTGTGGAATCGACTAGAGGAAGGTGACTCGTGGACTCGTTCAATCCCACCACCAAGACCCAGGCGGCGCTGACCGCAGCCCTCCAAGCGGCGTCGGCCGCGGGCAACCCGGAGATTCGTCCGGCGCACTTGCTGGTGGCGTTGCTGGATCAGACCGACGGCATCGCCGCCCCACTGCTGAAGGCCGTCGGCGTCGACCCCGCGACGATTCGGCGCGAGGCACAGGACATCGTCGACCGGCTGCCCAGGGCGACCGGCGCGACCACCACGCCGCAACTCGGGCGCGAGGCGCTGGCCGCCATCACCGCGGCCCAGCGGCTGGCCACCGAACTCGGCGACGAGTACGTCTCCACCGAGCACGTCGTGGTCGGCCTCGCCCAGGGCGACACGGACGTCACCATGCTGCTCACCAAGTACGGCGCGACCGCCGACGCGCTGCGCGAGGCGTTCACCACCGTGCGCGGCAGCGCCAGGGTGACCAGCCCCGACCCGGAGGGCACCTACCAGGCGCTGGAGAAGTACTCCACCAACCTCACCGAGGCCGCGCGCTCCGGCAAGCTCGACCCGGTCATCGGGCGCGACACCGAGATCCGGCGCGTCGTCCAGGTGCTGAGCCGCCGCACCAAGAACAACCCGGTGCTGATCGGCGAGCCCGGCGTCGGCAAGACCGCGATCGTCGAGGGGCTCGCCCAGCGCATCGTCGCGGGCGACGTCCCGGAGTCGTTGCGCGGAAAGTCCGTCGTGTCACTGGATCTCGGCGCGATGGTGGCGGGCGCGAAGTATCGCGGTGAATTCGAGGAGCGGCTCAAGGCCGTGCTCGAGGACATCAAGAACAGCGCGGGACAGATCATCACCTTCATCGATGAGCTGCACACCATCGTCGGCGCGGGCGCGACCGGCGAATCGGCGATGGACGCGGGCAACATGATCAAGCCGATGCTGGCCCGCGGCGAGTTGCGCCTGGTAGGCGCGACCACGCTGGAGGAGTACCGCAAGCACGTCGAGAAGGACGCCGCCCTGGAGCGCCGCTTCCAGCAGGTGCTGGTCGGCGAGCCCTCGGTGGAGGACACCGTCGGCATCCTGCGCGGCATCAAGGAGCGCTACGAGGTGCACCACGGCGTGCGCATCACCGACTCCGCGCTGGTGGCCGCGGCCGCCCTCTCGGATCGCTACATCACCTCGCGGTTCCTGCCGGACAAGGCGATCGACCTGGTCGACGAGTCGGCCTCGCGGCTGCGCATGGAGATCGACTCGCGCCCGGTGGAGATCGATGAAGTCGAGCGCGCGGTGCGCCGACTCGAGATCGAAGAGGTGGCGCTGAGCAAGGAGACCGACGAGGCCTCCAAGCAGCGCCTGGAGAAGCTGCGCCAGGAACTGGCCGACGACCGCGAGAAGCTCAACCAGCTGATGACCCGGTGGCAGAACGAGAAGAACGCCATCGACCAGGTCCGCACCCTCAAGGAGCAGCTGGAGAGCCTGCGCGGCGAGTCCGAGCGCGCCGAGCGCGACGGCGATCTCGGTAAAGCGGCCGAACTGCGGTACGGCCGGATCCCGACGCTGGAGAAGGAGCTTGCCAAGGCCGAGAAGGTCAACGGCGCCGCGCCCGACGGCGAGGTGATGCTCAAGGAGGAGGTCGGCCCCGATGACATCGCCGAGGTGGTGTCCGCGTGGACCGGAATCCCGGTGGGCAGGCTGATGGAGGGCGAGACCCAGAAGCTGCTCCGCATGGAGGAGGAGCTCGGGCGTCGCGTCGTCGGCCAGAAGGAGGCCGTGCAGGCCGTCTCCGACGCGGTGCGCAGGGCGCGCGCGGGCGTCGCCGATCCGAACCGGCCGACCGGCTCGTTCATGTTCGTCGGCCCCACCGGCGTCGGCAAGACCGAACTGGCAAAGGCGTTGGCGGACTTCCTGTTCGACGACGAACGCGCCATGGTTCGGATCGACATGAGCGAGTACAGCGAGAAGCATTCGGTGGCCCGCCTGGTCGGCGCGCCTCCCGGCTACATCGGCTACGACCAGGGCGGCCAGCTCACCGAGGCGGTGCGGCGCAGGCCCTACACCGTGGTGCTGTTCGACGAGATCGAGAAGGCGCACCCGGATGTGTTCGACATCCTGCTCGCCGTGCTCGACGAGGGACGGCTCACCGACGGCCAGGGCCGCACGGTGGACTTCCGCAACACCATCCTCATCCTCACCTCGAACCTGGGTGCGGGCGGTGACAAGGACTTCGTCATGAACGCGGTGCGCTCGGCGTTCAAGCCCGAGTTCCTCAACCGCCTCGACGACGTGGTCATGTTCCACGCGCTCGACGAGGAGCAGCTGGAACAGATCGTCGACATCCAGCTCGACCAGCTGCAAAAGCGCCTGGCGCAGCGCAGGCTGAAGCTGGACGTCAGCGATTCGGCCAGGTTCTGGCTCGCCGTGCGCGGCTACGACCCGGTCTACGGCGCCCGCCCGCTGCGCAGGCTGATCCAGCAGTCCATCGGCGACACCCTCGCCAAGGAACTGCTCGCGGGCGAGGTCGCCGACGGCGACACCGTCAAGGTCGGCGTGAGCAAGGACGGCGACGGCCTGATCGTCGGCCGCTGAATGCGCAGGACGCCCTCGCCCGAGGTGGGCGGGGGCGTTCGCGTATTCGGCAGGTGGCTTACTTCGACGTGGGGGATCGGCGGCCCAGCGGGCGCTTGTCGGATCGAGTCCGTCGAATGCTCGCGGACGGCCGGAGCAGAGGTCTGGGTGCGCCTACTCTGGAAGCATGACGAACCCTAAGGATCCCTGGGGGCAGCGGCCGGGGGATACGCCGACCGAACACCTCGGTCCGCCGGGTGCGTCCGGCTACGACCCGTCCGGAGACACCACCCGGTACCCCACGCCCGAACAATTCGAGTGGGGCCCGCCGCCCGAGAACGCCACCAAACAGCTCCCGCCGATGGAGAGCCAGTGGGGCGGCTACGAAGGCGGCTACGGCAATCAATATCCAGGAGGACCCCAGTTCCCCGGTGCGCAGGGAATGAATCAGCCCGGGGGCGTTCCGCCGGGCGCCGTGCCGCCGGGCGGCCCACCGATGGATCAGCAACCGCCCAAACGCAATACAGGACTGTGGGTCGCGCTCACCCTGGGCGTCGTGGCGCTCGTCGCGGTGGCCGGAGTGGTCGCCGGGCTGGTGCTCGGCGAGCGGGACTCGTCGTCCACGACGGCAGCCGCGACCGCCACGCACACGACGACCCATCACCCGCCCGGACAGCCCGGCCCGAGCAAGCTGCCTGAGATGCCCGGTCTGCCCGGAATCGACGGCATCGGCGCGACCATGGGCACCATCAGCGCCAACGAGGCAGGCCAGCTCATCATCGACACCCTCTCCGGCAACACGATGAACGTGCTGACCGACGAGCTCACCCAGGTGATCTCGCTGTCCGGAGCCAAGCCCGCCGATCTGCCCGTGGGCGACATGGTCATGGTGCAGGGCGACAAGGGCCAGGACGGATCGATCCGCGCCAAGATCATCATCAGCACCGCGCTGCCCGGCGGCACAAGATGAGCGGCGCCCTCGCCTCCGCCCGGTCCGGGCGGAGGATCGAGGCAGGCCATCGTGCGGCGGCACAAGATGCGCGGCCCGGCGCGGCACCAAAGAAGGCGTTCCACCGGCCGGGCCTATTAGGGTAGACCGCGATGACGGCTATGTGGTTCGGGTTGGCGGCGATCGCGCTTGTTGGCGCGATCGTTCTGCTGTATTTCGATCGGGTCCAGCGACAGCGGACCGGTCACGCGCGCCAGGTCTGGGCGAAGGCCCAGGGGTACACCTACGTGTCGGTGGAACCGGCACTCCCGTCGACGTGGCGGCGCGGCGCGCTGGCCAAACTCGGCTACCTGTCGGCGGTCGACGTGGTCTCCGGTATTCGCAAGGGCGAGAAGTTCGTTCTGTTCGATCTGGAGGACGCCGCGACGCTGGTCGCGGTGCGCCGCCAGATCGGTTCGGACATCGATGTCGACATGCGGCTCAAGACCGCGTCCCCGCCGAAGGACGCGGATCTGGAGTTGCTCGGTGCCATCGGCGACCGGGTCGTCTTCGCGACGAACCCGGAGATCGCCAGGCACGCGGTCGATCAGCGGATGGTCGCGTTCATCGAGACGCTGCCCGACACCGTGCAGATGCTATGGAGCGAAGGCAACTGGACCCTCGGCATGCTGAATGTCGGCACGGCGGCGAAGGATTGGGAGTCCGCGATCGACTCGGTGCTGCGGCTGTCCGGTCTGCTGCACGTGCTGCCACCGGTCAGCGACCCGCGCGGGGGGGACAACGCCGATCACGACCCTGGCCGTCCGCACCCCAAGACCCGCGGCCGCGCCGAGGAGTCACGCGGGCAAGCCCGCGGCTCCTCCCGTGTGCTTCCGCCCGGTGCGGACGGCGACGACCGGGACCGCGGCTACGACGACCGCGACGATCGGGATTTCTCCGACAGCGACTTCGCCGACGAGGACTTCCTCGAGGAACCGGACGAGCGCGCGTCACTGCGCGCCGAGCCCGCGGGCGAGCAGTCGCGCCGACCCTCGCTGGCCGTCGTCCCTGATTCCAGGGTGCGCGAGGACCGCTGGTCCGCCGGCGACGAGCCCGAGGCCGACTGGGACGAGGAGCCGCGCCCCGCGGCCGACGAGCCGGACCGGCCCGGCGGCCCCTTCCACCCCGGATTCCGTCCGTACCAGGGCCCCGTGCCGCAGTGACACGCTCGATTGGATTTGTGCCGCGATGACCGACAGCTCCGTTCCCGCGCGCCTGCCCGGCGCCACCCGACCCGTCGCGCTGATCACCGGACCGACCTCCGGCATCGGTCACGGGTTCGCGCTGCGGCTGGCGTCGCTGGGCTACGACCTGGTGCTCGTCGCCAGGGACGCCGAGCGGCTGGAGGCGCTGGCCGACGAGGTCGAACGGAAATACGCCACCCGCTCCGAGGTGCTCGCCGCCGATCTCGCGCAGGCCGCGGACCGGGAGCGGGTCGCCGCCCGCGCCGCCGACGGCATCGAATTCCTGGTCAACAACGCGGGATTCGCGCACTCCGGGGAGTTCTGGACGCTGCCCTACGAGAAGTTGCAGGCGCAGCTGGACGTCAACGTCACTTCCGTGCTCCAGCTCACTCACGCGGCGCTGCCGTCGATGATCGCCGCGGCCAAGGGGTCGATCGTCAATGTGGCCAGCGTCGCAGGCCTGGTGCCGGGTCGGGGATCGACCTACTCGGCCTCCAAGTCGTACGTCGTATCCTTCACGGAAGGGTTGGCGGGCGGACTCGCTGGAACCGGGGTCCGGATCCAGGCGTTGTGCCCCGGATTCGTCCACACCGAATTCCATGAGCGAGCCGGTATCGAGATGTCCTCGCTGCCGAAACCGTTGTGGCTTTCCGTCGAGCAGGTCGTCGCCGGTTCGCTGAGTGATCTGGACAAGGACCGGGTGATCAGCGTGCCCGGTGCGCAGTACAAAGCGATCACGGCGATGGCCGGACTCATCCCGCGAACCCTGCAGGTCCGAATGAATCGGGGCCTGTTCAATTCACGCGGAAGGACTTAGACATGATCGACGAGGCGACAACCAGCGATTCCGTGCTCGGCACCGACCGTGAGAAATTGGCCGCGCTGGTGCGCGAGCTCGCCGTCGTGCACGGCAAGGTGACGCTGTCCTCCGGCAAGGAGGCCGATTACTACGTCGACCTGCGCCGGGCGACCCTGCACCACAGCGCGGGGCCACTGATCGGCAAATTGCTCCGCGAGCTGGTCGCGGACTGGGATTTCGACTCCGTCGGCGGGCTCACCATGGGCGCAGACCCGGTCGCGCTCGCGGTGCTGCACGCGCCGGGCCGCCCCATCGACGCGTTCGTGGTGCGCAAGGTCGCCAAGAGCCACGGCATGCAGCGTCAGATCGAGGGGCCCGACATCGTCGGCAAGCGGGTGCTCGTCGTCGAGGACACGACCACCACCGGAAATTCCCCGCTCACGGCGGTGCGCGCACTGCGCGAGGCGGGTGCGACCGTGGTCGGTGTCGCCACCGTCGTGGATCGGGAGACAGGCGCCGACCAGGTGATCGCCGCCGAGGGGTTGGAGTATCGCTCGATCCTCGGTCTCAAGGATCTTGCGCTGGGTTAGCCTGGACGACAGTTCGAGTTGTCCGAAAGTTGAAGGACGTGTGAGTCACCGTGGTGGGCATTGCAGTAAACAAGAGTCGCGAAAATGTTGCGATGCTCGGAATCGGTGCTTACCGGCCGCAGCGCATCGTCAGCAATGACGAGGTGTGCGAGGTTCTCGATTCGACGGACCAGTGGATCTACGAGCGCACGGGCATCCGTAACCGGCGCTGGATCAGCGGTGACGAGACGCTGCGGTCGATCGCCGCGGCCGCGGGTGAACGCGCGCTGGTGAACACCGGCATCGACCGGTCCAAGATCGGCGCGCTCATCCTGTGTACCTCCAGCTGGTTGAAGCTAACCCCGCACGGCGCCCCCACCGTCGCCTCCGATCTAGGCATCAACGGGATCCCGGCCTTCGACCTAACGTCCGGCTGCGGCGGCTTCGGCTACGGCCTCGGCGTCGCCGCCGACCTGATCCGGGCGGGCTCGGCCGACTACGTGCTGGTGATCGGCGCCGAGACGATGACCGTCGGACTCGACCCGACCGACCGCGGCACCGCCATGATCTTCGGCGACGGCGCCGGCGCGGTCGTCGTCGGCCCGAGCGAGGAGAACGGCATCTCCCCGACGGTGTGGGGCAGCGACGGCGAGAACGCCGAAGCGATCGCCCAGGACGTCGACTTCCTGGAGTTCATGAACAAGGCCCAGGCCCTGCAGGGCACCGACCCCGAGGTCGAGCCGGTCGGCCGGATGTCGCTGCGCATGGAAGGCCCGCGCGTGTTCCGCTGGGCGGCCGTCACGCTGCCGCGCGCGCTGGCCGACGCGCTCGAGGCCTCCGGGGTGGCCAAGGAGGACATCGAGGTCTTCATCCCACACCAGGCCAACGCCCGCATCAACGACCTGATGAAGAAGAACCTCGGCCTCGCCGACGAGATCCCGATGGCCAACGACATCGAGAACACCGGCAACACCTCCGCCGCCTCGATTCCGCTGGCCATGGAGGAAATGCTGGTCACGGGGAAGGCCAAGGGCGGCCAGCTGGCGCTGCTGCTCGGCTTCGGCGCGGGCCTCAGCTACGCGGGTCAGGTCGTGACACTGCCGCCCGCGCCGACCGAGGCGAGCTTCTGACATGAGTTCCACCGCAGCCCCGGCGCGGACCACCTCGTTCCCCGGCTCGGGGCGTCCCTTTCGCGCCGGATTCCTCGCCGCCGCGGCCGTGACCGTGCTCGGCGCGGTCACCGGCCGCGACCGGCTCCAGTGGGTCGCCAAACCGCTGATGATGCCGCTGCTCGCCGCCGACGTGGCGACCAGCGGCGTCGACATCGAGCCCACCGAGCGCACCATCCTGCTCGGCTCGCTCGGTGCCGCGACCGTCGGCGACATCCTGCTCATCGAACCCGACAATGACCGCCGGCTCATCGCGGGCGCGTCGTCGTTCGCGGTCATGCAGGCGGGCTACTCGACGCTGTGGTGGCGGCGCGGCGCGCGGCCCGCCGCCGCGGTCGCCCTGC